>NZ_JBMLSK010000390.1:0-10394 GCF_049240545.1 Roseateles sp. | reverse complement strand
AGGACGCCAACCTGATCGGCCAGTTCGGCGTGGGCTTCTACTCGGGCTTCATCGTCGCCGACCGCATCACGGTGGAAACCCGCCGCGCCGGCGTGGCCGCCGAAGCCGGCGTGCGCTGGACGTCTGAGGGCACCGGCGACTACGAAGTCGAGACCATCACCAAGGCCGGCCGCGGCACCGATGTGATCTTGCATCTGCGCGAAGGCGAGGACGAGTTCCTCAAGACCTGGCGTCTGAAGTCGGTCATCAGCAAGTACTCCGACCACATCTCCCTGCCCATCCTGATGAAGAAGGAAGAGTGGGATGCCGAGGCCGCCAAGCAGGTGATCAAGGACGAGTGGGAGTCGGTCAACAAGGCCTCGGCCCTGTGGTCGCGCTCCAAGAGCGAAGTCACGCAGGAGCAGTACGAGGAGTTCTACAAGCAGATCAGCTACGACACCGAAGCGCCGCTGGCCCATACCCACAACCGCGTGGAAGGCCGCAGCGAGTACACCCAGCTGCTCTACATCCCGAAGAAGGCGCCGTTTGATCTGTGGAACCGCGACAAGCGCGGTGGCGTCAAGCTCTACGTCAAGCGCGTTTTCATCATGGACGATGCCGAGGCGCTGATGCCGGTCTACCTGCGCTTCGTCAAGGGCGTGATCGACTCGGCCGACCTGCCGCTCAACGTCAGCCGTGAGTTGCTGCAGGAAAGCCGCGATGTGAAGGCCATCCGCGAGGGCTCGACCAAGCGCGTGCTGGGCATGCTGGAATCGCTGGCCGACAGCGAGGACGCGGCCGATCGCGCCAAGTACGCCGACTTCTGGAAAGATTTCGGTCAGGTGCTCAAGGAAGGCATCGGCGAAGACCACCAGAACCAGGAGCGTCTGGCCAAGCTGCTGCGCTTTGCCTCCACACAGTCCGACGAGGGCGTGTCCCTGGTCGACTACCTGAAGCGCGCCAAGGAAGACCAGGACGCGATTTACTACATCACCGCCGATTCGCTCAGCGCCGCCAAGAACAGCCCGCAGTTGGAGATCTTCCGCAAGAAGGGCATCGAGGTGCTGCTGCTGACCGATCGCGTGGACGAGTGGATGCTCTCCCACCTGTTCGAGTTCGAAGGCAAGCCGCTGCAATCGGTGGCCAAGGGCGCCATCGACCTGGGCAAGCTGCAGGATGAGGACGAGAAGAAGAAGGCCGAGGAAGCGGCCGAAACCTTCAAGCCCTTGCTGGACCGCCTGAAGGAAGCGTTGAAGGAGCGCGCCAAGGACGTGCGCGTCTCCACCCGTCTGGTCGACTCGCCCGCCTGTATCGTGGTGGAAGAGGGCGATATGAGCGGCCATTTGGCTCGCTTGCTCAAGCAAGCCGGCCAGGCTGCGCCGAGCTCGCTGCCGACGCTGGAGATCAATGCCGAGCATGCCCTGATCAAGAAGCTGGACGGCGCCGCCCAATTTGACGATTTGGCCCAGGTGATCTTCGACCAGGCCGTGCTGGCCGAAGGCGGCCATCTGGAAGACCCGGCGGCCTACGTGCGTCGCGTCAACGCCATGCTGCTGGGCTGATTGTTCAACGGCTCGCAGCAAGAAAAAAAGCCCGCCAATTGGCGGGCTTTTTCATGGCGATGGAGTCGTGCTCAAGCCGAGCGGCGACGGCCGGCGCAAACGCCCAGCAAGGCCAGGGCCACCAGCGACAGCGTCGCGGGCTCCGGCACTTGGTTCGACACCGGAGCGGCGCCAGTCATGGAAATCGAGTCGACTCGGAAGTCGTTGCCGAAACCCCAGTCGTGCGAGCCGCCTGTTTGGTAGTAGCCCGACAGCTGGTATTCGTTCTTCAAAGTGATCTGGGCCGTGGTGGCTGAGCCCGAGTTCCATTGCAGGCTGATCAGGTTCCAGCCTCCAGTCGAGGCCTTGACGATGCCGCCGACATTGCTGCCGTTGATTTGTGCCTGGATGGGCACGTTGTACGGCGCAAAACCGGCATAGTTGTCAGCGACGTAGAAATCCAGCGTGTAGACGCTGTTGGCCGCAATGTCGAACACGGAACTGATGAAAAAGCGGTGGTCGGGTTCAGGGCCTGTGCGGGTGCCCAGGTTGAAGTAGGCGCCGCTCTGCCCCCCGGAGCTGAGAACGCAATTGCCTTGGCCTTGGCAATTCGACCAGTAGGCATCGCCGCGGGTCCAGCCGTTGAAGCCGTTGTCAAAGCCTTCGCTATAGACAACGCCGGCTTGTGCGGCACCGGTGAAGAGGCCGCCAACGAAGGCCAGGGTCAGGGCGCTGAAGAGTTTTTGGGTTTGCATAAATTGCTCATTCAAAGAAGTGTTGACCAGAACCCAACAGCACAGCGCCATGTTCGGCGCAGCGGCTGGGCGCTGGTTCGACATGGCCTCCGTTCCATGGGGAGAAGGCAACATTCCGTTACAAGTTTCGTGCCAACTTGATACAGCTCAATGAATCAAGGAGTTAGGGCCGCGAGCTTGTTGGGCTGCAGAAATCTGTAAAGCTGGCCGACAAATTCGTCATCCCAGGTGGCCCAAGTGCGGCGCATTTCCCTAGCGGAAACCCTCGTCGAATGACACATCGCCTTCGTCGCGGAAGTCATCCACCGGCCGCTCGTCCTTGGGCGTCATCGTTTCCAGTTGCTCGCCGAGCTTGGCGACCTGGTCATGCCAATAGTTGGAACTGCCAAACCAGGGGAATGCCAAGGGGAAGGCCGGGTCGTTCCAGCGTTTGGCCAGCCAGGCGCTGTGGTGGATCATGCGCAAGGTGCGCAAGGGTTCGATCAAGCGCAGCTCGCGGCGGTCGAACTCGGCGACGGTCTCGTAGCCGTCCAAGATCCACATCAATTGCTGGCGCGCCGCCACCTCATCGCCGGACAAGAGCATCCACAGGTCCTGCACGGCCGGGCCGGTGACGGCGTCGTCGAGGTCCACGAAATGGGGGCCGTGGTCGGGTGTCCAGAGGATGTTGCCGGGGTGGCAGTCGCCGTGCAGGCGCAGCGTTTGCAAGTCTGGGATGGCATCAAAGCTTTGCTGGATGCGGGCCAGGCAGGCTTGCACCATGGCATCCCAGGCGGGTAGCACTTCAATCGGAATGCAGTCCAGGTCGAGCAGCAAGGTTCGCGCGAGTTGGCCGGGTTGTGCGCCGACCCAACTCAAGCGGTGCTCAAACGGGCGCTGTCGTCCGACATTGTGCAAACGACCGAGCAGGCGGCCGATCCAACTCAAGACCTCGCGGTCTTCCAACTCAGGCGCGCGACCGCCTTGGCGCGGCGTGACGGCAAAGCGCTGGTCGCCAAAATGGGCCAAGGTGGCCGGGTCGCCCACCAGTTTCAACTGCGCCTTGACATCGCTGAGCGTCCAAGGGGCTGCGACCGGCACCTCGGCCTCGGCCAGTTCGCGCGCAAACTGGTGTTCTTCCAAGATTTGCGCATCGCTCCAGCGGCCGGGACGGTAGAACTTGGCGACGGCAATGCGACCGTCCTCCAGATGCACTTGCAACACCCGGTTTTCGTAAGAGTTCAGTTGCAGCATGCGGCCGTCGCCGAACAGGCCGGCCGCGTCGAGCGCGTCCAGCATGAATTCGGGTGTCAGGGCGCCAAAGCTGCGGTCCAGGTCTGGGTTCATGGGCGGAGAAAAGAAAAACGGCGCCGGACCTTGTTCGGTCCGGCGCCGCAGTATCGCTTGCGCAGTCGTCGGGAAGAACTGAAATCTCAGCGCGGCAGGCGTCCGCCGTATCGCGGCGAGTCCACCACCATGCCGACGATGTCGTTCGGCGCTTCGTCGGGGAAATGGGAGTCGACACTCATCGGCTCGACAAAGGAGGTCAAGCCTTGAAAGCTGCTGCTGCCAGCGGGGCGACTTGCTCTGGGCAAGTCACTGCCAGCAGCGGTGTCAAACCGGCTGTCGGGTGCGAAAAAAGAATCGTGGAAGATGGCGGAGTCTTGCCACAGCCCATGTCGCCCGGTTGGGGCTTTGTTGCTAGTACTGCTGCGTGCAGCGGCGCGTTGGATGGCTGCGCGAGCTGCCGCTGTGGCGGTGGGTGTGGGCGCTGGTTGGGGCCCGCGAGCACTGCTGTTGGTGAACGGTACCAGCAACTGCAATTCGGCGGCGCTGGGCAGGTTTTCCATGGTGCAGCGCAAATAACGCACGCGGCAAGCACCGAGTACCGACTGCTTGATTTGCAGGCTGCGGCTGGACATGCTGCGTTCACCGTCCAGGTCCACCGCAGCCAGCACGCGGCCATTGGGGCTGCAGATTGCGAAAGTCACATGGATGGCGCCCAGCAACTCGAACCAGTAGCGCACTTCGTTGGCTTCGGTCGGTTGACAAAAACGAACCAGTGGCAGCTTGGCCAGAATCACGTGGTGAGGCAGCGCCTCCTTGAGTAGCCGATAGACGCGCCGCTCTTCGGCACTGAAGACCGGCCGCGCTGTCAGGGACCACTCGGTTGGCAGCGGCTTGCTTGCTGTTGCTGGCCGTCGTAACGCCCAGTAAACAGCGAACGCCAGCATGGCAAAGCCAGCCAGCAGCGCGATCACCCAAGGAATGATGGTTTGCATGTCCCTCGACAGCCTCAATGTTTGAATTGCGCTGTTGTTACCGCGCTTATGCAATCAATGTAGCGCAGTTCGATGACAGCTAACTCGGTAGCTACCCCCGGTCTAGGTGGGGTCCAGCCACTTTCGCGCCCCTGGCGACTGAGACTATTGTTTTGCGGCCTTGCCTGGTGTTTCGAACTTGGCTTTGACTTCGGCGACGCCGTCGATGATGTCGCCAATCACGCGAACATGGCGTTTGAACTGGAAGTCCAACTCAGCCATGTGACGCTCGATCGCCTCGCCGACATGAGAGGACACTGAATCGGGCGGCAAACGCAGCCATGCCTCGGACTCCGAACCGTCCCGCTCCACCGTGGCTCCCGCATTGCGAGCGATCTTCAGCATGGGCCCGTTCTCGCTCAGTGCGTGAATAAAGAGGGTGTCGATGCCGCGGTTGCGTGCGTGCAGGGCAGCTCGTTCAAACAGGCGGGCGCCTAGGCCTCGGCCCCTGACCTGCGGTAGCACCGAAACGCCAAACTCCGCCATGGCAGGTTGCCCGGCTCTTTGGGGTTTTGGGGCGTAGGCGAGATGGGCCATCACCACCAACTCGAGCTTTCGGTTGAACACGCCCAGGACTTCGTCCCGATCAAAGTCGATGGCCATGGCATAGCGGCTGATTTGCTCATCCGATGCTGGATAACCAAAGCGCAGATAGCGATCGCGCTCGTTGAGCGATAGCAAATGCTGGGCGATGCGCCGGCGATGCCGCCTACCGAGCGAGCGGATGGGAATCCAGGAAGACAGTCGACCCAGCGCGGCTACCGGACCCCAGGCGAAGCTGCCGGCCTGTTTTGCGGCGGCAGGGGCCTGTGGGTTGGGGGAGGCGGAGGGCGAGGTCATGGGCTTTACCGAAGTGCGGGCTAAGTAGTTTCCCTGATTTTAGCTTGAGGTGATCAGCGCCGTGTGGCGCACCTCTTGGGAGAGGCCTTTCAAGTTTCTTTGGTGTCTGCTAGAATGTCTGGCTTTCCTGTATTTGGCTGCAGGGAAGAAGTCTTTGTGCCTGACGTGAGAGGCCGCGAGATCAGGGTGTTTGGTGAGAGCCGGCACTTGACCTCAATAAGCGGAACCGAGCGAAGAAACGAATTTGAACAAGATTCGGCACCAAGATCTGATTCAGCCATCCGACCGTTGATCTCGTTTTGGGGTCAGCATTCGAAAGTAACTCTCATGAAGACCTTCAGCGCCAAGCCGGCAGAAGTGACGCACGAGTGGTTTGTGATTGACGCCACCGACAAGGTGCTCGGACGTGTTGCCAGCGAAGTGGCACTCCGTTTGCGCGGCAAGCACAAGGCCATTTATACGCCTCACGTGGATACCGGCGATTTCATCGTCATCATCAACGCAGAAAAGCTGCGTGTCACTGGCAACAAGGCCAATGATAAGGTGTACTACCGTCACTCGGGTTTCCCGGGCGGTATCTACGCCACCAAGTTCAAGGACATGCAAGCCAAGCACCCAGGCCGCGCCTTGGAAAAGGCTGTCAAGGGCATGCTGCCCAAGGGTCCGTTGGGCTACGCCATGGTGAAGAAGCTGAAGGTCTATGCAGGTGACACCCACCCGCACGCCGCTCAGCAGCCCAAGGCTCTGGAAATCTAAGGAACGATGATGATCGGAAACTGGAACTACGGTACAGGCCGCCGCAAGTCGTCGGTCGCTCGTGTCTTCATCAAGAAGGGCACCGGCCAAATCGTCGTCAATGGCAAAGCCATTGGTGATTATTTCGGTCGTCAGACCTCGATCATGATTGCTCGCCAGCCTTTGCTGCTGACGAATCATGGCGAGACCTTTGACATCAAGGTGAATGTGCATGGCGGTGGCGAGTCGGGTCAAGCCGGCGCCCTGCGTCACGGCATCACCCGCGCTCTGATCGACTACGACGCAACCTTGAAGTCCGAACTGAGCCGCGCTGGCTTCGTGACGCGTGATGCGCGTGAAGTCGAGCGTAAGAAGGTCGGTCTGCACGGCGCTCGTCGTCGGAAGCAGTTCAGCAAGCGCTGATCGAACTTGGTTGTCGGTCTTTGCTGCCCTTGGGGTGTGCAAAGCCGCACTGCAAGGCCGCTTTCGAGCGGCCTTTTTCGTTTTTTGGCTTCGTGTGCATGCTTGGCGCAACAATTGCCAGCGGGTGCTTTGTGGTCTTGTCATCATCCGACTGCGTTAGTCGGGTTTTATGTGGACAATACGAGCATTGAGCCTAACCATCAGGAATAAATATGAGCGCAGTTCTTGAGTCTTCCTCCTCGTCTGTGGATGACATGCCTGTTCCCCTTGTCTTCACCGACAGTGCGGCCGAAAAGGTGCGTGATCTGGTTGCCGAGGAAGGCAATCCTGAGTTGAAGTTGCGTGTATTCGTGCAGGGTGGCGGTTGCTCCGGTTTCCAGTATGGCTTCACCTTTGATGAAGCTGTCAACGAGGACGACACCCAGATGAACAAGAATGGCGTGACTTTGCTGATTGACGCCATGAGCCTGCAGTACTTGGTCGGCGCCGAGATCGATTACAAGGAAGACCTGCAGGGCGCGCAGTTCGTGATCAAGAATCCGAATGCATCGACCACCTGTGGTTGCGGGTCCAGTTTCTCGGTCTGAAGCTGTTTTCAGCCTTGTTCAAAAGCCGCCAAGTTTTGGCGGCTTTTTCATTGTGGCAAGCCTTATCAGGCCGGGTAGAGTGCGCCCAGTATGCGCGGGCCTGAGGCGCCGGTGGCGCTGGATAGATTCCCGGGTAGTCCGCGCACATGGCGCATCGCCAACCAGGCAAAGGCCGCAGCTTCGACTTGCATTGCCGGTAGGCCTCGGGCGTCGGTCGGCAGGACTTTGACTCCGGGCAATAGCGCTTGCAGTCGCTGCATCAAGTGCGCATTGAGTGCGCCGCCGCCGCAAACGAGCAAATCCTGGCTTGAAAGCCCGTACCGTCTCAGGCTGTCCACGACGCCGTGTACGGTGAGTTCCAGCAGGCTGGCTTGAATGTCCTGGGGCTGAGCGTGGCTTGAGCTTGGCAGCAGACGATCGAGCCAGGCGCGATTGAACAGGTCGCGCCCGGTGCTGCGCGGCGGGGGCAGGGCGAAAAAGGGTTCGGCCAGCATCTGACTGAGCAAGTCCGGCAAAACTTTGCCGCTGGCGGCCCAGGCGCCGGCCGCGTCAAACGGCTTCCCCAGGTGTTCGGTAGCCCAAAGGTCCATCAGACAATTGCCCGGCCCGCAATCGAAGCCCAGGGTGCCGCCCTGACGGTCGAGCAGGCTGATATTGCTGATGCCACCAATGTTCAGTACCGCAACATCGCGTTCCATTCGACCAAACTGCGCGCGATGAAAGGCGGGAACCAAAGGGGCGCCTTGCCCTCCGGCAGCTAGATCCCGGCTGCGCAGATCGCAGACCACGGGGATGCCGCTTTGCTCCGCCAGCAAGGCGCCATTGATCAATTGCAGGGTGTAGCCGCAGCCGTCGAACTCACCGGGGCGATGCCTGACCGTCTGTCCATGCGCGCCGATCGCTGTGACGCTGCGGGGAGAGATCTCGCTTGCCTCCAGCAATTGCGCCACAAGATCGGCATAACTGCGCGCCACCCCTGTGGCGGCCAGTGCGCTGCGGTGCAGTTCGTTGTCGCCGGGGCTGTTCAGGGCTAGCAACTCATCCCTCAGGGCGCTTGGGAAGGGGTGATGCAGGTGTTGCAGCACTTCCATGGCGCCACCCGCTTCGGGAAAGCGCGCCAACACGGCGTCTGCTCCGTCCAGCGAAGTGCCGGACATCAGGCCGATGAAAAGATCGCGCGGCCCGGGCATGCCTGGAAAACGGTCGGCGCCGGTGGGTCAGTCTGCGCCGCTGACGCCGCCGTCCATGGTCTGCGCCACGTCCAGTTGCGACTTGACGCTGGCCACGGTCTGCTTGAACTGGGCTCGGGCGTAGTTCGGCAGCGTGACAGCCTCGGAGGCGCGGGCAATCGCGCGTGGGTCTTGGTGGGCGCCCTTGACACGGAATTCAAAGTGCAGGTGTGGGCCGGTGGCCCAGCCGGTGGCGCCTACAGCGCCCAGTCTTTGACCCTGTTCAATGCGTTGGCCCTTCTTGACATCGATACGGCTCAAGTGCGCATAGACGGTGGTGCGGTCGCCGTTATGACGCACATGCACGACATTGCCAAAGCCGTTTTGCCAGCCGGCAAATTCGACCAAACCGTCGCCAACGGTGCGGACGGGGGTGCCCGTGGGGGCGCCGTAGTCCACGCCCAGGTGGGCGCGCCAGGTCTTGTGAATCGGGTGGAAGCGCATCGCAAAACCGGAGGTGATGCGGGAGAACTCCATCGGGCTGGCCAAGAAAGCGCGACGCTTGCTCTGACCGTCGAAGCCAAAGAAGCTGCCCTTGCCGGTCACGCTGTCTTTGAACCAAACGGCTGAATGGCTGCGGCCATTGTTGATGAACTCACCGGCAATGACGCGGCCGCTGGCGCCGCTGTCCCAAGTCACGGCTTCGCCATCGGCGGTCAGGCTTTCATACACGACAGAAAAGCGATCGCCCTTGCGCAGTTCGCGGTGGAAGTCGATGTCGCCGGAGAACATATCGGCCATTTGTGAGGCAATGGCGTCCGGGATGCGCGCCTCATCGGTGGCGGCAAAGAGCGAGGTTTGAATGCTGCCGCTGCCCAAGCGAACCTGCGCCTGTAGCGCGGCCGTTTCCAATTTGGCGCTGAAGGCGTTGCCGGAGCGGGTGATGCTGAGTCGATTGAAATGGGTGGATTGCTGCTCAGGCTTGTCGGCCTGGAATCGCACCACCATCGACTGCACCGCACCTGAAGCATCGGCGGTCAGGTGCACCGACTTTCCGGCGCGGCCCTGCAGCACGCGCTTAGCAAGCGGGTCGGTGCGCAAGAACTGAGCAGCGGCTGGGTCAAAGGCGCCCAGACGCTTGAACAGACTTTCTACCGTGTCGCTGCTGCGGGTCAGTTCACTGCGGCTCAGCCCAATCTTGTGATCGGCCAGCGCAGCCAGTTGATCGTCCAGATCAAGGGTTTGCACTGCCTCGGCCACGGTGCGCTGGGGCAAATCGCGGGCGTCAGGGGCGAGTGGGGCAATGCCAAAAGCGGTCACGGCAAAGCCGCTGAGCAGGCCGACCACGGTGCCCGTCAAAGCACGGGGATGGCGGGCGGCAAAGGCTTCGGCTCGCGCCAGAGCCTGTTTCACATCGTTCATCCGGTCAGTCACGCTCATCAAATCCCAAGTTCTTCTTGTTTTGACACTCAACTGCAGCGAGCGTCTGACAAAGGTGTCGCGAAAGCCATGAATCGCGTCCACTAGAATTGATCTTTTCGCGACATCTCACCAACTTCTGGGGGGTGTCATCGAAAACTAGGCGCGAGTATACAGAGTCAATCGCCGCGTCAACGTCTAGAAAACCCGATAAATCAAGGCTTTACCCGAGCCCAGCTCATTGTCATGACCGAAAAGCAAACGCCCGCGCCTGTCAATCCCCCAAGCTCGGCCAAGCCGGCATACCCGATCACCGACAAAGTGCGCGAGGCAATGGCGGTCTCTCTGCGCGCTTGTGACGAGCTGCTTCCCGAGGCGGACTGGTTGCAAAAGCTGGCCAAATCCGAGGCCACCGGCGTGCCGCTGCGCATCAAGCTGGGCCTGGACCCAACAGCCCCCGACATCCACATCGGCCACACCGTGGTGCTGAACAAGATGCGCCAGCTGCAGGACCTGGGCCACCAGGTGATCTTCTTGATCGGGGACTTCACCTCCATGATTGGCGACCCGTCTGGCCGCAACGCCACTCGTCCGCCGCTGACGGCCGAGCAGATCAAGGCCAATGCCGAGACCTATTACGCCCAGG
>NZ_JBMLSK010000389.1:0-51888 GCF_049240545.1 Roseateles sp. | reverse complement strand
TGAGCGGCAACCCGGTGGCCACCGCCTGCGGCCTGGCCACGCTGCGCGAGATCCAAAAGCCCGGTTTCTTCGAAGACCTGTCGGCCAAGACTCGCCGCTTGGTCGATGGCTTGGCGGCCGTTGCTAAAGAAAACGGCGTGCCCTTCAGCGTCGATTGCCAGGGCGGCATGTTCGGCTTCTTCCTGATGGACCAGCTGCCGCAGGAATACCAGACCGTGATGACCACCGACAAGGAGCGCTTCAACCGCTTCTTCCACGCCATGCTGGACGCCGGCGTCTACCTGGCCCCGGCGCTGTACGAGGCCGGCTTTGTCTCCGCCGCGCACACGGACGCCGACATCCAGGCCACGCTGGACGCCGGGCGCCACGCGCTGCGCTGAGCCGAAGGCCAACATGCCGCACACCGGCCGCCGCTTCACCGCGGCCATCTTCGATATGGACGGCCTGCTGCTCGACTCCGAGCGGCCCATCCGTGACGCCTGGCTGCGCCAAAGCGCAGCGGCCGGCACGCCGCTCTCGCCCAGCGACTATCTGCTGACTGTGGGGCGCAACCGGGCCGATTGTCTGCAGATCCTGAGCGAGAAGTTCGGCTCGCGCGCTGCAGCCGAGGCCATGTATGAGTCGGTGGATGCCGAAGTCGAGGCGCAATTCCAAGGCCGCGGCTTTGAATTGAAGCCCGGCGCCGAAGCCCTGCTGAGCCGACTGAAGGAGCAAGGCGTGCCACTGGCCCTGGCCTCCTCCACCCGCCATGCCGAGGTGCTCAGGCGCTTGCGCCTGGCAGGCCTACTCGACTACTTCGGCAGCCGGGTTCACGGCGGCGACCAAGTGCTGCGCGGCAAGCCGCACCCTGATCTTTTCTTGCTGGCGGCCCAAAGCCTTGGCATGGCTCCTGCTAAGGCCTTGGTGTTTGAAGACAGCAGCTACGGCGCCCAAGGCGGCCTGAGTGCCGGTATGGGCGTGGTCTTGGTGCCCGATTTAAAGCAGCCCGATCCGGCCGTGGCCGACCGGTGCACCATCCTGACTTCTTTAAACGACGTTTTGGAACGCTGCCCGCACTGGTTCAGCGCCTGAGCCCTTACGCTTTTCCTTCTTCTTTCTCGCCATGCACATTCACATCCTCGGCATCTGCGGCACTTTCATGGGCGGCCTGGCCGCGCTGGCGCGTGAGGCAGGCCACAAGGTCACCGGCTGCGACGCCAATGTCTACCCGCCGATGAGCGATCAGTTGGAGGCCTTAGAGATCGAGCTGATCAGCGGCTTTGGCGCCGACCAGCTGAGCCTGAAACCCGATCTTTTTGTGATCGGCAATGTGGTCACCCGTGGCGAGAAGTTCCCGCTGATGGAAGCCATTCTGGACGCCGGCCTGCCCTACACCAGCGGCCCACAGTTCTTGGCCGAGCATGTGCTGCAAGGCCGCCATGTGCTTGCCGTGGCCGGGACTCACGGCAAGACCAGCACGACCTCGATGCTGGCTTGGATCTTGGAACACGCCGGCTTGAAGCCCGGCTTCCTGGTCGGCGGTGTGCCGCAGAACTTTGGCGTTTCAGCCCGCTTGGGTGAAGGCGCGAGCTTCGTCATCGAAGCCGACGAGTACGACACCGCCTTCTTCGACAAGCGCAGCAAATTTGTGCACTACCGGCCGCGCACTGCGGTGCTGAACAACCTCGAGTTTGACCACGCCGACATCTTTGCCGACCTGGCCGCCATCGAGACTCAGTTCCACCATTTGGTGCGCACCGTGCCGGCCAGTGGCCGCATCGTCGTCAATGCGCGTGAAGAGGCGCTGCAGCGCGTGCTCAGCCGCGGTTGCTGGAGCGATGTGCAGCGCTTCGGTGCCCGCAAGGAAGAAAGCGGCACGCTGCGCGCCCGCGGCGAACCGCAAGCCTTTGATGTGCTGCGCGGCAGCCTTAAAGTGGCGCGGGTCGAATGGTCGCTGTATGGCGAGCACAACCAGCTGAACGCCTTGGCCGCCATCGCCGCCGCCGAGCATGTGGGTGTCACGCCGGAGCAAAGCGCAGCCGCCCTGGCCGAGTTCAAAAATGTGCGTCGCCGCATGGAGTTGCGCGGCGAAGTGGCGGGCATCAAGGTCTACGACGACTTTGCCCACCACCCTACGGCCATCCGCACCACGGTGAACGGCCTGCGCCGCCGCATTGCACCGGCCGAGCGCATCTTGGCCATCTTCGAGCCGCGCTCCAACACCATGAAGCTGGGCGCGATGAAGGCGCAGCTGCCCTGGGCGCTGGAAGAAGCCGACCAGAGCTTTTGCAATCAGCTGGGTCTGGACTGGGATGCCAAGGAAGCCCTGGCGCCGCTGGGCGCGCAAGCCCATGTGCGCGCCGATGTGGATGCCTTGGTGGCGGCGGTGGTCAAGCTCGCCAAGCCGGGCGACCATTTGCTTTGCATGAGCAATGGCGGTTTCGGCGGCATCCATGACAAACTGCTGGCTGCATTGGCCAAGCGCTGAAATCTGGCGTTAGCGAGCAAGCTCGCGCGCTGATCTTTCCTCAGCTAGTCCCGCTTCCGAAAGGCCAGCCAGGCTGCCACGGCGGTGAAGCACAGCACGATCGCCGCAATGATGGCAAAGCCATGCGGATGGTCAGACAGCGGAATGCCGCCCACATTCATGCCAAACATACCGGCCATGATGTTGATGGGCAGGGCCAGCACGGTCACCACCGTCAAGGTGAAAACGCTGCGGTTGGTCTGCTCGCCCACTTGAGCGGCCATTTCTTCTTGCAAGAGCTTGATGCGCTCTTGCAGCGCCGACAAGTCGCGAATCACCAGCGAGAACTCCTCGGTGGCTTGGCGCAGCTCGTCCAGGTCATGCGCGGCCACCCAGGGCGGCGGCTGCCGCAGCAAGCGAAACAGTGCGCCCGGCTCCGGGGCTAACAGTCTTTGCAAGCGCACCAGCACCCGGCGCAGCTGGCCCAGCTCACCGCGCTTTTTCTGCAAACGCCCGCCCAGCAAACCGTCTTCGATCTGATCCACCTGCAGCGTCGCCTCGCGCACGATGCGCACCAGCACATCGCCCTGGTCGTTCATCAAATGGTTCAGCAGCTCAACGCTGGAGCCAAAGCAGGCGCCGTCTTTGACCGCCTGACGCAGCCGGTCGATGGAGCGCAAGGGATGCGCGCGGGCACTGACCAGCACACGCTCGCTCACATTGACCCATAAGGTGGCAATCTCTGAGGGGTCAAAGGTGAACTCGAAGGCCACATCGTTGACAACGGCGATCAGGTTGTCGGACGCATCCTCAATGCGGGTGGAGCGAGAGCCTACCCGCAAGGCCTCGAAGAACTCAGGCGGCAGACTCAGATTGGTCTGCATCCATTTCTCCGCCGTGGTGTCGGTGAGATTGAAATGCAGCCAAAGAAACTCCGAGCCGGTCGTGTCAGGACTCTGGGCCAGCCACGCCATCGCCTCGGTCAAGCCGATCGCACGGCCCTTCTGGCCCGGGGCCAGCACAAAGCCGCAAATCAAGGCGTTGTCCGCCGCACCAAACACATAGTTCATCGGAACCCTCTCCTCCACACATCCCGCACTGGCCCTCACGGACGCACGCACCGCTTCTTTCCGGAACCGGGGCGATTGTGATTCAGGAACAAGACAAGCTCTGCGACGGCTGATCAAAATTCATCAAGCTTGGAATCGAGCATCCGAGACACAGCAACGCATGCATGCAAGATCAAAGGCAATGACCAAAGGGGGTTCTTGTTAGGCACTGCGACCCGTACAGCCGCTGGGCTCATGGCTCGGGGGTCGGCACTGCGTGCCGACTTCCCTGCGCTGCTCGCATCTTGGGGCCGGCGCAGGACTCACTGCACTCGCTGCGCTCGTTTCGTTCAAACATGCTGCGCCAAGTCAGATATTGAAGCGCGCTGCGCGCGCACCCCAAGCTGCTGCGCTGCTCAGCCCCTCACAAATCGCCCGGCAGCTGCCCGGGCCGCAGTGCGCTTGCATAGCGCGCGAGGTGCCTTGCCTCGGCGGCGAAAACCGAACCCGCAGGTGGCCCGGCCCGCCGACGGGCGATTTGTGCGCGGCCGAGGGCGCAGCGGAGCGAGTCAGGCGCGCGCAGCGCGCTTCACTTTCGACTTGGCGGCACCTGTTTGAGCGCAGTGAGCAAAGCGAACGTAGCGAGTTTGCCGCCACTGACCCGCGCAGTGAGCAGCGAAGGGAGTCGGCTCGCCAGAGCCGACCCGGACACCATGAGCACGGCGGCGGGCCGGGCCACCGGAGCGCGGAAACAAAAAAGGCCGGCACCTTTCGGCACCGGCCCTCATTCAACACTCGAACTGAGGCTTTAGCTGCGCTGCATATTGGCCTTGAGTACCGCACTCAGCATGTCCAAGCTTTCGGCCAGGTGAGCACGAGTTTCGACGCTCAGGCCGCCCTTGGCCGAAGCGCTGCGCAGATCCGACTGCAACTGCACAGCATGGAAGCGCACCATCGCGTAGGCATCGGCCATCAGACCGGAGCCATTGCCGCGGGTCAGCACCGCTTGCAAACGCTTCAGGTGCTCGCGCTGCAGACTGCGACGCAAGCCATCGATCTCACTGCCGGACTTCAGCTCGCTCCACACCGCGCTGTTCACCGTGCCGTAGACCTCGGACAGAGAGACCAGGCCCTTGCGGTCCTTCTCGCTCACATAGGCTGGCATATCGATCAGACGGCGCGCCGTGTTGGCCGACATCAAGCGATCCAAGGCTGCAATTTGCACCGCAGACACAGCCGCAGGGATCGACAGCTGGGCGCCACGATCCCACTCGTTGTAATCCAGCGTTTGCGAAGCCAGGAACTCAGGGCGGAAACGGAAGGAGTTGGCCGACAACAATCCGGTCGAGATGAACTTCAGCGCTTCGCGCTGACGAGCAGGTTCGACGGCCTTGAAAGCCGGGCGGTTGGTGGTGCCCGGGATGTCGCGCACCGCGTGCATGCCGCCGACGTACTTGCCTGCCAGCTCAGCCGAACGAACCAGCTGACGGAAGCTCTCCACGATGGAGCGACGCTGGCGCAGCGGATCGGTGCCCGGCTCGGGCTTGCGGTCCTGCGCACGGGCCCACACCTCTTGGCTCAAAGCCAGGCGGCGCTTGAAGTAGTTCAAGGGGTCTTCACCCAAGTCGAAGCGGTTCGCATCAGGATCGAAGCCGTCATAAGGGCCACCCACGCCGGCATCGATATCGTCGGCATAGGCCAGTTGCGGCTCGGTGCTGCGTGCAGCGATCTTGGCCAACTCGGTCGCCTCCACTTCCGGTGCAAAAGGCTTGTAGGCGTACTCAATCGCCCAGTAGTCGTAAGCACCCAAAGTGGTGTTGTTGTAAGAGCCCTGAGGCTCGCCCTTCAAGGCCAGGTTGTAGGCGTTGTAGTCCATCACCGAGTTGGAGATGCCGTACTTCTCGGTGTAGGCCTTGTCGGCCAACTGCTTCTGGGTGACCGAGATGGAAGCCTTGAAGTTGTGCTTCAAGCCCAGGGTGTGACCCACTTCGTGCGCAATCACGTCCTTGATGACGGCTTGCACAAAGGCTTCGGCCTCGGGGCTGTCGGGCGCGATATCGCCACGGGCTTCCAGCACATCCAGGGCAAAGCCCATTTCAGAGGCGGCCTCATGGGCGTAATTGCAATAGGCCGCGCCGTCATGGCTGTGGCGGTTCAAGGGCGACAGATGCGCATGCGGCTGTGCATGGGCCTGGGCGGCACCGAAACCGATGTCATTGCTGATCATGCGACGCGAGCCGCGGGCGAACACATCGCTCATGCCGATGTCGGCGTCGAGGATTTCACCGGTGCGCGGGTCGCTATGGCTGGGGCCAATGGCAAAGCCAACATCGGAGCCGACAAACCAGCGAATCGAGGCATGGCCCGAATCCATATTGTCCCAATCGGCATCATCGGGCTGCTGCTTGGCCACGATGGCGTTCTTGAAGCCGATCTTCTCGAAAGCCTTGTTCCACTCCAGGATGCCGGCCGCCACCGAGGCGCGGTACTTCTCAGGAATGTTCTTGTCCATCCAGTAGGTGATGGGCTTGATCGGCTCGCTCATCTCCGCGGCCGGATCTTGCTTCTCCAGGCGCCAGCGCTTGATCAAATGCACGCGCACATTGGCCTTCTGGTCGTCGCTGTAGTCCGAGTAGGACTCCATGAAGTGACCCAGGCGGGGGTCCAGCTTGCGGGTGGCCATCGGCAGATCCGGCAAGGCTTGGAAGTTGTAGACGAAGCTGAAGAACATGCTGCGCGCATCTGGCAGCACTTGCGGCGGCGTGGGCACGGCCACAGGCGGCGGCACCAGCGGCGGTGCGGGGATGCGCGGCGTGGCGAAATGCACGCGGGCGGTCAGGGTGCTGAGCTTGTCGTCGGCACGAGCGGCCTCAAACGAAGAATTGGCACGGTCCGGCGCGTAAGGCAGGCGATAGACCGCCTCCAGTCGCGTGGACAAGCCGGGGATGTCGTTCAAGAACATGCCGGCATCGACCAGCACCGATTTGCGCTCCGGATGCTCGGCGCTGGCCACCGGGCCGGCTGCCAGCAAGCTGGGCGAGAAAGCCTGCTCAACCGCACGCTTGCCGCCGCCCTCACCGCGGAAGGCGGTGTTCAAGGCCACCAGCTGAATCTGGTTGCCGATGCGGCGCCATTCAACCATTTGGTCGGCCACCATCTGGCTGGCGTAGAGGCCGCGTTCACCGACCGAACTGGCGACGTTGACGGTGAACAAGAAGGGCTTGCCGATCATGGCCTTGGGCACTTCCAGCCAGACCTTTTCATCCTTGCGCCAGATCGGGAACAGGCCGGCCTGCACCTTGGCGTCCTTGCTGACCTCAGCAAAAGGCTTGGGCGCGGTCGGGTCGGCGGGAGGCTTGGCCGCTGCGGCCGGGGCGGCGGCAGGCGCAGCACCGGGCTTGGCCGTTGCGGGCGCAGTTGCCGGCGCAGCGGCCGGGGCGGCAGCGGCAGTTCCCACAGCAGCGGCAGTGCTGGCGGCAGCAGTCGGCGCAGCGCCCTCAGGGCTGGTGGTGGCGCAAGCGCTCAACAAAGACACGGCAACCGCCACGGCCGACAAACTCAGGCGGCTTGGGCCGACCGGCAAAACTTGAGAAATACGCATTCAGACCATCCTGGTGCTGTTGAACAAATCGGGCGAGGCGCTTGTGACGCCCAGGCTCGAATATACGAGGACACAGCGCTCACCCGAGCGGGCAAGTCCATGACAAAGGCGGCAACTGTGACCGGCCATGCCTGGAACGTCAATGCGCAGAAACGTACTTCGCACAACACAAACCGTCACTCGTCTCAAGAGCGCACAGCAGCGCGGGTTTACACCGAGGCTAGACTGCCACAGATGAGCCTTCCTCTTGCCCCCCAAACGACCCATTTGCTCTATCTGCATGGCTTTCGGTCCTCGCCGCGCTCGGCCAAGGCGCAACGCATGAGTGCTTGGGTCACCGAACATCGACCCGACCTGGTTTTCGCCTGCCCTCAGCTCCCGCCATCGCCGGCGGAGGCGATGCGCTTGCTCGAAGCCTTGACCGAGGACTGGCCACGCCAGACGAGCGCCTTGATGGGCAGCTCACTGGGCGGCTTCTATGCCACGGTGTTGGCGGAGTGGCCCCGCTTTCAAGCCAGCCCGGCCGTGCTGCTGAACCCGGCCGTGGACCCCGCCCGCGACCTCGAGGCCTATATCGGCGAACAGAGCTGCTGGCAGGATCCGCAAGACCGCTTTTTCTTTCGCCCCGAATTCATTGAACAGCTGCGCATGATCCGCTGTGCCCGCAGCCACGATCCCCAGCGGCTTTTGGCTGTCATCGCCAAGGGTGACGAGGTGCTGGACTGGCGCGAGATGCAGGCCCGCTACCAGGAGAGCCCAATTCGGCTGCTGGAGGGCAGCGACCATGGTTTGAGTGACTTTGAGGACTATCTGCCCGACCTGTGCCGATTCTTGCGTCTGGATGGCAAGAACCCATCGATTTGATCTCGCTCAAGGCGAGCCCAATTGCGCCCCAGAGTCCTTCGCCCCGTCACGCCGCTGACATGCGCAAGGACCAAGCTGCAAGACATCGCCCTCAGACTTGTGCTTGACCCACAGGCAGCAGTGCGCTCGGCCTGACCTGGAGTCTCTGACCATGAATGCACCCGACCTTCTGCGCAAGGGCATGATGCGCAACCGCACCTATGACGAGTTAGCACTCGGTCAGTCCGCCCGGTTGGTGCGGACCCTCAAGCGCAGCGACATCCAGGCCTTCGCCCTGGTTTCCGGCGACGTCAATCCGGCCCATCTGGATGCCGAGTATGCCGAGAGCACCCGTTTTCACGGCGTCATCGCCCACGGCATGTGGGGCGGCGCCTTGATCTCTTCGGTGCTGGGCAATGAGTTTCCCGGCCCAGGCACGATTTATATGGAGCAGACCCTGCGCTTCTCGCGCCCGGTCCATATTGGCGACACCTTGACGATTGTGTTGACGGTGCTGGAGAAGAACGATGAGTCCGGGGTGGTCAAACTCGGCTGCGAGGCCTGCAACCAGAAAGGGCAGACGGTCATCAGCGGCATGGCCACGGTGCTGGCACCCAAGACCAAGATCGAACGGCCGCGCCCCGAACTGCCGGAGATGCATTTGTTCGACGCCGAAGCCCGCATGGACGCTTGGTTGAATCAAATCCGTTTGGCCACACCCCTGCCCTGCGCCGTGATCCACCCTTGCAAAGAGGAAGCGCTGCGTGCCGCGGTGATGGCCGCAGAGCGCGGGCTGATCGAGCCGCTGTTGTTGGGGCCCGAGGGTCGGATTCGAGACTTGGCGCAACAGCTGGGCTTGGACCTGCAGGGCCTCAAGATCGTGCCGGCTGCGCACAGCCACGCCGCCGCTGAAATGGCCTGCGCCATGGCCGAACAAAGCAAGGTCGCTGTGCTGATGCAGGGCAGTCTTTCCAACGATGAACTGCTTCAAACCCTGCAAGCATCCAGCAGAAAATCGAGCGGGCAGCGTATGGCGCAGATTCAGCGCTTTGACATCCCCACCCATACCAAGCCGCTGTACATCGCGGATGTGGGCGTCCATATCGCTCCCGACCTGGAAGCCAAGGCCGACATCTTGCGCCACGCCATCGACTTGGCCCACGTCGCAGGACTGCCCCTGCCCAAGGTGGCTGTGCTGTCGGCGCTCGAATCCATCTCGGAACGGATTGCCTCCACGATGGACGCCGCCGCCCTTTGCAAGATGGCACAGCGTGGCCAGATCACCGGTGCCCTGCTTGACGGCCCCCTGGCCTTCGACAATGCCGTCAACCTGGAAGCCGCCCAGATGCACGGCCTGAACTCCGCGGTGGCGGGCGACGCCGATGTTTTGCTGGTGCACGATCTGGAATCCGGCAGCCTCCTGGGCCAGCTGCTGGAGTACATGGCGGGCGCCGTGAGCTGCAGCGTGCTGATGGGCGCCCCTTTGCCCATCGCCATGAGCGGCCGCAGCGACAGCGCCCACTCGCGCCTGGGCTCCATCGCCCTGGCCGCGCTGGCGGCCCAAGCTAGATCAGCAGCGCCAGCACATCGGGCGCCCTGAAGCTTGAATGCCCGCCGCCGAACCCGCGCGCGGGCTAATCATCCAAGCGAAGCAGCTCGTCGCCCGCTTGCGGCTGGCAATCGGCCGCAAGACCTGGCACCCAGCCTCGTCTCAGCAAGACATGCTGCTGCGTCTGGCAAAACTCCAGGCGCTGCGCGCCGGGCAAGGCCGTTTGCACAAAGGCCTCGATCGAAGCCGGCATGCTGACCCGGTAGCGCGCGGCCTGCAAATCTGTGCGGGGGTGGTCGTCGTTATGAACCCAGGGGATGGCCGCCGCAGCCACCCAGAGCACGGGCCGAAAGCCCAATTCGAACACCGCCGGCTGATACGCCCGGGCCTGCAGCCAGCCCTGAGCTTGCGCACGCAAGTCCTGCGTCGACAAGGGCGCCGAGCCGGCCGAGTCCTCCGATGGATGCGCGCTTCCCAAATTGCCGAAAACGCTGGCCATCAGCTCCAGCACCCACTGGTTGCAGTTCTGATAGCGGGTGCTGAAGGCATGTGCATTGGCGCTGTAGTCTTGGGCCAGCACGCTCAGCGCTTGACGCCGATCCAGCGCCGCCCGTTCGAGCTGGCTGGACTGCGGCTGCGGCAAGAGCAGCACCGACAGAAAAGCCACCTCTTTGGAATTGGCACCCAGCAAGAATCCCGACAAGCCCTGGTCGTACAGCCGGGGTTTGGCCTGGTCACAAGCGTAGTAGAGCTGGCGAACCGACCAGGGCGTGTTCTCACTGCCCTTCAAGGCAAAGCCGGCGTGCGAATAGCGCATGCCAAAGCGCCCGAGTTCGGTCCCCGCGCGCGCCACCAAGGCAACGCCATGGCCACTGCGCTCCAACTCATGTTTGACCAGGGCAGTGAACCGCAGCAGCTTGTCCTGCTGCCCCGCATCCAGCTGCGCCGGCTGCTCACAAAAACGCAGGTCGCCCGCGCACACGGCGCCCGAGCCCGCGCTCAGCAGCAGCGCAAGACAGGCCCGGATCAGGCTGGCTCGATCACTCACTCAGAGCACAAGGCTCTGGCTGTTCAGCTCGCGATACCACTCATCGGTCAAGACCAGATAGAAGGCGCGGTTCGTCTTCAGGTCCGCAAATTCCAGGCCATAGACATGTTCACGCGCCGTCACCATCTGACCCGCGCTTAGACCCGACTTCTCAAAGGTTCGTTGAGGCAAGACCAGGAACGCCAGCTCGGCGCTGTCAGCAGCCCCTGCCGCTTGCAGCCGCAAGCGCACCATGCCGGACTGATCGGGCACGGCCGCCACGTCGATGATGCGATAGTCCCCCGCTGATGCGGTCTTCTCATTGCCGGACGAAGCGCTGGACGACTGCGAGGACTTCGAGCCACTGCTGGCGGCACTGCTTGCGCCTTCGGACACGGAAGATGCGGTCGAGCTGGCAGCCACAGCCGGCTGAGCCGTGAGGGCCAACAGGCTCAGCAACACGCTGGCAGCCAGCGTTGAAGTATTCAAGGCCTTCGGGGACTTCATCATCATGGCTTTCTTCTGGAGTGAATTCATGCGGCGCCCATGGTAACAAGCGAGCAAGACAGCGGCCTCGGCATCAAACCGGCTGCAACTGCGGCGTTTGCGCATCACGGTCAGGATCCACCTTGGCGGCGGGCGGAGCGGTTCCCTGAGCGTTCGCCTGCGTTGCTGACTGCTGCAATTGCGCCAGTTCGTCCAAGAGGCCCGGTGGGCACCACCAATCGGTTTGCACCTGCCCCGGGTAGACGCAGGCCTCATTGCCATCCAGGCTGATCCAGTCCCCCTCGCTCAAGCACAGCTCGCCGATACGAATCTCGCGGCGGGCCTCGTCGATTCGCAAGCCCTCGCAGGCGACCAGACAAACCTTGCCCATCTGCCGCGCCACCACCGCCGCATGCGAGGTGCGTGCGCCGTTCTGGGTCAGCAGGCCCAAGGTCAGCGCGAGCGCGGCGCTGTCGCCGGTTTCGGCATCGCGCCGCAGCAAGATCGCTGGCGTGCCGGCGGCCTGGGCCGCGAGCGCCCCGGCTTCGTCCAAAACAATCTGGCCCATGGCCACACCGCTGCTGGCGGCCTGCGCGCGGGCGATGGGCGCCATCGCTTGGCCATCGAGTGCCACCACGCGGCTGACCCGTAAACGCTCGGCATCCAGGCCGCGACAGCGCAGCTGGGCGGTGGGCAGGTCAATCACGCCTTCGCGCAGTAGATCCAAGGCGATGCGCGCCTGGGCCTGGGGCGTGCGTTTGCCATCTCGGGTCTGCAGCATGAACAAACGTCCATCCTGGACGGTGAATTCAAAGTCCTGCATATCCCCCATCTGCCGCTCCAGTCGGGCGCAGGCTTGTTGCAACTCGTCCCAAAGCTGCGGCAAGACCTGTTGCAACTGTTCATGCCCTTGGGCGCTGCGACGGCCTGAGACCACGTCTTCGCCCTGCGCATTGAACAGAAAGTCCACCCAAAGACCGGCGGCGCCGCTGCGCGGATCGCGTGTGAAGCCGACACCCGCGCCCGAGCGCGCGCCGGCGTTGCCGAACACCATCGCTTGCACGGTGACGGCCGTTCCGATCGCCGCCGCAATCCCATGTGCGGCGCGATAACTGCAAGCCTTATCGGATTGCCAGGAGGCAAACACGGCAGCAATCGCCTGCTGCAACTGAAGCTGCGCCGACTGCGGAAACGCCTCCCCCGTGGCTTGCAGGTAGAGCTGCAAATAGCGCTGACTCAAGCCCCGCAGCTCGGCAAAGTCCAGCTGGCGTTCATCGCGCCCGGCACACAGCAGCTTCAGCTCATCTTCAAACAAGGCCGCCGGCAGGCCCGCCACCACTTCGCCAAAGCTGGCGACCAAGCGACGGTAGGCATCCCAGGCCAGCCGCGGGTTGCCGGTCTGCCGGATCAAGCCTTGCACCGTCTCATCGTTCAAGCCGATATTGAGCAGGGTCTCCATCATGCCGGGCATGGACACCGGCGCGCCGGAGCGCACCGACAGCAGCAAAGGCCGGGCCGCACATCCAAAGCGCAAGCCGGCGCTGGCCGACTCCAGGGCCTGCAAGGCCGGCGCCCATAGACTCGCTTGGGTGGCTTCGGCCTGAGTCGCACTGTTGGCACAAAAATGCGTCCCCAGAACGAAGGCCGGCGGCACCGGCAGGCCCATCTGCGCCATGCGCAATAGATTGAAGGCTTTGAAGCCAAGGCGCTGCGGGCTGGGCTCACGGGCCCCCGTCGGGCCGGCGCAGCCCATCAGGTAGAGCTCGGGGTGCAGCCCGGGCTGGTTCGGTGCGTTCAGTTTCAGCGAGTTCATGCGCCCACCTCGGTCTTGCTGAACACCAGCTCGCGCAGGGCATAGGCCGCGTTGAGCAGGCGGTCCGAGGCCAACTCCAGCTGATTGGCCAGATCGTTGACCAGCATCAGGGCGGCCGCGTTGGACAGCTCCGCCGCCATGCAACGCTTGGCCGAACGCAGCAACTCATCGCATTGGCGCTCGGCGCGCAAGACCTGCCAGGTGGCAGCCACGAACTCGTCATGCTCGGCGGCTTCGCTGGCGGCATTGAGCCCCCGCGCCACCGCCACCGCCTTGACCTGCTCTTGGGTCGCATGCAGCACCGCCTGGGCCAGCTGCGAGAGGCAGTCACGCAGCTCACGGTTCCAGCCCTGATGGTGGTGGTCAGCAATCAGGCTCAACAAGAATGCGGATTCCTCCAGCGCATCCGCCGCATCGTCAGTGGTTTGCAGCAAAGCAGCAAAAGGGGCCCAGCGCGGCTGGCGGCGCGCCCGCTCCCGCCCCTGCATGACCAAATGATCGGCCTGACGCTCCCAGTTTTTGGCACGCTGGGCCAGCTTGGCCGCCGCCTCCTTGTCATGCTCCCAGCCATGCGCCAAGGCTTGACTGACCCCCTCGGCCAGGGTCTGGCAATAGGCCGCATGCTCGGCCAAAAGATCGAACTCCGGCGCGCGTTTTTGCAACTGCCGCGCCAAGAGCAGGCGTGTTTCATCGGCCACCAAGGCGACCGGCTGGTTTTGCAGCAAAGCCTGCGAGGCCATGCGCAAGACCTCGAGCAAGAAGGCCTGGGCGCCCCCCTGACCCAAGACCTCATCCAGCCGATCACCGATGCGAAACGCATCGGCCCCCAGCGCCTGCATCGCCTCAAACAACATGCGCTCGCCACCGGCCTTCAGCCAGGCCATATGGCCGATCTCTTGCCGGGCGGCTTCGGCCAGCACCGCGATCGCCTCACGCTTGCCGACAAAATGGATCAAGCGCTTGCGAGCGCGGTTCCAGTCGATCAAGAAAACAATGCGTGAGGCCACGCCCTCCAGCATCGCCTGCAACTGGGCTTCGTCTTCGGCCTGGAAGCGCGCCGTGCCCAACTGATAAGCCTCACCCTGGTTGAGTCCGGCCGACACCCGGGCCTCCGGAGTTGACCATTGCGCGCCATGCGCGGCCAGCTGGGCCTGGAAGAACTCGAAACGGGGCTTGTGCAGATCGGAATAGGTCAGGCTGATGGCCAAGCCCTCGATCTGCAGCACCAGCACATGGGCGTCATTGGTGCCAATATCGTTTTGGATCAGCAGGCGCTCGCCGTCACGGGTGGCGGCCGTATCCAATCCGGGGTGGTCAAACTTCAAGGCGGCGGTGCGGTGCAGGCCGCGCATAAAGGCCGCCACACGCGGGCGATCGGTTTCTTGCAAGGCCCAGACATGCGCCCCCTCAATCAACTCGCTGGCCAGGCTCGCGGCCAGATGATTGAGCTGCTTGTGCAGATCCATCACCAAGAGGTGCAGGCTGTCGTCCTCCGCATCGCCATGCTTGGCGCGGTGACCATGGCTGAGGCTGCGCAACAAGGCGGGGCTGAGCACCTCGTCGTGAATGGCCTCCAAGGCCGAGCTCCAATGGGCCACCCGCTCTCGGGTGCGACGATCGGTTTCGGTTTGCAGCAGCGGCCGGGCCATCAGCGCCAGATCCTGGGCCAGTTGCGTGGCCAGACGCGGCAGATCGGGCAGCAGCACATCCTCGCCCTCGCGGCTGGCCTGGGCCGGCATGTCCCGCAACCAAGCGGCGTCCAAGCTGGCCGCCATCATTTCATGGTGCAAATCAGGCAAGGCCTGCTTGGGCGCCATGGCATGGCTGGCCGCGGCCTGCAAGACCGTCAGGCACAGTTTCAAACGGTCATTGGCCAGCAAGGCGGTCTTCACCCAGGCGGGCAAGAGCAAACTGTGTTGACCCAAGGAAGCAACAGCATCGGACTTTTGCATGACGACAGCCGGGGCGAAACGGCTTCAGGTGACAAGGTCCAGCCAGTATGTTCAGCACCCCGTGACAAGGCTGTTACAGCCGCTTGACAGCGGGCTGAACGCCCCGCTTGCCTGCCCTGCGCTTGATCTGCCTCAAAGCCAGCCAGCGGCCGGACGAAAAAAAACGGGCCACCTGCAAGCTGGCCCGTTCCGATTCAACCAGGCCCAAGTGCCTGGATCCATAGGCTTTGCCTCAGCGCTTCGGCGCGAACGCGGCGTCGCCGAATTGCCAGAGGAAGAAGCTCCACACATCGGCGGTTTCGTCCAGGCGCTGCGACACGCTGGAGCCCATGCCGTGGCCGGCTTCAAAGTCCACGCGCAGGATCACTGGGCGGCTCTTGAAGCTTCCGGGATTGGCGGCCTGCATGCGAGCGGCGAGTTTCGACGGGATCCAGGCTTCCACACGCGGGTCGTTGGCACCGGTGGTGACGATCACGGCCGGATAGTTCTGGCCGTCCTTGACACGGTGGTAAGGGCTGATCGCATACATGCTCTTGAAATGCGCCGGGTTGGTGACCGTGCCGAACTCGGCAATATTCGGCGCGCCATTCAGCGTCAACTCCATGCGCAACATATCGGACAGGCCCACCGCGCTTTGCGCCGCGGCGAACAGCTCCGGCCGCTGCGTCACTGCGCCGCCGATGGTGATGCCGCCGGCGCTGCCACCCGTGCCGGCCAGCGTGGCGGGCGAGGTGTATTTGTTGGCAATCAGCCATTCGGCGCAGGCGATGAAGTCCGACACCGTGTTTTGCTTGGTGGCGATATAGCCGCCGCGATGCCATTCCTCACCGAGCTCGCCGCCGCCGCGCACATGGCAGACCGCCTGCACGCCGCCGCGCTCCAGCCAGGCCAGACGGGTGGCAGAAAAACGCGGTTCCTGGGTGGTGCCGTAAGCGCCGTAAGCCGTCAACACGGTGGGGCGCTTGCCGTCCAGCGCTACGCCTTTGGGCGCGACGATAGACAAAGGCACCATCACGCCGTCATGGCTCTTGACCATGACCCGGCGCGCGTCGACGCCCGAGGCATCCACAGCCAAGGTCTTTTGAATGTCCAGCTTGCGGGCCGGCGCGTCGAGCTTGCCGCCGGCTTGCAGCAAGAGGCTTTGCGGCGCTTGGGTCCAGCCTTCCAGCAAGACCAGCAACTCGCCGCCCTTCAGCGGCGTGACATTGCGAAGCGTGCCTTCAAAAGGCAGGGCCACGGTGCTCACTTGAGCCGCCTTGCCATGCGCGTGCCCCACGCGCCAGAGCTTGCTCACGCCGGCGTCCAGCGACTTCACATACACCGCGTCTTGCGCCGGCATCAGCTCCTGCAAGACGCTGTCGCCCGCCGCCATGGCGGTCTTGAAGACCGGCTTGGTCGCCTTCAAATCCAGGGCGAGCAGATCCCGGCGGGAGGCCTTTTTCTGGCTCAGGGCATAGACGGTGCTGCCTGCCAGCGCAGCACGGGTGATCTTGCCATTGGACGAGATGATCTGGCGCCAGGCCGCTTGACCACCCCGCTTTTGCACCTGATCCAGGCTGGCCACCCAGTAGGAGCGCTCCGCCGCGTCACCATGCAAGACCTCGGCCAGCACCCAGGGCGAGCCCTTGCTGACATGCACATGGAAGAGGTCGGGCACTTCGAACTTGATCTTCTTGTTGGCTTCCCAACCGAACACCGCCACATCCTTGGCTGGGTCCTGACCCAGCTTGTGCAAGAACAGGGCGCTCTTGTTGTAGCGCTCCTCGACCGGATGGCGGTTGTAGATAAAGCCGCTGCCATCGGGCAGCCAGGCCATGCCGCCTTCGTTCAAGCCGGTGCGGTCAATGGTGTCGGGCAGGAACTTGCCGGTGCTGGTGTCCAGCACGCGCAGCACGCTGTTCTCAGAGCCGCCCTTGGACAGGCCAATTGCCATCAGCTTGCCGTCCGGCGAAATGCTGGTCCAGTCGACGGCATGCTTGCCGGGCTCACCCGGCAGATTGTTCGGGTCCAGCAACTCGCGCTCGGCACCTTCCAGGCCCTCGCGAATCCACAAGCTGGCCTGGTTTTGGCCGGGCTTGCGCTTGAAGTAAAACAAGCGGCCCGCCACCATCTCATAGCCGCCGGTGCTCTCGCCCGCATCGGCCAGCGCGCCCAAACGTGCGCGCAAGGCCGCCCGCCCGGGCAACTCGGCCAGCACGCCAGCGGCGTAGTCGGCTTGGGTACGCATCCAGGCCTGCATCTCGGGCGACTGTTGGTCTTCCATCCAGCGGTAGGGGTCCACCACCGCGGTGCCGTGATACACATCGGTCACGGGCTTGACCGGTGTGGCGGGATAAGGGCTTTGCGCTTGCGCAGCAAACGAAGCGCAAAGGGCGGCAACAAGGGCGGACTGGATGAGGATGCTGGGTTTCATTTTTGGCCTGTCGTTCAAAACGAGCTTCCGCGGTAACGGCGAATTCGAAGCGAAACAGTGTACGCACGATGAGGGCCTGGTCTGAAGGTGACCCCGGCGCTATCATCCGGCCGCCTCGCCGAGCCGACCATGAAGAACAAGCTACACACTCGCAAACACCAACTGCTTTTGCGCAGCCTTGCCCTTTCGCTGACCCTGAGCCCTTTGGCCCAAGTAGAGGCGGCGGGCAGCACGGCAAGCTTTCAGCTGAAACCCAAGCGCATCGACCAAGTCTTCTCCGAGTTCGACGCCAAGAGCCCGGGTTGCGCCCTTGGCGTGTTCAGTCACGGCAAGATGCTTTACGCCCGCGGCTACGGCCTGGCCGACCTGAACCATGGCGTGCGCATCCAGCCGAACACGGTGTTTGACATTGGCTCTACCTCCAAACAGTTCACCGCGCTGGCCTTGCTGATGCTGGCCCGCGACGGCAAGCTGAGCCTGGACGATGACGTGCGGCGTTACTTGCCCGAGTTGCCCGACCTGGGGGTGACGATCAGCTTGCAGCAACTGCTGTGGCACACCGCCGGGCTGCGCGACTACAACGAGCTGATGCTGCTGGCCGGCTACAAAGAAGAAGACGTCACCGAAGATGCGGACGCCCTGCGCCTCTTGAGCGCCCAGCGCGGACTCAACTTCGCACCCGGCAGCCACTACAGCTACAGCAATAGCGGCTACTTTCTTGCCGCCTTGGTGGCCCAGCGGGTCAGCGGGCAAAGTCTTGACGCGCTGCTGCAGCAACGCGTTTTCAAACCCCTGGGCATGGCGAGCACCCATGTCCGAACCGACCACACCCAGGTGGTGCCGCGCCGGGCCAGCGCCTATCGGCAGCAGCAAGACCGCTATGTGATCAATATGGCGAACTGGAATCAGCCCGGCGACGGCGCGGTGCAGTCCACCGTGCAAGACCTGGCCCTGTGGGATGCCGAGTTGGATCAGCCCCGCGTGCTGCCGCCCGATTTGCTGCGCACTTTGCAAACCCCCGGCCAATTGAGCAATGGCCAGGCGCTGGGCTATGCCAACGGGCTGGAGCGCGACCAGTACCGGGGTTTGACGCGGATTCAGCACGACGGTGCTTGGGCGGGATACCGGGCCGTCTATATGCGATTTCCAGAACAGCGCCTTGGCCTGGCGCTGACCTGCAACAGCGCCGAAGCCAACCCGGTGGATTTGGCAGAGCAGGTCATTGATCTGGTGCTAGCGCGCCATTTGCAGCCCTTGCCGCCTGCCCCGCCTAGCGTGGCTTTGTCGCCAGTCGCTGCCCAAGGCTTTGTGGGCCGTTACCTAGAAGACCAGGGCAGCGAAGTCTTGCACCTCACACTCGACGACAAAGGGCTGCTGCAATGGGACGCCGATGACGCGATGCTCCCGCTGCAGGCCCTGAGCGCTGATCGAGTGCAAACCAGCAGCGGCCGCACCCGAATCACCCGCATCGAAGAAGGACTGACGCTGCGCAGAGCGGGCATCGAACGCCCCCTTGTGTTTCGTCGACTCGCCAACTACCAGGCGGACGACGCCAGCTTGAAGGCTCTGGTGGGGCGCTACCAAAGCACCGAGCTGAATACCGAATGGACCCTAGTGCTGGACAGCGCCCAGGGATTGATCCTGCGCTCGCGCGGTTTGGCTGACCCAGTTCTGCAGGTCCTCAGCCCGGACCTCTTGCACGGCTTGAATTTCACGCTGCGCCTGGAACGCGACACGCAAGGCCGCTTGCAAGGCTTCGTCTATGACAGCGATCAGGCGCGCGGCATCCGCTTCCAGCGCATGTGACAAGCCACCGCCCGGCGATCAGCGACAATGCCGCCCATATGTTTGCACTGTTCGATGAAGCCGGAAAATTTCTCGCCGGCCGCGTGATGTCTGAAGCCGATAGCTCGATGCAGGTCGAGTTGGAATCGGGCAAGCGCGTCAAGGTCAAGGCAGCCAATGTGCTGCTCAAGTTTGATAAACCCAGCCCGGCCGAATTGATCGCCGAGGGCCAGCGCTTGGCGCAAGAGATCGATCTGGATCTGGCCTGGGAGTTCGCGCCCGAGGCCGAGTTCGGCTTTGCCGACCTGGCCCGCGAATACTTCGACGCCAAGGCCAGCGTGGCGCACCAGGTCGCCGCGCTGTTCCGATGCTTTGAGGCGCCGCATTACTTCCGCCGCGCCGGCAAGGGCCAGTTCAAAAAGGCCTCCGAGGAAGTGGTCAAGGCCGCTTTGCTGGGCCTGGAGCGCAAGCGCCTGCAAGCGCTGCAGATCGAGGAATGGGCGACCGAGCTGGTGGCGGGCCGCTGCCCGACGCCGATTGCCGACCAGATCTACAAGATTCTGTTCAAGCCAGACAAAAACGGCCCCGAGTACAAGGCCGTGGTGCTGGCCACCCAGCGTTCGCACAAAGCGCCGCTGGACCTGCTGCAAGGCGCCGGCGCCATCACCAGCGCCTACCAGTTCCACTGGAAGCGCTTCTTGTTCGAGCAGTTCCCCAAGGGCGTGGGCTTCCCGGCCCTGAGCGCACCGAAGATCAAGGACGAGTTGCCGCTCTCCAGCGTCAGCGCCTTCTCGATCGACGATTCAGCCACCACCGAAATCGACGATGCCTTGTCGGTGCAAGGCCTGGGCACGGGCGAGGTCATCTTCGGCATTCACATCGCGGCGCCGGGCCTGGCCTTCACGCCCGACTCAGCCATCGACAAGGTGGCGCGCGAGCGCCTGTCCACCGTCTATATGCCGGGCTGGAAGCTGACCATGCTGCCGGACGAGGTGGTGCAGGCCTACACCCTGATCGAAGGCCGCGCCTGCCCGGCCGTGTCTTTGTATGTGACGCTGGACGAAGCCACGCTGGCGGTGAAGAGCAGCGAGACCAAGCTGGAGCGCGTGCCCATCACCGCCAATCTGCGCCACGACAAGTTGGACGAGGTGATCACCGCCGCCACGCTGACCGGTGAAGCGCCGGCCGACTACGCTTTTGCGCCCGAGCTGGCCTTTGCCTTCCGTCTGGCCAACAGCTTGAAGGCGCAGCGCGAAGTGGTGCGCGGCAAGCCGGAGAACTTCAACCGGCCGGACTACAACTTCCGTCTCGACTCGAACGGCGAGCATGAGCCCAAGGGCACAGAGACCGTCAGCATCAGCACCCGCCGCCGTGGCGCGCCGCTGGACTTGATCGTGGCCGAGGCCATGATTCTGGCCAACTCCACCTGGGGCGGCTGGCTCAACGACATGGGCCTGCCCGGCATCTACCGCAGCCAAGCCAGCATGGCGCCCGGCGTCAAGGTGCGCATGGGCACACGCGCCCAGCCACATGCCGGCCTGGGCGTGGCCCAGTACACCTGGTCGACCTCGCCCTTGCGCCGCTATGTGGACTTGGTGAACCAATGGCAAATCATTGCCTGCGTTCGCAATGGCCGCACTGCAGCGCTGGTCGCGCCCTTCAAGCCCAAGGACGCCAATCTCTTCTCCATCATCTCGGGCTTTGATGCGGCTTATGCCGCTTACAACGGCTTCCAGAATGGCATCGAGCGTTTCTGGACGCTGCGCTATTTGGCGCAGAACCAGATCACCGAGCTGACCGCCACGGTGATGAAGGACGGCCTGGTGCGGGCTGATGAGCTGCCCCTGGTCTTCAAGGCCCTGGGCTGCGAGCCGCTGGCGCGCGGCGCCCATGTGCGGGTCCGCATCACCGGCACCGACGAGATGACACTGGACGTGCACGCCACGCTGATCGAACGTCTGGATGAAGCCCTGCCTGCCGCGAGCGACGAAGACTCGGGCGAAGAGGAAGAGGAAGGCGCTGGCCCGCTGACCCTGGCGCTGGACATGGCGCCGCTGGAAGAAGAGGCAGGCGCTTCGCCCAACAGCCCCGAGGCGACCCCGACCTGACGATGGCCGGCAAGCTCTCCACCCTCCAACTCGCATTGCTGATCTCGCTGGGCGTTCACGGCGCCCTGCTGAGCTTGCGTGTGGTGGACCCGGAGCGCTTCAACCGCATTTTTCAGGACACGCCGCTGGAGGTGGTACTGGTCAATAGCCGCTCCAATGATGCCCCCGCCAAGGCTCTGGCCTTGGCCCAGGCCAATCTGGCGGGTGGCGGTGAGCAGGAAAAAGGCCGGTCCACCTCCCCCTTGCCACCCTCTAAACAGCTGGAGGTGGGCGACGCCAGCGAAACCCAGCGCGCCCAGATCGCCCAGTTGCGCGAGCAGGAGCAGCAATTGCTGGCTCTGGTGCGGCGCGAATTGGCGGCCATGCCCATCCCCGACCCGACACGCGAGCGGGCAGAAGCGGCGACGCAAGATCAGGTCGAACGGCGCCGGCAGTTGGTGCAGCTGCTCGCCGAGATCGAAAAGCGCGTCAACGAAGAAAGTGCCCGGCCGCGCAAGCGCTACGTCAGCCCCGCCACCCGCGAGGTGGTCTATGCCCAGTATTACGACGGGCTGCGTCGTCGCGTCGAAGCGCGGGGCACACGCGATTTCCCAGAAAACAAAGGCAAGAAGCTCTACGGCGAACTGACGATGAATATCCACGTCAACCAGCGCGGCCGCGTCATCGAGACCGATATCGTCAGCTCCTCGGGCAACCCGGTGCTGGACAGCCGCGCCGAAGCGATCGTGCGGGCAGCCGGACCATTCGGCGTCTTCAGCAAGGCCATGCTGCAAAGCGCCGAGGTGCTGGTGATCACCTCCCGCTTTCGATTCACCCGGGAAGAAGGCCTGGAAACCAGCCTCAGCCCATCTTCGTCACCCTGAATCCCAAGCATGACCGCAGTTGACCGTTACGCCGTCGCCGGCAACCCGGTGGCCCACAGCCGCTCACCGGACATCCACGCCGCCTTTGCCGCGCAAACCGGCCAAAGCTTGGTCTACGAGCGCCTGCTCTGCCCGCTCGACGCCTTTGCCAACACCGTTCAGGCTTTCGCCGCGACCGGCGGACGCGGCTGCAATATCACCGTGCCCTTCAAGTTTGAGGCCCATGACCTGGCCGCCCGACTGAGTCCCCGCGCGCGCTTGGCCGGTGCGGTGAATACCTTGCGCTTCGACGCCGAAGGCTGGTTCGGCGACAACACCGACGGCGCCGGTCTGCTGCGCGATATCGAACACAACGCCCAACGTCCGCTGGCCGGCCGGCGCGTGCTCTTGCTTGGCGCGGGCGGCGCGTCCGCTGGCGTGCTGGGCAGCTTGATCTCTGCGCGGCCGGCGGAAGTACAAGTCGCGAATCGCAGCGCGGACAAGGCCGAGTCGCTGCGCGCATCGCACCAAGCCTTGGCCACGGAGATGGGCGTCAAGCTCAGTGCCTCGAACCTGCAAGACTGCGGCAGCGGCTTTGATGTGCTGATCAATGGCACCAGCGCCAGCTTGGCGGGCGCCGCCGTGCCCGTCGGACCGGAGGCCCTCGCTCCCCAGGCCTTGGTGATCGACATGATGTATGGCCCCGCTGCAGCGCCCTTTCTGGATTGGGCGCGCAGCCAGGGCGCAGAGGCACGCGACGGCCTGGGCATGTTGGTCGAACAAGCCGCCGAAGCCTTCGAGATTTGGCGCGGCCGCCGCCCCGACACCGCGCCGGTCTTGCACTCGCTGCGCCAGGCGATCGACAAAAAGCCAACCCCATGAAGATGCTCGGGCGGTTCTTGCTGCGCTTGCTGGCCCTGCTGCTGCTGGGCACCTTGGCCTTGCAGCTCTATTTTGCGGGGCGCATTGCCTTGATGAATGTGCTGGCGCCGCAGTCCACCACCTTTGAACGCTCCGAAGCCTGGCGTTTGGCCATCGAACAGCAGCGCATCGACTGGAGCCAGCAATGGGTGGATGACGCCGCTCTGTCCAAACACCTGAAACGCGCAGTCATCGCCAGCGAGGACGCCGGCTTTGTCGAACACAGCGGTGTCGAATGGGATGCCCTTGAAAAAGCCTGGAATCGCAACCAGCGTGAAGAAGCCAAGGCCGAGCGACGCATCGCCCAGGCCAGCCCCGCCGCCAAGGCCCGCGCAGCGGCGCGCCCCCCCAAAGTCATCGGCGGCTCCACCATCACTCAACAACTGGCCAAAAACCTCTTCCTCAGTGGCGAGCGCAATCTGGCTCGAAAGGGCCAGGAATTCATCATCACGATGATGCTGGAAGCGATGCTGAGCAAGGCGCGCATCCTGGAGATCTATCTCAACAATGTCGAATGGGGCGAAGGCGTGTTCGGCGCCCAGGCGGCGGCACGCCACTACTTTCGGGTGGATGCCCGGCAGCTGTCACCCGCCCAAGCAGCCCGCTTGGCGGTGATGCTGCCCGCGCCCAAGCGCTTCGAGAAACGCCCTTCCTCGCCCTATGTGATTTCGCGCGCCGCTACCATCGAGGCCCGCATGCCGGCTGTAGAGCTGCCCTGATTCCCATGCCCTCCGACAACACCATCACCGCCGAAATTGCCGCCACAGCCGCCCGTCTGGTGGTGGAAGAAGGGCTGGAGTACGGCCCCGCCAAGCAAAGAGCCTTGAAAACACTGGGCTTGCCGCGCAACGGCCGCGCGCCGCTGCCCAGCAATGATGAGCTGGAAGAGGAAGTCCGCGACTATCTGGCCTTGTTTTGCGCCGACACCCAACCGGCTGAACTGGCTGCGCTGCGCGAACTGGCCGCCGTTTGGATGGAGCGGCTGGCTGAGTTTCGACCCCATTTGTGTGGCGCGGTGTGGCGAGGTACGGCCACCCGGCTATCCAATATCCATCTGCAGCTCTACTGCGATGACAGCAAATCCGCTGAAATCGCCTTGATCAATCAGGGCATGGACTACGAAGTGGGCGCCCTGAGCGGCCCCAAAGGTCGCGACATTGACGTGCTTTCCTTCGCCGCCTCCTGCCCCGCCTTGAACGAACTCGTGACCTTGCATTTGAGCATTCTCGACTTCGATGATCTGCGCGGCGCATTGAAAACCGATGCAAACGGCCGCAGTGAACGCGGCGATTTGACGGCCCTGCGAAAGCTATTGGAAACGGCATGACGACACAGAACAAAAGCAACACACGGCGCAAACTGCTGCTGACGCTGGCCGGCGCCGGGGCCGCAGGGTTGGGCGTGGCCGCGGCACTGAAGCGGCAACCCGCAGCCTTGTCTGCCCCCGCCCAAGACTTTTGGGTCAGCCGCTTTGACATGCTCGGAGGCGGCGAGTTGCTGGCAAGCCAATTCCGAGGCAAACCGCTGCTTTTGAATTTCTGGGCCACCTGGTGCCCGCCTTGCGTCAAGGAGTTGCCCGAACTCGGACAGTTCCAGCGGGAATTCCAAGCGCGCGGATGGCAGGTCTTGGGCCTGGCGGTGGATTCGCCCAGCGCGGTCCGCGAGTTCTTGAAAAAGATTCCGCTCGACATTGCACTGGGTTTGGCCGGATTGACCGGCACCGACTTGAGCCGCAAACTCGGCAACAGCCAGGGCGGCCTGCCGTTCAGCGTGGCCTTTGGCAGTTCCGGTGAGGTGGTTTGGCGCAAACTGGGTGCCACCAGCTTGGCCGAATTGCAGCAAATGGCGGTCAAGCACTCTTGACGTCCTCGCCCACCCCCTAGTTTGTTAAGCTCATCTGCAGCTCAGGGTCAAGCGATTTATTTCTGGCGTCTTGCGTCGAAGTCCGCTTAAAACGCGTAAAGTTCGCCCTTTTCCGCTTCTAGTGTCTTCACTCTAACCGGCGCACCATGCGCCAAGCAGGGTCACACCGCGTCGCTGATGCAGATTCTCGTTATTCACGGACCCAACCTCAATATGCTCGGCACCCGCGAGCCTGGGGTGTATGGCTCGCAAACTTTGGCGCAGATCGATGCAGATCTCGCCGAGAAGGCAGCCAATGCAGGGTTTGAACTAAAATCCTTCCAAAGCAACCACGAAGGTGCCTTGGTCGATCGCATTCAAGCGGCAGGCAGTGACGGTTGCCGATTCATCATCATCAATCCGGCGGCCTACACCCACACCAGTGTCGCCATGCGCGATGCGCTGGCCGCAGTGGCCCTGCCCTTCGTCGAAGTTCATCTGTCCAATATTCACAAGCGCGAGACTTTCCGGCACCACAGCTTTTTTTCCGCACTCGCCGATGGCGTGATTTGCGGGCTGGGCGCCCAGGGCTACCAACTGGCCCTGAGTTACGCGATTGAGAAGCTCCGCAGCCCCGTCTGACTCTTCCGATTCATGCCGGGGCGTCGGTGGACGATGCCGTTTAGTCAACAAAACACAATAATCAAACTCGCTGGAGAAACCCTATGGATCTGCGCAAGCTCAAGACCCTGATCGACCTGGTGTCCGAGTCGAATATTTCTGAACTTGAAATCACCGAAGCCGACGGCAAGGTGCGCATCGTCAAGTCCGACGGCTCTGTGGCCGTGCCCATGATGATGGCCGCCCCCGCTGCTGCCCCCGCGGCAGCAGCTCCGGTGGCTGCAGCCGCTGCCGCCCCGGTGGCCGCAGCACCCGTGGCCGCTCCGGTCGAATCCGGCCATATCGTCAAATCGCCGATGGTGGGCACCTTCTATCGCGCCTCCGGCCCGAACGCCAAGCCTTTTGCAGAAATCGGCCAGTCCATCAAGGAAGGCGATCCGATCTGCATCATCGAAGCGATGAAGATCATGAACGAGATCGAAGCCGACAAGACCGGCACGATCACCAAGATCCTGTGCGAAAACGGCCAACCGGTCGAGTTTGGTCAGCCCTTGTTCGTCATCGAATAAGGATTCGCGATGTTCAAAAAGATATTGATTGCCAACCGGGGCGAGATTGCGCTGCGCATTCAGCGCGCCTGCCGCGAGTTGGGCGTGAAGTCGGTGGTCGTCTACTCCGAGGCTGACCGCGATGCCAAGTACGTCAAGCTGGCCGATGAAGCGGTTTGCATCGGCCCCGCGCCGTCTTCGCAAAGCTACCTCAGCATGCCGGCCATCATCGCCACCGCCGAGGTGACCGATGCCGAAGCGATTCACCCCGGCTACGGCTTCCTGAGCGAGAACGCTGACTTTGCCGAGCGCGTCGAGCGCAGTGGTTTCACCTTCATTGGCCCGACCCCCGAATCCATCCGCATGATGGGCGACAAGGTGTCGGCCAAGCAGGCCATGATCCGCGCAGGCGTGCCTTGCGTGCCGGGTTCGGAAGGCGCACTGCCGGAAGACCCGCGGGAGATCATCAAGATTGCCCGCTCGATCGGCTACCCGGTCATCATCAAGGCCGCCGGCGGCGGTGGTGGTCGCGGCATGCGCGTGGTGCACACCGAGGCGGCCTTGGTCAATGCGGTGCAGATGACTCGCACCGAAGCCGGCGCTGCCTTTGGCAATCCGCAGGTCTATATGGAGAAGTTCCTCGAGAATCCTCGCCATATCGAGATTCAGGTGCTGGCCGACCAACACAAGAGCGCTGTCTGGCTGGGCGAACGCGACTGCTCGATGCAACGCCGTCACCAGAAGATTCTGGAAGAAGCCCCGGCACCCGGCATTCCACGCCGCATCATCGAGAAGATCGGTGATCGCTGCGCCGCTGCTTGCCGCAAGATGAATTACCGCGGCGCGGGAACCTTCGAGTTCTTGTACGAGAACGGCGAGTTCTACTTCATCGAGATGAACACCCGTGTGCAGGTGGAGCACCCGGTCACCGAATTGGTGACGGGCATCGATATCGTGCAGATGCAGATCAAGGTGGCGGCCGGCGAAAAGCTGCCCTTCACACAGCGCAATATCGTGATGCGCGGTCACTCGATCGAGTGCCGCATCAATGCGGAAGACCCCTTCAAGTTCACACCGTCCCCCGGCCGCATCACCATGTGGCATGCACCCGGCGGCCCGGGCGTTCGAGTGGACTCGCATGTCTACACCAATTACACCGTGCCACCGCATTACGACTCGATGATCGGCAAGATCATCGTTCACGGCGACACCCGTGAACAAGCGTTGGCGCGCATGCGCATCGCCTTGTCGGAGACGGTGGTGGAAGGTATCTTGACCAACATCCCGCTGCACCGCGAGTTGATGGTGGACGCCAAGTTTGTCGAAGGTGGCACCAACATCCACTACCTCGAGGGCTGGATGAGCCAGCACAAGCGATGAGCGACGCGCAGGACCCGAACCCGGCGACGCTGCACGAGTTGCTGCTGATCTGCGGCGAGGATGATGTCGAGATCGTCAGCGACGCCTTGATGGAGCTCGACGCTTTGGCCGTGTCGGTCGAAGACGCCGATGCAGATACCGACGCTGAACAAGCCTTATTCGGCGAACCGGGCATGCCCGCGCCCAAGGGCGGCTGGCAGCGCTCGGTCGTGAAGGCCTTGTTTCCCGACGAGCAGCAGGCGACCGAATGCGCCACGCTGATCCTCAGCCAGGACTGGGCGGCCGATGTGCATGTGCAAGCGATTCAGGCCGTGGCCGAGCAAGACTGGGTGCGCCTGACCCAGTCGCAGTTTGCGCCGGTGGAAATCACGCCTGAGTTCTGGATTGTTCCCTCCTGGCACCAGGCGCCCGAGCAAGCCAAGCAGGTGATGCGACTGGACCCGGGCCTGGCCTTCGGCACGGGCACCCATCCGACCACACGCATGTGCTTGCGCTGGATTGCACAACACGCCGCCTTGAGCCCCACATGGACCCGCGTGCTCGACTACGGCTGCGGATCCGGCATTCTGGCCATCGGTGCGGCGCTGCATGGCGCGCAGAACATTGACGCCGTGGACATTGACCCGGCCGCCATCACGGCCAGCCAAGATAACGCCAAAGCCAATCAGGTGACGCTGAAGGCAGCCCTGCCCGATGCAGCACAAGGCGAGTACCCCTTGGTGCTGGCCAACATCCTGGCCACGCCTTTGAAACTGCTGGCGCCCTTGCTGGCAGCGCATTTGGCACCCGGGGCTCATTTGGTGCTCGCCGGCATTCTGGCGCGCCAGGCCGATGAGCTGAAGGAAGCCTATGCGCCTTGGCTGAAGCTTGAGGTCAGCGACGAAGAAGAGGGTTGGATCCTGATGACGGCGCAGCGCGTCTGAACCCGGTCGTGACTTCGCAAGTCCACGGCAACTTCGGCTTGATCCAAGGCAGACTCATGGCATGATGGCGCCATGAGTTTCGCCACCCGTTGTACCGCTTGCGGCACCATCTTTCGGGTGGTGGAGGATCAGCTTCGCGTCTCCGAAGGCTGGGTTCGCTGCGGTCGCTGCGCCGAAGTGTTTGATGCCCGCGAACAATTGTTCGACATCGACCGTGAAGCGCCGCCCGCATGGCCGGCACAGAGCCCTGCACCTGCTCCGGTTACAGCCGAAGCGCCGCCATCCGTGAAGGATTGGCACGACGAACCCAGCGAGCCCACACAGCACAGCCGGCACCCATCGCCCGCCCCCCAAGAACCACACGACTCTTGGCAACCCAGCCAGGATCCCGAGCCAGAGATCCGGGTTGCAAGCAAGGCGAGACCCAGCGAGTTCGCGGCCGCTCCAGCTTCAGATGACGCGCTTGCTCTAGACCCCATCCGAGTGGAAGAAGCTCGCATCGACTCCAGGCTGGATTCGCGCCTCGAGCCGCAATGGGTGCCCGAGGATGCGCAAGCCCCTGCCCCCACTCCGGTTACTACACCAAGCCGCAACATCGAGGCGCCACAGGTAGGCGCGATAGAAATGGGGGACGGCCCAGACGTCATGCTCAGCCCCAGCTTGATGAAGGCTTCAACGGCCAAGGCAGAACCGGGCGAAGCCCTGAACCCGCCCAGCAAGCCGGCCAGCAACAAGGACGCCGAAGCCAAGAGCAGCCCGGTTCCGGAGTTCCTCCGCACCAAGCCCAGTCAGTCCTTTTGGCGGCGTCCCGCCGTGCGCGCGGGCTTGAGTGTCACGGGGCTCTTGCTCACGGCTTTGCTGAGCCTGCAGGCGACTCTGCATTTCCGCGATGCATTGGCGGCGCAACAACCCGCTTTGCGCCCCGCCTTGAGCTCGCTTTGCCGCATGGCCGCCTGCGAGCTGCAGGCCTGGCAACACATCGAATCGATCAGCGTGGAATCCAGCGCCTTGAACCTGGCGGGCCCCGACAACCACTACAAGTTGCTGGTTGGACTTCGCAACAAAGGCAGTGCTGAAGTTGCCACGCCGTGGGTGGAACTCAGCCTGACCGACGCGAGCGGCACCGTGCTCGCCAAGCGCAGCCTCCGCCCCACAGACTTGCACGCGCAGCAAGCGACGCTGCCCGCCGGATCTGAGCTGAACCTGCAAACCCTGCTCTCCACCGGCACGCTCAAGGTCAGCGGTTACAGCGTGGAGATTTTTTACCCCTGAGCACGGGCCTTTGATGGCGCTGCGCCGCCAAGTTCTGCAAGGCTCAAACTGGAAATCGACCGCGACCCGCGGCACAACGGCCACACCACAAACAAAAAACCCAGCCGAAGCTGGGTTTGTCATCGCGAGGCCCAAGCTGACTCAGCCTAGGCCTTCGATGAAGCTCAGGGCTTGTTGCCTGTTGGGAACGGCCAGGCGGCTTGCGGGCTCAGTGCAGTTTTGGCTGCGGGAGCTGCGGCTGCCGGCTTGGCTGCAGCCTTCTTAGGGGCAGCCTTTGGAGCAGGCTTGGCAGCAGCCTTAGGAGCGGCCTTAGGAGCGGCAGTCTTAGCAACGGTCTTGACCGGTGGCTTGACTGGCGTTGCGTCCTTCTTGACGGCAGCAGGCTTCTTGGCAGGAGCAGCGGCCTTCTTAGCAGGAGCAGCAGCCTTCTTAGCAGGAGCGGCAGCCTTCTTCGCAGGTGCGGCAGCCTTCTTCGCAGGTGCAGCAGCCTTCTTCGCAGGTGCAGCAGCCTTCTTCGCAGGTGCAGCGGCCTTCTTCGCAGGTGCAGCAGCCTTCTTCGCAGGAGCGGCAGCCTTCTTCGCAGGAGCGGCAGCCTTCTTCGCAGGTGCAGCGGCCTTCTTCGCAGGAGCGGCAGCCTTCTTCGCAGGAGCAGCAGCCTTCTTCGCGGGTGCAGCGGCCTTAGGAGCAGCAGCCTTCTTCACTGCGGCAGCCTTAGGTGCGGCGGCTTTCTTTGCGGGTGCGGCGGCCTTGGGTGCTGCGGCCTTCTTGGCCGGAGCCTTCTTTGCAGTTGCCATGTTTCAGTTCTCCTTGATCAAGTGGAAAGAGCACTGCCCACATACGGACGGGCCGCTGCAGCGCAGTTATTCACCACCCAGATGTCGCTTAAAGGTTGGCGCCCCGGTGCGGTGAATTGGGTAGCAAGCCTTCGTTTGCGCCTTCAAGGGCGGCAGACGATCACTTGCAAATTTCATCTATCGATTTGATCCTTCAAAAACTGGGACGGCTGGCTGCTGCACACGCTGCAAAGCAATCAGCTCAATCACTTGCAGGTGATTGAACCTGAGCCAGGCAAGCTTCAAGCCGCGGGGCTTGAAGCTTGTCCGGGCTCAGTCCCAGGACAATGCGCCACCGGATTGGTACTCGATGACGCGGGTTTCGAAGAAGTTGCGTTCCTTCTTCAGATCGATCATTTCGCTCATCCAAGGGAAGGGGTTTTCCTCGTTAGGGAACAACTCCTCCAGACCGATCTGGGTCGCGCGCCGATTGGCGATGTAACGCAGATAGCCCTTGAACATCGATGCGTTCAGACCCAACACGCCACGCGGCATGGTGTCCTCAGCATAGGCGTATTCCAACTCGACCGCTTTCATGAACAAGGCCTTGATCTCGGCCTTGAATTCAGCGGTCCACAAATGCGGGTTCTCCATCTTCAGCTGATTGATCAAGTCAATGCCGAAGTTGCAGTGCATGGACTCGTCACGCAAGATGTACTGGTACTGCTCAGCCGCACCGGTCATCTTGTTCTGACGGCCCATCGCCAAAATCTGCGTGAAGCCCACATAGAAGAACAAGCCTTCCATCAAGCAGGCAAACACGATCAAGCTCTTCAACAGCGTGCGGTCGTTTTCGACCGTGCCGGTGTTGAAGCTCGGGTCCATGATCGCGTTGATGAAGGGGATCAGGAACTCGTCTTTGTCGCGGATGGACTTGACTTCGTTATAGGCATTGAAGATCTCCGACTCATCCAACCCCAAGGACTCGACGATGTACTGATAGGCGTGGGTGTGGATTGCCTCTTCAAAGGCCTGGCGCAGCAAGAACTGGCGGCACTCGGGCGCCGTGATGTGGCGGTAGGTGCCCAGCACGATGTTGTTGGCGGCCAGCGAGTCGGCGGTCACGAAGAAGCCGAGATTGCGCTTGATGATGCGGCGCTCGTCTTCGGACAGACCATTCGGGTCTTTCCACAAGGCGATGTCGCGCGACATATTCACTTCCTGCGGCATCCAGTGATTGGCGCAGGTGGCGAGGTACTTCTCCCAAGCCCATTTGTACTTGAAAGGCACCAACTGATTAACGTCAGTCTGGCCGTTGATGATGCGCTTGTCAGCCGCCTTGACGCGGTGGCCTGCGGGGGCACTCGGCGTTAGGGCCGCAGCCGCTTGAGGTGCTGCGCTGCCAGTTGCAGGCGCAGCAATCGAAGAGACGGTAGGAGCCGCATGGCCGGCCGAGCCGGATGCGGTAGATGCCGCGAAATTTGCGGCAGATTTTTCAGCGGGTTTCTGGTCTTCGTCCCAAACCAACATGGTGCTTTTCCTATCGAGTCGAATTATCAGAGTGTTGTGTTCAAACACCAAGGACTTCTTGACAAAAAGCCCTCTCGCGCGTTGCTGTGTTGCATCGCCTGCTTAAAACACCTAACTCTCAATCTATGCATACCAAACGCTCAGAACATCGATGAACACAAAGATCTCGAGCGCCATGAAAAATGCAGAGCCGAATTGCTCCGACTCTGCATTCAGTTTCAAAATTTATTGGCAAGCCTCGCAATCAGGGTTGTCAATCGAGCAGAACTTCATGTCGGTAGCGGGCAACTGCTCTTCCACTGGCGCCGCAACAGGTGCGGCCGGAGCCGAGGCCAAACCACCACTCAAGCCCGATGACACTGCATTCAACTGACCCGACTTGACCGTGCTCTTCTCAGCATGCGTTGCGCCCATGGTGCGCAGGTAGTAGGTCGTCTTCAAACCACGCAGCCAAGCGAGCTTGTAGGTTTCATCGAGCTTCTTGCCCGAAGCGCCGGCCATATAGATGTTCAAAGACTGGGCCTGGTCGATCCACTTCTGGCGACGTGCGGCGGCTTCCACCAACCATTGCGTCTCCACCTCGAAGGCAGTGGCGTACAGGGCCTTCAACTCATCCGGCACGCGGTCGATGCGGCGCAGCGAACCGTCGAAGTGCTTCAGGTCCATGACCATCACGTCATCCCACAAGCCCAGCTTCTTCAGATCACGCACCAAGGATTCATTGATGATGGTGAACTCGCCCGACAGATTGGACTTGACCGACAAATTGCCGAAGCAAGGCTCGATCGAAGCGTCCACGCCGATGATGTTGGAGATGGTCGCGGTCGGCGCAATCGCCACGCAGTTGCTGTTGCGCATGCCATGGGTGGCGATGCGGGCACGCAGCGCGTCCCAGTCCATGCTGGTCGAACGATCGACTTCCACATAGCCACCGCGCGCTTCGGCCAACAACTCCAAGGAGTCGATCGGCAAGATGCCACGGTCCCACAGCGAGCCGCGATAGCTCGAGTAGCGGCCGCGCTCTTCGGCCAACTCGGTCGAGGCCTGGTAAGCGTAGTAGCAGATCGCTTCCATCGAACGGTCGGCAAACTCCACGGCGGCGTCCGACGCATAAGGCGTGCGCAGCGCATACAGCGCGTCTTGGAAGCCCATCAGGCCCAGGCCGACCGGACGGTGGCGCAGATTCGAGTCACGGGCCTTCTTGACGGCGTAGTAGTTGATGTCAATGACGTTGTCGAGCATGCGCATGGCCGTCGAGATCGTCTTCTTCAGCTTGGCGTGGTCAATGCCGCCATCCTTCAAGTGCTGAACCAGATTCACCGAGCCCAAGTTGCAGACCGCGATTTCGCTGTCATTGGTGTTCAGCGTGATCTCGGTGCAAAGATTGCTGGAGTGCACCACGCCGACATGCTGCTGCGGCGAGCGCACATTGCAGGCATCCTTGAAGGTGATCCAAGGGTGGCCGGTTTCGAACAGCATGGACAACATGCGGCGCCACAGGTCCTTGGCCGGCAGACGCTTGAAGAGCTTGATCTCGCCGCGGTCGGCCTTGGCCTCGTAGGCCACATAAGCGGTCTCGAAGGCCTTGCCGAACAGGTCGTGCAGATCCGGGCAGGTCGATGGGCTGAACAGGGTCCAGTCACCACCCTCGATGACACGACGCATGAACAGATCGGGGATCCAGTTCGCGGTGTTCATGTCGTGAGTGCGGCGGCGGTCGTCGCCAGTGTTCTTGCGCAGCTCCAGGAACTCTTCGATGTCCAAGTGCCAGCTTTCCAGGTAGGCACAGACCGCGCCCTTGCGCTTGCCGCCTTGGTTCACCGCCACGGCCGTGTCGTTCACCACCTTCAGGAAAGGCACAACGCCTTGCGACTTGCCGTTGGTGCCCTTGATGTGCGAGCCCAGAGCGCGCACAGGTGTCCAGTCATTGCCCAGGCCGCCGGCGAACTTGCTCAGCAGCGCGTTCTCTTTCAGCGCCTCGTAGATGCCGTCCAGATCGTCGGCCACGGTGGTCAGGTAGCAGCTGGACAGCTGCGAGCGACGGGTGCCGGAGTTGAACAGGGTCGGGGTGCTGGACATGAAGTCGAAGCTGGACAGCACTTCGTAGAACTCGATGGCGCGGGCTTCGCGGTCGATTTCGTTCAACGCCAAGCCCATGGCCACGCGCATGAAGAAGGCTTGCGGCATTTCGATGCGCTTGTCATCGATGTGCTGGAAGTAGCGGTCGTACAGAGTTTGCAGACCCAGGTAATCGAACTGCAGATCGCGCTCGGCCTTCAGCGCGGCGCCCAAGCGGGCCAGGTCGTACTGGCCCAACTTTTCGTCCAGCAACTCAGCGGCCACGCCCTTCTTGATGTACTTGGGGAAGTACTCGGCATAGCGCTCTTGCATCTGCTCTTGGGTGATCTCGCCACCCACCACTTCGCGACGGATCGTGTGCAGCAGCAAGCGTGCGGTCGCGCGGCTGTAGCCAGGGTCTTTTTCGATCAGGGTGCGAGCGGCCAGGATGGAGGCCTTGTAGACCTCGTCGATCGCCACGCCGTCATACAGATTGCGCTTGGTCTCGGCCAAGACGGGCTCGGGCTTCACATCGGCGCCCAGATTGGCGCAGGCCGACACGATCAGGCTTTGCAGATGCGCCAGATCCAGGGGCACGCGTTGACCGTTGTCGATCACGGTCAAGGCCTGCTCGGCCACCGGCGTCTCGATCAAGCCTTGACGCTGACGCTCTTGGAAGCGGCGCTCGCGGTACAGCACATAGGCACGCGCCACTTCGTGGTGGCCACCGCGCATCAGCCCCAACTCCACCTGGTCTTGCACATCTTCGATGTGGAAGGTACCGCCGCTGGGACGCGAACGCACCAAGGCGCGCACCACGGCTTCGGTCAAACCGTCCACCGTTTCGCGCACGCTGGCCGAGGCAGCACCGCTGGTGCCGTGCACCGCCAAGAAGGCCTTCATCAAAGCGACGGCGATCTTGCTGGGCTCGAAGGACACCACCGCGCCGTTGCGACGCAGGATGTGATAGGCCTGAAAAGCCGTTTGCAGGGTCGATGAGCTGGCCTGGCCGGCGGCGTGCTGGCTGGCTCCTTCAGCGCCGCTTGGGCCAGCGTGGCCGATGTGGGCAGCAGTAGCGACAGGGTTCTGCATAAGAAACTTCCTCGTTGGGCTCGGTGAAATTGGGGACCGTCAAAAAACGAGCGAATCAAGACCTAGGTCGCAACGCGCACGCCTCAACGACGGCTCAGTACATATTTAGTTTTGGGGGCTGTGGCAGAGCCACTCGGAATGGCTCTGAAGCTGAGGCCGGGCTCGCGCCGGACATCGGTCCAGGCTGGCAGGTGCAGCACTTTCAACAGAGACGAAGGATACCATGAAGCCCACTATATCTGGGGTCACATGGAGCCTCAAGCACTACCGATAGCGTATCTATCCCGTTGACGCCAAGCAGCTTTCAGGCTAGCCGACAGCTTTGCACAGGCCCAGGTGGCTTCATATCTTCGTCACAACAAAGGCGCATGCCCGCAACCATCAGGGGACAAGCCCTCCAGCCCGCGCCAAGCTTGGCTTTGCACGCCAAAAGCAGCGCAAACGCGCGTCAAACCTAAGGCCTGCTTTGCAGGGCTTTGGAAAAAAACCGGCGACGCCCAGGGCGGGCAAGACGCGGCCGAACTGCGGCCCATGACCCTAAACGGTGCGGGCCCTTATCGACCGATGCCAACTCAGCTCTCGGAGGCTGCGGCGTCCACGCCCAGCCGGGCCATGCGGTAGCGGATCTGCCGCAATGACAAACCCAAGCTGGCGCCGGCGGCCGTGCGATTGAAGCGATGCTGGGTCAGAGCGCGCAACAGGATCTCGCGCTCCACCGCGTCCAGATAGGCCGCCAGGTCATTGGGCAGATCTGCCGGGAAAGCCAGACCACCAACATTGCGTGTTGCGCCAGCAAAGCCAAGATCGTCAGATCCAGGCGCAGACCCTGTCGCAGCCAAAGCCGCCTCGTCACCGGCACCAAGTTCCAAAGCGCCAATCGCGCCGAACTGAGAGTCATCCAGCATCGACTCGGGCAGCCCCAGATCGGGCGCGTCGATCAACTCGCCGCCCGAGAGCGCCAGCGCTCGATGCAAAAGATTCTCCAACTCGCGCACATTGCCAGGGAAGGCGTAGCGCGTGAGTTGATGCAGCGCGGCGCTGGTCAAGCGCGGCACCGGAGACACCCCCGCATCGGCCGCAATGCGGGCCAGCACCCGCTCGCTGATCAGCGGCACATCTTCGATCCGCTCCCGCAAGGGCGGCACGCGCAGTTGAATCACGTTCAGGCGGTAATACAAGTCTTGGCGAAAGCGGCCAGCCGCCACTTCTGCCCCCAGGTCCTTGTGGGTGGCGCTGAGAATGCGCACATTGACAGCGGACTCCACCACAGCACCCACCGGACGCACGGAACGCTCTTGGATCGAACGCAACAGCTTGCTTTGCATGGCCAAGGGCAGATCGCCAATCTCGTCCAAGAACAAAGTGCCTCCGTTGGCGGCTTGAAAGAACCCTTCGCGATCCTCATTGGCGCCGGTAAAGGCGCCTTTTCGATAACCAAAAAACTCCGCTTCCAAGAGTTGCTCAGGGATCGCGCCGCAATTGACGGCAACAAAGCGCTGACGAGCGCGGACACCGCTGTCGTGAATCGCCCGCGCCACCAACTCCTTGCCGGTTCCCGACTCCCCTTGCAACAAGACCGGCGCCATGCTGCGCGATACCTTCTCAATCAAGGCGCGCAATTCCTGAATCGCGGCCGACTTGCCGGCCAGGCGGGCGAGCGGGCTCGCCGGGGTCTGCGCGAGCGCCGCTGCGGCCGGTCCCGGCGAACGGTCCGGCGCGGAATCACTGGCCGCTGCGCCGGGAGCAGGCTTGGTCAAGTCAACACGGGCGGCGGAGCGGTCAGCGTGTTTGGCCCCAGGTGCGTAGACTCGAGCGGGACCGCCTTCCTCGGCGACGCGCAGCTTGGAGTCAGCCGATTGCGCCGGCAGCTGCTCCGGCACCACCGAAGGCACCGTTTGTTCCTGCCTGCCAAGCGCCGACGCAACCACCTGCCGAAACTGCCGCAGGTCCACTGGCTTGGTCAAATAGTCGTAGGCACCGGCTTTCAAGGCCTCCACTGCATTTTCGGCCGAGCCATAGGCCGTGATCACCAAGGTCTTTTCAAGTCGCCCCTGTTCCTCCAACCAGCGCAACACGTCCAGGCCACTGCCATCGGGCAAACGCATATCGGTGATCACCGCGCTATAGCGACGCCGCTGCAAGCGCTCCAGGGCATCGGACACCGTGCCTGCGGTGTCCAAGTCATAGCCTTCGCGCAGCAAGGTCAGCTCATACAGGGTGCGCAAATCGGGTTCGTCGTCGACAACCAACAAACTGAACTCGAGGCTGGGGTGGGAAACATGGCTCATGGTCGGAGGCTCATCATGGCGGGCTGCAGGGGGAGGCAAGCATCAGAGTGGAGCCCCTGAAGCACCTGCGACTTCGGCGGCTCGCGCAGGTCGCAGTCTCAAAGCAAACTCATTGCCGGGACGCGCCTGATTCGCGCTGCGCTGGAAACTGATCTCTGCCCCATAGCGCGTGCACAACTCTCGGCAAATGTAGAGCCCTAAACCCGAACCCCGGCTGCGGGTTGAGAAGAAGGGCTCGAACAAATGCCGCTCCACTTCTGGAGGGATCGAGGGCCCCGCATTGAACACGCTCAGGCGCACCCAAGCCGGCACACCCTCTTCGGCCAACTCGGCTTCCAACTTCACCTGAACCGAAGCCGGGCCGGGCTCGGCATGACGCAAGGCGTTGTCCAACAAATTGACCAAGACCCGGCGCAGGTGCTCAGGGTCAAAGCTGACCATCAAGGTCTGCATGGGCAGGATGCAATCGAGTGGATCTGAAGGGCCCGGTGCCAGCTGATTGGTGCGCGCCCAGTCAAGACAAGTCTCGCTCACCAGTTGGGTCGCATCGAGAGGCACCGGCGACGTTTGCACACCGGGGGCCACCTCCAACACATCATCAACAATGCGCTTCAAGCGCTGCACATTGGAGGCCACCATCCGCGTCAACTGCTGCGCACGCGGCTCCATCAAGTCCTCCGACAGCAAGGCATTGGCTTGATCAATGGCCGCCAAGGGATTGCGAATCTCATGCGCAATGCCCGCCGAGACTCGACCCATAGCGGCGAGCTTTTCTTGCTGACTGCGCGCCAACAGCAAGCGACTGTCCTCAATCAGCAGCACACACAAGTCTTCGCCCGCTTGAGACTCATGCTTGCGCGTAAAGCGCATGCGTACACGCAGGCTGCGCTGCAGACCACTATCAAACTGGATGAGCAAATCCTGCCCCCCTTCAGGCCAGGCCGCGCTGGCAAATCCTTGCTCCACCGCCTCCACCAACGGACGCCATGCCAGCACCCCGCGCAACTGAAACGGCGCGGTACGCACCGGGTGTTGCTCCGCAAGCAAGTTGCGCGCCGCCGGATTGGCTGCGCGGACATGGCCACGCCTGTCCACCACCAACACGCCTTCTTGCATTTCGTCGATGACCAAACGACTGAGCTGTGCTTGCTGCCTCGCAAACTCCATGCTGCCGCGCGCGGTTTTTTCCTCACGCGCCAAACGCCCTGCCAATTCACTGGCCAAGAGGCTGATGACAAAAAAGCCGCTACCGACCAAACCGGCCTGCGTCATGCGCAGCCCGACATCGCGACCTTCCCACATGGCCCACGCAGCCACGCCCAGCATCAACAAGGCCGCCATCGCCGCCGTCGCCACCGCTACCAAGCGTGGCGTCAACACGCCCGCCATCAGAACAGGCATCACGAACAAAGCGCCGTAATTGACGCTGGCCTCCCGATCCAGCGCATGCAGCAGCCCGAACACCGTCAGATCAACGCCAATGCTGCCCCACCACTGCGGGCTTGAAATACGCGACAAAGCTTGGGCCGACACGCCTCGCTGCAAGCGTGGCAACAAGTACAAAGCCAAAGCGTGCGCGGCATAAGCAAAGCAAAGCAGCGTCACGCCCAGCGAGCCTGAAGCGCCCAGCCATGCAGAAATCAGCTGAGTCGCCACCAGCGCAATGCCCAGCGCCGCCCGGGCCGACAAGAAGGACCGATACAGACGAGCAAAGGCATTGCCGCCCTGGTCAGCGCCGCGTTGCCGACTGGTCCGAATGAAAAACTGTGAGCTTTGCTCGCTCGACGCTTCGGGCGCTGGTGTTTCCGCTTCGTCCGGCAAGTCGCCGCTCAGGGTTGAAGGGCCGGCATCCGCGCGAGTCCCTTTGTTGGACTCAGCCTGCACCGCGCCGCCAAACCAGGACTTGTACGGCCCACTCATGAGCCGCGGCGACGCTCCACGTCGACCTCGACCGGATGGGCCTTCTCAAAGGCCGCGCGATGCGCAGGCCCACAAAAAACACCCCCCTTGCCCGGCAATGCCTCATCGCGCGGCAGGTGCAAACCGCAGTGTGAGCAAGTAACCATCGTCAGCGAGTGCACGCCGTCCTGTGAAGCCTGATCCGCACGTGCCCGCACCTGCCCCCCCTTGTCCAAAGGCGGCCTCGCACGCTTCATACCCAAGATGAAAAACACCAAAGCCAACAGCAGGATCAACAACAAGTACTTCATGAGTTCCCTAAATTGGGGTCAGGTTCATTTTCAAACTGGGCGCTGCAGCACGACTTCCAACACGAATCGAGACCCCGCATACGACAGCAACAACAACAGGGCACCAAAGTACAACCAACGCGTCGCCCGCCGGCCGCGCCAACCGAACACCTGCCGGCCAGTCAACAAGCCAGCCAAGACCAACCACCCCAGCACCGCGAGCAGATTCTTATGATCCCATCGCCAATGCGGCGTGAACCACCAACCCAGCAGCAAAGCAAGCGACAACACGGCTACGCCAGCGGCGATGAATTGGAACGTCAATCGCTCCAGGCGCAACAGCGGCATGGCCTGCCCACCCCAAGAGCTCAGGCTGCCAGCACCGCCCAGTCCGCCAAGACTGCTCGACCCGCTGCGAGAGCGCAACATGCGCTCGGCCCGGCTCAACATGGCGGCATGCAAGACCGCCACACCAAACAAACCATAAGAAGCCAAGCCCAGAACCCAATGCAAAGGCGCCCAGGGCGACGCCGCCAAGGGCCGACTCTCGCCAGGGAACATCCAGGCCGCCGCAACGGACACGGCAGCCAGCAAGGACAAGACCCGCCGGGCCGCCGGCAAGGGCAAGAGCCGGCTTTCCACCAGATAGACGGCCAAGATCAACCAAGCGGTCATCGACAAGGCCGGCGCGAACCCGAATCGAGCCCCAGCCTGGGCCAAGCCAAGTCCCGAGATATCGACCACGAGTGCCAGTAAATGGGCGGCAAAGGCCAGTGGCAACAGTCCCCCGAAGACGCTGAAACGCGAGGGCCTGTCCCCGACTTGCGACGTCGCTTCAGCCCGAAAGGCAAGTGCCACATAGCCACCAATCGCCAGCAGACTGAAGGCGCTCAGCAGGCTTTGGGCGGTCTCTGCGGTGACGAACGATAAAATCATGGCCACAGTGTACTTTTGCGCGCCGCTTCAAAGCCGGCGCCCTCCCCAATGGCTTCCAATCTGACCGACCGCCTGAGTCGTCTCGTGAAAACGATGCGCGGCCAAGCCCGCATCACCGAAAGCAATGTGCAGGAGATGCTGCGCGAGGTACGCATGGCACTGCTGGAGGCCGACGTGGCCCTGCCGGTGGTGCGCGACTTCATCGCTCGCGTCAAAGACAAGGCGCTGGGCACCGAGGTTGTCGGCTCGCTCAACCCCGGCCAAGTGCTGGTGTCGATTGTTCAAAAAGAACTCGCCGCCACCATGGGCGAAGGCGTGTCGGACATCAATCTGGCCGCGCAGCCGCCCGCCGTGATCTTGATGGCCGGCCTGCAAGGTGCGGGTAAAACCACCACCACCGGCAAGCTGACCAAGCACCTGATCGAAAAGCGCAAGAAAAAAGTGCTGACGGTCTCGGCCGACGTCTACCGCCCGGCCGCCATTGAGCAGTTGAAGACGGTGACCGGCCAAGCCGGGGGCGAATGGTTCCCGTCGGAGCCGAACCAAAAGCCACGCGACATCGCGCTGGCCGCCATCGATTACGCCAAAAAGCATTACTTCGACGTACTGCTGGTCGACACCGCCGGCCGCCTGGCCATCGACGAAGCCTTGATGGCAGAGATTCGCGAGCTGCACGGCATCTTGAATCCGGTCGAAACCCTGTTCGTGGTAGATGCCATGCAGGGCCAGGACGCGATCAACACCGCCAAGGCCTTCAAGGAAGCGCTGCCGCTGACCGGCGTGGTGCTGACCAAGCTGGACGGCGATTCGCGCGGCGGTGCGGCCTTGTCGGTGCGCCAGATCACCGGCGCGCCGATCAAATTCGCCGGTGTGTCAGAAAAGATCGACGGCCTGGAAGTCTTTGACGCTGAGCGTCACGCCGGCCGCGTACTGGGCATGGGCGATATCGTCGCCCTGGTGGAAGAAGTCACCAAGGGCGTGGACGTCGCGGCAGCCCAAAAGCTGGCCGAAAAACTCAAAACCGGCAGCGGCTTCGATCTGAACGACTTCCTCGCGCAGATTTCGCAGATGAAGAAGATGGGCGGGCTCTCTGGCCTGATGGACAAGCTGCCCACGCAGATGACCGCCAAGGCCGGCCCGCAAGACATGGACCGGGCCGAGCGCGATATGAAGCGCATGGAAGGCATCTTGAATGCGATGACCGCCAAAGAGCGCCGCCAGCCCAATCTGCTGATGGACGGCAAGAGCAAGGCCAGTCGTAAGCGCCGCATCGCCGCAGGCGCCGGCGTGCAAATCCAAGACGTCAATCGCCTGCTGACTCAGTTCGATCAGATGCAAGGCATGATGAAGAAGATGAGCGGCGGCGGCATGATGAAGATGATGAAAAAGCTCGGCGGCATGAAGGGCATGAAAGGCATGATGCCGGGCATGTGATGCGCCGAGGCTCGGCAATAAAAAAGGGCATCCGCGCTGGATGCCCTTTTTTGCTTTGCGGCTTGCCCTTTATTCCAGCAGAGCCTGCGCAAACTCTCGCGCATTGAAGGTCTGCAGATCTTCCAGCTTTTCACCGACGCCGATGAAGTAGACCGGAATGGCGCGCTCACGCGCAATCGCTGCCAGCACGCCGCCCTTGGCGGTGCCGTCCAACTTGGTAACGATCAAGCCGGTGAGCCCCAGCGCATCGTCAAAAGACTTGACTTGGCTGAGCGCGTTCTGGCCGGTGTTGCCGTCCACCACCAACAGCACTTCATGCGGTGCGCCCTCTTGCGCCTTGCCGATGACGCGCTTGATCTTCTTCAGCTCTTCCATCAGGTGCAGCTGCGTAGGCAAACGCCCAGCGGTATCGGCCAGCACCACATCGCAGCCGCGCGCACGGCCGGCGGAGACGGCATCAAAAGTCACCGCCGACGGGTCGCCACCTTCTTGGCTGATGATTTGCACCTGGGTACGGTCAGCCCACACCGCCAACTGCTCGCGCGCAGCGGCGCGGAAGGTGTCGGCCGCGGCCAGCAGCACTTTCTGATCGGCCTCGGCCAGATGACGCGTCAGTTTGCCGATGCTGGTGGTCTTGCCCGCGCCGTTCACGCCCACCACCATCATCACCGTCGGGCTGTGTTGACCCACGGTCAGCGACTTCTCCAGCGGGCGCAGCAAGTCAGCCAGCGCCTCGACCAAAAGCCCGCGCACCGCCTTAGGTTCGGTTGCTTTGACCTCCTTGACGCGCCGCTTCAGATCGGCGAGCAGGTATTCGGTCGCCTTGACGCCGGTGTCGGCCATCAGCAGCGCCTCTTCCAACTCCTCATACAAGGCATCGTCAATCTGTGTGCCGGTGAAGACCTGAGCAATGCTGGAACCGGTCTTGCGCAAGCCTTGACGCAGCTTGTCCATCCAGCTGCGGCGCGGCTCTGGGGGCGCCGCAGCCACGGCGGGCTCCGCAACGGCTACAGGAGCAGGGATCGTCATTTGAATTGGCGCCGGAGCGGGCGCAGGCTCCGGCGTGATCACCGGCGCAGGGCTCGGGCTTGCCGGCACCTCAGCAGCGACAGGCCAAGCTGGAATTGGAGCTGAAGCTGGAGCCGGACCTGATTGCACGGCAACCGGCAGCTCGTTGAACACCGCGGGAGTCGAGGGTTCGGCAGCCGGCACAGGCATGGGCAAGGGCGCAGCAGTCGGAGCAGGTGCCGGCGCGGAACCAAACTTTTTCTTGAAAAAACTGAACATCAAATGGCCTGAGAGGGTGGCCCGCCAGCAGCAAAGGGAGCTGTCTGGACATGGCACTTGATTTGCGATCTGTGTCCAGGTTGCAAAAGCAACCAGGCCTCAGATTCGGCACCAGCGCACGGTTTATCAAGCCCTGAGGCTCAAAACGCAACGCCGCCGGGGTGTATCGTTTGGGCAGAATCATAATCAAGCCGCCGAGGAGCCTGAAGTTCTAGAGGATCACATCCCATGCGAATACTCAATGCCGAAGCCACGGCCGACCTGCTGCCCTATGAACGATTGATTCCTGCCGTGGCCCAAGCCATGCTGGATCTGCGCAACGGTCTGATCAACGCCAGCCCGCGTTCGGTCCTCCCGCTACCCGATGGCGGCAGCTATCTGGCCATGCCCTGCACCGATGCATGCTATGCCGTCACAAAGTTGGTGGCCGTCACGCCAGCCAATCGCGAACGAGGTCAGCCCACCATCCAAGGCCGCGTCTTGGTCAGCGAAGCCGCGACCGGCACCGCTCTGATCATTTTGGATGGCATGGTGCTGACCGCCCGCAGGACCGCCGCCGTGACCCTGCTGGGCATCGAAACGCTTTTGGCACGTGCACCCCAGAACGTAGTCCTGGTCGGCACCGGCGCCCAAGCACTCACCCATGCGTTGGCGATGGGCGAGCGCTGGCCCGGCGTGCAACTGCGCTGTGTGGGTCGTGGACGCACCCAAAGTGACGCCTTTGCTTCCAGCCTGAAAGCCCAAGGGCTGAATGCCCGCGTTTTGCCCCTGGAGCATGCCCTTGAAGGCGCCTGTGTCGCCCTGACCGCCACCACCTCCTTGAGCGCCGTGCTGCCAGATCAAGTGGGTGCTGACACGCTCATCGTGGGCATCGGTAGCTTCACGCCTCAGATGGCTGAATTGCCGGCCGCGCAGGTGCGCAGTCGGCAAGTATGGGTGGACGACATTGAAGGCGCCAAGCATGAGGCGGGCGACCTCATACAGGCAAGCTTGGACTGGAGCCGCGTTCACGCTTTGGCACAAGCGCTTTCAAACCCCACTGCAATTCAGTCCCCTGTGCTTTACAAGACCGTGGGGCACGCGGCCTGGGACCTCGCTGCGGTACGCACGGCACTGGCTGAATAAAGTTTTTTCAAAAAGTCTTGCGAAGCTCAGAAACTCGATGCTATAGTAGAGGGCTTGAGGCGCTTTAGCTCAGCCGGTTAGAGCGACGGAATCATAATCCGCAGGTCCGGGGTTCGAATCCCTGAAGCGCCACCAAAAAATGAAAGCCTTGTAGGTCGGTGACTTACAAGGCTTTTTCATTTTCCGGGCTACACATTGGGGATCCATACCCAAACCCCAAACTGCCGCTTGACTACCTCGAAAGCGGTCCGCCAGCTTAGTGGCTGCGCATCATCCTGCCGTGCGGCATCATCTTTTCCCGGAGATCTGGCAAAGAGGATCTGGCCAGAACCACAAGATCCAGTAGCTCTCGGCTGATTTCAGGCCCTGCCGAGCTTTCCAACTGCACCTCTGACGCCGCGCCTTGATCGCCAGCCAGCTCGACCACTTCAGCATCGAGTCGAGCTCTGCCGCGATGTTCGATCTGCGCGCTCACACAGCAGACAACCCCATCTCGGAACGCCGCTTGGCGGAGTTGGGCATCACGCCTCAGACCGTATTGCTGCAAATGCAAAGCCCAAACTACAGAGCCTGGGTGTGGGAGGAAAAGGACCAGATTCGGGCCTTTTGCGCCGCAGATGCCGAACACGGCGAGGTTTTGGTGCTGGCAGTCTTGGCCAGCCATGAGGGGCGCGGCCTGGGTCGCGCGCTTTTGCAAGAAGCTCTGCGCTGTTTACAGGCCGCCAGCCCACACAGGCCTTGGCTGATGGCCGGGCAAGACCCACAACTGCGCAGCCATGGCCTTTTATCGCCGGTTCGGCTGGCGCTCCACCGGGCGGATTGACGGACATGGCGACGAAGAGCTGGTCTATGCTGGGTCCTCCCTAGCATCCCCTCCCAAGCCGTCATGAGCGCAGAACAGAAAGCAAAAAACCTCGCCCTCCCCTTGAACGCAGGCAACGCGCCAGCCGGCAATTACGCGAATGCGGTGCGCAGCGGCCAACTGCTCTTCATGTCGGGCAAATCGCCTCAAGCAATCGATGGCCAAACGCCCAAGGGCAAGCTGGGTCGCGACTACACCGCCGAGCAAGGCTACCAGCTGGCCCGCTCGGCCTGCATCTCTCTCTTGGCCACATTGAAGCAGGAGCTGGGATCTTTGGACCGGGTGGCGCAAGTGGTCGAGTTGCAGGGTTCGCTGAACACCGTACCCGAGTTTGAGGACCACGCGCTAGTTCTGGATGGTGCCTCTGACCTGCTGGCCGAGGTTTTTGGCCCTGCCGGTGTGCATGCGCGCTCTGTGATCGGTGTGGACTCCTTGCGTCTGGGCCTGCCGCTCACGCTACGGGCCGTGGTGGAGGTCAAGTCCGGCTCTTGACACCCGCGCATGACAAAGCCGAACCCGGCATTTACACACCAATACCAATCAGATACCCCCTGGGACAGGGGGCCTGGAAAACCAGGGTAAGCCCTAGAATCTCATCTCAGGTCTTGCTCAGTAGCACAGCACCGAGCGTCATCCATTGAGGGAGTTTTCATGCGCCGTTTCAGCTTGACAGGTTTTGCCGGTACTAAATTGGTATCTGCATCAGCGAGTTTGCTGATCGCCGGCGCAGCGCAAGCTGCGGTGATCGACCTGGGCGCAGCACAAGGCTTCAGCGGCTTCTTCTTCGGTAACGTGAGCGCTGCAGCCGACGTGGAAGGCCGCTTGGCCGTCGGCGGCGATCTGACATCCGGCTTCGACATTGGCTACCGCAACCCCTATGGCTCGACCTCCCCTTCGCTGGTGGTCAAGGGCGGGGTCTCGTTGACCAATAGCCAAGGCGGCTCCGCCGGCTCGATCTACAACGGCCCCAGCGTCAAGGTCGACACCAATGCCAGCATTGGCCCGTCGAATGCTCAATGGGTGGCTGCAAATCAGCTGAACATGGGCAATATCGTCTACGGCAGCAGCCTGACCGCGCTGGACTGGCAATACGGCCAAGCCACCAAAAACGCCAACTACCTGGACTTCGGCGCCGCCAAGACGCAGCTCAATGCCCTGTCCGCCGACCTGGCTGGCCGCAAGGCCAATGGCCAGTGGCAAGACCTGGGCGGCTCGCAAGGCTTGAAGTTGACCGGCGACGGCAGCACCAACCCGCAAGTCTTCAACTTGGGCAACGCTTCCTTGAAGAGCGGCCTGCAGCTGGAAAACATCAAGGCCGGCACCCAGGTCATCATCAACAGCAGCCTGACCGTGGTGGAGTTCGGTGGATTCCTTGGCTACGGCGCCCTGGGCAAGACCCAGTTCGACCCGGCCAATGACCAACAAGCCAGCTTCCGCGACAGCATCCTCTACAACTTCAGCAGCGCCACAAGCTTGAACGTCGGCACCTTCGTGAACGGCTCGATTCTGGCCACCAAGGCCGATGTGATCGGCTCTGGCCACCTGGAAGGCACGCTGATCGCCAACTCCCTCAGCGCTGGCCCGAACGGCAAGTTGGAACTCGGCTACGAGCCCTTCAAGGGCATCACTGCAGCCATCCCCGAGCCGACGACGTATGCCTTGATGCTGGCCGGCCTGGGCGTGGTGAGTTTTGTCGCGCGCCGCCGCTCCTTGCTCAAGTAACCTGGATTTCCAGCCCTTCAAAGGGCCTGAGCACGAAAAAGGCTGCCGAGGCAGCCTTTTGTCATGCAACTCAGTCCAGCCAGAATTGGCTTGGATTCAAGCGCCTTTGGCCTACGGCCGGCGCCGGTGACGACTCATGAAATACAAGCCAACACCGAGCACCACCAAGCCGAGCGTCACAATACCAGCCAGGCGCCAATTGCGCAAAGACTCCTGACGCCGCCGCTCCATCTCGGCCAACAGCTGATTCATCTCAGTGTGCAAGGCCCGCTGATCGGCCTGAAGCACCTCAAATTGCTGCTGAGCTCGCTGCAGTCGAGCCGGTGCGCTGCTGCCGCCTTGGCCGGCTTCGATCGCCAACAAGTCCCCGGGGGCCAAGGCTCGCCCTACATCGATGGCCATCAAGAGACTGACCCGACGCTCGGGCTTCGCCTTCGGTTCGCGCCCGCCTGGGGTCGGCTGCTTCGGGTTCGCGGCATGCAACTCAGTATCGAATCGAAAGCGCAAGCCCGACACTTCGGGGTCAGGCAAGGTCAGCGCCGGCAAGCCGGGGTCATCCATCCTCAACACCGGAGCGCCCATGCGTTTGGGCTGAGCTGCCGGCTCAGCCTTCACCTTGACAACAGCTGGCACCACGGGCTTCTCTGCCAGGACCTCGGGCGCGGCCGGAGTACCTGATGCGTGCAAAGGTCCTGCCGCAGTCGGCTGCAAGGCAGGCACTGGATCGACAAACACCACCAGTTGCTGCTGGGGACAGCCCACTGAGAGTCGCAGCAGCGGCTCGGTCACCTCGACCCGGCTGCGAACCCAGATCGTTGCCGTCCCGGCCTTCCCTTGACTCCAACCTTGTTGAATCTCGCCGTCCGACAGTTGACGATCACCCGCCTCGACGCGCACCTTCAGGCAATCGCTGCGCGGTGCTTTGCCGACTGCAAATCGAACCGGCACTTGCAGAGACAGAGGTTGACCCAAGCCCGCCAGGGACTGCGCCGCCCCCAGCTCCAGCGCACGCACAGGCGCGGCTGCTGCACAAAGGGCCAAGACCCCGAGGCAAACTCGCCCCATCCGTCCGATGAATCGGGGCGGACCAAGGTGAGTCAAAAAGGGGAGACTTTGCATGCAAACGGTCGCGGTGAAAGAGAGCGCCCCCAAACTCTGTACGCCACGGCTCAGGCTGGCTGCCGTGGGTCCGATGTGGCGCTCTCATATTCTGGGATGGCGTTCACTCTAGCATGGGGCCTCAACGTCGATTTACCGAGTAAGCGGCAACTACAATCTCTACAAACCATTTCAGCTCAACCATGCGCAACCACCAAGCCAAGACTCCGACTTTCTCGCTTCGATCGATTGGCCTGGCCGCCAGCTTGGCCCTGGGGCTCAGCTTGGCTTGGGCCCACGAGGTCACCGATGTGCAGGCCATCTTGGCCAGCGGCAAGCATGCCGAAGGCTTGAAGAAGGTGGATCAGTTACTGGTGGCCAAGCCCAATGACCCGCGACTGCGCCTGCAGCGAGGCATTGCTTTGTCCTTGCTCAATCGCCAAGCAGAAGCCATCGGTGTGTTCCAGAAGCTGACGGAAACTCACCCAGAGCTGCCCGGTCCCTACAACAACCTCGCCGTTTTGTACGGCAACCAAGGCGACTACGAGAAGGCCCGTCAGGCCTTGGAGTTGGCCATCCGCACCAACCCCACGTACGCCACCGCCTTCCAGAACCTCGGCGATGTCTATGCCCGGCTGGCTGGCCAAGCCTACAAAAAAGCCCTGGCGCTGGACAAGTCCGACGCCGCACTGCCGCTGAAGCTGGCGGTGGTTCAGAACGTGTTTGAATCCAGCGTCGATCCGCGCGCGAGCAAGGTCGCTACGCCGGCAACTCCCGCAGCAGCGCCGACAGCGCCTGCAGCAAAACCTGCGCCAAGCCCGGCGCCTGCGCTTGCTGCCGCACCCTCTCCAAGCCCTGCGGCGCCCCCAACTGCAGCCCCAGCCAAGCCTGAAACCAAGACGGCCAGCGCTGCACCTGCAGCCACAACAGCGGCAGCCAAGCCCACGACCACCACCGCCGCTCCCGCGCCTGCTGCAGCGGTGCTTGCTGCGGCCCCCACACCTGCGGCAGCAGCCAAACCCACTGAGGCGCCCAAGGCTGACACCGCAAAGGTCGACACCGCCAAGGCAGAGTCCAGCAAGGCGGAGGCTCAGGACAAAGACAAGCAAGCCATCGAGAAGGCCCTGCGCGCTTGGGCGCAAGCCTGGAGCCAGCGCAATATGTCGGAGTACTACTCTGCCTATGCACCCGACTTCAAGGGCAAGTCACCGAGCCGCAAGGCCTGGGAGCAAGAGCGCCATGCACGCATCATGGGCAAAAAGAAAATCACGGTCAGCTTGTCCAACATCCAGATCAAGGTCAACGGCGACAAAGCGTCCATCCGGGTTCGCCAGGACTACGACTCCGATGCTCTCGATGTGAGAAGCACCAAGAACTTCGAAATGCGCAAGAACAAGCAAGGCGAATGGCTCATCACACAAGAAAACGCCAGCTGAGGATGAGGAGCGAGTTGAGCCTTTGGTCTCTTCCCGTTTGAAACAAGGGATTCGTCTTTCCATCCGCTGATGACCTCGCTGCACTCTGCGGATCGTTTTGGGGTTTGAAACTCCCGCCAATTTCATGTCTGAACAGTCCTTCAAAACCCTGGGCCCTGCCTCCAAATCGGCAGGCCCACTGGCTCACTCACAAAGCGCAGCGGTGGCTGGCGCTGTCAAGCCTAGTGTTTTGGCGAGTTTGGGGGTGTTGGCGGTATTGGGAGTGGTGGGCTTTGTGTTTGCCAAGGTCGATCTCCATCCAGAACACGCAGTTCGACAAACGGCACCGCTGACCGACGGCATGACCGAGCCCGTCAAGGCTCTCGGGTCCGCCACCGAACGCTTGATCAATTCCAAGCCGGACACGCAGACCCCTGAAGGGCAACTGATTCTCAGCTACCAATACCTTGCCAAAGGCAAGGAGTCCCTGGCGCTGGCCACTGTGGAGGAATTGGTCAAACAACGTCCCGACTTTGCCTTGGCGCAGTTGCTGTTGGGCGATCTGCTATTGGCGCGAAGCGGGCACCCGATGGCACAGACCCACAGCCCGGAACGCATGGCCAGCGCACCCGCCGGTGCCAGCGAAACCTTGCGTGCCGAAGCACGCTTGCGCTTGGCAGCCTTGGTGGAGCGCCCACCCGAAGACGCGGTGCCCAAGCCCTTGCTGGGCTTGTCCCCTGCTGTTCGTCATGCCATCGTGGTGGACACCAGCCGCGCTCGCCTGTATCTGTTCGAAAACAGCGCCCAGGGGCTGAAGCTGCTGCGCGACAACTATGTGTCGATCGGCAAGCTCGGCACCGGCAAGCTGGAAGAAGGCGATCAACGCACACCGCTGGGCCTCTACCACATTGGCCTGCGCCGTGACGAAGCCGCAGCCCGTTACGGGGCCGCCGCACTGCCGCTGAACTACCCCAATGAATACGACCGTGTTCTTGGCCGTGGCGGCAGCAGCATCTGGCTGCACGGCGAACGTGCGGGCAACTATGCGCGGGGGCCGATGTCTACCGATGGCTGCATCGTGCTGAGCAATGATGAAATGAAGCTCTTGGCCGACACGGTCGCGGAGCGCGAAACGCCCGTCGTGATCGTAGAAAACATCGAGTGGCTGAGCCGCAGCGCAGCAAACATGCAGCCATCCGACAAGGGCTTTGAAGCCGCTTTCCAAGGCTGGCAGCGCGCCCGATTGGAACAAGACGCCGGACAGGTGCGTCGCTTTTATGAAGCCGGACTGGAGCGGGGCTCCGACAGCGCAGCGCCCCGCCTAGAGGCCAACTTGGCCCGCATGGTCAAGCAGGAATTGCCGCTGCAGTCTTTGGAGCGCATCAGCTCCCTGCCTTGGCCGACGCAGCCCAAAGTGAGAGTCGTGACCTACCGCGAACTCAGCCCCGCGGATGCAGGCCGCCCCAAGCTCAAGCGCCAGTATTGGCGCGAGCAGGCGGATGGCCGCTGGTCGATCTTCTTTGACGGCTTGGTCAGCTGAGTCGAGAGTATTTGCCGATTCCTGCGGCTTCATCGCACCAGGCCCAGGCAGCGCCGGCATGCGTTCCACTACAATCGGCCTCCTTTCTTACAGCCACTGGACACATACCATGTACCGCTGTGTATTGACCCTCGCCTTGGTGATGGCGAGCGCGAGCGCGAGCCCGAGCGCCCAAGCGCAGACCCACCGCCCATTTCCCGTGCAAGCCTTGCGCGGCGAGATGGTGATCACACAGAGCCCCGACCTGAGCCTGAACGGCAAGCCGGCGCGTTTGGCCCCAGGTGCGCGCGTGCGTGGCGCCAGCAATATGCTGCAACAGCCCGCAGCGCTCACGGGTGAAAAGCTGATGGTGCACTACACGGTGGACCCCAATGGCTTGTTGATGGACGTCTGGGTCTTGAACCCCGTCGAGTTGTCCAACAAAACATGGCCACGCACGCCACAAGAAGCCGCCACCTGGACCTTTGATCAGGCCGCGCAACTCTGGATCAAGCGCTGAACCGAGCGCGGATCCATTCCTTTCCAAGTCCCACTACAGCGCCCCCTGCGGGGTGGCCGCGACGCTGCTTTCTCGAGAACGCCATGAGCAAAAAAGTCTTCATCAAAACCTTTGGCTGCCAGATGAACGAGTACGACTCGGGCAAGATGGCCGATGTGCTGGGCGCCGCTCAGGGCTACGAAAAAACCGACGATGTCGAGCAGGCCGACCTGATTCTGTTCAACACCTGCTCGGTGCGTGAGAAGGCACAAGAGAAAGTGTTCTCTGACCTCGGCCGCGTCAAGCATCTGAAGGAAAAAGGCGTCTTGATCGGCGTGGGCGGCTGCGTGGCCAGCCAAGAAGGTGCCGCCATCATCGAGCGCGCGCCCTATGTCGACGTGGTCTTCGGCCCGCAAACGCTGCACCGCCTGCCGGCCATGCTGGCCGCGCGCAGCGCTGAGCTGCGCCCGCAGGTCGACATCTCCTTCCCCGAGATCGAGAAGTTCGACAACTTGCCGCCCGCCAAGGTCGAAGGCGCTTCGGCCTTTGTGTCCATCATGGAAGGTTGCTCCAAGTACTGCTCTTACTGCGTGGTGCCCTACACCCGCGGCGAAGAGGTCTCGCGCCCCTTTGACGATGT
>NZ_JBMLSK010000388.1:0-1594 GCF_049240545.1 Roseateles sp. | reverse complement strand
TTCATGAGCGTTGTACTGGATGCGTTTGCGACGCCGATCTGCAGGCTTTTTGAGCCCACGGGCGCAGTAATGAGGCGATTGCTGCGCAGGGTGCAGGCGACGGGGCGAGCATGGCCGTATTTGCCCCTTCCCCGGCTTGGGATGCGGGCCGTTTTGTTGTCATCGCGCCGGCCAGGCACTGGATGGATTTCTACGGGCTGAGCGCGCGCGCCGCAGTGATGAAGACATGCTTCATCGGGTGCGCCGACGCCAGCAGCACTCGCACGCGGCGCGTGTTGCGCACCACGGCTGCGCCGATCTTCAGCAGCCTGATGCGGATCGTGGCCGTGCAGGCCTGCGCAAGCTCGGTGCCCTTCAGGGCCAGCCGGCGCAGGTTGATCATCAAGGTGTAGGCCAGTGCGGCCAGCAGCAGCCGAAGCTGGTTGGCCTGGAAGCGGTGGCAGCTCGCGCGCCGCCCGAACAGGTCCAACTGCGCTTCCTTGATCCGGTTCTCGGCCTCCCCGCGTGCGCAGTACCGGCGCTCGTATAACGCCTTGGGCGAGCCCTTGAGATCTGTGACGATGAAGCGCGGGTTGGCGCCTTGCGGGCCCTGCTCCAGCCGCGCTATGACGCGGCGCGGCTTGTCCCAGGTGCCGGCTGCGTACTCGAACTCTCCGAACATGCGCTGCTTGGTCTGCCTGGCCACGAACTGCTCCGCCAGTGCGAGTTCAGCCAGCTCGACTTCCTGCTGCAGCCGCGAGTTCTTCTGCAGCCCGATGATGTAGCTCACGCCCCAGCGCTCCAGGCGCTGCAGCACGCGAGGGCGGCAAAAACCCGAGTCCGCACGCACGATGATCTTCGTCCTGGGCCAGGCCCTGCGCAGCGCCACCAGCAGCCGCTTGAGCAGCGCGCTGACGACGCTGGCCGGGTCCCGGTCGCTCGGGCGCAGCACGCAAGCCAGCAGGTCCTGGCCGGCGAAGACATACAGCGGCAAGTAGCAGTAGTTGTCGTAGTAGGCGTGGAAGTGGCCTCGCTCCTGCTCGCCGTGCAACGGCACATGGGTGGCATCGACATCGAGCACCAGTTCCTTCGGTGCCGCAACGTGGCTGGCGATGAACTGCTGCATCAGCACCTCGTGCAGCGATGCAGCGTGCTCGGGCGTGGCGCCCGTCTCCAGGCGGCTGAGCGTGGGCGCGGAAGCCAGCGGCTCGGCTCGGCCGACGGCCGTCTGCAGCACCAGGTCATTGCGCAGCACGTTGTGGTCGCACACGTCCTGCCAGCCCAGGCACAGGCCGTAGATGCGCTGTGCCAGAAGGCTGTGCACGCTGTGCTGGACGCTGGCGCCGCGACGCTCGTCGCCGAACGCCAGGGCCGCTGCGCGGGTCAGGCCAACACGCTCATCGACCTGCTTGAGCAGCAGCGCGCCACCATCGCTGACGATGTCGCCACCGTCGAACGCTGCATGGACGACACGCCGCCCGACACGTCCAAACTCGACAGCCTCATCGGTACACTTTGGCATCGGCGGTCCTCGGTTTTCATTGGCGTCAGATACCTATGAAAACGCGCTTCGGCACGAGGCCGCCGACCTGCTGCTGGTGAAATATCCGGGCTA
>NZ_JBMLSK010000387.1:60353-69618 GCF_049240545.1 Roseateles sp. | reverse complement strand
CATCGCAGAAGCGCACAAAGCGCGCGGCCTTGATGGAGCTCTTGATGTCCAGGCAGCCGGCCAAGACCAAGGGCTGGTTGGCCACGATGCCGACCGTTTGGCCTTCCATGCGGGCAAAGCCGGTCAGGATGTTCTTCGCGTACTCAGGCTGCAGCTCAAAGAAGTCGCCATCGTCGACCGTCTTGAGGATCAGCTCCCTCATGTCATAGGGCTTGTTCGGATTCTCCGGCACCAGGGTGTCGAGCGAATGGTCGAGGCGATTGCCCGGGTCACCGCTGGGCCGGGTGGGCGCCTTCTCGCGGTTGTTCAGCGGCAGGTAGTTGAAGAAGCGGCGCAGCATCAGAATCGCCTCGACATCGTTCTCGAAGCTCAGGTCGGCCACACCGCTCTTGCTGGTGTGGGTGCCGGCGCCGCCCAACTCCTCGGCGGTCACTTCCTCATGCGTGACGGTTTTCACCACTTCTGGCCCGGTCACGAACATATAGCTCGAGTCCTTGACCATGAAGATGAAGTCGGTCATGGCGGGCGAGTAGACCGCGCCACCGGCGCAGGGGCCCATGATCATGCTGATCTGCGGGATCACGCCCGAGGCCAACACATTCTTCTGGAACACATCGGCATAACCGCCAAGGGACGCCACGCCCTCCTGGATGCGGGCGCCACCCGAATCATTCAGGCCGATCACGGGCGCGCCGACCTTCATGGCCTGGTCCATCACCTTGCAAATCTTCTCGGCATGCGACTCGCTCAGCGCGCCACCAAAGACGGTGAAGTCCTGGCTGAAGCTGAAGGCCAGGCGGCCGTTGATCATGCCGTAGCCGGTGACGACGCCGTCGCCGGGGATCTTGTTGTCCTGCATGCCGAAGTCGACACAGCGGTGCTCAACGAACATATCCCATTCTTCGAAAGTGCCTTCGTCGAACAAGAGCTCCAGCCGTTCGCGCGCGGTCAGCTTGCCCTTGGCGTGCTGGGCGGCGATGCGTTTTTCGCCGCCGCCCAAGCGCGCCAAGGCACGCATTTCCTCAAGCCTTTGTTGGATGTCATGCATCACCGTCTCCAATGAAATGTTCGGAACCAGATTGATTGAATTTTGTCAGCAGATCGCGCGCCGCCGCCGAGGCCGGCAAGCGCCCTTGGCGAACCTGCTCGGCCACCTCGGCCAGCACCGCCTTGACGGCCGGCGCCTGCGCAAACTGTTGGCGCAGGCCGGCGTGAATGCGTTCCCACATCCAGTCCAGCGCCTGCGCCTGACGCTTGGCCTCGCGCCGCCCATCGCGCGCTTGCTCGGCCTGAAACTGTTCGACCGCGGCCCAAAACGCGTCCAGCCCAGACGCTTTGAGCGCACTGACCTGCAAGACCTTTGGGTGGCTGGCCTGCTGGCCGGCATGACCATAGTGGCGCAGGCTGGAGGCAATCTGAGCCTGGGCGCGCGTGGCAGCGGCCCAGTCCAGATCGGCCTTGTTGATGACGACCAGATCGGCCAGCTCCATCACGCCCTTTTTGATCGCCTGCAAATCGTCTCCGGCATTGGGCAGCTGCAGCAGCACATACATATCCGTCATGCCGGCCACGGCGGTTTCGCTCTGGCCTACGCCCACAGTCTCGACGATGACCACATCAAAACCCGCAGCCTCACAGACCAGCATCGCCTCGCGCGTTTTCTCGGCCACACCGCCCAGCGTGCCGCTGCTGGGGCTGGGGCGGATGTAGGCGCGCTCATCCATCGAGAGCCGCTCCATGCGGGTCTTGTCGCCAAGGATAGAGCCGCCCGAGACGCTGCTGCTCGGGTCCACCGCCAGCACCGCCACGCGGTGACCGCGCTCAATCAGAAACAGGCCCAGCGCTTCGATGAAGGTGCTTTTGCCGACGCCGGGCACGCCGGACAGCCCGAGCCTGAAGGCCCGGCCGGTGTGCGGCAGCAACTCGGTCAGCAAGGCATCGGCCTGGGCGCGATGGTCGGCGCGGGACGATTCGAGCAAGGTGATGGCCTTAGCCATCGCGCGCCGCTGCATGGGGCCAGGGCCGGACAAAAGTGCGGGCGCCAGACTCATGGGCGCGACGCCTCAAGGGCAGAATCACCAGCAGGCTCGCTGGCCACGCCGGTCCACACCGGTTCGACGCCGGCCTGCACCACCGCCAGTTGCGCGTCTTCGCCGGGCCGGGGAACGCGCCAGCGATAGTCGATATCGAACTCGCTTTCGCCCGTCTGCGCAAAGCCATGGCGCCGGTAAAAGCGGTTGGCATCACTGAGTTTGAGGGCCGAGAGGGTCACGTCTTGCCCGGCTGCGCGGGCTCGGTCCTTGACCCAACTGATCGCCCAGGCGCCAACACGCTGCCCTTGCTGAGCGGGGCGCAGGTAAAGATGGTCGAGGCGCAAGCAGTCGCCATCAGGCCGCAGGGTCAGAAAGCCGATGCGTTCACCATCGCGGCAGATGTGCTGCATGAACTCGGGCGCGAAACCGGCGCGAAAACGCTCGCGGCCGCGTTGCAGATCAAAACGGCCGAGCCGCTCCAGGCTGTCGCGCAGCGCCTCCATACGCAGCGCCAACATGGCCTCGAAGTCTTCGTCTCGTACGGCTTGAAGGCTGAAACCGTTCATCGTCGCGCTCAGGCTGCGGGCGACTGCAGACTCAAGCGGATCTGCTCCAGCACATCCTTGGCGCTGGCCGGGATGGGCGTGCCGGGGCCGTAGATGCCCTTGACGCCGGCCTCGTAGAGCATGTCGTAGTCCTGCGCCGGGATCACGCCGCCGACGAAGACGATGATGTCGTCGGCCCCTTGTGCCTTCAGCGCGGCGATGATGGCCGGCACCAGGGTCTTGTGACCGGCGGCCAGGGTCGAGATGCCGACCGCGTGCACATCGTTTTCGATCGCCTGACGGGCGCATTCCTCGGGGGTCTGGAACAGCGGACCGATGTCCACATCGAAGCCCAGGTCGGCATAGGCCGTGGCCACCACCTTGGCGCCGCGGTCGTGGCCGTCCTGGCCCAGCTTGGCCACCATGACGCGCGGACGGCGGCCCTGCTCCTCGGCAAAGGCCGAGATTTCTTCTTGCAGCTTGGCCCAGCCCTCGGCCGAGTCATAAGCCGCAGCATAGACGCCGGTGACTTTTTGCGTGTCGGCACGGTGGCGGCCGTAGACGGCCTCGAGCGCATCGCTGATCTCGCCGACGGTGGCGCGCAGGCGCACGGCCTGGATGCTCAGGTCCAGCAGATTGCCCTGGCCGGACTTGGCGGCTTCGGTCAGGGCATTGAGCGCGGCCTGTACGGCGGCGCTGTCGCGGCTGGCCTTGATGGATTTGAGCCGCTCAATCTGGCCGTCACGCACGCGGACGTTGTCGACATCGAGGATCTCGATCTTGTCTTCCTTGGCCAGCTTGTATTTGTTGACGCCGACGATGACATCGCGGCCCGAGTCGATGGCCGCCTGCTTCTCGGCCGCGCTGGCCTCGATCTTGAGCTTGGCCCAGCCGCTGTCCACGGCCTTGGTCATGCCGCCCATGGCCTCGACTTCTTCGATGATGGCCCAAGCCTTCTCGGCCATGTCCTGGGTCAAAGATTCCATCATGTAGCTGCCGGCCCAGGGGTCGATCACGCTGGTGATGTGGGTCTCTTCCTGGATGATGAGCTGGGTGTTGCGGGCAATGCGGGCGCTGAACTCGGTGGGCAGGGCAATCGCCTCGTCCAGCGAGTTGGTGTGCAGGCTTTGCGTGCCGCCGAAGACCGCGGCCATGGCCTCGATGGTGGTGCGCACGACGTTGTTGTAGGGGTCTTGCTCGGTCAGACTCCAGCCCGAGGTCTGGCTGTGCGTGCGCAGCATCAGGCTCTTGGGGTTCTTGGCCTCGAAGCCCTTCATGATCCGGCACCAGAGCAGGCGCGCGGCCCGCATCTTGGCGATCTCCAGATAGAAGTTCATGCCCACGGCCCAGAAGAAGGACAGGCGGGGCGCAAAGTCATCGACATCCAGGCCCTTGGCCAGGGCGGTCTTCACATACTCCTTACCGTCGGCCAGGGTGAAGGCCAGCTCCAGCGCCTGGTTGGCGCCTGCTTCCTGCATGTGGTAGCCCGAGATCGAGATCGAGTTGAACTTGGGCATCTTCTGCGCCGTGTACTCGATGATGTCGCCGATGATCTTCATCGAGGGCTCGGGCGGGTAGATATAGGTGTTGCGGACCATGAACTCCTTGAGGATGTCGTTCTGGATGGTGCCGCTGAGCTTGTCCTGCGAAACGCCCTGTTCTTCCGCCGCCACCACATAGCCCGCCAACACCGGCAGCACGGCGCCGTTCATGGTCATGGAGACGGAGACCTTGTCGAGCGGGATCTCGTTGAAGAGGATCTTCATATCCTCGACCGAGTCGATCGCCACGCCGGCCTTGCCGACATCACCGGTCACCCGCGGATGGTCGCTGTCGTAACCGCGGTGTGTGGCCAGATCGAATGCGACTGACACGCCCTGCCCGCCGGCCGCCAAGGCCTTGCGGTAGAAGGCATTGCTTTCCTCGGCGGTGGAGAAGCCCGCGTACTGGCGAATCGTCCAGGGCCGCACGGCATACATGGTGGCCTGCGGGCCGCGCAGAAAGGGTTCGAAGCCGGGCAAGGTGTCGGCATAGGGCAGGCCCGCCGAATCGGCCGCGGTGTAGAGCGGCTTGACCGTCAGGCCTTCGGGCGTGTGCCAGTTCAGGGCCGAGACATCGCCCCCGGGGGCGGACTTGGCGGCGGCTTTTTCCCACTGCGCCAGCGTGGCTTGCGGGAATTCGAACGCTTGCTTCTTGGATTCAGACATCTCTTGGCTCCTGCGGACGCTGCATCATAGCGCGACCATCATTCATAATTATAAATTCAGAATTGACGCTACACTGACGGCAGATTGCCATGAACGCCGACGCCAAAACCCGCACGCTCGCCCCTCGCGCCCTTTATCAAGAAGTGGCCGAGCATTTGCGCCAGCAGATTTTTGGCCGCCAGCTGGAGCCCGGTGCCTGGATCGATGAGTTGAAGCTCTGCGCCGAGTTAGGCATCAGCCGCACGCCGATGCGCGAGGCACTGAAAGTGCTGGCCGTTGAAGGCTTGGTGACCATGAAGCTGCGCCGCGGCGCCTATGTCACCGAGATGAGCGAGCGCGATGTGCGCGAGGCTTATCAGTTGCTGGCTCTACTGGAAAGCGACGCGGCTGCACAGATCGCGCAAAGCGCCAGCGACGAAGCCTTGGCCGAGTTGCAAGCACTGCATGCGGATTTAGAGCGTCAGGTCGAGGACCGGGACGCATTTTTTGCGGCCAATGAGCGTTTTCATTTGCGCCTCTTAGAAATCGAGGGCAATCGCTGGCGCCAGCAGATCGTCACCGATCTGCGTCGGGTGATGAAGCTGAACCGCCATCATTCCTTGTTCAAGCAAGGGCGGCTACAAAGCTCCTTGCTTGAGCATCGACAACTAATGCAAGCCCTGCTGGCGCGCCGCCATGCCGAGGCCAGTCAGCTGATGCGCGATCATTTTGACAATGGCTTGGCCGCCGCCAGCCAAACCCGCTGATCGGCTCTGGCCGTATTGAGGCCTTAGGCCGCCACCGCCCGAACCACGTATTGCAAAGGCAAGGCATCGCGCACCGCGCCTTCAGGGTCGCGCCCCATCGCGCGAGCCATATGGCGAATGGCCTCCAACATCGGCTCTCTTTGCGGCTCATTGAAGATGCGCGGCACACCGGCTTCCACCCGCAGACCCGCCGATTGGAACAGCTCGAACAACGTGATGCGGGTGAACCAGCGCAGGTGAGTCCGGTCCAGCAAACCATCAGCCTCATAACGGAAGTCGCCCACGGCCAAGCGCCCTTGCACGCTCCAATGTTGAGCATTCGGAATGCTGGCCACCACGCAGCCGCCGGGTGGCAGCACCTTGCGGATTTGAGTGAGCACGCGCCAGGGGTCGCGAAGATGTTCGAGTACATCGCCGAAGATCCAGCAGTCTCGGTCGGCAAAGTCGCGGAACAAGCTCTCGTCGGCGCTCTCGATGTCGAGATTGAGCACTTCATTGCAATGCGCGCGGGCGATCTGCGCGGCTTTGGGATCGAGCTCCAAGCCCATCACATGCACATCCGGGCGCTGCAGCTTCAGCGCATGAGCCAAGGCCCCGGTGCTGCAGCCAACCTCCAGAATGCGCCGCGCCGTAGCCGGAATCAGCGGCAACAGGTCTGGGTTGTAGCCCGTCGGCACCTCGGCCTTGGCTTGCTGGATCTGCTGCTGCGCCCGCTGTTGAGCCTCAGCCATCCACTCTTCCAGGTGGTAGCCCTGGGTGGCGGTCACCGTGCCGCGACCGATGTGGTCCAAGTAGAGCTTACGGGTATCGGGCGTCACATCATTGAGCGTCCAGTCCACATGGCGCAGCAGATGCGACTTGCCCGCGTCATGCAAAGCCAGCATGGCGGAGAACATCGGCGCGCCATGTTTGATGGGCAGAGGCCACTGTTTCATGACGTCGATATTGCACAGCATGCAAGGCGGGTGCATATAAGGCACCGCGCCATAGGCATAAGGAATGTCAAAACCCTCACGATTGACATAGGCCACCCCGCCCACACCATAGTCCTGCGGCTGCAAACGGCCCAGCAAGTCCTCGATGAAACCGGGCTTCAAGACGACGATATCGCTGTCCAAGAACAAGGCACGCGGGCCGAGATCGAGCTTTTCAATCGCCCAGGCCATGCCCGGGCCATGGTGAATATTGAAACCTTGCGCATGCAGGCTGACTCCCTCGAACTCGCTCAATGCAAGCCGAATCTCCGGCAGGTGTACGGCATCAGAGCCGTCGACCACATGGACGGGGTTCTTGTAAAAACGGCGAAAGGAGCTGAGCAGATTACGCAGCAGCTCGGCGCTGTTGTAAGACACCACCACCACCGGCAGGCTTTGGGCTTCGTCAGGCACAGATTGCATGGTGGACACTCTCAAAAATGGGTCAATGACACGGGAGGGCTGGGCGAATTCAAAACTTGTGGCTGCGCAAGAACTGCTCCCACAACCCCAAAAAGGCGCCTTCGGCTTGCGGCTCCCCCGTCACCAGCCCCGCAAGCACGGGGATGAAGGGGGCAACATCAGCCTCTTGCGAGTAGCGTTCAATCAAGGCGTTGTGCAGCCCGCTAAAGCCTTGGCGGGCACTCTCGGGACTGAGCTGCCCGAGGCGCACCGCCCCCAAGCTCAGGGCCGCATAAGCCAGATGCGCGGCCTTCATATGCTTGCCCATCATCTGCGCCGAATGCCCCTCGCCGCCCGCCCGGAAGGCGCCGAGACGATCCTGGATATACGCCACCGGGCCAATCAAGCTGGCCGCCAAGAAGGCGCCAAGATCCCACAGCCCCTCGTAGGAAACGCCGGCGAACTGCGGGTCGAACAAGAGGCCCGCCGCCTCCTTGCGCATCACACAGTTGGAAAACTCGCCCAGCCAATTGGTGCAATCGGGCAGCGTCGATGAAAACAACAGAGACGCCTCCAAACGCACGATCCGGTCATTCGACAACCACACCGGTTTGGGGATGGGCATGCCCTCCACCGGCTGCCCGCGTTCGTTGCTGCACCAGCGCGCGCTGATGCTGCAAGGGCTTGGGCAGCTGGCGTGTGCCATCAAGTGGCGCATGTAGAAGTCGGGATAGATGATGTCGTCGTCCAGCAGCAGATGCACCAACTCGGTGGCCCCATCCCACAGACGAAGCAGATTCTTGAAGTTCTCATAGGCCCCGGCACGTGGGCCCGTATGGATCTCTATCTGCAGCTTTCGCCGGGCTAACTCCAACTGAGGTGAATTGAGCAAGGCCGTGAATGAACCGTCAGGGCTGTCATCTGAAACGATGACCCGCTGAGGCTTGATCGTTTGCGTCATCAGCCCCATCAAAAGCTCAACGATGTACTTGGTCTTGTAGGCGGGGATCAGAGTGGTAACTTGCATGGCGAGTGTGCCCAACAGGCTTGACGCCGGTGCTTCGCATTACATCGACAAGCCGTCAAACGCCAAGCGAGCAAAAGCACACGGAAGCGCTGTCTTTTCAATTCAATGATGAGGTACGAGATCCCTACCATCCGCACACAAGATTGTTAGTGTGTTGCGCGACCGGGTTTCCCCGTTTTCCAACGTCTACAAGCTCGAGCCCCAGCCCCCCCCTTTTTGGGGATAAGGATGAGCGCAGCATGACAACTAAAGATCACCTTCGGCATGCCGAAGTTCACACTCATCGCCCCAGCTTCTTTGTCCCAAGTGGCAAAGCTGCTGGTTCCACTGCAGATTACGGATTTTTGTTGAGCGTGGAGGTCTCCGAAGCTTTGGAGTCCACCAAGCCCTCTCGAGTTTTCACAACCGAGTGCAACGATCAGGCGCTCGTCTGAACAGCATCCTGATGACACCTGGCCAAAACAGCCACGCCCAACTGAGGTAACGCACCATGTCTTCGATCATCAAAAGCCTTTCCAGCGAACAAATTGCAGGCCTCTCAACGGCCGTTTTGCGCTTGCTGAAATCAGAAGATTGGGCGGCCTTCACGTCCGACCAACTGAAGTCGCTGACCACTGATCAGGCCGCAAGCCTGTCGAGTCAGGCAATCAAATTTTTGAGTTCGGAGCAGATTGGCTTCTTCGAAACCCAAGACTTTGCAAGGCTCAGCACCGCCGCGGTGCAATCCTTGAGCGCAAATCAAGTCAAAGCGATGAGCAGTGAGCAGGCGCAGGCCCTGACCACCACGCAGATCCGGGTTTTTGCCACCGAGCAAATGGCAGCCCTAGGCACTGAAGACCTGCGGGCCATGGGCACCGAGATCTTCGCTGTCATCAGCTCGCGTCAACTGGGCGCGCTGGGCTCGGAGCAAGTCGCCAAGATTGAAACAGAAGACGTGGCGAAGCTGAGCACTGCGGCCCTGCGCGGCTTGGCTTCCGAAAGCATTGGCTTCCTCGGCACAGAGCAGGTCAATGCCCTCGGCACGGCGCAGATCCAGTCCCTGGGCACCCAACAGCTCCGAGGCCTGAGCACCGAGCAGATGGCCAAGATGGAGAGTGACGACCTGCGCGCACTCACCACCGGACAACTGCGCTCGCTGGGCACCGAACAGCTCAACGCCCTGACCACGGAGCAAATTCAAGACCTGACCACCACCCAGATCCAGTCCCTCACCACCACCCAGCTGGATGGCATGGAGACGGCGGACCTGAAGGCCCTGAGCACCGAACAGGCCCGCGCCCTGACCTCGGCACAGCTGTCCGTGCTCGGCTCCGAGCAGCTCAAGGCGCTGG
>NZ_JBMLSK010000387.1:0-60253 GCF_049240545.1 Roseateles sp. | reverse complement strand
AGCTGGATGGCATGGAGACGGCGGACCTGAAGGCCCTGAGCACCGAACAGGCCCGCGCCCTGACCTCGGCACAGCTGTCCGTACTTGGCTCCGAGCAGCTCAAGGCGCTGGAAACCGAGGATCTGGCTGCACTGACCACGGCGACCCTGCGTGGCCTGGCTTCCGAGAACATTGGCTTCCTGGCGACCGATCAGCTCAATGCCCTGGGCACGGCACAGATCCAGTCCCTGGGCACCCAACAGCTCCGAGGCCTGAGCACCGAGCAGATGGCCAAGATGGAGAGTGACGACCTGCGCGCACTCACCACCGGACAACTGCGCTCGCTGGGCACCGAACAGCTCAACGCCCTGACCACGGAGCAAATTCAAGACCTGACCACCACCCAGATCCAGTCCCTCACCACCACCCAGCTGGATGGCATGGAGACGGCGGACCTGAAGGCGCTGACCACCGATCAGGCGCGAGTTCTGAGCTCGGCACAACTGTCTGTGCTCGGCTCCGAGCAGCTGAAGGCGCTGGAAACCGAGGACCTGTCCAAACTGAGCACCGCCGCACTGCGGGGTCTGGCGTCCGAGAGCATGGAGTTCCTGTCGACGGACCAATTCAATGCCTTCGGCACGGCACAGATCCAGTCCCTGAGCACCCAACAGATCTTGGGACTGAGTTCCGAGCAAGTCGGCAAGATGGAGACTGAAGACCTGAATGCGCTGACCACCGCGCAGATCCGATCTTTCGACACGGAGCAATTCGCGGCGCTTCAGTCAGATCAGCTGACCAGCCTGGGCACGATGCAATTGAGCGCCATCACCTCAGCACAACTGGGAACGCTGACCTCGAACGAGATCCGTGCGTTTGAAAGCACCGACTTCACTTACCTGAGCACGGCCGCCTTGCGAGGCTTCTCGAGCGAGCAAATCCGAGCCCTGGAAACTGATGACATCAAGGCTTTGACCACCGCTCAGTTCTCTTCATTGAGCACCGAGCAGATCCGGTCCTTCACCACCGAGCAAGTGGTCGGTATCGAGGTGGTGGACATCAGCAAGATGTCGATGGCGCAAGCGAATGCTTTCACCACCGAGGCCATCGGCGCCATGAGCAGCGAACAGGTCAACGCACTGATCCCGGCTCAGGTTTCGCCGATCATCCTGGATCTGGACGGCAACGGCGTGGAGACCATCTCCGCCGAGAAGGGCGTGACCTACGACCTCTTGGGCATGGGTGTCTGGCAGAAGTGGGGCTGGGTCGGCGGGAACGACGGCATGCTGGTTCGAGACCTGAACGGCGACGGCAAGATCAATGATGGCAAGGAGCTCTTCGGCGAAGGCACTCGCTTGGCTGACGGATCAAGAGCGAAGGACGGCTATGTCGCCATGGCTGCCCTGGACAGCAACCATGATGGCAAGCTCGATGCCCAGGACAAGGACTTTGCGCAACTGCAGGTCTGGGTCGACCGCAACAGTGACGGCATCACCCAGGACGGTGAGCTGAAGTCTCTCGGCTCCTTGCACATCGCCAGCCTGGATCTGAACGCACAAGCTTCGACAGCGGTTAACAACGGCAATCTGATCGGTCTGGTCTCGGGCTATCAGACAACAGACGGTAAGACGCATGACATGGCCGATGTCTGGTTCAGCCGCGATAACAGTCAAGCCGCCTCGACGACCGCACCAATGGCTGTCACCGGCGGAGATGGCAAGCTATTGCACCTCAGTGAAGTGCTGGTGCCGCCCAACGAGGTGCCGCTGCCAGGCGCACCAAGCGCCGACAAACTGAGCACGCAACCTTTGGAAGGGCCGGCCTTGGTGAAACCCAAGACGCCAGGTGATGACGATGACCTGACGCGTCAGTTGCCGCTGATCTAAGCTTGATCGAGGCCTGCACCGGGCGCATCTTGCGAGATGCGCCCGGTGCGCTCAAACACCAAGAGAAAGGATTTCCGGCCTAGCTCGCTCCGCACCAACACCAACCCAGCCGAACGCAAGCTCGCACAGAGCGGCGGTCGATGCTGGGCTCAACACTTTCTGTTACTTCGCTGCACTTGCCGGCCCTCGCCTGAACGGACAAAGTAAGCCATGGCCACCGCCGCACCCACACCGCCAAGCCCTGAAGAGTTGGCTCAACTGAGCACACAGGCTCTTGCCAAGCTCAGCGCTGCCGTGTGGGCACAGTTCACTGCGGAGCACATAGCCGCGCTGAGCTATGAGCAGGCACTCTCGCTGAAGCCCGGTGTGTTCAAGGCCATACCGGCTGCGCTGATGGCTGCGTTCGAGATTGAAGACCTGCAGGCACTCAGTCCCGCCGTAGTTAAAGGCCTCAGTACCGCTCACCTGAGCGCATTGAGCGTCGAGCAATTTGCCCAACTCACCCCCGAGCAAGTCGGGGCCCTGCAGTCCAAGCAGTTTCCTGGCATTCGCCCCGAGCAATTCGAGCAACTCAACGTCGAACAACTGCTTTCGCTGGACACCAAGCAGGCAAAGTCCCTGCCCAACAGTCTGTTGTCTGTCATAGCGCCGACCGAGTTCAGTGCACTGACGACCAAGTTCATCGCAAGCCTTTCCGGCAATCAATTGGCTTCGCTCGCCCCCGAGCAGTTCACCGCCTTGACGGTGGAGCAAATCGGCAGTCTGAATGGCAGCCATGGGATCGCCCTGACGCCAACGCTGCTGGCCTCACTGGCCCCTGAAGCGCTGCAGAATCTGTCCTCCTCCGCCATCCGCGCACTCAACAGCAGCACCTTGCGCAGCATGCCACCCGAGCTGCTGCAGTCTTTTGGCAGCGGGCAGATTCGAGCCTTGAGCACCGGGCAAATCCGAAGCTTGGGCAGCGAGGGCATCGATGCACTTGGCAATGATCAGATCGCAGCACTGAGCAGCGCACAGCTCAGGAGTTTCAGCAGCGGACAACTTGGCGTTTTGAGCGTCAGTGACCTCGAACTATTGAGCCCCAGGGCCTTGTTGGGACTCAACGCCAAACAGTTTGGTTCTTTGCAAACCCATCAAGTGGTGGGCTTGAGTGCTTCGCAACTCAGCGTTCTAAGTTCTGCGCAGTCCAGCGGACTGAAGTCCGAGCAGTTGCAGGTGCTGACCAGCGATGCGCTGCCCGCGCTGTCAACCGGCGCGATTCGTGGCCTCACGGTCAGTGCCTTGCAAGGCCTGTCCAGCGAACAAGTCGCGGTGCTGGGGACCCGCCAGATTGCAGCCCTGAGCCCGCGCCAGTTCTCGGCGCTGGACACCGAGGATCTGCAGGCGATGAGCACCCAGCAGTTCCGCATCCTCAGCACGGCGCAACTCAGCGGCCTCGGCACACGCCAAATCGTCGCCCTGGAGACCCAGGATCTGGCCGCGATCAGCAGCGCAGGCATCCGGGCTTTCAGCGGCAATGCCCTCAATGCCCTCAGTGCTGAGCAATTGCGCGCACTGGAGACATCTCAGGTTTCTGCACTGACTTCGATCCAGATTGCGGCGCTGAACACCACACAACTCAGTTTGCTCGAGACCGCGGATTTCCGCAGCATCAGCACCGGCGCCTTGCTCTCGCTTGGGAGTTCACAACTGGGGGCGCTGACTGGAGCCCAGTTGCAAAGCATGTCAAGTGCCCAGGTCCGAGCGCTGAGCAGCGAGCAGATCCAGTGGCTGGGCAGCGAACAGATCAATCTGATGGGCACCCAGCAGTTTGCTGCGATGGGTTCCAGGCAATTGCAGGCCCTCTCCAGCAGTCAACTGGCAAATATTGAAAGCGAGGACTTTGCTGCGATTTCGACCGCAGCTTTCCGAACGCTCACCGGCGCCCAACTGGCCGCTTTGGCCCCCGAAACACTGAAGGTGCTGACCAGCAGCCAGGCCGCGACCCTGAGTTCTTCACAGATCGCGAGTTTGAGTTCGGAGCAGTTTGTACAGATCGGAAGCGAGGCCTTGCAGGCTTTCAGCACCAGTGCCATCCGTGGATTGCAGGATCAGCAGCTGCTGCAACTGACCGAAACTCAGTTGCAAATGCTGAGCTCGCGCCAATTGCAGGCCCTGGGCTCCAAGCAGTTCTCAGCCCTGCTGATCGAGCAACTCAACATCCTTGGCACCGAGCAGTGGGCTGCTCTGGGATCCCAGCAAATTGCTGGTCTGAGCGCGGATCGCATCGACGAGTTGAGCATGCAAGCGCTCAACGCCCTGGGAAGCGCCGGCTTACGCGCACTCTCGACCGCTCAGGTCGATGCCCTGACGGTGGATCAGTGGGCCTTGATGTCCTCCCGGCAAATGGCCTTGCTGAGCTCACAACAACTGGCCAATCTCGGTACCGACGAGATCTGGGCGTTGCAGCCGGACGCGCTGCTGGCAATCAGCACCTCCGCCATTCGCGGCCTGACTTCGAGCCAATTGGCCAATCTAGATTTGGGTCAGGTTGTATCCCTGAGCACCGCGCAGATCAGTGCCCTCAGCAGCCAGCAACTGAGCCATCTCAGCACGGACGCCATCCAACTGATGCTGACGGAACAGTTCGTCGCGCTGAGTGAAAGGCAGTTGCAAGGATTGAGCACCCTGCAGATTTCAGTCATGGAGCAGGCCGACGTTCAAGCGCTTGGCTCGCGCGGCGTCGGCGCCTGGAGTGCCAGGCAGTTGGCTGCACTCAGCGCCGAGAATCTCACGGGGCTGACCAGCACCCAGGTGAGAGCCTTGAACACGGCTCAGTTGGCGCTGCTGAGCTCCGAGCAGATCATGGCGATCGCGGCGGATGATTTGGCCGCCTTGTCCACCAACGTCTTGCGGGCCCTGTCAACGCAGCAATTCGCCGCATTCAGCGTGTCAGAGTTGGTGCAGTTGAGCAGCGCCCAGTTCAGCACGCTCAGTTCCACCCAGTTGGCGGCCATCAGCACCGACGAGATCGCCCAACTCTTGCCCCAGCAATTTGAGTTCATGCGCGGGGAACAACTGCGCACCTTGGACAGCGCACAACTCATCGCCATCACCGGCGAAGGCCTGGCCGCCATCAAGACCCAGGCTTTGCGTGAGTTGAGCAGTTCGCAGTGGCAACAACTCCAAAGTGAACAGTTCGCCGCGCTCAGCAGCCAGCAGTTGCAGTCCCTCAGCAGCGAACAGGTGCGGGGGCTGCAAAGCGAGGACTTGGTCGCACTCACGGAAGCGCAATGGGCGGCGATGGGCTCGGTTCAACTCAATGCACTGAGCGCCCAGCAGATTGGCAAGATTGAACTCAGCGATATCGCCTCGATCAGCAGCGAGGCCTTGCGGGGCTGGTCAACGGCAGCCCTGGACGCCTTGGCCTCTGAACAGATCATGACCCTGACGGCGTCGCAGATCGGCGCACTGCAAGCGACACAGATGGCTGGGCTAGGCAGCGAGGATTTTGCCCTGTTGACGCCAGATGGACTGGCACACCTGAGCACCAAGTCGATCCAGGCTTTGAGCAGCGGGCAAATTCGTGCCCTTGACGGGCTGCAGATTCAAGGCCTCTCCAGCGAGCAGGTTCGTGCCATCGGGACCCAAGCAGTTGGCAACCTGAGCAGTGAGGCCGTGCAGGCGCTGGGTACGCACCAAATCACAGCCCTGAGCACAGCCCAATTGCGCGCGCTTGAAAGCGAAGAGCTGCAACTATTGTCTGGCGAGCAACTGAACAGCCTGGTTTCGGAACAGATTCGAGGCCTGGGCTCGCGCCAGTTCAGCATGTTGGCGAGCGAACAGTTCGCCTTGCTGGAAACCGGGCAACTCAGCCTGCTCAACAGCGCGCAGATTCGCGGACTGGCGAGCGAAGACATCAGTGCACTCAGCGCGGGCCAGTTGAACAGCCTGAGCACCAGCGCCTTGGCCGGCATGACGACCATGCAGGTTCGTAGTCTTTCGGGCCTGCAAGTTGAGGGCCTGAGCACGCAGCAAATCCGCTCGCTCTCGTCTCTCGCCTTGAACGTGCTGAGCACTGAAGCCTTCGATGCGCTGGGGTCCCAGCAAGTCGCCGCACTCAGCAGTGCTCAACTAGCCCGTCTCAGCACTCAAAACATATCGTTGTTGTCCAGCAGCGATATGGAGGCTTTCGCCAGCGAGACGATGCGTGCCTTCAGCAGCATCCAGATTGGCGCGCTGGTGACGGAAGCCATCGTCGCTTTATCGGGCGTGCAGGTGGCCGCCTTGGGCAGTCAGCAGCTTCGGGGTCTGAGCACCGATCAAATGGCGGTGATTGAAACCGAAGACATCAGCAGACTGAGCACGGCAGTGCTGCGCTCGCTGACCACCGCGCAGTTCGAGGCTTTGACTTCAGAGCAATTCAGCTCCCTGCTGACGCAACAACTCAACTCGCTCAGCAGTGCGCAGATTCGCTTGATGGAGTCTCAAGACATCGCTGCTCTCGAGACCTGGCAGGTGGCAGGCCTGAGTACCCGCCAGATCAGGGCGCTGGAAACAGAGCAAATCCAAGCCCTGGAAACTCAAGACATCGCGGCCATGAGTTCGGCCCAGCTCCGTAGCTGGAGTACGGCGCAAGTCCAAGCGCTGCTGACGGAGCAGATTGCAGGATTGGAGTCGCAGGACATCGCGGCCTTGTCAATGGACCAGATACGGGCTTTCAGTTCTGAGCAGATCGCTGCCATGAGTCCGCAGCAGGTCGACGCGATGTTCGCGGCCACGCCCATCATGCTGGATCTGGACGGCAATGGCGTTCGCACCACAGCCGCCGCCCAGGGTGTGCAGTTCGACCTCAACGCGACCGGCAAACAGCAGCAATGGGGCTGGAGCGATGGGGTCGACGGTCTGTTGGCCATGGACCGCAATCACAACGGCAAGATCGACAATGGCGCCGAGCTGTTTGGCAGCGGGGTGCAGCTCGCGACCGGCATGCGCGCGGCCGATGGCTATGCGGCTTTGCGCGGCCTGGACGGTAATGCCGACGGCAAGATTGACACCCAGGACGCCGCATTCGCTGAGCTGCGCGTCTGGGTGGACCAGAATCGAGATGGCTTGAGTGCTGCGGCGGAACTGCTCAATCTGAGCGAACTCGGCATTGTTTCTTTGGACCTGCAGGCTCAAAAGAGCGATCAAATGGATGCCGGCAATCTGATCGGCCTCGTCTCTGGCTATACCAAAGCAGACGGCAGCGAGCACGCCATGGCGGACGTTTGGTTCACCAAGGCAAGAACTGAGGGGGGCGAATCGCTTGATGCATCTGAATCGAACCCCACCGTCGAGCCTGCCAAGGCGAGTAGCAAGCCACCGCTGCCAGAGCTCGGAGACCTGCTGCTTGCCCCCGATCAAGTGCTGCCGGAGTTGGCTGACTTGGCGCCAAAAGCGACGCGAGCCGTCGAGGCAGAGCCCGGCGTCATGCGGCACCCGCCCTTCCACAGGCGCGGCCCCAATGACGAAGAAGATCCCTGGTTGCCTTTGCTTTAGCGTTGCCGGGCCTAGCAAGCTACAGACTCGCTGGGCCTGAGCGGCCACTCACCGCCAAGTTCCGCACCAAATCCTGCCCTGACCCGGCGCTTGAACCGGCAAATTGGCTGGGCTTGTTTCGTTATGCTTACACCATGAGCAAAAGCGACGCCCCCCAGATTCACGCCCTGGCCGATGTGGCCAGCACCACCATTGGCCCGCGCACACGCGTTTGGCAGTTCTGCGTGATCTTGGCCGGAGCCCGTATTGGCGCCGACTGCAATATCAACGCTCAAGTGTTGATCGAAAACGAGGTCGAACTCGGCGACCGGGTCACCGTCAAAAGCGGCGTCCAACTCTGGGACGGCATCCGGGTCGAAGACGATGTCTTCATCGGCCCCAACGCCACCTTTACCAACGATCGCACGCCTCGCTCGCGGCAGTATCCGGCCCAATTTCAAACCATCACGCTGGAGCGCGGCGCCTCGATCGGCGCGAACGCGACCATTTTGGGCGGCGTTCGCATTGGCGCCGGCGCCATGATAGGAGCCGGCAGCGTGGTCACACGCGATGTCCCGGCCGGTGAGCTGTGGGTGGGCAATCCCGCACGTAGCCGAGGTCCCGCACCATCACCCTGGGGGCCAACAGACGCGGGCTAAACGCTGGCCCGCACCGCCTGAATCACCCGATCAATCTCCGCCTCACTCATGCCCGGCCAAAGCGGCAAGCTCAGCACCTCGCGGTGCATGGCCTCACTGACGGGAAAGTCGCCCTCGCCATAACCCAGTTCCACATAAGCAGGCTGCAAATGCGGTGGTACGGGGTAGTGAATCAAGCTGCCCACCCCCTGCCGGCTCAGTTCGGCCTGCAGGCGATCTCTTGCCTCATGCCGCACCACAAACAAATGCCAAGCCGACTCCAGATGGGCGGCCGGTGGCGTCGGCAATTGCAGCGGCAAGCCCGCCAAACCGTCCAGCAAGCGGCTGGCAATATGGCGCCGCTCTTCGGTTTGGATTTGCAAGTGAGGCAATTTGGCCGCCAACACGGCGGCCTGGATCTCATCCAGACGCGAATTGCGCCCCTTCACTTCATTGTGATACTTGATTCTGGAGCCGTAATTGCGCAGCACACGCAACTGGTCCAACAAAGCGGCATCGGCCCCGGTCACCCCACCCCCATCACCCATCGCGCCAAGGTTCTTGCCGGGATAAAAACTCCAGGCCGACAAATCCGCGAGATTGCCCACGGCCCGGCCCCGATAGCGGGCGCCATGGGCTTGGGCGCAGTCGTCCAAGACCTTGAGACCATGGCGTCGCGCGATGGCCAGGATTGCATCCATCTCTGCTGGCAAGCCATACAAATGCACCGGCAGAATCACCTTGCTGCGCGGCGTGATGGCCGCTTCTATGCGAGCAGGGTCGAGGTTGTAGCTGAGGGGATCGGGCTCCACCGGGACGGGCTGCGCGCCACATTGGCTGACCGCCAACCAGGTGGCGATATAGGTGTTGGAGGGCACGATGACCTCGTCCCCCGGGCCCACGCCTAAGGCCTGCAAAGACAAAGCCAGCGCATCAAGCCCATTGGCCACGCCCACACAGCCGGGCGCCGCAACGCTTTGCGCATAGGCCGCTTCAAAAGCCTGTAACTCCTGGCCTAGCAAAAACCAGCCGCTGCGTGCCACCCGCAGCAAGGCAGCATCAATCTCAGCCTGGGCCGCCAAATACGCGGGCTGCAGGTTCAAAAAAGGCAGCGGCGCAAGCCCCTCAGGCGCGACCGCGGGCGGCAAGGTAGTCGTCATAACTGCGGATGTAATCGTGGGGGTCATAAAGATCCGAGGCCAGCACCAACAAAACCGCATCGGCGCTGAAGCGGTACTGTATGCCCCAGACCATGGGCGGAATGTGCAAGCCCAGGTGCTGCTTGTCCAAGAGCAACTCATCGCGATGCTCACCATCATCCAGCACGACGCTGACGCTGCCCTTCACACAAACCAGGAATTGGTGGCAAAGCTTGTGGGCATGCTCTCCCCTCACCTCACGGCTGGGGACCTCATAAACCATGAAAAATCGCTGCGGGGTGAAAGGCAGTTGCTTGCCGATTTCTCCCACACACAGCGAGCCCCGCATATCCATGGCTTGAGGCAGCTGGATGAGAGAAGCGCCAGGCACCTGCAGCGGCTCGGGCAAACCCGAAGATGCAGCCCCACCCGGCTGAGCCGCCTCACTGGCTGGATGGATGGCATCGACATAACCCACCACATGCGCGGGATTGCCTGCGACGATGGCATAGGGCGGCACGTCACGAGTCACCACCGCACCGTCCTGGACCATGGCATGGGCGCCGATGGTGATGCCGGGACGCAAAGTGGCGTTGGCTCCCAAACTGGCGCCCTTGCGCACCCGAGTCTGCACAAACTGCTCGGGACGCTGCTTGCTGCGCGGAAAGGCGTCGTTGCAGAAAGTCACGTTCGGGCCAATGAAGACATCATCTTCGACCCGAACGCCATCCCATAACTGCACGCCACACTTGATCGTGACCCGATCCCCCACTTCCACATCGTTCTCGATGAAGACGTGGTCGCAGATATTGGCATCACACCCGATGCGTGCTCCCGGCAGGATGTGTACAAAAGCCCAGACACGGGAGCCCGCGCCGATAGACGGGCTCTCCACCAATGCCTTGGCATGAATCATGGGCGGCGTTGTAGAACTCATGAGCGTTTCAAGAGAGTGCATATCGACGCTAGCCTAACAGCAGCCCGCTCGCGCCAATATGCTGAAATCTGGGGTTATCGCCAGCCTCCAATTTGCGGCAAAGACAGAAGATCGCAACAAGACTGGCGATGACGACTCGGGGCAGCCGTTGCGGCGAAATAGTGTGACAGACTTAGCTTTTTTCCAGGATCACACACCCTCAAGTCGGGCGAAAGTCTCATCCAAGCCCAGGTTATCGGCCTGAGTTCCCTCGTCAAACCACTATCGACACACCATGCTCAACGGAAAATCCATCCTTATAACCGGAGCGACCGGCTCGTTCGGCAAGGCCTTTGTCGACACCGTGTTCAAGCGTTACCCGGATGTCAAAAGGCTGGTGGTTTTTTCGCGCGACGAACTCAAGCAATATGAAATGTCGCAGCGTTGGAGTGAGCGGGATTACCAGGCCATCCGCTACTTTTTGGGCGATGTACGGGATGCCTCGCGCATCAAGCGCGCGCTGGAAGGCATTGACACCGTGATCCACGCGGCGGCGCTCAAGCAAGTCCCGGCCGCGGAGTACAACCCCTTCGAATGCATCAAGACCAATATCTTGGGGGCGCAGAATGTGATCGAAGCCTGCATGGATCATCAGGTCGAACGCGTCGTTGCCCTCTCGACCGACAAGGCCGCCGCGCCGATCAATCTGTACGGTGCTACCAAACTATGCTCCGACAAGCTCTTCATTGCAGCCAACAATATTCGCGGCACCCGCGCCACAAAGTACTCGGTGGTTCGCTACGGCAATGTGATGTGCAGCCGGGGCTCGGTGATTCCCTTCTTTCAACAGCGCCGCGCCAGCGGTGTGCTGCCCATCACAGACCCGAACATGACCCGTTTCAACATCTCCTTGCAGGACGGTGTGGAAATGGTCTTGTGGGCTTTGGAAAACGCTCTGGGCGGCGAGATCTTTGTGCCCAAGATTCCCAGCTATCGAATCGCTGATGTGGCTGAAGCAGTGGCCCCCAATTGCCGCCAGGAGATCGTGGGCATTCGCCCCGGCGAGAAGATCCACGAGGAAATGATCACAGAAAGTGACAGCTACCAGACCGTTGACCTGGGCCGTTACTTCGCCATCCTACCTAGCGGTGGCCACTACACCATGGATCAGTACTGCGAAAGCACGGGCGCCAAGCGGGTGGAGCCCGGCTTCGCCTACAACAGTGGAACCAATAGCGACTTCCTCAGCGTCGAGCAACTCCGCCGACTGATCGAGGAACAGGTGCCGAACTGACGCCCATGAGTGAACTCGACAAAGTCTTGCCCTACAGCCGGCAGCACATCAACGACGACGATATTGCAGCGGTACTGAAAGTACTGCGCTCTGACTTCCTGACCCAGGGCGAAGAAGTCCCTGGTTTTGAGGCCGAGTTTGCCGCTGTTCACCACGTGCCCCATGCGATCGCGGTGAGCAATGCCACCGCCGGACTGCATCTGGCTTGTTTGGCGCTGGGCGTTGGCGCCGGCGATCTCGTCTGGACCACGCCCAATAGCTTTTTGGCCAGCGCCAACTGTGCGCTGTATTGCGGTGCACAGATTGATTTCGTTGATATTGATCCGCACACACGCCAAATGAGCTTGAGCGAACTGGCGAGCAAGCTGGAACACGCTCAAGCCGAGAAGCGCCTGCCCAAGCTGGTGATCGCCGTCGATTTCGCTGGTTTGCCCTGCGATTGGCCGGGCCTACGCCGCTTGGCGGACGACTATGGTTTTGCGCTGTTGCAAGATGCCTCACATGCCACCGGCGCAAGCTTGGATGGCAAGATGATGGCTTCCGACTGGGCCGATGCCAGCGTCTTCAGCTTTCACGCCGTCAAGGTCATCACCACGGCGGAAGGCGGTATGGTGTGCTGCCGAGACCCCAAGTTAGCGACCCGCATTCAAACACTGCGTTCGCACGGCATGGTGCGGGACCCGGCCCAGATGCTTGAGGCGCCCGCAGGGCCGTGGGTCTATGAGCAGCAAAGCCTGGGCTACAACTACCGGATGACCGAGATGCAAGCCGCGCTGGGTCGCTCGCAGCTGCGACGCCTGCCGCAGATGCAAGAGCGCCGCGAGGCCCTGGCCGAACGCTATGACCACTTGCTACAAGATCTGCCCTTGCGCCTCCCTCCTCGCATGCCAGGACGCCGCTCCGCCTGGCATCTGTACTCGGTCGAGTTGCTGCCGGGGCCGCAGTGGGCCGATCGCGCCACGGTGTTTGCCCGCCTGAAAGCGCAAAACCTTGGTGTACAAGTCCACTACATCCCCATCCATCTTCAACCCTACTACCGGGCTCTGGGCTTTGCAGCCGGAGACTTCCCGGCCGCCGAGGCTTACTACGCCCAGACCATTTCCCTCCCGCTCTTCCCTGGTATGAGCGATGCGGAGCAAGACCGGGTCCTGGCTTGCTTGCAAGCCGCTTTGCCCCGATGACAGCCGCCGCTTCTTCAGCCCAAGCCATGCAGCTAAGTTTGGGAACGGTTCAGTTTGGTCTGGCCTATGGCGCCGTCGGCTCAGGTCATCAGGTGACGCCAGAAGTGGCGGCCAGCATCTTGGCGCAAGCCTGGGACGATGGCGTGCGCCTGCTCGACACAGCAGCCAGCTACGGCGATATCGAAAGCCGCTTGCGCGGCCTTTGCGACAAGCGACCCTTTCGCATCGTCAGCAAGATCCGGCCTTTAGGCCCACTGAGTGGACCTGAGAAAACGCAGGCCCTGCTCCGCAGCATTGAAGGCTCGGTGTCAGCCTTGGGTGAGCAACTCGATGCCCTGCTCTTTCACAGCGCTGCCGATCTGCTCTCCAGCGATGGCGACGCACTTTGGAAGGCCGCACGCCTAGCCTTGGCCGGCAGCACCGTGCGGCTTGGCGTCTCTTGCTATGCGCCGCAAGAGCTGATCGAGCTTCGCAGTCGCTTCGATATCCAGATTGCACAGTTGCCCGGCAATGCTTTGGACCAGCGCCTGCGCCAGATGCCTGCGCTGGACGGTGTGGAGTTGCACCTGCGCTCTGCATTTCTGCAAGGCCTGCTGCTGCAATCGCAAGCGGGCGCCCGCAGAGTCCCAGCGGCTACAAAAGCCCTTCAGGCCTGGGAAGCCAAATGCACACAAGCTCGGCTGACGCCGGCGGTGGCCGCCCTCGGCGTGGTCAAAGATCTGCCCCGGGTCGCCCATTGCGTGGTGGGGGTTGAGAGCCTCGATCAATGGCGCGAGATCCACCAAGCCTGGCGGGAAGCCCAGGTTTTGCACTGGCCCGATTTGGCAAGCGACGATCCCCAAGTCTTCGATCCGCGGGTCTGGCCCAAGTCCTAACAGCGCACCGCAACGGTCACGCCGGAGCCGGCTTCTGCAGACCTGCTGACCTGCACCGCAAAGCAGTCGCAGCGGCACCAGCGCAGTGCGATCAGGACGGGAAATTGCCCATCATTCACCCTTCAACTCCCGCCCATGGACGGGCTTGGATTGCCGATACTGACAGCGTCAAATTCAGCCCCCATGCCCATGACCTCTCCGCGTACCGTTGCCATCGTCCAAGCTCGCATGAGTTCGACCCGTCTGCCCGGCAAAGTCTTGATGCCATTGGCCGGACGGCCGGTACTGGCCCATGTCGTAGAGCGCCTCCAGCAATGCAAAACGCTCGATGAGATCGTGATCGCCACATCCGACGACATCAGTGACGATGCGATTCAGCGCTGGTGCGAAGACCATCGCATTCATTGCTTCCGCGGCAATCTACACGATGTGCTGGACCGTTACTTCCAGGCCGCCAAGCAGTTCTCTGCCTCGGCCGTGGTGAGAATCACCGCCGACTGCCCGGCGCTTGACCCGGCTATCGTTGACGAAGTCGTCCAAGGTTTCCACGCAGGCGACTACGATTTCTATGGCCTGGCCGGTGAGTTCCCCGATGGGCTGGACTGCACCGTGTTTGCTTTCCGCGCCTTGGAGCGGGCCTGGCGTGAAGCCACCCTGCCCTCACAGCGTGAGCATGTTGGCCCCTACATCGAGAAGCAGCCGGACCTCTTCAAGAACGGCGGGCTGCACAAGTTCCTGGGTCTGTCCCACCTGCGCTGGACCCTTGACGAAGAGCGGGACTACCGTTTCTTGCAAGCCGTGTTTGAACGCCTCGATCAGCCGGGCCGACCTTTCTCCGCTCAGGATGTGCTGGCCTTGCTCGAGCGGGAACCCCAGTTGCAAGAACTCAACCAACACATCATTCGCAATGAGGGCTACCTCAAGTCCCTCGCAGCCGACAGGACCGATCATGTTCAGCCTTAACGATCTTCAATCCGGCACAGGTCCGGCCCTCTACGAGAATGCCAAGTCCTTGTTCCCTGGGGGCACGCAGTTGCTGTCCAAGCGTCCAGAGATGTTCGCACCAGAAGTTTGGCCCAGTTATTACGAGCGCGCCAAGGGCTGCCGGGTCTGGGATATGGACGGTCGTGAGTTCACCGACATGTCCATCATGGCGGTTGGCGCTTGCATCCTGGGCTACGCCGACGACGAGGTCGATGATGCCGTGGTTGCCGCCATTCGCAAGGGCGTCAACAGCTCGCTGAATTGCCCCGAAGAAGTGGAACTGGCGCGCGCTTTGATGGAGCTCCACCCCTGGTTTGGCATGGTTCGCTACGCCCGCAGCGGCGGCGAAGCCATGGCCATGGCGGTACGCATTGCACGCGCCCACAATCGCCGTGACACCGTGCTGTTCAGTGGTTATCACGGCTGGAACGACTGGTATCTGGCGGCCAATTTGGGCGAAACCGACGGTCTGGATGGGCAACTGATGCCGGGGCTGCAGCCCAATGGTGTGCCACGCGGTTTGACGGGCACGGCCCTTCCTTTCCACTTCAACGACATCGATTCCCTGCGCGACTCCATTCGTGGCAAAGAGAAGCAGATCGCCGCCATCGTGATCGAACCGGCACGCGGCGAAGAAGCGCCGCAAGACTATCTGCGCAAGCTGCGGGAAATCGCTGACGAAATTGGCGCGGTGCTGATTTTTGACGAAATCACCAGTGGCTTTCGCATGTGCGCGGGCGGTATTCACCGGCGCTATGGCATCAACCCTGACATCGCTGTCTTTGCCAAATCCATGGCCAATGGCTACGCAATGTCAGCGGTATTGGGCACCGAAAAGGTCATGCAGTCGGCCCAATCCACCTTTATTTCTAGCACCAACTGGACCGACCGAGTGGGCCCGACCGCAGCCTTGGCCACGCTGCGCAAATACCAGCGCGAGCAAGCCGAACTGCAGCTGATCAGCACCGGCAATCAGACCAAAGAAATTTGGGCTGCGGCCGCCGCCCAGGCCGGCGTCAAGATCAGCATTTCTGGCTTGCCCACCTTGGCTGCATTTGCTTTCGATCACCCACGGGCGCAGGCCATGAACACGCGCTTTGTGATTGAGATGCTGCAACGGGGCTTTCTGGGCTTCAGGCAATTCAAGGTTTCGCTCGCCCATACGGCGGCGGATATGCAGGCCTACAGTAAAGCTTGCGAACAGGTCTTTGCGACGCTGTCGAAACTGTCTGAGGACGAGCTTCTCAGCACCCCGCAAGCCCATAGCGGCTTTCAACGCCTGACCAAGGAATGAATGCAGTGGCTACTCCCCTCAAACATGAAAGCTGGCAGGCCGGAGATGGGGTGACCCACGCCGGAGAAGTGCATGAACATGCCAATGGTTTTTCGGTCGTCAACTGCGAACACTGCGGGTTCAAGCATGTGTTGCCCTTGCCCACCACTGAAGAACTCAAGCATGTGTATGCGCATGAGTACTACACCCAAGAAAAGCCGCTCTATATTGAGCGCTATCTTGAAGACAAGTCTTGGTGGGAAGACGTTTACAACGAACGCTATGACAAGCTGGAAGCGTTTTTGGGCGACAAGCGTCGAAGGATCCTGGATGTGGGTTCGGGACCGGGCCTGTTTCTCCTCAAGGGGCAAGAGCGCGGCTGGACGGTCAAAGGGATAGAACCCTCGCAGCGAGCCGCAGCTCACAGCCGGGAATCCTTAGGGCTGGACGTGATTGAAGCCTTTTTGGATGAGCAATTGGCCCCCAGCTTAGGCCTTTTTGATGCCATCAACCTAGGCGAAGTGCTCGAGCATCTTCCAGACCCGGCGGCCATGCTCAAGCTGGTGCACGGTCTTTTGGATAAAGACGGCATGCTTTGCGTCATCGTGCCCAATGACTTCAACCCCATTCAGCGCGCATTGCGCGACCACCTGGGGCAAGCACCTTGGTGGGTGGCCCCCCCGCACCACCTGAACTACTTTGACGCCCAGTCACTCGCGTCTCTACTGGAACGCTGTGGCTTTCGCTTGGCGCATCGCGAAGTCACCTTCCCCATCGATCTGTTCTTGATGATGGGCAAGAACTACATCGGCAACGACACACTGGGGCGAGAATGCCACGCCATGCGCAAGGCCTTCGAGAGTGGAATGAGAGAATCTGGCGAACAGGAATTGATGAACAAGATGTACCAAGGCTTTCTGGAGTTAGGTCTGGGGCGTGAATTGGTCTTCATCGCACAAAAGGTGTCGGCATGAGCAAGCCCGAAGCTCTCTGGCTGATTTCCGGCGGTCCCATGCAGTTGATCGCTGCGACCCGAGCCAAGCAGCGAGGCTTGGCCCTGGTTCTGTCGGATGGCAATCCAGAAGCGCCTTGCCGTTCACTGGCCGATCAGTTCATTCACCTTGACACCTTTGATGTGCAAGGCCATATCGACGCCAGTGCGAGCGTCACAGAACGTTTTGATGTGAAGGCCGTGATCACCACCGCCGCCGACTGCCACACCACAGTGAACAACTTGGCCAAGCATCTGGGTCTTCACCATTTGGCCCCAGAGATTTCGGAGATTTGCCGGAACAAGGCACTGACGCGGGCTCGTTTGACACAAGCCGGACTGCCGCAGCCAGGCTTCACCATGGCCTCGACTTTTGAGCAGGCTCGCAGCTACTTGGCTGAAGCGAGCTGTGATCACGTGATCAAGGCCACCGACAACTCGGGCAGCCGAGGTTTCTCCGTCGTCCCACTGGGCCAAGCCCTGAGCGAGGCACAGTTCCAAGAAGCCCTGACCATGGGCTCTACAGGCCAAGTGGTGATCGAAGAGCGCCTGCGGCCGCACCCTGAGCAGGTCTCCGAGGCCTCCGTCGAGACCTTGTGGCAGGACGGGCGCCTCTACTGGATCAACTGGGTTGACCGCATCTTCCCGCGTGACCTGCATTTCTTCCCTCAGATCCATCTGGCCCAAATCCCCAAAGAGTCCATTGAGATTGGTCACATCAACCCTGCGCGCCGCCATTCCGACCTGAAAGACCAAGTGCGCCGGGATATCGAGGCCGCCGGTCGTGCGATCGGCATGGCCGAGCAAAAAGGCGCACACATTCTCAAGGCCGACATTTACTTCTCAGACCGCGGACCGGTGATTCTGGAGTTAACGCCGCGCACTTCGGGTGGCTGGGACAGCAGCGGTTCATCGATGGCCCGTGGCGCCGAAATCGCGGACGGCGTCATTCATATGGGCCTGGGCCGACGGGTTGATCTCAATGATTGGTTCAAGTACTTCGAATTCACTCACGCCGAAAACACCGTGGTCGTCGTGACCAAGATTCCCGAGAACGCTGCGGACTGCATCGGGCGCCAATTTGCTATGGCGCAAGGCTGCGAGTCCACAGATGCCTTGTTCAACAAGGCCTATGACAAACTCAACAACGGAGCTTTCCATGTACCAGTTTTGTAATTCCGCCCCTTTGATGGATCTGAGCGCCGAGGGATCGGGCAACCAACTCGTCTTCAGCACACCCAATGAACGCGCCGTGGTCGTGTTGAGCGAAGCGGGCACCATCGCATCTGTAGAACACACCGACCTGAGTACTGGTGAGACCCGCACCATTCTTGAGTCTGACTGCAAGCACATTGTGGTGGGCGAGAAGAATTGGGAGCGCGACGTCTATCACTACCTCAAGCCCAACCCCGCACCTCATCTGCAGATGCGCCTGGGCTTGACCGTGCATCGCGGTGATGGCACTTGGTCCAGCCTTCCACATGACTTCGAAAACACCTTGGAGCCAGGCTTTGAAGAGGTATTTTTCTATCTGCTCAAAGGCGACCCCAAGAAGGCCTTCCAAGTTGGCCGAGGCGTGTGGGCCGACAACGCCCAAGTCGACACGGTCTGGCCGATTCAGGACCGCGTGTTTGGCGTTGTGCCCATGGGCTACCACCCCATCGTCGGCGAGCCCGGTGTGAATGTCAGTTATGTCTGGGCCTATCTGGTCAAAGTCAAGCACTGGGAAAAAATATGAGCGCCCGCCAAAAGACCGCCGTCGTCATTGGCGCGACCGGCAACATCGGTCGCGCTGTGTGCGATGCACTGACTCAAGCGGGCTTCGCGCTGGACCCGACTTGGCTCGGTCCAGATCGGCCCGACGCAACGCTTGCGGCCTCCTACGCCAAGCTGCCTTCAACAATTGATTTCGCCATTTACTTGGCCGGCATCAACAAGGTCGGCCCGGCAGAGGATTTGAGCGAAGTCGACTGGGATCGTGTCATCGATGTCAATCTGAAGGGTGCCTACTTGTTCTACAAGGCGGCCTTCCCTGCCCTCAAAGCTGCGGGCCGCTCTTCATTGGTGGCCATTTCGTCCATCATGGCAACTCACCCCTACCCGGGTCGACTACCCTATGCCACGGCAAAAGCGGGCTTGGAAGGCATGATTCGAACGCTGGCGGTGGAATGGGGTCAGCACGGCATCGCCACGCATGCATTGCGACTGGGCCATATGGAAGGGCTGATGAAAAGCACTGTGGCCAACCCTGCCTTGCTGGACTCGGTACGGGAACATTCGCCACTCGGAGAATTGATTGCGCCCGAGACGGTCGCCAGCTACATCGCCTGGCTGGCCCAAGGCGGCTGTCATGCGGTGAGCGGATCGGTGATCGATTTTGATCCGGCATACACCATCAATCGCTGGCCCGTGGCCAATCGCTAAGCAAGGACAAAGGTCTCCCAAATGACGGTCTTTATCGCCGAGGTTTCAAGCAACCACGCCCAAGATTTGGGCCGCGCCTTCGACTTCATCGACAGCGCCGCCGAGATTGGCTGTGACGTCGTCAAGTTTCAGCTCTTCCATGTGGAGTCGCTGTTCTCTTCAGAAGCGCTGCGAGCCAAACCTGAGTTGATGGCGCGCAAGGCTTGGGAGCTGCCGCTGGACTTCTTGCCGAAACTCGCTGAGCGTTGCCAGCAACGCAAGATCCAGTTCAGCTGCACGCCGTTCTACCTTGAAGCGGTGCGCGAGCTGGAGCCTTTTGTGGACTTCTACAAAGTCGCGTCCTACGAATTGCTTTGGGATGACTTGCTTGCGGCCTGCGCGGCCACAGGCAAGCCGGTCGTCTTGTCCACCGGCATGGCCACCATGGACGAAATTTTGCATGCGACCCAAGTGCTCAAGCGAAATGGCTGCAGCCAGCCGACGCTCTTGCACTGCACCTCGGCCTACCCCACGCCTTCTCATGAAGCCAATCTGCGGGCGATCGAGACTCTGCGTCAAGCCACGTCCTGCGCAATCGGTTGGTCGGACCACACGGTCCAACCGGGTGTCATTCACCGAGCTGTGCACAAGCATGGGGCCACCATGATCGAGTTCCACCTCGACCTTGACGGCAAAGGCGACGAATACGCCGCCGGCCACTGCTGGCTGCCCGAGCAAATCGCCCCCGTGATTCGCGACCTCAGCATCGGCATCGGTGCCGACGGCGATGGCATCAAAGCACCCGTTGCCTCTGAGTTGCCCGACCGGCTCTGGCGGGCTGACCCCTCCGACGGGCTGCGCCCGTTGAAGGAAAAACGGATCACCTTGCAGCCCCGTTGAAGGCTGTTGCCAGGGTCATGCCGGCCAGCCCATCGCTCTTGCTGATTTGCCAGGCCGGGCAAGGTGTTGGCTTGGGGCACTTGAGTCGCTGCTTGGTGGCAGCGAGAGCGATTCAAGGCAAAGGTGTGGCGGTCACGCTGCTGATTCAAAGCGAGAAGCTCGAGCGCTCAGATCTTGGCGCTTTCGAGCACCACTTCATCGATCACTCCGATGACCTTTTGGCCCGAGTCGATCAGCTGCTTGGCCTGCAGCCATTCTCCACTTTGGTTTTGGATTTGCAGCCGGCCAAGACTCCAGCCTTGCTGGTCCCGGCCCTGCGGCGCTGGCGACAAAAAGGGCTGCGCGTGATCGGCATCGACAGCCTGCGCTTGATGCCGAATGAAGTCGATCTGCTCTTCATTCCATCCTTCCACTATCAAGCGACCTCAGCCGATGCGAGCCATGTGCCAACCCTCTTTGGTTGGGATTGTTTGCTGATTGATGGACCGCGACCTGAGCACGCCTGGGAACCTGGCCCAAGAGTGCTGGCCCTGACCGGCGGCAGCGATGCAACCGGGCTTGGGCGCCATTGGCCCCGCCTTTTGGATGCCCAGTTGCCGAGCGGCAGCGAAGTGGACTGGGTCACCGGCCCTTTCGCCCAAGCGCCGGTTTTGGATCAAGCGGCACAACAGGTATGGCGGGAGCATGTCGCACCCAACGGCCTCGGCCCGCTGATGTCGCAATGCCACTATGCAGTGACGATCTACGGGGTGAGCTTTTTCGAACTGCTTTATCAAGGCATTCCTACCGTGGTGTTTTCGCCTTATGGTGACAAGGACCACGCGGAGTTGGACTTGATTGCACAAGCCGGCGTCGCCTGGGTCGCGCGAGATGAGTATCACGCCACCGAGCTGCTGGCCACGCTGATGAAACAGCCTGAGCACGCGGCACAATTGAGCCGGCGGGCCAGCGCCCTGCTGTGTACCTCCGGCGGCGAGCGCCTCGCTGACGCTATCACCTCGACCAAGAGCTAAACATGCCCCAAGGCTATTTGCTGTTTCATTTGAATCTTGCGTTCTCTTCGATCAAGACCGAAGCGCATCCCGAGGTTATTCAGAAATGCTACTGGCCATTGCTGAATCTGATCGAACGCCGCGATTTGCCGATCGGCATTGAGCTCACTGGTTGGACGCTGTCGCAAATTGCTGAGCTGGATCCGGCATGGGTGGCCAAGTTCAAGAGCTTGCTGCAGCAAGGGCGTTGCGAGTTGATTGGCAGCGGATGGACGCAAATGATTGGCCCACTGGTACCGGCGGAGGTCAACCAATGGAACCAGCGCCTGGGTCGCGAAGCCTATCAAGCGCATTTGGGCTTGCTGCCGAAAATCGTCTTGGTCAATGAGATGGTGTTCTCCAGCGGCATGGTGGACATCTACCGCGAGGCGGGCTATGAAGGTTTGGTCATGGACCGGGACAACGTCCGCCTGGCCCTGGGGCAAACCTCAACACCGATTACTTCGACACCCACTCATGCCCTCGGTTGCCAGGGCCAGTCCTTGCCTGTGCTTTGGGGTGACTCGATTCTTTTCCAAAGTCTGCAGCGCGTGGTTCACGGCGACAAATCGATGGCTGAGTACCTCGCCTACGTTCGCAAGCGCGCCGACAAGGACGGCACCATCCTGCCGATCTACTGCAACGATGCGGAGATCTTTGACTACCGCCCGGGCCGATTCAAAACCGAAGCCCAGCTGCAAGAGCCGGTGGAATGGGCGCGCCTCGAGCAGGTCTGCGATCGTCTGCAATCAGAGCTCGGCTTGCGCTGGCTGAGCCCATCCCAGGCCTTGATCGCAGCTCAGCAGAACCGCCCAAAAGATGCCCGCCAACTGTCGTCGATCGCGCATCCCGTCCCCGTCAAGAAGCAAGCCAAGTACAACCTCAATCGCTGGGCGGTGACCGGGCGCAATGACCTCTTTTTGAATTCGACCTGTCATCAGCTCTGCAAGGCCTTGCTGTCTCGACCTACACCTGCGCAGCAGCAGGACGACACGGACTGGCGCGAGCTTTGCGAACTCTGGGCCAGCGACTTGCGCACCCATATCACCGAGCCTCGGTGGCAAAAGGCCATGGCTCGGCTTCAAGCCCTGTGCGCCAAATTGGATTTGGCAGACCCCAGTCTCGCGACCTCAAGCTCAAAAGAAGCGGACGCGAACGATTCTCAGTGGCAGTCCCTGGACACCGTCGTACCGCCTGAGGGCTTGCGCATCGAGGCCGAAGAATGCGGCATCTATTTGCGAGTCGAAAGCAAGGCCATTCGTCTGCGCCTGAATATGCGCCGTGGCCTGGCCATCGACGCGCTCGCCTTTCAATCAGACCAGTTTGTGCCCATGCTGGGCTCTTTGCCACAGGGCTACTTCGACAGCATCGAATACGGCGCGGACTTCTACACAGGCGTGGTCCTGCTGGAAGCGCCCGTCAAACGTGAACGCGTCGCCGATCTTGAATGGGTAGAACCGCAGTTTTCCTGCGACGCGGGCCGCATGCTGATCCGCGTTCGATTGCCCTTCGCCGGAGGTGTGCTGGAGAAGCAACTGAGTTTGGATGCCCATAGTGAGACCTTGCGCACCAGCTACGAGTTCATGGATTTGCAGCGCCCCATGGGCACCTTGAGGGTCAGCATTCTGACTTTCCTCAATGACAACTTGGTCCCTCCCCTGACCATCGCCTGTCGCCAAGGCAGCTTCGGGGTCGAAGAGTTTGTGCTCGACCGGGAGGCCCGCCATGACGCGCCTGCCTCGGTTTTGGTGTCTAGCCTTTCAGGGTTTGGCGCGACCGATGGTGAACTCAGGATTGGTGACAGCCGTGGCCCTCGCCTGCTCTTGAGCTGGGACCCGGCGGTATGTGCAGCCATGCCGATGCTGAGCCACCTGCATGCAAGTCCGCGAGACTTCACACATCTCAAGTTCTCACTCTGCGAGTTGGATGACACCGTGCGGGAAGGGGGCACTCTGCGCCGCTTTGAGTTAGATATCAGCCGAGCGCAGCCATGAACCTAGGCCTAGTGTGCCCGCTCCACTAGCTCAGAGCCCCTAGTCTGAGCCAGTGGCTCAGTGGGGCTGCGCCTGATTGGCTGTTCAAGAAGGCCAGATGTTGACGTTGCGGCATCGCTTGGAATTCCCCCGGATTGAGATGCAGCAGGGTCAACTCATCGAGCAGTTGCGGCATGTTGTAACGAGGCGCCACTTGGGCATTGACGATACTCCATTCAGCGCGAGACAAGGGGCGACACTCGGCCTGAAGCACGGGGATTCCCGCCCGCAAGAGTTCATGCAAGCCTGAAGTCGGGTTGTCATAGCCGACACATAGATCACAGCCGCCGGCGAAATCTAGAATGGTGCCCTGTGCACCTTCGAGCAATAGGGCCTCGTCGAGATCGAGTCGTGCAGCGAGCAAAGTCAAAGGTGTCTCGGCAACACGTACCCTCCATCGAAGTCTGACGCCGCACCCCAGAGCCCAGTCACGCAACTGCGCAAGCCCATTGACATACTGGTCAAAGTCCACCAAGCAAATGCCATTGGCGCTGAAGCCATTGAGGATCACGCCCAGCGTACGCAAACCCTGACTCTGTTTGGACGCGTGTACCGGAATAGGAGCCCACTCTCCTGGATAGCTAAGGCGCTGCGAAGGCACAGTCTGGCCAGCCAGATCCAAGCAAGGGCCATCCTGCAAACCCTCATGCAGTACACGGGAGATAGCTCCATCCAGGGGCAGGGGGACATTGCAAACCTTGGAATGAGGTAGCAGAGTCAATGAGACACGATGCCTACTTGCAAAGCTCTGAAAAGCGCCGTGTACCGTGGCATCATGTGTGGACAGTAAGAATTGTTTCGGCGGGCGGGAGCCCAAGGTCTGCTCCAGCCAGAAGAACAACAAAGCTTGATTACGCAAGGCTTGCCATAGGGCCTGTACCTGCAACTCAAGATACTGAGGCTGCGCGATGTGCGGACTCAGATGCTCACGAAGTACGGCGAGCAAGGCGGGCTGCAAATTCTCTAAAGCCTGGATTGCCCCCGTAGGCAAGAGCGAGAGCACTTGGTCCGCATCAACCAGCCCCGTCGCTGGAAGACCAGCCAGTTCGACCTCATAGACCTGAGAACTCAAGACTGCCGCTCGCAAACCGCTTGCATGTATTTCGGACGCGAAGTAGGCGGCATCGTGCATACAGGTTGGCAAGTGGCACAGCAGTTCCAAACCGTCGGGGAGTTGGGTGAGATCAGGCAGTTGGAATGGCCCAGCGCCAGGACACTCAAAGGTATAGGCCGCAAAGGGCTGTGCTGCTTCTTGCAAAGCGTCCATCAAGGCCAGGCCGGGCAAGAACGAGTGGATGCCATAAGCATGCGCCTGCGCGGGTAGCAGCACATGCCATCGCTTGACCTGATACTGCGGCAAGACTTCCTTCCAGACCTGTCTGTATGCCAAGCTAGTCCATAACATATGCCGAATCCGCAAACTGCACCATGCTGCCCCTTGCGCCTCGGGTATCAAGTCACGCAGAACTCGGCCCATTGCACGATTCAGCATCACCGTGGCAGCAGCAGCCTGCTGAGATGCCCGGTGCGCGGTATTCGCTCGGACACGGTCGTACAACAAGGGCTCTGCAATGCCGTGGGCCAGAGCCCGACCATGCATATTGGGATCCACCAAGAGCACGCGCGCCGTTTCCTCTTGGGCCAGCACACTGTTTGCAGCAGGCAAGTCAAAGCGGTGTGTCGCCGCAACGAGTTCGATCACTATTCCGTCCCCAAAACTAAACCGAGCGAAACTCAGCAGCGCGCTTCAGCGCAGAGCGGCAATCACACCTGGCCCTAAGGACCACATATTCAAAATTGCCTGCTGCGCCTCGAACAAGGTGGAAATATGAGCGACACGCAACGAGTAGTAGTCAGACTCGGCGCCCATCACATCAAACAGTGAGCGGCGGCCCATCTGCTGCCATTGCACCATGGTGGCGCTACGCAGTCGTTCGCTGTTGCGAAGAATCTCAACGATGCGGCGCGAGCGGTCCAAGGCTGCGCCTGCGTTCAAGTGCAATTCCTGCAACTGATAATTGCGTACATCCAGCGTTTCTTGCAACTGCAGCTTGCTTGCATCGGCGCGCCGCTGGGCCGCCAGCTTGGAAGCATCGAGCCCTGGTGCGTAGATCGGTACGGTCACCGTAACTCCCGCACTCCACTCACCGGCGCGTGAGCCGGTGGACGCACCATTGGCATTGGCGCCCATACCCAGACTCACCTGGGGTTTGCCTTGAGTGGCGACCACGGCCGCATAGCGTTCCTGGGCGCGCGAAGATGCCTCCAACTGCATCATCTCCGGCGACTGCAGTGCCGCCTGCTGCAACATCTGCAACTCGGGCAGTTGATTCATGATGGCTGCATAGCTCGCGCTGGGTGGCAAAGGATCCCCAACAAGGCGCTTGAGGCGCAACTCCACCGAGCGCAAGCCGGAGATCGTTTGCTCCATCGATAGCTCGGCCGTCATTTGACTCTTCTGGGCTTGGGTCAGTTCGCTGGACCGCCCTTTGTCGGCCTTCACCACCGCCTCCAGGGCATCGACAAGGCAGGCCATGCGCTTGGTGTACTGACGGTACACCTGAGCTTGCAAGAGCAATCGGCCCCGGTCGAGGGCAAAACTCACCACCTGAGCGCCCAATTGTTGTTCACCGCTGATCAGCCCCTGGCGAGCCGCTTCGGCAAGCTGAGCACGCCAGGCAGCGGTTTGCGTCACCCGCCCGGCATCCCAGAGCGGCATGCTCAAGTTCACACTGGCTTGGGCCTGTCCCTGGTTCTGTGTGAGGCCACGGGCTTGTTGCCCGGCAGCACTGGTCGAGAGTTGAGCTTGCACCAGCGGCAACCTTGCGGCCCGTGCCTCGTCCCAATCATCCCGAGCCGCCTGGGCCAACAGCGTCGCCACACCAATCGTGCGGCTGCGTTCCATGGCCTGACTGACCAAATCCACCAACTGCGATCGTGGATCGGTACTGGCAAATCCTAGCGCCGCATCACGACTCTGAGCAGCCGGACTATCGTCTTCATTGCACTTCAGCTGAGCCAGGACCGCAGGTGCCAACAACACCAACACACTGCCCAGCAGCCCCTTTCGAAAGCGGCGCGAAAACACTGAGTAAAGCGGGGATTTCATGACAGTGACCAGGCTCGGATAGACACCCGTTCACTAGACCACAAGCCCTCTGGCGCTGATGCAGGGAGTAAGCTGCCAGAGACCCTGCATTTTCAAGAGCGCGCTCAACGCTCCTTCAAGGCTTCGTTGGCCTTGAGCAAGGGGCGGAACAAGAAACTCAAGACGGTTCGCTCGCCTGTTTTGATTTCAACGCTGGCTGCCATACCTGGCAGCACCGGCAAAGGTTCGCCACTGCGTTGCAAGGAGTTCTTGTCGGTACGGATCAGCACCCGGTAATAGCGCGCATCGCCAGTTACTGCGGTTTTGTCGTTATCACCCAAGGTGTCCGCACTGACGAGTTCAACATGGCCTTCCAACCCGCCGTGAATGTTGAAGTCATAACCTGCCAGCTTGACGACCGCGCGTTGGCCTACACCGACAAATCCGACCTCGGAGGGCGGCAGTCGCGCCTCGACCAGCACATTCGGGCCGATAGGGACGATTTCCATGACGGGGGCCCCACCCCCAACCACGCCGCCAATCGTCGTGGTGCGAATATTCTTGACCAAGCCATTCACCGGAGACCGCAGCACGGTGCGAGCCAAGGCGTCTTTTCTCACCACTTGCTGTTCATCCAAAGCCGCCAGTTCATTCTGCTGCCGGGTCAGCTCTTGGCTCGCCTCTTGTCGGAATCGACTGATCCGTTCTTGACGCTGCTGGCGCAAATCATTGACCTGTCGATTCAATCGCATCACCTCGACCTCGGACATCAAGCCGCGGGCAGAAAGGTCCTGCGCCACCTTCAACTCTCGACCAAGCAGGCCCATGCTTCGATCCAAGGAACTGACCGCCTCCTCTTGCAAGCGGATTCGCGATTCGTAGGACTGTTGTTCTGCCTCGAGCACCTCAGGCGCCGCCTTGACTTCCGTGGGCCAAACCGGCCGCCCGCCGCTCGCCTCGGCCTTGAGGCGGGCCACAGCGGCCTTCAAGGCCAGTCGACGCAACATCCCCTCGTTCTGCTGGGCTTCGACCCGCGTCGGATCCAAGCGCACCAACTCCTGGCCGACTTCAACCTCTTCGCCTTCGCTGACAAAAAGCTCGGCCAGCAAACCACTCTCCAGGCTGGCGATGACCTGTTCCCGCCCCTCGGGAATGATGCGCCCCTGCATGCGACTGACTTGGTCGACCTTGGCAAACGCTGCCCAAATAAAGGCGGTCACGACACAAACGAGCAACAAGTACAAAGCCCACATCGACCGGGGCAAGGGTTCGTCGATCTGGGCGAGCGCCAAGCTGCTGAGAAAAGGGGTGTCTTTGGAGGCTTGCGCCATGCTGTGTCTCAAATTGCGCCGAAGCGCCTCATCATTAAATCAGGAGGTAGCGCTGCGACTCAAACCGAAGCCTTGCGCTGAACCGGTTGAGCGCTCGGATGCATGTGCACGCGCGCATCATCCGTGCCTGTATTGCCGGCTTGCACGCTGGCAGCAGGGCGGACCCCCGACAAGGCCGCCAGCACGTTGTCACGCGGGCCGTCGAGTACCAATTTGCCGGCATCCATCACCATCACACGCCCGACCAACTCCAGCACCGCCGGACGATGGGTGACGGCGATCAAGGTGCAATCAGCGGCGGCTTCCTTCAATTGGCGCAGAAAGCTCATTTCGGACTGTGCATCCATGGAACTGGTGGGTTCATCCATCAGCAGCAACTTGGGTTTGTTCACCAAGGCACGCGCCAAAGCCACCAATTGCCTTTGTCCGCCCGACAGCAACCCCCCCATCTCACCCACGGGCAGATCCCAGCCCATAGGGTGACCCGCAACCACCCGGTCCAATCCAGTCAGACGGGCCACCTCGACCAGTCGGGCGGCAGAGACTTCGCCCCGGCCCATCAACACGTTGTCGCGCAGCGTGCCGTGAAACAAGCGCGGCTCCTGGGACACAAAGCCCACATGCGAGCGGTACTCTGCGGGATCGATTTGCCGCAGATCCAGCCCTTCGACCTCGACCATCCCTTCGGTCGGCTGATACAGACCGGCAATCAAACGAAGAACGGTGGACTTCCCGCTGCCGATACGACCGAGCACAGCGATACGCTCGCCCGCTTGCACCTGCATCGTCAAGCCACTGAGCACCTTGGGCGCAGTCTGCCCCGGATCCGAAGGGTACTGAAAGCCCACATCGCGCAAGACGAGCCGGCCACTGACACTGGTCAAGGGCACGTAGTTCTGGGAGCTGTCTCTCTCCGTGGGCTTGTTCATCAAGTCGTCGATGCTCTGCAAGGCCGCACGCGCGCCCTGGTAGCGTGTCACCAAGCCAACCATGCTGCCCAGGGGTGCCAAGGCCCGCGAGGCAAACATGATGGAGCCGATCAGTGCGCCCTGAGAGATCGTTCCGTCGCGGATCAAATAGACACCCCAGAGCAGCATCAGCAAGGTCGTCACCTGATACATGGATTGACTGAGGTGATTGATCAGACCGTGCATGCTGCGCGTGCGCAGACTGGATTCCGCAGCCACGGCGTTGCTGATTTCATAGCGGTGCTGGAATTGTGGAGCGGCGCCGGAAGTCTTGACGTCCTCCAGGCCCTCCAAGGCCTCCACCAAATTGCCTTGAACCTCGGCTTGTTCCGCCATACCAGTTCGAACGGAACGCCGCACCAAGGCCTGCAGCACAAAGATGCCAAGGATCATGATTGGCACCATCAGTGTGACCACCCAACCCAAGGGGCCGCCGACAACGAAGATCATGCCCACAAAGATCACGATAAAGGGCAGGTCCGTCAACACCGACAAGCTGGCTGACGCAAAAAAGTCCCGAACCGTCTCCACCTGACCCATGTAGTGGGCGCAAGAGCCTGCCGAGGCCGGGCGATGCTCCATCCGGATGGAAAGAATGTGGCGAAACAGCTTGGCTCCAATGATCAGGTCGGCCTTGCGGCCAGCGAGGTCAATCAAATGCGCCCGCAGATGCTTGGCAAACAAATCAAAGCCAAGCGCCAACGCCCCGCCGATCACCAAGGTCCACAACGTGACCAGGGCATCTTGGTGCGGTATGACTTTGTCGTAAATGACCGATGTCACCATGCCGGTGGCCATCATCAACACATTGCTCAGCAAGGCTGCCAGCATGGCACCACGGTAGTACGGGGTGAACTGCTTCAAGGTCCCCCAAAGCCAGTGGTCAGTCGCATCCATGACCACATGGTGCTGAGCCTGAGCGCGGGCTTGCTCCTTCGGGCTGACCAGCAGGCAAAAGCCGCTGTACTCGCCTTCAAGCTCGCTCAACTGCGCTTCACACAGCTGTGATTCAGCGCCAGGAAACAGCACCTGATAGCGCCCATTGGCCTCGTCAAGGACGCGGACCAAAACACAAGCATCGCCTTCGTTCAACAGCAGGACTGCGGGCAGCATCAAGGTATTGATCTGCGTCAGCGTGCGACGCTGAACGGCGGCCTCATACCCAGCCTCCTTCATCAAGCGCACCGCTTGAGGCGGCGACAAGGCGCCATCGGCTGCACCATTGGCGCGCAGCGAAGCCGCTGAACGTGGGCGTTTGTGATGCTGGGTCAGCCAGACCAGGGCTTGCAGCAGAGGGTCGCCAATATCAGAGCCTGCTTCGCCTACACCCTCAGGCGAGGACTGCTGCGACACATCTTCCTGCGGCGCAGCAGCAGGCGCGAGCCGCAAAGCCGGCCCGCGATTCGCATCTGCGGCATCAAAAAAATCATCACGTCGGGACACCTGAGTCACTCCTCAGCACCCAAAGAAGCCATGTATCGCAGCATGAGATCAGGTCTTTCTCTCAGCCAACGCCATACGCTCGAACTCTGCTTCCATATTCGACACCAGAGCAGGCATATCGAACAAGGGAGAACTGCGCCCATATTCGTTCAGATAGCGCTTATAGGATAGCGCGCGCGCCGGCTCTTTGCCGATTTGAATCGCACGCTGCTCATACTCGCTGACCGAAAAGGTAATCAGATCCGACAGTCCCACCGCCGTCAACAAGCTGCCGGCCATGCGCGAGATGTAGCTTCGCCCGCTCAATGTCAAGATGGGCGTGCCCATCCACAGGCAGTCATTCGCCGTCGTACCGGCGTTGTAAGGGAAGGTGTCAAGGACAAGATCGGCCAACTGAAAGCGAGCCAGGTAGTCTGGAGGCGCCGCGCGAGGCGCAAAGAAAAGTCGATCGGGCGACACGCCATGCTGGCTCGCAAACGCGAGCATGTTTTCACGGGCTCGATCATTGTCCGCAAGCAACCACAGCACAGACTTCGGCACCGCTTGCAGCACCCGCATCCAAGCCGCGAACATCTGCTCCGTGTACTTATGGTTGTTGTTGAATGAGCAATACACGAACGCGTCCTCGGGCAAGCCCACCTGGCTGCGGGTCGGCGTTGCCCCCACCGGACGTTGGCGGTCGCTGGATTGGTAGCATTTGTCGAGGTAGATCGGGCGTTCGGTGCAATACGGCAGGTATTCGGGCGGCATCACAAAGCGATCGGCCAGAATCCAGTCCACCCCTGGCAAGGCGGACGTGCCCGGCAAGCCGAGATAGCTGACTTGAATCGGCGCCGGCCGGTACGCCAAGATATTGGGGCGGGCGCCGCTGGTCAGGCCTTGCAGATCGACCAGCACATCAATGCCCATGCTGGCGATCAATTTGGCTGCGGCCTCATCGCCAAGGCCCTGCAGCGGAATCACCCGATCCATGGCGCCGGTGATGCGCGCGCGCTGGGCCGAGCCATCCTCACGGCTCCAACAAAAAGCAAACACCTCAAAGCGCGAACGATCGTGCAACTCAAAAATCTCAGGGGTCAAAAAACCCACCGCATGCATTCGAAGATCACCGGAGAGGTAGCCAATGCGAATCTTGCCGGTCCGGTTCAGGCCGCTCAAGCGATGAAAGGCCTGGCCGCTGTACTTCACAACTTTTTCGTTCACGAAACGCTGTGCGACCAAAAGCTGCAGCGCGGGGTCATCGCTATAGCTGAGCATGGCCAACAAGGACGTATTGAGCAAAAGCTGATTCGTAGTCACGGCGCCAACCGGTTCATAGACTGGCCATGCACATTGCTTTTGCCGGATGTGCACGTAGTGCTGCAGCACATCCCCCTGGTCGGCTTTCAACTCCAGCGCTTCGCGCATCACCGACTCAGCCTCGGGATAACGCTTTTCTTGCTCCAGCAGCCGCGCTCGGTTTTTGAGCGCGTGGAGCCGAAGCTCGCGTGGGTCTGTGCCCATGATTTCGCCCGTAGTGCGGTCATTGGCAGCCTCTTGCCAAGTCGCAAGAGCCTCTTCCAAACGCCCCAAATGCTCCAGCTGATGACCCAGATTCACCCGCGCCTGCAGAAAGTCTGGCTTGATCTGGAGCGCTTCACGATAGGCTTGTTCGGCGTCCTCATGCGCTTGATTACTGGCCAGCGTTGCGCCCAAGTTGTAGAGCGCCACTACACGCAACGGCCCGTGCTGAACAGCCAACCAAGCCCGGTACAACTCACAGGACAAGACACCCAAGCCTTGAGACTGGAATTGGTTGGCCTGCCCCATCACATCGGCCAAGGGCAGGCTGGCGTCGCGACAGCGCTGCAGCAGCAGATCCCACTCGGGAACCAACTCTGCAGGGACGCTCAAGGTCTTCATATTGGGCGATGCAATGTCCATGACGATTCGGGCCTAGGTAAAGCAAGTGCAGACATCTGCGGAGGCTGCCCCAAGGCACCCACCGTAACCAGAACGGGAGTTGCACAACTCCCACCCCGATTCTCCTGCCCGACCCACGCAGAGATCGCTTCAATTGCATGCGTCCAAGGGTGCTATTCAGCGCTTCCCGAGCACGAGTAAACCCTCAACCCACACAAGCCCTGTCACGCCTGAGCGGCAATTTGCCATGGCTTCCCTGGGCATTTCCGCCCTTTATTTAGGCCAGGCCCTGCCGAGAATGCATATAGCCCTGTAGGAGGGGGATAGGACCGTACGCGGTCGCTAAAACTAAAGCGAAAACATGCTGAATGCAATTCTGACCAGATGGGCCAGGACTCGCGGAGCCTTGCCCCCGAAGCACTCGACCCTGAGCCGAAGCAGCAATAGCGGTACCCCAAGCAGTTTCGGCAGTTCCCGCCAGGGTACCGACTCCCTTTGGCAAACCTTGCTGCGCTGGATGCCGGGAGACGCTGACCCGTGGGGGAGCACCTCAAGCATGCCGCCTTGCGATAGCCTGATGCTCAGCCACGTGCCCAGCATTCGCGCTGCCTTTGACAACTGCCTGCGCGACTTGCACGGAGAAGGCGTCGAGGCATTGCAAAAGAGCATTCGTTGCAGCCGCAGCTTGCGCGATCTCTGGCATTTACGAGCCCAGGCCTATACCGAGGTCGCGCGGGCCTTCTCACAGGCCGAAGCCGAAATTCGCTTGCAGCAACTCAATGCCCACTTCCAGTTTGGCGCCAGCATGAGTTTGGGAGAACGGGCCGGACCGGTTGCCGCCCTGGGACGCGCAGGACGGGAGCATTGAAATGCAGCTGACCTTGCGAGAGATTCCACACTTCCCGCCCCCTTGGGCCTATGCCTGTGCCGGCCGCCCGGACGAGCGGCGCGGTCGCATCGCGGTACGCAAGGCTTTTGTAGCGCTGAAACTAACCTTCACCCGCGCCGCTGCGGAAGTCTCCGGAGAGATTGGCCAGAGCCTGCAGAGCATCGTGCGCCAAGCCAGCGAACCCATCGAGTTGTGGCTGATTCGATCGACCCTGCTGGCCGCACTGCCCTTGGACAGCGAACGCGCCAACGACCACCGACTGGCGGTACTGGATGCCCTGAGCCAGGTCTACCCAGGCAGCGATGGCTCATCGCGAGCCTCAGGCTATCGGCTTCCCTAAGCTCAAGAAAATGCGGCGGGTCGTCCTTTGAGGCACGTTCGGCAAGGCAGAATGTGCCTCAAGCCATGAACATCATCATCCTCGACGACTATCAGGACGCCGTTCGCAAACTGCGCTGTGCGTCCAAGCTTGAGCACCTGAACGCCAAGGTTTTCACCAATACCGTCAAGGGCATCGGGCAGTTGTCGGTCCGCCTTCGAGACGCCGAAGTGCTGGTGTTGATCCGCGAACGCACCCATTTCCCGCGCCAGTTGCTGGAAAAACTGCCACGCCTCAAGCTCATCTCACAAACTGGACGCGTCGGCGCCCACATCGACATCCAGGCCTGCACCAAGCTGGGCATCGCGGTGGCGGAAGGCGTGGGCTCGCCGGTGGCGCCGGCCGAGTTGACCTGGGCACTGATCATGGCCTCGATGCGGCGCCTGCCGCAATACATCGGCAACCTCAAACACGGCGCCTGGCAACAGTCGGGGCTGAAGTCGGCCTCCATGCCCGCCAATTTTGGGCTGGGCATGGTGCTCAAGGGCAAGACCTTGGGCATTTGGGGTTACGGCCGTATCGGCCAATTGGTCGCCGGCTATGGCCGCGCCTTCGGCATGCAAGTGCAGGTCTGGGGCAGCGAAGCGTCTCGCCTGCGAGCCGAGGCCGATGGCTATACCGCCGTGCACAGCCGCGAAGCCTTGTTCGAGAGCAGCGATGTGCTGTCCGTGCATCTGCGCCTATGTGATGCCACCCGCAGCATGATCACGCTGGAGGATCTGACGCGCATGAAACCCACCGCCTTGTTCGTCAACACCTCGCGCGCCGAGTTGCTGACCGAAGGCGCACTGGTGTCGGCACTGAACCGGGGCCGCCCCGGCATGGCCGCCATTGACGTGTTCGAGAGTGAACCGATTTTGCAAGGTCACCCCTTGCTCCGCCTGGAGAACGCGGTCTGCACACCGCATATCGGCTACGTCGAGCAAGACAGTTATGAAGTGTATTTGAGCGCGGCCTTCGACAATGTGCTGAACTACATCAATCACGAGCCCAGCAACATCGTCAATCCTGAGGCGCTGCGAGTCTTGCGCTGATGATGAGCGAGCCGCCGAACAAGCCTGCCTCTCTGAGCGAGTTGTTTTGGGCCTTCAACCGCCTGGCCTTGCAAGGCTTCGGTGGCGTGCTGGCGGTGGCGCAGCGGGAGTTGGTGGAGCGTTTGCGCTGGCTCAGCCGCGAAGAATTCTTGGACGTCTTTGCCGTGGCCCAGGTGCTGCCAGGGCCGAACATTCTCAATTTGTCTTTGATGCTGGGCGACCGTTTCTTCGGCATCCGGGGCGCATTCACCGCCATGGCCGGCATGCTGCTGTTTCCCTTGTTGATCGTGATCGGCATGGCGGCGCTGTATGGCGAAATGGCCGCCCACCCCGTCGTCGCCAACACGGTGCGCGGCATGGGTGCCGTGTCGGCCGGCCTGATTTTGGCAACGGCCTTGAAGCTCGCGCCCTCGCTGAAGCGCAGCCCCATGGGGGCTTGGCCCGCCCTGCTCTTGGCGCTGTTGACGATTGCCGCCGTGCTTTGGCTGCGCTTGCCCTTGCCACAACTGCTGCTCAGCCTGGGTGGCCTGGGTATGTTTCTGGCTTGGCGGCAGCTTCGCCGCGCCCGTGCTGAAGAGTCTGAGAATCCATGACGCCGGCCTCCCTCGATCTGTGGGCCCTGTTCCTGCACTTCCTGACCTTGTCGCTGCTGGCCATTGGAGGCGCCATCACCACCGCCCCGGAAATGCACCGTTACTTGGTCGGGCAGCAGCACTGGCTCACCGACACCCAGTTCACCTCCTCCATCGCCCTGGCCCAGGCCGCGCCGGGCCCCAATCTGCTTTTTGTGGCGGTGCTGGGTTGGAATGTGGCCGGCTTGGCCGGAGCCTTTGCCGCCATGGCAGGCATCATGCTGCCCTCCACCACCTTGGTGCTGGCAGCCACCCGCTGGGCCCGCAAGAACCGCGACAGTCTGGGTGTGCGCGCCTTCACCGCCGGCATGGCGCCGCTGACCCTGGGGCTTTTGATCTCTACCGGCTGGCTCCTGGCAGAGCCTTACTTAAGTACACCTGACCACCTGCCCACTACCTTGCTCTTGATTGCAACGACCTTGGTGTTGACGCTGCGCACCAAGATCAGCTTGGTGTGGATGGTGCTGGCTGGCGGCCTGCTGGGGGCTTTGGGCTGGGTCTAGTTGCAAAAACAAAGCAAACTGGACTTCATCCGTTTCAGTAGACACCAAGTCAAATACGTGTGACTACGCCCAAGGCCTTGACAACATAAATCGTCAATTCATCCAACTTGTGCAGGTGAACCACAAGTCGACTAAACAGCTTCAAAGCGGAAGCTGAGATTCGCCTTCAACAGTCAATGAAGTCTGGGATGAAGTCCAAGATTCGTCGGCAATTAGGAAGTTAATTCACTAAAGAGACCGCGACAGCACCAGATATATTCGTCTCTCGTGCCCTAAAGTTTTTTGGAAAACTGAAGATGAACAATCAAGAGAAACTCCTCCAGGCCTTCGCTACTGCCTTGACCATCCCTACCGCGGAAGTAGTGGAATCGCTGACCTTTGGGAGTGCACCTCAGTGGGACTCCGTCGCCCACATGGCACTGGTAACTGAGCTCGAATCCGTTTTCGACGTGATGCTGGACACCGACGAGATCCTGGCTATGAGCTCGGTCGCCATCTCGCGCGAGATCCTAGCCAAACACGGCGTCGAGTTCTGATGACCTCGGTCGTGAACCCCACCAGCCTCACAGGCAAGACATGCCTGATCACCGGCGCGACGCGCGGTATCGGTCTGGCGGCGGCGCGGCTGTTCGCCCAGAACGGCGCACAGGTCGTTCTGGTCGGCCGCAATGCGGATGAGTTGGCGCAACGCGCGGCCGAGATCAACGACACCTGCGGCGCCGAAGTCGCCGCGAGCTTCACCTGCGACGTCTCGGACGACGCGGCGGTAAAGGACCTTTTCCAGGCCGTCTTCAAGCGCTACAAGCGCTTGGACGTCTTGCTGGCCAACGCTGGGGTGCTGGACGACGCGCTGCTAGGCATGGTCAACCGAGCGCAGATTGAGCGCGTGTTCGGCGCCAACACCTTCGGCCTGATTTATTGCGCCCAGTACGCCAGCCGCTTGATGGCGCGGAGCGGCGGAGGCAGCATCATCAACATTGCCTCCATCATCGGCACGAACGGCAACGCCGGGCAGGCCGTCTATGGCGGGAGCAAGGCCGCGGTGCTGGGCATCACCAAGTCGCTGGCCAAGGAATTGGCCCCCGGCCAGATTCGCGTCAACGCGATCGCGCCCGGATTCATAGACACGGCGATGACGCAGGGACTGCCCGAGGCGAAGTTCGCCGAGCGTATGGACAGCATCGCGATGGGTCGCATCGGCACGCCCGAGGACGTCGCCCGCACCGCGCTGTTCCTCGCCAGCGATCTGTCCACCTACGTGACCGGCCAATGCATCGGCGTGGACGGTGGCATGCTGATATGAGCCGCTTCTGGGAAGACTCTTCGACCATGTCCGGCGCGCGCGTGCACGCTGGCGACGAGGGGTGGCTGCGCGGTGAGGACCTGGTCCGCCGGGCGGACGCCGCCGTGGCGGACCTTCCGCCGCGCAGCGTCTTTGCGCTAAGGTTCGCAACCAATGCAGCCAGCGTCGCGGTGTATCTCGGCGCCCTACGCCGCGGTCATGTGCCGCTCCTGATCGGCACCGACCTGTCCGCCGAAATGCTGGACCCGCTGTGCCGGCGCTTCGGCATCGGCCGACTTTTCGACGGCACCACGTGGACGAGCGTTGGCGCGGGAGCCCTCGCCTCTCCGGCCGTGCATCCGTCGCTCGGCCTACTGATGTCGACCTCCGGCAGCACCGGCTCGCCCAAGCTCGTGCGCCTGTCGCTTGAGAACCTGGCAGCCAATGCTGGCAGCATCCGCGAGTACCTCGCGCTGGCCACCGACGACGTTGCGATCACCTCGTTACCGCTGAGCTACTCGTACGGCCTGTCGGTGCTGAACAGCCACCTCGCCGTTGGCGCGGGTATCGTGCTCAGCGACTCCGCAGTTACCACGCCCGCCTTCTGGAACCTGGTGCGAGCCGAAGGCGTCACCGGCCTGACCGGCGTGCCCACAACCTGGCGCATGTTGCGCCGCATGCGCTTCGAGCGCATGGACCTACCGAACTTGCGCCACATGACGCAGGCCGGTGGGCGGCTGGATCCCGAAGAAATCGTCTGGCTCGGCGAGCTCGCGCAGCGCACCGGCCGGCGCGCTTTCATCATGTACGGCCAGACGGAGGCCACGGCTCGGATCGCGTACCTTCCGCCGACACGCGTGCTCGACAAGCCCGGCAGCATCGGCCAGGCAATCCCGGGCGGGGAGCTATGGCTGATCGACACCGACGGAGCGCCGGTAACCACGGCAGACGTCGAGGGCCAGTTGGTCTATCGCGGTCCCAACGTGATGCTCGGCTACGCCGAGTCCGCCCAGGATCTAGCCCTGGGCGCAACGTTGACGTCGCTGCCCACCGGCGACTTAGCGCGCCAAGATGCCGAAGGCCACTTCTGGATCACCGGCCGGCTCAAGCGCTTTGTGAAACTCTTCGGCAATCGATTCGGCTTGGACGAGGTCGAGCAGCACCTGCGCACCCTGGGGCTAGATGCCGGCGCCGTCGGGCGTGATGACGCGCTGATGATCGGCGTCGTCACCGACACAGATTCGGCCGCGGCCTTGCGTCTGACGCTCGCCACCCGCTATCACGTGCACCCATCTGCTATCCAAGTTCATGCGCTGGCCACCCTGCCGCGCAACAGTGCAGGCAAGCTATTGCACGGGGAGCTGCAGCAAGCACTCGACCGACTGACTGCCACGGGCGCAACCTCCGGAGTCTCACCATGACCACCGAATTCTTGGACTGGCCGGTCTACGGCCTGTCCAGAGCCGACAAGCGCACCCAGTTGGGTGCGCAGCTCGCCGCGCTGACCGCGCACCACGACGCCCAATGCGTCCCCTACCGGCGGATTCTGCACGCGCGTGGCTGGCAACCAGCTGCGCCCCAAGCACTCGAATCGCTGCCCTGGCTGCCCGTACGGCTGTTCAAAATGTATGAGCTACGCAGCGTGCCACAGGATCATGTCTTCAAGACGCTGACGTCCTCCGGGACGACCGGCCAGGCTCCGTCACGCATCGTGCTGGACAAACCCACGGCTTCGTTCCAAACCACTGCGCTGGTACGAATCATGCAGGAGTTCCTAGGCAAGGCACGCCTGCCAATGCTGATCATCGACCACCCCGGTGTCGTCAAGGACCGTGCCAGTTTCTCCGCGCGAGGCGCTGGCATCTTGGGCCTATCCAACTTCGGCAGAGGGCACGTCTACGCACTCAACGACGACATGACCCTGAACCTAGAGGCCGTGCGCGCCTTCGCTCAGCAGCATGCCGGCCTGCCCAAGCTGATGTTTGGCTTTACGTTCATGGTCTGGCAACACTTCCTGCTAGAGCTTGAGAAGCTTGGCGAACCCCTAGCACTCGACGACGCCGTCCTGTTCCACAGCGGAGGCTGGAAGAAGCTCGAGGCGCTGGCCGTGGACAATGCCGAGTTCAAACGCCGCATACAAGCCTCCTGCGGGGCGCTGCGCATCCACAACTTCTACGGCATGGTCGAGCAAGTCGGCTCCGTGTTCGTCGAGTGCGAACATGGTCATTTGCATGCACCAGCCTTCGCAGACGTTATTGTTCGCGACCCTCTTACCTGGTCGGCACTTCCCGCAGGTGAGCAAGGCGTGATCCAAGTACTGTCCGCGCTACCGCGTAGCTACCCGGGCCACAGCCTGCTGACTGAAGACCTAGGTACGTTGCTAGGCGAGGACGACTGTGGCTGTGGCCGACTAGGCCGCTACTTCCATGTCCACGGTCGAATGGCCCGCGCCGAAGTCCGCGGCTGCAGCGACACCCACGCCAACCCAAGTTCCGCCCCGGCATGAATTTACCGTCAATCGACGTCGTCCTTCCACACGGACAGCGCATAGAAGATCTCGCGGCCCACGGCAACCTACCACCATTCGGCTCGGTCCAGCTTGGCTTCGCCTCACAGCTTGCCAAGGCGTTAACGGTGTCGGCTGCAGTGCGCGCATTCCCCGAGTTGGTTGCGCTGGGTTTCTGGCTGCGGCCGGCCAACCTCAAGCGCACCATCGACGCCTTTATCACGCGAAAGGGCGACGCCGTGCACCTGCCGCGCGGCCTCGTCTTCCACGTAGCGCCGTCCAATGTGGACACGATCTTTGTCTATTCTTGGTTCATCTCTCTGCTGTGCGGCAACCGCAACATCATCCGCCTCTCGAGCAAGGAAACGCCACAGACCACCGCGCTGCTGGCAATCCTAGAGGAACTACTGACCCAGGACGAATGGAGAGACATTGCCCAGCGCACCCTGATCGTGCGCTATGGCCACGACGCCGCGGTCTCCGCTGCGCTAAGCGCCGCGTGCGACGTACGTGTGATCTGGGGCGGCGATGACACCATCCGCACCTTCCGTGATTTTCCGTTGAATCCTCGGGCGACCGAACTGGCTTTCGCTAACAAGTTCTCGATGAGCGTACTGGATGCACGCACCGTCGCCGAGGCTGATAGCGACGTTTTGCAGAAGTTGACCGGGGCATTCCACAACGACGTGTACTGGTTCGGGCAGATGGCGTGCTCTTCGCCGCGAATGCTACTGTGGTTGGGCAGTGCGTCGCAGGCTGAGGCCGCAGCCGGGCGGTTCTGGCCGGCCCTTCGGACGGAACTGGACCGCCGAGGCGTAACGATCTCGGCTCCTGACCACATGAACAAGGAAGTCACGGCCGACGCGCTGGCCATAGAGCAGGCCTCGGTGCAAATCGAGACGCCAGACCCACGCATCACCCGCGTGCGACTACCCGAGCCAGCACTGCTCGACGAGCTGCATTGCGGAGCAGGCCTATTCCACGAGGCTCGCATTGACACACTTGACGCGCTGAAACCACTGCTGTCGCGCAAGATCCAAACGATCAGCCACTTCGGCGTTACGACATTTCAATGGAAAGAGTTTCTAGGTACCGCCGTGCCCGCGGGCATCGACCGAATCGTGCCAATGGGCAGCGCCCTGGATTTCGAGCCGATCTGGGACGGGCAGGACCTTCTGCAGTCCTTTCTCCGTCAGGTAACTGTTCAATAAACGCAGCCAAAGAGTTCAAGATGCCGAAAGACTCGGCCGACTCCACGGCGATCTGCGAATCAATAAAAAAATACAACCAAGCAATCAAGAAAGAACACTAATGGAATCACTAGTGGAAAAATGGCTTAGATCTGGAGTAGAACAAGGAGACACCTTATTGCTACACAGCAATATCATGAGGACACTAGTTGAAAGCAGTCGCTCTGGCTTTCAAATTGGCCCTCTGGACGTACTTGAAAGTTTTCTGAGGGCGATTGGCCCCGAAGGCACGCTGCTACTTCCGTTGTTCAACTTTGATTTCACCTGCGGCATTGACTTCAATATAAAAACCAGCCCATCGCGCATGGGGGCACTTACAGAGGCTGGAAGGCTTCACAAGGATGCCGTTCGTACTGGACACCCAATCTATTCGTTCGCCGCGATCGGCCACAAGTCCAGTGAATTCAAGGATATCGACAATAAAAGTGGATACGGCGAAGATTCTCCATTTGGAATACTTAGAAAGTTAAACGGGAAAATTGCCTCACTTGATTTAGACGATCAACAATGCATGACCTACTATCACCACATAGAAGAAATGAAAGGCATTGATTATCGATATTTCAAGACCTTCAAAGGAAACTACTTCGACTGGAATGGAAATGTTGAAGAAAAATCTTACAGCCTCTTTGTCAGAAATCTTGATCTAGGCGTAAAGACAAGCGTCAATCCAGCCGGAGAGTTGCTATGGAAATCCGGCCTTTACAAAGGATTCAGGCCCAACACCGACACAGGACTACGAGTAATCAAAGCGACTGAAATGTTTGATTTTGTTGGTGAATTAATTGATGCCAACAAAGCATTGGGAAATCTCTACACTCTGGAGAAGTAATATGTTGGGCAATGAAATCCACAAACTAGCCCAAAGACTCTGGGGAATAAACAGAAGCATTACAGGGGACGGAGTAAGAGATACCCTCAAAATCCTTAAAGGACTTATGCCAAGCTTGGCAATGCATGAAGTACCCACCGGAACAAAAGCATTTGACTGGACAATACCAAAAGAGTGGAAAGTCAATGACGCCTACTTGATTTCACCTAGCGGCAAAAAAATATGCTCCTTCAAAGAGAATAATTTACATCTTGTCGGCTACAGTATTCCAATTAGAAAAACAATCGATCTTTCGGAGTTACAAGCCAACCTCTACTCCTTGCCAAGTCAACCGACAGCTATTCCATATATTACCTCCTACTATAAAGAGCATTGGGGCTTTTGCTTATCTCAACAGCAGCGCGATAGCTTGGAAGATGGGCTTTACGAAGTTTTCATTGATAGCGAGTTGTTCGATGGCTCTTTAACGTATGGCGAAATTTTTATCAAGGGTCAATCGGATACGGAGATTTTTATCTCTACTTATATCTGTCACCCGTCAATGGCAAACAATGAACTTTCCGGGCCAGTTGTAACTACCTTTTTGGCAAATTGGCTGGCGTCAAGGACGAGCAACCGCTACAGTTACAGGTTCGTTTTCTTGCCCGAAACAATTGGCTCAATTACATACCTAAGCAAACACAAAGATCAACTCAAGTCCAAAGTTTTTGCTGGATTCAACGTAACTTGCGTGGGTGACAATCGTGACTATTCATATCTTCCATCGCGCAGCGGGGATACGATTAGTGACGCGGTATCGAAGCATGTGTTGAAGCATATTCATCCCTCCTATAAGTCGTACAAGTGGACGGACAGGGGGAGTGATGAAAGACAATACTGCTCACCAGGCATCGATCTTCCAATTGCATCGATCATGAGGACAAAGTATGGCGCTTATGACGAGTACCACACCTCACTAGACGACCTAATCAATGTAGTGACGCCGGAAGGGCTTGACGGGGGTTTCACAGCTCTTAAGGCCGCAATAGAGGTGCTTGAAGAAAACAGGTACCCGAAAGTCGAAGTGTTTTGCGAACCTCAATTAGGAAAACGCGGCCTTTACCCATCACTTTCAACCAAGTCAAGCGCAGATGAAGTCAAGTTAATGATGGACCTGATAAGCTTATCCGACGGAAATAAATCCATGCTTGATATTGCAGATATTTGCGATGTCCCAGTCTGGGATCTTTACCCAATCATTAAGAAGCTTACTGAGCACCAGTTATTAAGCTTGCACGATGAGCCATCTCAGCTTTAACTACCTTTTGGTTTTCAGGAGATCATGCGCCCACCCACAGCAGGATCCTGCTGCGAGCTCGAACAACATGCATGGCGAGACGAGACCGTTGTATATCCCTTACTGCAACTCGTGCAACTTCATCGTCGGGAAGTCTTGAACCAAAGACTTGGCCCCCATCAGGAAGAAACTATCCATGACAGCTATTGCACCGCGTCTTCAAGTTGCGCGCTTTAAGGAAGTTTTGTAGGGGTCTCGCGGATGGCTCGGGCGGCACTGGGTTTCAACCTGCTCCAGGCGATGAGGAAGCTGCAATGCGGGCGGCTGCAGCCGTGTGCGGGGAGCAGTCAATCTCTAGGGGCCAAAGAGCCCCAAGGAAGGCGCGAAAGCCGTTCAAAACGATCCCAAACCGACCAATTCATTCACTTGCCGCATTAGGGGCCAAAAAAGCAATCGAGAGGGGACTTGATTGGGATTTTTTTACAGCTTCAACGATCAAAACCAGGCTTTCTCAGCCTTCTTTCGTTCCGAAAATCTTGTCGCCCGCATCGCCTAAACCCGGGATGATGTAGCCCTGCTCATCCAGATGGCTGTCGATAGCAGCGGTCCAGCAGCGTACATCGGGGTGGGCGGCGTTCAATGCGGCCACACCTTCGGGGGCAGCGACCAGCACCAAGGCGCGGATGTCTTTGCAGCCGCGTTTCTTGAGCAGATCGATGGTGGCGATCATCGAGCCGCCGGTGGCCAGCATCGGGTCAACAATCAAGGCGGTGCGCTCGTCGAGTTGGCCGACAAAGCGCTCGAAGTAGTGCACCGGCTGCAGGGTTTCATGGTCGCGAGCCAGGCCCACCACGCTGATCTTGGCGTTCGGAATCATGTCCAAGACGCCGTCCATCATGCCCAAACCCGCACGCAGAATCGGCACCACGGTGACCTTGCGGCCGGCGATTTGGTCCACGGCGGTGGGGCCGCTCCAGCATTCGATGGTGGTCTTTTCCAGCGGAAAGTCCGCCGTGGCCTCATAAGCCAAGAGGCGGCCGACCTCGCCGGTCAGTTCACGGAACTTCTTGGTCGAGATGTCGGCCTCGCGCATCAAGCCGATTTTGTGTTTGACGAGGGGGTGAAAAACTTCAATGACGGCCATGGCGGGAGCTCTTGCTATTGTTGTTGAGGGTCGAAAGCGGGACGAGATTATCCCTGCTTGCCGGCCTGACGCTGGCGCATTGCCTCGTACAGGCAGACACCAGCGGCCACCGACACGTTCAGGCTTTCCACCGAGCCCATCATCGGAATGCGCACCAATTCGTCGCAGGTTTTGGCGGTCAGCTGGCGCATGCCATCACCCTCAGCGCCCAAGACCAGGGCCAGCGGACGGTTCAGGTCGATGTCGTAAATCGACTTTTCGGCCTGGTCCGAGGTGCCGACCACCCAGACGTCCATTTCCTTCAATTCCTTCAAGGACCGGGCCAGATTGGTGACCATCAGATAAGGCACGGTCTCAGCGGCACCACTGGCCACCTTGGCCACGGTGGCGTTCAGGCCCACGGCATGGTCTTTAGGGGCGACCACGGCGTGCGCGCCGGCACCGTCGGCCACACGCAAGCAAGCACCCAGATTGTGCGGATCGGTCACGCCGTCCAGCACCAAGACCAGAGGCATGCCCTCGATGGTCTCCATCACATCGTCCAAGAACTGCGGCATGGCCAGGGCCTGCACCTTGGCGACCACGCCTTGGTGGCGAGTAGTACCGGCGATCTTGGCCAGGCGCTCGTCATCGCTTTCAATCAGCTTGGCGCCGCCATCGCGGGCGCGATCGACAAAGCTGCGCATGCGCTGGTCGCGGCGCGTCGTGTCGTAATGGACTTCGACGATGGATTCGGGATGCGTCTTCAGACGCACGGTGACGGCATGAAAGCCGAAGAGAATTTTGTTGGAGCTCATGTGCGCATCGTAGCGGCTAGCGTCAGCAATGCGATCAAGACCGGCTGATGAAGCATGTAAAAACTCAGTGACCATCGGCCCAAAGTGGCCAAGGGCTCCAGGAACCGGGGGACCGATCCGGTGATCAATCCTGCCGCGAATGAGCCTCGCTGTTGCTGCAACAGCCAGCGCCCCAGCGCATAGCCCCAGAGCATCACGCCCAGCCAAGGCAGCACCGGCACATAGTCCTCGGCGATCGGCTTGCGGGTGACCAGGCCGATCCAGTTGCTCCAGCGACTGTCAAAGAACGAGTCTTGAACCCAACTCGGTAAGCCTAGGCACAGCAGACCCAGCAACAGGCAGGCGCCAATCGGCAAACGGGGACCTGCCCCGCGCAAGAGCAGCAGCATCACCGCCATGCTGTGCAGCACCCCAAAGCTGATGAAACTGCGCGGAAACATCCACCAAGAGCCCAGGCTGACCAATACTGCGCAGCCGGCCACCTGCGCCCAGCGCCGCCAAAAGCGCGGCCACGTTTGCTGCTGATGCAAGGCCAGCGCTTGACCCATGCCGGCACAGAGCAAGAACAGGCTGACGATGAGGCTGCGCTGCAGCGTCCAAAAGGGGTCGCGATAAAAGTCCTGCTGAATCCAGCGAAAGTGGTTCAGATCAAAAGCGAAGTGAAACAGCGCCATCCAGACGATGGCGAAGCCGCGCAAGGCATCGAGCCGGGGATAGCGGGTCGCAAGCGGCGTGCCGGGGGTTGCGTCGTCGTTCAAACGAAATCTCGTGGCGTCAAAATGCGCGAAGTCTATGCCGGACTTGAGTTTTACCCCGGCAGACCCAAGTTCTGACTTGAATCCTTGCACTCACTTTTTGCGCTCTGTGCCTGCGCCCGAAGCCATGCTTTCTGAATCTTCTCCCTCGATCGCCACCAAGCCTTCCATGACCAAACGGCTCTTGCTGCCTGTGACTGCAGGCTTGGCGCTGGCGCTCAGCCTGGCTTGGCTGTGGCCGGCCGATGTGCAAAGCAAATCACAAGCGCAGCCACGCGCGGTGCAAGCCCGTGGACCGCTAGATGCTGCCGAGCAAAACAATATCGCAGTCTTCAAAAAGACCTCGCCTTCAGTGGTGCACATCACCACCTTGACCACCTCGCGCGACATGTTCAGCCTCAATGTCACCCAGCAGGCCAGCGGCACCGGCACCGGCTTTATTTGGGACGGCGACGGCCATGTGGTGACCAATTTCCACGTCATCCAAGGCGGCAGCGGCGCCACCGTCACTTTGTCCGACCAAAGCAGCTACCCGGCCAAGCTGGTCGGCGTCTTCCCCGACCGCGATTTGGCGGTGCTGCGCATTGAAGCGCCCAAAGACAAGCTGGCGCCGATTGCCGTGGGCAGCAGCCGCGATCTGCAAGTGGGCCAGGCGGTCTATGCGATTGGCAACCCCTTTGGTCTGGACCAGACCCTGACCCAAGGCATCGTCAGCGCCTTGAACCGCGAAATCGAATCGGTGACCCGGCGCACTATCCGGGGCGCCATCCAAACCGATGCGGCTATCAACCCCGGTAACTCGGGTGGCCCACTGCTGGACTCAGCCGGGCGGCTGATCGGCGTCAACACCTCGATCTACAGCCCCAGCGGCGCCAGCGCCGGCATTGGCTTTGCGATCCCGGTCGATGAGGTCAACCGCATCGTGCCGCGCCTGATCACCGATGGCCGCATGCTGCGCCCAACCCTGGGCGTGACCGCCGGGCCAGCCAATCTCACACAGGCATTGAAGCTGCCCAAGGGCGTGGCCCTGGTGCGGGTCAGCCCCGGCAGCCCGGCCGCTCAAGCGGGGCTGCAGCCATTTTCCCGGGCGCGCGATGGCAGCATCGTGCAGGGCGATGTAATCACCGCCATCAATGACGAGGCCGTCGAGGACCTGGACGACATGCTCAGCTCGCTGGAACGCCGCCAAGTGGGAGACAGGGTCACGCTCAGCGTCTGGCGGGCAGGCAAGGCGCGCAAGCAGCAAGTGCAGTTGGGCAGCTCGGACTGAGGCTGACGCTTGGCCCTGTGTTACCGTTCCCCGGGGCGCATCCTTCAGTTAACGGCGGAGGTCCATGAACGAGCAGCCAAACCCGGGCAGCGTGCGATCGAGGAGCGATCAGCCGAGCGCGAAAAATCATGCCCTCTTGGCTTATTGGCCCGCGCTCTTGGTGGGCCTGGCAGGGCTTGCACTGAGCAGCCTCCTGCTTTGGACCCGGCAGGCGCAAGAATCAGCCAGCGAACAAGCCCGGGTTCACCATGAACTGAGCGCCATCCGCACCCGTCTGGAAGCCGTCGCCCAAGCCACCTTCAGCCCAACCCTTGGGCTGGAAGCCATGATCCAGTTGGACGCGGGAATCTCCAATGCGCGGTTTGAGGCTCTGGCCGGACGCGTCGTCAAGCTCTTGCCTCAGGTGCGCAGCAGTGTGGCGGCCCCCGATGACGTGGCCCGTTACGTCTACCCATTGGCGGGCAATCAGGCGGTGCTGAACCTGGACTATCGAAGCATCCCGGTGCAGTACCAGCAGATCCTGGACGCACGACGACTGGGCCGTCCGCTACTGGTCGGCCCGGTCCAACTGGTTCAAGGCGGCCAAGGCATCATTCAACGCACGCCGATTTTCTTGCCCACAGCGGCCTCGCCTGAACTCGACAAACAAGCTGCGTACTGGGGCGTGATCTCGGTGGTGGCCGACCTGTCACGCTTTGTCGATGCTTCAGGCCTTGGAGAACACAAGAACTTGCGCCTAGCCCTCTACCAAACGCAGGCCGACCAGAGAAGCATCGCAGCCCCGGTCTGGAGCGAAGCGAGCTTGGCCCAGCAAACTGGCAGCGTGATCCAGTTTGTACAAATGCCCGGCGCAGTCTGGGCCTTGGCGGCGGCCCCGATTGCGCCGCTAAGCGGCGGCGCATCGCCCTCCTCACTCAAATTTGCAGCCGAAATCACAGCCTCCGTGCTGGCCAGCACGGCGCTGGCGATGCTGGCCGCGCTGCTGGTCTACCGACGGCGCTTGCTGCAGGCGCAAAACCTGGCCATGTCCAATGAAGTCCAGCAGCGCGCTCAAAGCCAGAGCGAATTGCAAGCCGCTCAAACCCGTTTCCGCAGCCTGGCAGAAATCTCGGCCGATTGGGTGTGGGAACAAGACGAACAGCTGCGTTTCAGTTTCATCTCACGTCTGGCCGATGAACATGGTCAACATAACCCGCAACGCTTGCTGGGCCGCTTTCGCTGGGACTCGCCAAACTTGTCTGCCGGAATTGATTGGGACGGCCATCGCGCCGTGCTGGCTCGGCACGAAGCTTTCCGAGACTTCGAGTACTCACATCTCGACGATGCCGGACAGCTGCGCTATGTGAGCATTTCTGGCACGCCAGTGTTTGATACTGAGGGCAAGTTCAAAGGCTATCGAGGCACCGGTCGTGACATCAGCGCCGCCCGCCGCGCCGAGGCGGCCTTGCGCCAGTCTGAGCAAGACCTGACCCTGGCACATGACCATCTTCAAGCGGTGCTCGACGCAGCCCTGGAGTTCTCCATCATCGCCACCGATTTGGAGGGACGGATCGGCTTGTTCAACCGTGGCGCCGAGCAGATGCTCGGTTATGCCGAAGCCGAAATGCTAGGCCACACACCGGCTCTGATTCATCTGCAAGGCGAGATCGAGGCCCGCGCGGCCGAGCTGAGCGAAAGCCATGGTCGTAGGGTTGAAGGTTTTGAGGCCTTTGTCCTGCAAGCGCGCGAGCACGGCATCGAAACCCGCATCTGGACCTATATACGCAAAGATGGCAGCCATCTCGAAGTGTCCTTGACGGTGAGCTGCCTGCAGGACTCTGACGGACATGCCAGCGGCTACCTCGGCATCGCGCGCGACATCACCGCGCAGCGCCGTGCTGAACGCGAATTGGTGACCTTGAATGCGGGCCTGGAAAGCCGGGTAGAACAGCGCACCGCTGAATTGAGCCGAACCTTGGAGACGCTCAAGCAAGCGCAGATGGAACTGCTGCGCGCCGAAAAAATGGCCGCCTTGGGTTCTCTGGTAGCGGGTATTGCGCATGAATTGAACACACCGCTGGGCAACTGTCTGACCACGGCCTCGACCTTGCATGACTTGACACAGCAAACGCGGCGCAACTTCGAGGGCGGGCAAATGCGCCGCTCGGTTCTGGACGCCTACCTCAACGATGCCGACATCGCCTGCAGCATCTTGCTGCGCAGCATGTCCACCGCGAACGAGTTGGTGGCCCATTTCAAGCAGGTGTCGGTGGACCAAACCACCGCACAAAGACGACAGTTCGGCCTGCTGTCGGTGGTGGACGATGTGCTGAGTCTGCTGCGGCCAAGGTTACGAAAGGCTGGCATTGCGCTTGAGGTCAAGGCTGATCAGTCGCGCGATCTGGACAGCTTCCCTGGTCCCTTAGGTCAGGTACTGACCAATTTGGTGATGAATGCCGTCTTGCATGCTTTCGACGGCGAAAGCGCCAGCACTCCGCTGCTGTCCATTCGCACCGAGGCCCTGCCCGTAGCGAAAGAGGACAGCGAGGCGACCGAGTTCCTGCTGGTTGTGGAGGACAACGGGGTCGGCATGAGCAGCGAAGTCAAACGCCGCGCTTTCGATCCGTTCTTCACCACCAAGATGGGTCACGGTGGCACCGGCTTGGGCCTGAACATCGTCTACAACATCGTGACCGGCATCTTGGGCGGTCAGATCGAGTTGCACAGCGAACCCAAAATGGGCAGCCGTTTCACCCTCCGCATCCCTTACACGGCCCCGCAACTGAAGGGCGCGGACAAGTTGGATTGAAGTCCCGCCCCGCCCTGCCCCACAGCTTCATTTGCAAGCTCGCAAGGCAGCCGGATCAGGCCACCCAACGGCGCGCATTGCGGAACATGCGCATCCAGGGGCTCAACTCGCTCACATCGCCCGAGGTCCAGCTCAGCTGCACATTGCGGAAGACGCGCTCGGGGTGCGGCATCAGCACGGTGAAGCGGCCGTCGGCTGTGGTCACCGAGGTCAGACCCTCCGGGCTGCCGTTCGGATTCAGCGGATAGGTCTCAGTGGGCTGGCCGAAGTTGTCGACATAGCGCATGGCGCGGGCCACCTTGGCCGCATCACCGCGCTGCGAGAAGTCAGCAAAACCTTCGCCATGCGCCACGGCGATGGGCATGCGCGAGCCTTCCATGCCCTTAAAGAACAGGCTGGGGCTGTCCAAGACTTCCACCATGGCCAAGCGAGCCTCGAACTGCTCGCTCTTGTTGCGGGTGAACTTGGGCCAGTCTTGCGCACCGGGGATGATGGGTGACAAGGCCGCCATCATCTGGCAGCCATTGCAAACACCCAGGGCGAAGCTGTCGCTGCGGCCAAAGAAGGCCTTGAACTGCTCGGCCAGCACCGGGTTGAACATCACCGAGCGGGCCCAGCCTTCGCCGGCACCCAAGGTGTCGCCGTAGCTGAAGCCGCCGCAGGCCACAAAGCCCTTGAACTGATCCAGCGTCACTGCGCCGGCTTGCAGATCGCTCATGTGCACGTCATAGGTGTCGAAGCCGGCCTTGGCCATGGCATAGCTCATCTCGACATGCGAGTTGACGCCCTGCTCGCGCAGGATGGCCATCTTGGGGCGTGCGCCGACATTGATGAAAGGCGCGGCCACGTCCTCATTCGGATCGAAGCTCAGATGCACATGGCGGCCCGGGTCGGCGGCCAAACCTGCTTGGGCATGCTCGCTCTCGGCGCAGCTCGGGTTGTCGCGCAAGGCGGTGATCCGTGCCGAGACCTGGTCCCAGCTCTTGTGCAGCGTTTCCAGCGGTGCGCTGAAGACCTTTTTGGCGTCGCGCCAGACTTCCACGGTCGCAGTGGTATTGGGCTTGCCCACCACATGGCTGAGCTTGGACAGGCCATGCGCACGCAGCGTCTGCAGCACCGCATCACGGTCGCTGCTGCGCACCTGCAACAGCACGCCGAGTTCCTCGTTGAACAAGGCCTTCAGCGTCAGCTCTTCACGGCGGGCGCTGACCTGGCCGGCCCAGTTCTTGGCGTCGCCGGTGTCGGCGCGGCTGTCGCTGACGCCGTCACCTTCGGTCACCAACATATCGACATTCAGGCTGACGCCCACATGGCCGGCAAAAGCCATTTCGCAGGCGGCGGCCCACAAACCGCCATCGCCGCGGTCGTGATAGGCCAGCAGCTTGCCTTCAGTGCGCAGGGCGTTAACGGCGTTAACCAAGCGCTTCAGCTGATCAGCGTCATCCAGATCGGGCACCGCGCCCCCGAACTGATTCAGGGCCTGCGCCAAGATGGAGCCACCCATGCGGCTCTTGCCATTGCCCAGATCCACCAGAATCAGGCTGGTGTCGCCTTGATCGGTCTTCAACTGCGGGGTCAAGGTGGCACGCACATCGGCCACGGTCGCAAAGGCCGAGATGATGAGCGATACCGGTGCGGTGACCTGCTGTTCGGCGCCCTTCTCATCGGTCCAACGGGTGCGCATGGACAGCGAATCCTTGCCGACCGGGATCGAGATGCCCAGCTCCGGGCAGAGTTCCATACCGACGGCCTTGACGGTGTCGAACAAGGCTGCGTCTTCACCCGGCTCGCCGCAAGCGGCCATCCAGTTGGCGCTGAGCTTGACGCGCGGCAGCTCGATCGGCGCGGCCAGCAAATTGGTGATGGCTTCGCCCACGGCCATGCGGCCCGAGGCGGCACCGTCCACAGCGGCCAGCGGCGTGCGCTCGCCCATGCTCATCGCTTCGCCGGCAAAGCCCTTGAAGTCGGCCAGGGTGACCGCGCAATCGGCCACCGGCACCTGCCAGGGGCCGACCATCTGGTCGCGGCTGTTCAGGCCACCAACCGTACGGTCACCGATGGTGATCAGGAAGCGCTTGGAAGCCACGGTCGGGTGGCGCAACACATCCAGCGCCACGGTGGCGAGGTCCACTCCGGTCAGAGCCAAGGTGCCGCCACTGCGCTGCACGCGGCTCACTTCCCGGTGCATCTTGGGCGGCTTGCCGAGCAAGACATCCATCGGCATGTCGATGGCTCGTTCGCCACCCTCGCCGTCTTCCAGCACCAATTCGCGATGCTCGGTGGTCACACCGACCACGGCGAAGGGGCAGCGCTCACGTTCGCACATGCTGCGGAACAGCTCCAGGCTGTCCGCCGCGATGGCCAAGACATAGCGTTCCTGGCTCTCGTTGCACCAGATTTCCTTGGGCGCCAGGCCGGACTCTTCCAGCGGCACCTTGCGCAAATCAAAACGCGCGCCGCGGCCGGCGTCATTGACCAGCTCCGGGAAGGCATTCGAGATGCCGCCGGCGCCAACGTCATGGATCGCCAAGATCGGGTTCTTCTGACCCAAGCCCCAGCAATGGTTGATGACCTCTTGCACACGCCGCTCGATTTCGGGGTTACCGCGCTGCACCGAGTCGAAGTCCAGGTCGGCGGTATTGGTGCCGGCCGCCATCGAGCTGGCAGCGCTGCCGCCCATGCCGATGCGCATGCCGGGGCCGCCGAGTTGGATCAACAGGGAACCGGCCGGGAACTCGATCTTGTGCGTCAGATCGCTGCGGATGGCGCCCAGGCCACCGGCGATCATGATGGGCTTGTGATAGCCGCGCTGCACACCGTCAACTTCTTGCTCATAGACCCGGAAATAGCCACCCAATGCAGGTCGACCAAACTCGTTGTTGAAGGCGGCGCCACCGAGCGGGCCTTCGATCATGATTTGCAAAGCGCTGGCGATGTGGGTGGGCTTGCCCACGTCTTTTTGCTCCCAGGGCTCGTTCAAGCCTGGCAGGCGCAAGTTCGACACCGAGAAACCAGTCAGGCCGGCCTTGGGCTTGGCGCCACGGCCGGTGGCACCTTCGTCTCGAATCTCACCGCCGGCGCCGGTGGAGGCGCCAGGGAAAGGCGAGATTGCCGTCGGGTGGTTGTGGGTTTCCACCTTCATCAGCACATGGGCGGTTTCTTCGCGCGCCTGGTACTGCGGAGCGCGGCTGTCGCCGGCCGGCATCCAGCGCTCGATGGCGTGGCCTTCCATGATGGCGGAGTTGTCCGAATAGGCCACCACCGTGTGCTGCGAGTGCAGTTTTTCGGTGTTGCGGATCATGCCGAACAGGCTCAGCGGCTGTTCTTCACCATCGACGGTGAATTTGGCGTTGAAGATCTTGTGGCGGCAGTGCTCGGAATTGGCCTGCGCAAACATCATCAGTTCGACATCGCTGGGGTTGCGGCCCAGTTGCTTGAAGGCCGCTTCCAGATAGTCGATTTCATCGACCGACAGCGCCAAGCCGAAGGTCTTGTTGGCGGACTCCAGCGCGGCGCGGCCTTGGCCCAACACATCCACATGCTCCAGCGGCTGCGCTTCGCGCTCATCGAACAAATGCGCGGCTTCTTCACGAGCCAGCAGCACGCTTTCGGTCATGCGGTCGTGCAGCACTTCAGCGCAGGCCAGCAACTCGTCTTGACTCAAGGCCCTTTCGCCACCGAGCAAGCCGCCAAGCAGGCCGGACTTCAGGACGATGCGGTATTCAGTGACGCGCTCGACGCGGTGAATGTTCAGGCCGCAGTTGTGGGCGATGTCGGTCGCCTTGGAAGCCCAGGGACTCACGGTACCCAAGCGCGGCGCCACCACCACCAGGCTGCCTTCATCGCCGCCGGTGTAGGCATCGCCGTAGTTCAGCAGCGCAGCCAGCTTGGACTTGTCTTCCTCGGCCAGGGCTGCGTCGCTCCAGACCCAATGCACATGGCGTGCCTTGACGGCACTGATGCGCTCATTGACCGCCTGCAGTTGCGGCAGCAAGGCCTGAGCACGGAATGCAGATAGGGCGTTGCCACCTTCGAAAGAAAGCAGTTGCTTGAGCTTGGCCATGGAGTCCCGGAGCGTCGGCGCGCTAAAGCCCTCGAGACCGAGGGAATCAGCACTGGATTTGCGAATTGCTGGCACGGACCGACAAGGTCCGGCCAAGAAAGTCGGGGATTTTACCGATCTGGGAGACGCTGCCGTCTCAAAGCGCGAAACAAGTTCACTTGTCTCGCGTCTTGCTCCTATTGCGGCTTACATGCCCGCCTTCATCTGGCCGACGATGTGCTCGATGCGGTCCAGCACGGCGGCTTGGTCGAGCGTGGTCAAGACCCGGCCCTTCATGACTTGACGGCCACCGACCCAAACGTCCGACACATGCTCGCGGCCGGCCACATAGACCAGCTGCGCTTCGGGGTTGTAGACCGGGCGGCACTCGAGCGAGTCCAGCGACACGGCCACCACATCGGCCAGCTTGCCCACTTCCAGCGAACCCAGATCATCGGCACGGCCCATGGCCTTGGCAGCGCGGATGGTGGCCATCTCCAGCGCGATGCGAGCCGACACGGTGGTTGGGTTGCAGGTCGAGCCCTTGGCCAGCAAGGCGGCGGCACGAATCTCGCCGAACATGTCTTGGCGGTTGTTGGAAGCCGCGCCGTCCGTGCCCAAGATGGTGTTGACGCCGGCCGCTTCCAAAGCCGTGACCGGGCATACGCCCGAGGCCAGCTTCATGTTCGAATTCGGGTTGTGCACCAGATGCACGCCCTGACGACCCAGCATGGCGATTTCGTCATCGGTCAGATGCACCATGTGCACGGCCATCATGCGTTCGTTCAAAAGGCCCAGCTTGTTGAGGCGCTCCAGCGGACGTACGCCGTATTGCTTCAGGCTGCCGTCCACTTCGTCCTGGGTCTCATGGATATGGCAGTGCATCTGCATATCGTATCTTTCGGCCAACTCGCGCAACTGCACAAAGGTCTCGTCGGAGACGGTGTAAGGCGCGTGCGGGGCCGAGGTCCAGTCCAGCGAGGCCTGGCCCTTGAACTGCTCATAGGCCGCCAGGCCATTGGCGATGTACTCGGCCGCATTGGCTGCGTAGCCGGTGGGGAAGTCGATCACATTGATCGACACGCCGGCACGGATGCCCGAATCGATGGCCGCGCGGGCCATCGCCGTCGGGAAGAAGTACATATCGTTCAGATAGGTCACGCCGCCGCGCAAGGCCTCGCAGGCCGACAGCAAGGAGCCTTGATAGGTCCAGTCCTCGCTGACCCACTTCTTCTCCAAGGGCCAGATGTGGTTTTGCAACCAGTCCATCAAGGGCACATCGTCGGCCACGCCGCGCAGCAAAGACATGGCGGAGTGGGTGTGGCCATTGATCAAGCCGGGGATCAGCACATGCTGGCCCAGTTCGACACGTTCGGCATCGGGATACTGCGCATCAGCATCGGCCCAGGGCAGGATGGCGGCGATGCGCTCACCCGTGATCACCAGGGCATGGTCATTCAGCACTTGGCTGCCAGGCGCCATGCTGAGCAACCAGCGGGCCTTCAAGATTTTTGTGTTGGACATGTTTGGGGTCTCCATGAAGTCAGCGCGTGGCGCCAACTGTAGCCTCAGGCGCCTTGGCCTGCGGGACGATCGGTGTTGAGGTCGAAGGCAGGATCGAAGGCCTGATCGAACAAGGCCAAGACTCGCTCGGCCTGAACACCGATGCAGACCTGTTGCGAGGGGCAGCCACTCCAGGGCGTTTGCGCACCGCTGGGTTTGCGGAAGTCTTGAATGGTCTGGCCCCGAGCGATGCCCTCCATGGCCACACGCACTGGCCCAGACCGCAAAGTGAAGGCTTCGGGCTCAATGGCATAGGCAATCGCGCTGGCGTCGTGAGCGTAGATGCCCTTGATGCCGTCGCAGCCGAAGTAGAAGTCTTGGTAATGGCGGGTCGCCTGCCACAGGAAGTCGCCCACCGCGCCGCCGCGCCCCTGCATGCTGGCCAGATAAGACTCTTCCATCACCACCTCCTGGGTGACGTCGAGCCCCACAATCACCACGGGCCAATCAGCGGTGAAAACCAAATCGGCGGCTTCCGGGTCATTGATGACATTGGCCTCCGCCACCGGCGTGACGTTGCCGCAGCGGCCTGCCGTACCGAAGGCTCCGCCCATCACGATGACCTGATGGACCTTGCTCGCAATGCTGGGGTCGTGGCGCAGGGCCAAGGCCAGATTGGTCAAGGGGCCGACGGCAATCAGGGTGATCGCGCCCGGCTCGGCGTTGACCAGATCGCAAATCAATTGATGGGCCGGACGCGCATCCAAAGGAGGAATCTGCGCATTGGGACTCAAGGCCAAGGCTGTGCGTTCGGCCAGGTCGGCCACGCCGCCCAAGCCGTCATCGCCGTGCACATGGCTGGAGAACTCGCGCAATGCGTTGTCGTGCAAGGGCCCCGCCGCTCCAGCGGCGACTGGGACTGCCTGCTGGTACAGGGCCGCCAAGATGCGGGCGTTCCGATTGGTCACCGCGATGGAGCCATTGCCAAACACGGTGGTGATGGCGCGCAAATCCAAGGCCGGGTGTCGGGCCAGAAGGTACAGGGCCATGGCATCGTCAATGCCCGGGTCGGTATCAAAAATCACCGGCATGGGGTGAGCGAATCTCTTGGCGGCTTTCTTGTCGTTCATGCTGTTCAATCCGTTTCTTGCGCTTGCTTCCCTAGCCCCAAACCGGCATCAGGCCGAGGCAACTTGAGCCGCAAACTCTTGCGGCAACTCGGCCCGCAAAGGCATGGCCGACTGCACACCACAGCGCGCCACCGCGATCGAAGCCGCCGCTTGACCCAGTCTCACGGCATTTGCAGCCGAACGGCCTTCTGCGAGCCCGGTCACCAAACCGCCTACAAAGGTGTCGCCAGCGCCGACCGTGTCTACCGCATCGACGACAAAAGCTGGCAGTTGTTGAGCGGCCTGACCGGCGCTGCAAAGCAAGACACCTTCGGCGCCCAGGGTCACCAAGACCTGCTTGACCCCGCGCAACTGCAGCACTTGGGCCGCGGCACGAAGCCCCTCCACGCTTGTGTCTTGCAAGCCGGAGAGCTGCAAAGCTTCGGTTTCATTGACCACCAACCAGTCGACCAGGGCCAGCAAGCCATCGCTCAAAGGCAAGGCCGGCGCGGCATTCAACACCGTCACAGCGCCACCGGCGCGGGCAAGCTCAAAACCCTGTTGGATCGCGGCCAGCGGCACTTCAGTCTGCGCCACCACCACGGCAGCGTTTTGCAAGGCCGCCGCGCTGCCCGACACATCGGCCGCGCTCAGCTGCGCATTGCTGCCCGGTACATAAACAATCGCGTTTTCACCGCCGCCTTCGCGGCCCACCATGATGACGGCAATACCCGGCAAGGCCGTCGCGTCGGTCTGCACACCGGCGCAAGCAATGCCCTCTGCCTGCAAGCTGGCCAACAACTCAGCCCCGTACTGACGCGTGCCAATCCGAGCGATGAAATCCACGTTCGCGCCCAACCGAGCCGCAGCGACCGCCTGATTCGCGCCCTTGCCACCCGGTGCCATGACAAAGTCATCACCCGCCAAGGTTTCACCAGCACCCGGCAAACGATGGGCGTGGGCCACCATGTCCATATTGATGCTGCCAATCACCACTACCCGTGCCGCCGCCCCTGCCGAAAATTGACTTCGGTTCAAATCACTCGCTGTCATTGCTATCGTCTTTTCGCTCAATTGTTTTTCTCTTTTTACTTACCCAGGAGTGCAGGCGGCGCCGCCGTGCTTTCGCGCACCACCAAATGAGGCGTTAGCAAAACCTCTTTCAGCTCACCGCCAGGGTGCTCGATGCGATCGATCAAGACCCGCCCGGCCTCTGTGCCCAACTGACGCACGCCACATCCCACCGTGGTGAGAGCCGGAAACACATAACGGCTCAGCTCAATATCATCAAAGCCGACGATGGAGACTTGCTGCGGCACCTTGAAACCCAGCTCGGCGGCGGCACGCAGCGCACCGATGGCCATCATGTCGTTGCTGGCAAAGATACCGGTGACCGCCGGCCCTGCCCCATCACCCTGCCCCTGGCTGCGCAACATCTGCCGCGCGGACTCATAGCCGCCCGGGCTGCTGAAATCGCTTTCGATCACCAAGCTCTCGTCCGGCACGATGCCCGCTTCACGCAGGGCCTGGCGCCAGCCTTCGCAACGTTCGCGCGCGACTTCAAACTCTGAAGGGCCGCTGATGCAGGCGATGCGGCGATGCCCCAGCTCAATCAAGTGCCGAACCGCATTGCAAGCGCCTCGCTGGTTGTTAACCGAGACCCGGTCTGCGCGCGCACCGGGCACCAGTCGGTCCACCGTCACCGAGGGCACGCTCGCCATCTTGAAGATATGCGCCAAGGCCTCGTCATCACCTGCGGATGAGAGCAAAAGCCCGTCGACCCGCTTCTCCAAGAGGGTGCGCATGTATTGCTGCTGGCGCTTTGGGTCGTTGTCTGAGTTGCACAGGAAAACAGAGTAGCCCGATGATCGGCAATAGGCCTCCACACCGCAGACCAATTCAGCAAAGAACGGGTTTTGCACATTGGGCACCAAGACGCCAACGATCTTGGTTTCGCTCTTGCGCAGCGAGCGTGCCACCGCGCTGGGCAAGTAACCGATCTCATCCACCGCAGCCAGCACGCGCTGACGCGCCTCGGCACTGACCGGCCGGGTGTCGTTCAGGACATGGGAAACAGTGGTGAAGGACACCCCGGCCAAGGCGGCAACGTCTTTGATGGTGCTCACAATAAATGGATTCGTGAATAAGCCATGAAACAGTGGTGGCAAACGTTTGCCATTGTGCGAAGCATAGCCGATACAGACCCTTGACTTGTGACAAGTCGGTCACAAAGCCAGCATTCACCTGCGCTGGTCCCTGGCTCACCCCCAGCCCGCACACCTGCTTCCGCATTCACGCATGGCTCGGCCATAAAAAAACCCTCGTCAGCGCAAGGCTGCGAGGGCTTTCTTGAATGGCTTCACTGCTCAGCACTGGGCCAAGCAGATCAGCCGGTTCAGATCAACGCTGGCCGATCGGCTTCACATCGCGAGCGGTGGCGCCCACGAAGAGCTGACGCGGACGGCCGATCTTGTACTCGGGGTCGCCGATCATTTCGTTCAGCTGAGCGATCCAACCCACGGTACGAGCCAAGGCAAAGATCGCTGTGAACAGGCTGACCGGGATGCCGATAGCGCGCTGCACGATGCCGGAGTAGAAGTCGACGTTCGGATACAGCTTGCGCGACACGAAGTAGTCGTCTTCCAGGGCAATCTTTTCCAGGGCCATGGCCAGCTTGAACATCGGGTCGTCATGCAGACCCAGGGCATTCAGCACTTCATGGCAGGTTTCGCGCATCAGCTTGGCGCGCGGGTCGTAGTTTTTGTAGACCCGGTGACCGAAGCCCATCAGCTTGACGTTGGAGTTCTTGTCCTTGACCTGCTTGATGAACTCGCCGATCTTCTCGACGCCGCCGTTGCGCTGAATGTCTTCCAGCATGTTCAGCGCAGCTTCGTTGGCGCCGCCGTGAGCAGGACCCCACAGGCAGGCCACACCTGCGGCGATGGCCGCGAAGGGATTGGTACCGGAAGATCCGCACAGACGCACGGTCGAGGTCGAAGCGTTCTGCTCGTGGTCGGCGTGCAAGATGAAGATGCGGTCCATGGCGCGCACCAGCACTTCATTTGGCTCGTACTTCTCGCAAGGTGTCGCAAACATCATGTGCATGAAGTTGGCGGTGTAGCCCAGATCGTTACGCGGGTAAATGAAAGGCTGGCCGATCGAGTACTTATAGGCCATGGCCACCAGCGTCGGCATCTTGGCGATCAAACGGATCGCGGCGATTTCGCGGTGCTGGGGGTTATTGATGTCGGTGCTGTCGTGATAGAAGGCCGACATGGCGCCCACGAGGCCAGTCATCACCGCCATCGGGTGCGCGTCGCGACGGAAGCCACGCAGGAAGAACTGCATCTGCTCGTTGACCATCGTGTGATGGGTCACGCAATTGACGAAATCGTCCTTCTTGGCTTGGTCCGGCAGTTCCCCGTACAGCAGCAGGTGGCAGGTTTCCAGGAAGTCACAGTTGGTGGCCAGCTGCTCGATCGGGTAGCCGCGATACAGCAGCTCGCCCTTGTCGCCATCGATATAAGTGATGGTGGAGTTGCACGAAGCCGTCGACAAGAAGCCCGGGTCGTAGGTGAACTTGCCCGTCTGCGCGTACAGCTTGCGGATGTCGATCACATCGGGCCCGACCGAGCCTTTGTAGATCGGCAGATCCATATTGGGGCTGCCGTCGGAAAACGACAGGGTGGCTTTGACGTCTGACGGTGTCATGGGCTTGTCCTTTTGACTTCTGGGATATTCAACAACGTAAAAACTTTGACGCGATGTCTCGCGATCGCGCTTAGGCGGGCACCCTGAGCAAACTCAGAACCTCGGAGACATCGGGGCGCATCAGTTCGCCCTCGGGCTCTTTGCGGCGCAGGAAGAGATCCAACAAATCGTTATCGGACAGATCCATCAGCAGCCTGAGCCCTTCAGCTTGCGCCTCGGTCAAACTGCTGGCGTAGCGGTCGAAAAAACGCTCGATGAAGAGATCGTTCTCCAACAAACCGCGGCGGCAGCGCCAACGCAGCTTGGAGAGCGCCCGCTCATCAATCAGCGCATTGTTTTCAACAGCAAATGCAGTCATCACGAGACTCTGAGCTTAGACGGCGCGACGCACCATCATTTCCTTGATCTTGCCAATCGCCTTGGTCGGGTTCAGGCCCTTGGGGCAAACGTCGACGCAGTTCATGATGGTGTGGCAGCGGAACAAGCGGTAGGGATCTTCCAAGTTGTCCAGACGCTCGGCTGTGGCTTGGTCGCGGCTGTCAGCAATGAAACGATAGGCTTGCAGCAGACCAGCGGGGCCCACGAACTTGTCGGGGTTCCACCAGAAGCTGGGGCAGCTGGTCGAGCAGCTGGCGCACAAGATGCACTCGTACAGGCCGTTCAGCTCATCGCGCTCTTCAGGGAACTGCAGGCGCTCCTTGTCAGGCAGCGGCTGGTCGTTGATCAGGAATGGCTTGATCGAGTTGTACTGCTTGAAGAACTGCGTCATGTCGACGATCAGGTCGCGCACCACCGGCAGG
>NZ_JBMLSK010000386.1:41470-43360 GCF_049240545.1 Roseateles sp. | reverse complement strand
GCCCAGTTGCCACGCAGCTCCACGGCCGGCGCACCGGGCTTGAGCAGCTCCGGCAGGCTCAAGCGCGCCTCCAGCTCCAGGCCCTCCACCCAGGCTGTGCCCTGATTGCTGCGGCGCTCCACCCAATGCTTGTTTTGAAAAATCAGCTCGCTGACGATGACCTGCTCAATGCGCTTCAGATAGGCGCTGGCGCTGAGCAAGCTGGACTTGCTCAGCGGATGCGTCCAGCTGGCATCCAAGCCCCAGGCCAGCTCGGGCAGCAAGTCCGGGTTGCCTTGCAGGTCGGGCGTGGTCGGGCTGTTGTTGTTGGCGACAAAGCGGCGCGGCGTCAGCTCACGGGGGGTGGGCGCTTTGTAGCTGCGCGCCAGCCCTAGGCGCAGCTGATCCTTGCTGTCAGGCAATCGCCAAAGCACTTGCATCACCGGACTGAACACAGCCGAGCGCTTGGCCACGCTGTCAAACACATTGCCTGAGCTGACCGTGTGCAAGCCCTCCCAGCGCAGGCCCAGCGTGGTTTGCCAGGCTTGGCTGAGGTCAATCTCGTCTTGCACAAAGAAGGCCAGGCGGCGAATCCGCGCGTCATAAACCTCGTCGAGGTTCTCCACCGGCAGGCCGCCCGGCAGGGGCTGTTCGCGCTGCAGACGGTCTTCGCTTCGGCGGTTTTCTTCCAGGTCAAAACCGGTACTCAAGCTATGCGCTTCGCCCAGGGCACGGCGATGCCGGCCGGACAGGCTCCAGCCCTGATCGATGGCCAGCGAGTCCACATGCGCATCGCGAATCCAACGGCCGCTGAAGTCATAACCCTCGAATTGCGCCTCTGAATCGCGCTGCAAGCGGGTGTAGCCGAGCTTGAGTTCCGACTTAGCTCCGTCGGCCTCATTGAGGGTCCAGTTCAAACGGCTGCGCAATTGCAGGCCGCGGATGTTGATGCCCAGGTCGTTGTGGGCCTGCTCGGGCGCAGCACCCACCAGGCTCTGGCGATCATCCACCGCCCCACCCTTGGAGCGCGCCACGCGCAGCATATGGTCGGTGCTGATCGTCTGCTGCGGCGAAAGCACCCAAGTCGCGCGTGGAGTCAAGGTGATGCGCTGGGTGCGGTCATATTCCCGCTTGTCGGTGCGAAAGGCTTGCTGCACCTGACCCTGAGCATCCAATGCCTGCTGATCCAGCTTCATCGGCCAGCGCTGCTGTTCATGGGCCAGGCCCAGGCCTAAGCCCCAAGACAAAGCACCGTCCCGATCGCCCAGATTCAAGTCCAGCGTCGCGCTGGGCCGCTGCAATTGCGAACTCAGCCCCAGTTTCAGATCGCGCTGCGCTTGTCCAGCACTCGCTTTGCTGATGCGCCGGGTGACGATATTGATGCTGCCCGCAATCGCCTGGCTGCTTTGCTCCACGCTGGCACTGCGCGAGACCTCGATGCGCTCGATCAATTCAGGCGAGATGCTCTCCAGCGAAAAGCCCGGCGGTACCGGCTCGCCGTTCAGCAAGATTTGCGTATAGCCCGCGCCCAAGCCCGACATGCGAATCTCCGCACCCCGCGGCCCCTGCTCGATGACGCTGATGCCCGGCACGCGCCGCAAGGCATCGCTCAAGCGGGTATCGCCCTGACGCAGCAACTCTTCGCGGCTGAGCACCTGCAAAGCGCCCACCGAGGCGCGCCGAGCATTCAGCGCCTGGGCGGCGCCATCCGCTTGCACCTCTACGCGCTGCAGCTTGGCCGGGGGTTCGGCAGCCTGCGTCTGCGCCACCGCCTTTGTCGGCATCAGCAAAACCGCGAAGCCGAACGCCGCCATACCCACTTGCAGCGACGAAGCCCTCTCAAACCTTTGGCTCGCCTTCGAGCCTGCAACTGCGCCAATCACCACGTCATCTCGTCCCACAAAAAACACC
>NZ_JBMLSK010000386.1:0-41370 GCF_049240545.1 Roseateles sp. | reverse complement strand
CTTCGAGCCTGCAACTGCGCCAATCACCACGTCATCTCGTCCCACAAAAAACACCTGTCCCTCAAGAAGCCCGCGATTAGACTGGCCGGCGGTCAATTCATCAATCTTGATCAAGTTCATCAATATATGAATTCACAACAGCCCAGCAGAGGCCGCCAAACCAAGGCCAGGCCGGCAGCGCCCAAGCTCGCCCTGAACCTGCCCATCACCGGCACCTACACCCTGCTGGACTCCAGCGAGGCGGCAGCGCGCCTGGGCATCAGCAAAGCCACGCTTTATGCCTATGTGAGCCGCGGCCTGTTGAGCGCGTCCAGCGATCCCAGCGATCCGCGGGTGCGGCGCTACTCCAGCTTCGAGGTTGAGTTGCTGCAGCGGCGCAAGGAAGGTGGCCGGCAACGCGAGCAGCAGGCGCGGGCTGCGCTCAGCGAGGGCCTGCCGGTGATGGACACCGCCTTGTCCTGCGTGCGCGAGGGCGAACCGATCTATCGCGGCCGCCCGGCCCTGTCCATGGTGGACGCCCATTGCAGCGCCGAAGATGTGGCCCGGCATCTCTGGCAGTTCGACCCTGAAATCGACCCATTTGCCAGCCCTGCGCCGACCTTGGGCGCAAGCTGGCAAATGCTGCGTGAGCAACTGCCGCTAGGCCCCAACAGCCGCCCTTTGGCCTTGTTCGCCACGGCCTTAAGCGATCTGCATGGGCCGGCCTGGCTGCCCGATGGCGAGGCCTTGGCACTGGCCTGCGCGGCTCATCTGCGCGCCTTGGTCGCCAGTTTCTTGAACCGTCCGCCCAGCCATGAAGCGCTTCACACGCAGTTCCGCCGCGCCTGGCGGCTGCCAGCTTCTACAGACGAAACCTTGCGCCGGGCCTTGGTGCTGGTGGCCGATCATGAGATGAATATGGTCAGCTTCACCGCCCGCTGCTTGGCCTCGGTGGAGGCCAGTCTGGGCGCCGCCATGCTGGCCTCCATGTGCAATCTAACGGCCACCTTCAACGGTGGCGCTTGCGCGCAGGTGGAGGCGCTTTGGGATGAGATTGCGGCCGCACCGGATATGGAGGCCGCGCTGATGCGGCGGCTGGACCGCGGCGAAGGCTTGCCGGGTTTCAATCATCTGTCCTACCCGGGCGGTGATCCGCGCGCCCGCCGATTGCTGGAAGAATGCGCTCGCCTCGCGCCAAGTGATGCGCAGTCTTTGCCGCAAACCCTGGCGCCGGCCGTGGCCCGCCTGACCGGCTGGAAGCCCTCGGTGGACTTTGGACTGGTGGCGCTGCGCCGCGCGCTCGGCGCCCCCGCCGACGCCGCACTCAGCTTGCAAATGGCCGGCCGCGGCGTCGGCGTGCTCGCCCATATCCTGGAGCAAAAACGCAGTGGCCAGAGGCTCTGGGTGCGGGCCCGCTATGTGGGGCCTTGAGCAAGCCTCAGCTCGGCCGGTTCGGTCTCAGTGCAGCAACTGCTCCACATCGCTGGCCACATCGCCAGCGGCTTCGATCTTGGCGGCCAGGAAGTCCAAGTCCAGATGCAGGTGCTCGACCAACTCGGGCACCGCCACTTGCAGGGCCTGGCTGGGGTTGTCATGGTGTTCGGCCGCATCGGCCAGCACTTCGGCCAGGTGCAGCACCGCCGCCATCAGCGAGAAGGGGCGGATCTCCATCGGCGTGTTGGCATCCTTGAAAGCCTCCACCATGGTTGCAGGGAAATGCCATTGCGAGGCCAGCGAGGCCGTCACATCGGCATGGGTGCAGCCAAAGCGATGTTCTTCAAGCGAGAATCGGCTGCCAGGCTCGGCGGCATGGGCTTCCACGTCGGCCACCAGGTCGGGCTCGCTCATGGCCATCATGATCTGGCCGGTGCGCAGCATCAGGCCAGAAAGATACGCAGTGTCGGCATCCAGGTGCAGCATTTTGCTGAGGATGCGGGCATAGGCGGCGGTGCTGACGCTGTGGCGCCAGAACAGCGTGCGGTCCAGTCCTTTGACGACCGGGAAGGCCCCAGACAGGCAAGCCGCTAGCGAGAGGTTGCGCAGGGTTTCCATGCCCAAGGCTGCCGCGGCGTCGCTGAGGCTGGAGATTTGGTGCGAGGGGCTGTAGCGGGCCGAGTTGGCGAGCCGCAGCACCTTGGCGGAGAGGCTGGCGTCCTTGCCGATCAGGTCGGCAATCGCGCCCAGGCTGATGTTGTCGTCATCGAAACTGCGCATCAGGCGGCTGGCCACCTCGGGCATGGTGGGCAGTGCGTGGTTTTTCTGGAAGAATTTTTCTGCAGCAAGGCTCACGGAGTGTCTCCTCTGGCTCGGACGGTGAACGAGGGTTGAAGGGGAGAAAGCACCTCCCCTCGGTCACAGTCTAAGGGGCGAAAGCCCTAGGAGGCCAGCAAGAAAGACCCGGAAAGCGGTGAATTTCCAACGCAGGAGGGACGTGGGCACAGCGCCGGTGCGCGCCCGGATCTCAGTCGTGGGCCAGGGACTGCAGCGCGCCCAGATTGAGCAACTTGATGGAGTAGCCCTTGACCTCGATCAGGCCGGCGCTCATCAGGCTGCGCAGCAAGCGGGACAAGGTCTCCGGCGTGATCGCCAGCTGAGCGGCCAATTCGCGCTTACGCTCTTTCAAGGCCACATCCCCGCCGCTGGCTTCCGAGCGGCGTGAGAGCAACCAGGTGGCCAAGCGTTTTTGCGCGTCTTTGGCCATCAAGTCGTGGGTGGTTCCGGTCAGGCTTTGCACCGCATGTGCCAAGGCACACATCATCCGTTCGCACAAATCCGGGCAGCGCCCCAGCAATTGACGCAAGCCATCGAGGGGTAACTCAAGTACCGTCGCGGTCTGCAAAGCCTGTGCATCTTGAACAAACATACCGCCAGCCCACGCGCTGCTGATATCGAGCCAAGCCGGGCCATGGATATTGCGTTCCAGATGAAAGGCCTGGCCTTGCGTGGCCACCCCCAGCCCGACGGCCCCTTCAAGCACTGCAACCAGTTGCAGGGAGGCTTGGCCGCGCCGGAACACCGATTCACCCACCGCCACCGCCCGGCTGCGCAGCAGCAAAGCCAAGGCTTGACGCTCCGCCTCACTCAGTCGGGGCAGACCAAACAGCGCATCCCACCTGGGATCCCAGGCCGGGGATCGGGTGGAACTGCGCGCAAGCAAGGAGGCTGTGGGGGTGTCCACGATGGAGGTGGTCCATTCATCAAGAGGCTGAGCCGCAGCAAGCGTCGCCGCGACCAGCAAGCCAAAGCATGGCCCGCACTTTCCGATATGGCGACGTTCTTGTCTTTGCGCCATGTCAAAGCAGGACTTCGCCGCACAATCGAGCTTCGCCTTTTCAACAAGTACGCTGCAAGCCGGCAGCAGCGATACACGGCCAAGCTCAGAGAATCAGCAGCGCCCTGAAATCGTTCACATTGGTGAAGGTCGGGCCGGGCGACACCAAGTCCCCCAAGGGCTCAAAAAAGCCGCGGGCGTTGTGCGCCTCAAGCTCGGAGCGCGCCTTCAGGCCCAGCGCCCGCGCGCGTGCCAGGCTGCTCGGGGTCAGCACAGCGCCGGCGTTATTGCCAACACCGTCAATACCGTCGGTGTCGGCAGCCAGGGCATAGACACCGGGCTCTCCGTCTAAAGCCAGCGCGCAGCCGAGCAAGAACTCGGTGGCACGCCCACCCTGCCCCAAGGGATGCGGGCCCGACCGCACCGTCACGGTGGTTTCGCCTCCTGAGAGCAAAACACAGGGCTTGGCGAAAGGCTCGCCGTGCCGGGCCACCGACCGCGCCAGGGCCGCATGCATGGCGCCAATCTCGCGGGATTCGCCCTCGATTGAATCGCTCAGCACATAGGCGTTCAGCCCCAGACCACGCGCTGCCTCGGCTGCTGCTTGCAGGCTCTGCCGCGGAGTTGCCAGCATGCGCCACTGATGGCCGGCAAACACCGGATCCTCAGGCTTGGGCGTTTCAAACGCACCGGATTCCAAGCCCGCTCGCGCCGCGTCGGGCAAGGCAATGGCGTAGCGCTGGCAGATGGCCAAGGCATCGGCGCAGCGGCTGGGGTCAGCCATGGTTGGGCCTGAAGCGATGAGGGCCGGGTCATCGCCCGGCACATCGCTGATCAAGAGGGTCAGGACTTGCGCCGGCGAACAAGCTGCCGCCAAACGGCCTCCTTTGATGGCGGAGAGATGCTTGCGCACGCAGTTCATTTCATCGATGGAAGCGCCACTGCGCAGCAAGGCGCGGTTGACAGCCTGCTTGTCGGCGAGGCTCAAGCCCGGCGCCGGCAAGCACATCAGCGCCGATCCGCCGCCAGAGATCAGGCAGATGACCAGATCCTCGGGGCTCAGTCCTTGGGTCATTTGCATCAGGCGCGCCGCTCCGGCCAGTCCCGCGGCATCGGGCACCGGATGAGCGGCGTACATCAACTCAATGCGCTGCGGCCTGTAGTCGGGCGGGCAATGCCCGTAGGGCGTGAGCACCAGCCCGCTGAGCGGCATGTCTCGGGGCCAAGCGGCCTCCAGCGCCTGCGCCATGGCACCGCCGGCCTTGCCTGCGCCCAAGACCAGCGTGCGCCCTCGACGGGGCGGTGCGGGCAGATGCGCGGCCAGCACCGCAGCGGGCAAGGCGCGCCGAACCGCCACATCAAACAGATGACACAGCAGGTCGCGTGGCGGCATGGGCAACTCGAGCAAGGACTTCTCCCTATCTTTCGGCTCAGGGTCGAGCCTTGAACCACCGGTCGATCAGCGCCCGCTCAGACTCGGTCATGCCGGTGGCATTGTTCAAGGGCATGGTCTTTTGCAACACCGCCTGCTGATGGAGCGCCTGGGCATGCTTCTCAATCAATTCGGCGCTGTGCAATTGCACCCCCTTCTGCGCCAGCTCAGCGTTATGGCAGACGACGCAGCGCTGCGCCATGACCGCTTGCACCTCGCCTATGCTGGCGGCCGCTGGCTTGGGCTGTCCAGGACGGGTGGAATCCTTCTGGGGCGCCAGACCCACCATCAAGCCCGCCAGCAGCAAGAGCGCCGCCACGAGCAAGCCCCAGGCATTCGCCCCTTTGTGGCGCTTCACGAAATAGCTGCGCACCAGCACGCCCACCGCCATCAGCACGATCAGTACCAACCAGTTCTGCGCGTGGCTGTAAAGCATGCCGTAGTGGTTGCTGAGCATGGCCACCAGCACCGGCAGCGTGAAGTAGGTGTTGTGCACGCTGCGCTGCTTGCCGCGCTGGCCAAAGACCGGGTTCACCGGCCGGCCGGCGCGCATATCGGCAATCACCTGTTTCTGGCCCGGAATGATCCAGAACAGCACATTGGCGCTCATCATCGTGGCCATCATGGCGCCGACCAGCAAAAAGGCGGCGCGGCCCGCGAAGAGCTGGCAGGCCAGCCAGGTGGCGGCTGCGATGAAGATACCGATCAGGCCCAACACGCGGCCATCGTGGCCGATGCTGCCATCGGCGGTATGGCCCAAGCGGCGGCAGATTTGGTCGTACACCAGCCAGCCCGCCGCCAAAAATCCCAAGGCCGCGCTGATGGCCGCCGGCGCGCTCCAGTCCAGCACGCGCCGGTCGATCAAATAGCTGTCGGCATTGAACAGATACAGCGTGACGAAGAGCGCAAAGCCGCTGATCCAGGTCCAGTAGCTTTCCCAGTAGAACCAGTGCAAGTGCGCCGGCAGATTGGGCGGTGCCACCATGTACTTCTGCGGGTTGTAAAAGCCCCCGCCATGCACGGCCCAGAGCTCGCCGTCCACGCCTTTGGCGCGCAAGTCATCGGCCGTCGGCTTGCGTAAATGGTTGTCCAACCAGACAAAGTAGAAAGAGGCACCGATCCAGGCAATGCCAACAATCACATGCAGCCAGCGCAATAAAAGGCCGGCCCAATCGAGCAGATAGGCGCTGTTCATCCAAACCCCGAAGCGGCTCACCACAGGCGGGCGCTGTGAGCTGCGTTAGGTCGCGTCACTCAAAGCCGCTGCGACACCATTCCTTTGTGCGGCAAAGTGTAGCGAGCTTCAGGGAGCGCTCTTAGCCCATCAGGTCTTGTGCCCTTTCTTGGCCCGAGCGGCTTTGCCCCCGGGGCTGCCACCCTTTTAGCGCGGTCTATCGCTGCGCGCCACATGGCCGGGCAGAAGGCCTTGCGCCAAGGCAATGAGACGGTCGGCGGTACGACTCAGCGCTTCGTCTTCATGCTGCGCCAGAGCCAAGGCATCGACGAAGCGAGACAGGCGCTCCAGCCGGTCCACCATGGCCTGCAGTTGCAAAGGCCGCACCGTCACGTAGCTCAGCGACTCGGCATAGCTGGAGGAAAGATCCTCGAAGCAGCGCCGCCCTTCCTCGTCAGCGCGCCCCAGTTGGCCATCAATCAAGCGCTCGACCAACAAGGCCTCGGGCTGGATCAGCAAGTCCCAGGGGCTGGGCTGGATGGCAAAGCTCTGCGCCGCCGCACGCCGGCATTGCTGGGCCAGCTCGATGGCGGCGTCCTTGGCGGCCGGGCTGGGCCAATCGGTCAGGGCATCCAGGGCCAGGCGGTACAGCGCGTGACAGGGGCTGAACTGCTCGGCGCCGGGCTGACTTTCGCCGGCCCGGTAGGCCTCAATACTCATTTGCAAGCCATGCAACATCGCCTGCGTGGCGGCATCCTGATCGGCCGGCGGCAGTTGCCCACTCAACAAACGCCGCGCCTGCAAATTGGCCTTGCGTTGCCAAGCGGCGCCACGCAAGGCGGTGCGTTCGCTGTGCATGGAGGCCTGCGGCGCCAGGGCTTCACCCTCAAGTTCACTGTCGCCATTCACCACCAGGGCATCCAGCCCATCCAGGCGACGCAGGGCCAAATCGATCATGGCCTCGCCAGCCCGCCATTGCTGCTGGGCCAGCGGCTCGCCCGCCAAGGCTTGGCCCAAGGCTTTGACCGCGCGCGCCTCGCCCAAACGAGACTCCACATCGACCAGCTTTTCCAGATCCGCGATGGGCACGCCTCCGATGCGATCCACCGCTTGCGCCGCGCTCAAAAAGGCCGCCCGCGCACGCTCCCACTGGCCCAGATCGAACCAGGTTTTGCCGAGTGCATATTGCAGCTGCGGGTTTTGCTGCCAGCCCGGCGGGCAGCGCCGCGCCAGGCCATCGGCCACCCGGTCGACTTGCGCTTGCAGGGCCCGAGAGCCCAGATCGTCACCGCGCCGCGCCAGGTCGGAGCGCAGCCGCGCCAACTCATCCAGCATCTCGTCTGGCGACACATAACGGCTGGCGCCCCCGCCCCCGGCGCCACGCTCGGCGGCGGGCTCGGCCAACCAGACCGGGTCGCCATAGGCCTGGAAGGCGCCCCAGGTGATGTCCTCGGGATGGCTGGTCCACACCGCTTTGCGGGCGCTGAACACGGCATCGCCAAAGGACTGACGTTGCAGCAAGAGCTGCGCATAAAACACCTCGCCGAACAGCCGGGCCGACTCGTCATTGACTGCCCAACCCGCCACCACCACACAGCGCACGCCAATGGCAATCAGCTCGCGCGCCACGCTGGCGGCGAGCTTGTTGCTGCCAGGGCCTTGCGCGCCGCTGTCGACCTGGCCCAGGTGGCAGCAGTTCAAGAACACCAACTCCGGCACCGTCTCCATGGCCATGATCTCGGCCGCGGTGATCAGCAAACCATCGGACAAGAGCACGCCGCTGCGGCGCCGCCCATCGACATGCGGCAAGTCAAACACGCCGTGCGCCGAGATGTGCAAGATGCGCCAGGGCTTGGCATAGAGCTTGGCCAGCACATCGCTGGCCCGGTTGTGGCTGCCGACCAGCGCTTCAACCTGGTAGCCCATGCCGGTCAAGAGTTCTTGGCAGGCCTCGCCCTCGGCCTGGGCGCCCGGCAGGTCCGGCGGGTCTTGCGTGGGCTGGCCATTCAAGACCGGGAAGCCTTTGGCAAAGCCCGCCACCGAGGGGTTGCCGATCACCAAGGCCTGGCGCAGGACGCTCTGGCGCACTGCCGCGCGGAAGGTCTGCGCAGACAGCTGCCGCACCACCGCCGTGCGCAAGGCCAGCGGTTGTTTGACTTCGGAGAGGCGGTCCGGGTCATCGGCCAGCATCAGCTCCCAAGGAAGATTGGCGGTGTAGGCATCCACCACCAGCACCACCCGGTCGAGCTGGCGGGCGGCGTCCTTGAAGTCATGCGGCACCATCAGCTGGAACAGCATGCGGCCGAAGTCTTCGTTCCAAATCGGATTGCCAATTTGCTGCGCCACCATCTGCTCGATCAAGCCGGGCTGCCGCTGCAAGGCTACCGACTCGGCACGAGCGCGCTGGCCCACAAACACAAAGCGCAGCTTGTCGGCCAAGGGGGCAGCCCCATGCGCCGCCACGTTCTGCGCTTCGCTGCGATCGGCATCGGTGATGATCAGGCGCGGCCAATAGCTAGAGTTGCCATCGTCAAAGAGCCGCTGCCGGAAGCCCTCGCCTTGCTGCAACTCGTTTTGGCAATGCAAGGCCGTGCCTTGCTTCTCGGCCTGAGCCGCCAGTTGCGTGCTCAGCGTTCGCAAGGCATAGGTGGCGCCAATGGCGGTATCCAGATAGAGCTCGATGATGTCCAGCCGGGCGATGCGGATGTTCAAACGGGTGGCGGCATAAAAGCGCGCATTTGCCTCCATCACGCCGCGAACCAAGGCCTCCACCGAAGCCGCCACGGTCAGATTGGCCGAGGAGTTATAGCCCAGCAACAAGCTGGACAGCGGCACCTCGCGGTCGGCCTTGCCCAAGACATCGATCACCTGCAACAGATAGCGCAAGGCGCCGGTGCGCACCGCTTCGGTCAGATCGGCCGGGCTCAAAGCGCGGTCATAAGAGCCCAGGCCGGTGACCACCGCGCCACTCAGCGCCCCACTCAAAGCGCCGAATTTGCGCTCAAAGTCGCCGCGCACCCGCAGCACCACAGACGCCGAGCCCCGCGCCCCAGCGTAAAGGCCCAGGCTGTGGCGCTCACTCAGCTCCCGGTTCAAGAGCTCACGGTCGATCAAGGCCTCGGCGCCGGCGATCGGGTCGCGTTCGTAATGGCCCACCAAGATGGGGTCGCTGACAAAGCGCAGATCCATGGCACGCACCGCCACCTCGAGCCGCCGCTGGGTGCGTGCAGGCACCCGGTTACGCGCCGAGCTGCCCATCAACCCGCGCATCAGCGCATCGGGGTCATCGGCATTGGGTGGGCCTGCGTCGTAGATGAGGGGCCTCGCCTGCTCGATGGCGCGGCTCGTCGGCGCTTGCGCGCTCAGGCCCGAGGTTGCCCCCGAGTTCAAGAGCTCGGTGATGGCGGTGAAGTAAGCGCTGGTCGACAAGAGATCGCCATGCGCCGCCGGCATGTAGTACTGCCGTCCGACACCGCCGATGCGCCCCGAGGCCCAGGTGACCGTGCCATCGCCCCGCGCGGTGCCGACCATTTTCAGCCGCCCGCCCTCCTCGCGCAGACCGCAAGGCGTGTTGGGCGCCTGGCCGAAGATGTAGATGCTTTTGCTCTCATAGGCGGCAGGCAAGGCCGGCTGGGCCAAGCCGTCTTGCGCCCAAAGCCAGCTGGCCGAGTCCAAAACCGCTTGTTCAGGGCGACCCGCCAGCTTGTCACCGAACCAGAAGTCGCTGACCTTGTCCTTCAAGTCCAACCAGGTCTTGGCCTCTTGATACGCATAAGTCGCGCCGCCGCCGGGCTGGCCCTGGAACTGGTCTTGAAAACCCGGCTTGGGCAGCAACTGCAAAGCACCGCGGAAACCGGCGATGATGTCCAGCACCTCTTGCATATCGTGCGTCAAGTCCAGTCGCACCAAGGTGCGCAAGGTCGAACCCTTGCCAATCAGGTTCTCCACCATGGAATGCGCGCCCTGGTGGGGCGTGCCCAGCATCAGCAGGCGCGCGCCTTCGCGCGCCATCAGCTGATCCATCACCGCGCGGCGCTTGTAGATGCAGGCCCGCACCACCAGTCCGCCCATGCTGTGCGCCAGCAAGCGAATCGGTTGCTGGGTCTGGTGCATCAAGCGATCCAAGAACTCACCCAGGCGTTCGGCCAAGACATCTAGCGGTTGGCGCCAGTCATAGGGAAAAGGTTCGACCCGGTGGCTGTCGGCCAGTTGCTTGCAGATGCGGCCATAGAACATGGCGAACAGCTCATCCGCCTCCACCGTGGGCTGCGACCACTCGATCTTGGCCAAGCCGCCGGTGGCGATATCGCCCGGATCGAACCAAACCCGGTCTTTCGCCCCAACACGCAGATGCGAACCCATGATGCCCGGCAGCAGCACCACCACTGGCCGGTCGGCCGCGCCGACACTGCGACTGGCCCCGGCTGCGGCGAGCGCCGCTTCGTAATCGGCCGGGTCGGGCAGGGGCCGGAAGCTGCTCAGCTCCAGCGGCTGCGCTACCACCAGCCAGTCCCGCAAGGCAGCGCGGGTGTCGATATTGACGAAGTAGCGGAAGTGCGAAACATCGGCCCCGCGGTCAAACAAAACACGTGCCGCAGACTTGGGCGCAATGCCGGCCAGCATGGCGGTGGTGTTGACCACCAGATCGTTGTCGTCGTTATCGAAGAGCAAAAAGTCCGTCAGCATGACGCCGAGCCGGCGCAGCAAATGGCCGCCCTGGATGTCGCCGGCAATCACCGACATGGCCGTACCCGGCCGCACCGGTGCATCGCGTAGCAGGCGGGCCATGGGCGAGTCGGGCAGCATGGCCTCGATGCCGGGCACCAAATGGGCATTGGTGCGGTTCTTGGCGATCTCGATCACCACCCGCTTGAAGGCCGAATACCAAGGGCTGCCAAAGAAGAAAGGCACGGTGCCAATCAAGCTCAGCAAGCCCGACAAAAACACATCGAAGTTGCCGCTGGCCAGCTTGGTGCCGCTGGCGGGTGAGGCCGCACGCACATAGCGCTGCACCACGATCTGCCGCTCGCGCAAGAGCTTCGCCAGTTCGCGCAACTGCTCGCGTTGCTCCGCATGGGCGTTCGTCAACTCCCGAATGACGCGCTGGGCCTCCTCCGCATCGGCATCGCCCGTGCCTTTGAAGGCATAGGCATAACGGTCAATCAAGGCGTCAAAGTCACCCAGGCACAGCAGGTCGGCCACCAGACCGCCGCGCGAATGGGACACCAGGCAGACCTGCGCGCCCTTGGGGAGCGCACGAACCAGATCGATCGCGTTCTCGATCGGGCTTTGCGAGAGCGTCCGGTGCTCAAAGCCGAAGATGCCGCCGCTGAAGCGGGACTGCAGCGTGCCCCACAAGTCGCGGTCGCCACTGCGCAGCTCGCCAAAGCTGCCCAGGGTGCTGGAGCCGGTGCCATGCACAAACACCAGCAGCGGACCGGCCGGCGGATTGGCAAGCAAGTCACAGGGTTCCAAGTCTTGCGGCTTGCCGGTGGCCGAGATCCAGCGGTACAGACCCGGGTCTTGCGAGAGCTGCTTCTCGATGGCCCACATCAGCGCCTTGGTGCCGGCCCAGCTGACGCCAAGCTCGGCCTTGTTCTTCAGCTCGCCCAGCGCCGCGTCGATGATGGCATCGGGCGCCGCCCCCACCGCAAAGCTGAAGACCTTGCTGATCAACCCACCCACAGCTTCGCCCAAGCCCCGGCCCGGCGCAGCGCCATGGGCGCGCAATTCCTCCAGCAAGATTTCCCCGTCTTCCCCAATCAGCTCGGGATGGGTTTGCTGCAGCGTGGCCTTCAAACGCGCTGCGCTGGTGATCAGGCAGCTGCCATCGGCCAACTCCAGCACCAGCACCTCGTTGGGCGCGGCGGCATGGCTTTGCGCCAGCGGCACGCCCTCGGCGCTGCGGGCCGCCGGGCTCATGTCAAACGCACTCAGGGGCTGCAAATAGCCGTCGGGCAAAAACGCGTCATCGCGCCGCTCGGCGGAGCGCGCCGCCGGGGTCAGCAAGGCGGGCAGCTGCAGCCGTGCGGCGGGACGCCCGTTCAATTTAAGAGTGATCTGCGGCTCGGCCATGTCTTGAATCTCCTCACTGATGGTTCATGCCATGGCCCGCTCGGCCGGCTCACAGTTTCACTCAGTTCAAACCGTGAAAGGCTTTTGCTTCATGAAGGCCGCCAAAGTGCTCGGGTCGCCGAGCAAGAACAAGTTCGGCGACTGGCTCGGCGGCAGCCCGGCACGGATGCGGCTGTGAAAGCTGCTGTAGCTGCCACTGAAAGCGCCGCCGTTCCAGATCTTCAAGAGCTGGCCGGTGAAGGCGCCGTTGTGCTCGCCGTCCATCGAGGTCTGGTTGTCTTGGCAGCCCGAGATCAAGACCACGGCGGGCTTGAACTTTCCCACCAAGGCGGTCGCCTGCGAAGCGCCACCCAACAAGGCCAAAGCCGCATCGGGGTCGACGACGCTCTTGGCGGCATCGGCCAAGACCTTGCGCTGCAGATCGTCATAAAACTTCTTGTGTGCCTCATACACCCGGCGCGCCACCTCGGCGGGCATCAAGCGGGCACGCTGACCAGGGGGCGGTGGCGGCGGCGGGAAGTCACGCGTGACCGTGCCGCTGTGGCAGCTGTCCGACAAAACCAAAATCCGCACCCCGGCCGCAAACTTGCTCAACTCAAAGTAAAGCTCGTCATCGATCAGCTGCCCGTCGTACAAACACATTGTTTCGTCTTTGCGGTCGGGCTCATCGCCATTCACGTCGCCCACCTGTCCGCCGTGGCCGGAATAGGTCATGAAGAACAAGTCCCCCGCCTTCAAGCGCTTGGCGGCGCTGCGCATGGCCGCCAAGGTGGCGGCGCGGGTGCCTTTTTTTGTCAGCAAGACGGTGGGCTTCATGCCTTGCGCCTTGGCCAAGGCAGCCATGTCATTGGCATCGAACTCGCAAGCGGCAAGCGGCCCGTCCCAGCCGCCATAAGCGGCCGGGTCCACGGCATTCAGGCCAATGTGCAGCGAGAGCGCATTCGCCTTGGCCAAGCTGGTTTTGACGGGGGCCTTGCTGGCCGGGGTGACTTTGCTTGCCATGATGCGGATCTCCTGGCCGAATCGCGCGAGGCTTCCGGCTTGTTGTGAATCATTGAGAAAGAGAAACACGGGCCACGTCGCTGACAACGCCCGCCTCCGATCTTGGGCGCTGCCCCGAGAATGCGAAACCCCTAGGTTCAATCGCCTTCTCAGGAGCTCCTGCCATGCCAACACCCAACCCGCTGCGCCAGCATCTGCTGCGCATGGCTTACAACAATGCTTGGGCCAACTACCGGCTCTTGGGCGCCTGCATGCAGCTCAGCCCGGCCGACTTCGAGGCGCAGCGCTGCAGCTTCTTCCCCTCCATCCAGGCCACGCTGAACCACAGCCTGTACGTGGATTGGTTCTATCTGGATGCGATGGAGCGCGAGTTGCAAGGCCTGGCCCCGCATCCCGATTGCTATGTGTTCTTTGAGAAAGAGCAGCCCTTTGCGCAATGTGCCGAGCTGCGCGCAGAGCAGATGCGCATCGATGAACGACTGATCCGCTACTGCGAAGCGCAAAGCGATGCGGACTTGCAGCGGCCCGTCACCATTGCTCGGCCGGGCCGACCCCAGATCGACAGCCGCAGCCGACTGCTGGCTCATCTGTTTCAGCACCAGATCCACCACCGCGGTCAAGTGCATGCCATGCTGGCAGGCACCTCGGTGAGCCCGCCGCAGCTCGACGAGTTTTTCTGCGCCGGCGAAGCCGAGGAACGCGCCGCTGACTTTGCGGCGCTGGGCTGGACCGAAACCCTGGTGTTTGGCGAGTCTGCCGCCGGGACATAAAAAAACCGGCCCAGGGGCCGGCTTGGTCACACGCACTCAACGGGATCAGGCACTCTTGCGGCGGCGCACCAGGGCCAAGGCACCCAGGCCAGCCAAGAGCATCGCGTAAGTCTCGGGCTCAGGCACCGCCGTCACCGCGGCCACAGCCGCCAGGGCCGCGACCCCGGTATCCGGGAAGTCGGTGAAGACACCGTCCACACCCATCTTCAAATAGGCCTCCATCTCCTTCTGAGGGTCGGCAAAACCCAGCAAGGACGCATCGTTGCGGAAGGTCCAGGTGTGCACGAACAAGCCATTCGCATGGGCGTTCTCGATCACGCCGGTGGAACCGTCGACACGGCGATCCTTGCCGGTCAGCTTGCCATCACCGTCACGATCCACTCCGTCGTCCACGGTCTTCAGCAAGTACGGCTTCCACGGGCCAATGCCATCGGCATAGGTGGCCACAAAGGACAGACCGACTTCGCTCACCATATCGGCGAAGGTCAGCTTACCGCCCCGCTTGGCCACGTCGAATGGTTTGTCATAGGGCGCCACCAAGGACAAGGATCCGTCGGCCTTGACATCATCGGCATCCACCAACTGGACCAGCTTGATATCGGTCTTGGTGTTCAGGTATTGCAGGTTCGAGACTTCAAAGCTCTGGATGAACACCGGCGCATTGGCCACATTGCCGTAGGCGCTGTGCAGCGTCGAGACCAGGGCATCTTCGAAGTAGGTCTTGCTGCGACCTTGAGCCAGCGACACGCCCTGCATATAGGTCGAGTGCTTCAGCTCGGGATAGATGCCAATGGGGCGGCCGGTTTCGATGCTCTTGGCCTTGGCCAGCGCGATCACCTCGTCCAGGGTCGGCACCTTGAATTGACCGTCATAGGTCGTCGGGCGGCCGGCGCGGGTTTGCATCGCACGCAGGGTCTTCAACTCGGTCAAAGTGAAGTCCTCGACGAAGTACTGGTCTTTGTAAACCACACCATCGATGGTCTTGGTCCTCATGCGGTCGGCGAACTGCGACAGCTGACGCACATTGGTCGAGTCTCCGATCACCGGTTCATGGCGAGCGACCAGCACGCCATCCTTGGTCATGACCAGATCGGGCTCGATGTAGTGGGCACCCATCTCGATGGCCTTGGTGTAGGCCTCGAGGGTGTGCTCAGGCAGATAGCCGGATGCACCACGGTGGGCGATCACCAGCGGCGCATTGCCGTCCAGGGTTTTCCAAGCCAAAGCCGGCGCCGCAGAGAGCACCAGGGCTGCGGCCACGGAAGAAAGAATGAATGTCGACTGCATGAAACCTCCTTGAAGTCCACGCATCATCGCGACGGATCATGAAGGATTTACGTCAGATGTAGTCCGAAAGAGCCACGGGCGATTCCCTGGGCGCGCGCGATCCGTCTTATTCACACAGGAGAAGATGGGCCCCGCGATGAGACGAAGGAATCAGCGCGCATCGACAACAACTGCGCGGCCACCGCCACCGCAATCACCTCGGGTTGCTTGCCTTGGATGCCGGGCAGTCCGATGGGGCAGGTCACATGGTCCAGTTCGGCTTCACCGAAGCCACGCTCGCGCAAGCGGGCGCGAAAGCTGGCCCATTTGCTCTTGCTGCCAATCAGCCCGATAAAGGGCAAATCGCCCTGGGCGCGCTGGCGCACAAGACAGGCCCGCACAATTTCCAGGTCCTCGGCATGGCTGAAGCTCATGATCAGTACGGCCGAGCCAGGGCTCAGGTCCTTCACGGCCGATTGCACCGGCTCCGAATGCTCCGCCGTGATCGACGCCGGCAGATCCTCTGAAAACACCTCATCGCGGCTGTCGATCCAGTGCAAGCGCATCGGCAAGCGGGACAAGACCCGCGCCAAAGCCTGGCCTACATGGCCGCCGCCAAACAAGGCCACCGGCATGGGCGTCGGCTCCGCTGAACTCAGGCGTTCGGCCAAGCCGGCGCTCTCGCTGGCCTCCAGGCATTCATATCGCAGCGCCACCGTGCCACCACAGCACTGGCCCAGGCTGGGCCCCAAAGCGTGTTCGCTCAGCACAGCGCCAGCAAAGCGGCCCGCTTGTAGAAGCTGCCGCGCTTTCGCAATCGCCTCGAACTCCAGCTGCCCGCCGCCGATGGTCGCAATCAAGGGCGCCAGCGATCCCTCGGCCCCCACGGCCATCCAAGTGCCCGGCCCGCGCGGCACGCTGCCTTTCACCTGCATCACCGTGACCAAGACCAAGCTCTGTTGCTGCAGCGCCGACTGCAGCCGGTCCAGATCGCTATGCAGAGCAAAAAACGATGAGGCTCCCATATCGGCGCTCAAGCTCCGCTCAGCTGCCACGGTAGGTTGAATAGCTCCAGGGGCTGGTCAGCAGCGGCACATGGTAGTGAGCGGCGGCATCGGCCAGCCCAAAGTCCAGCGGCACCTCATCCAAAAAAGGCGGCTCGGGCAAAACCACGCCGGGCTGCCGCCTGAAGTACTCGGCCACGGCAAACACCAGGCGATAGCGGCCAGGCAAGAACTCCGCGCCCGACAGCAAAGGCGCGTCGGCGCGGCCATCGGCGTTCAAGACCAGCGACTTCAGCAGCAAGACCTGACCCTCGCCCTGCAGCCGGTACAGGCGCACCTCCATGCCTGCGGCGGGCTGGCCTTGCATGGTATCCAGCACATGGGTGCTGAGCCAACCGGGGCTGCTGGCCGGATCGTTGCTTGCTGCGGTGCTCATGCTTTGCTGGCTTTCGAGTGAGAGGCGATCAAGATTTGAGGCAAAGTGTAGGCAAGAAAACTCCTGCCACCATTGGCTGCCCGCCATGCGACAAAGCCCGACCCCTCATCGCTACCCGCGCGACCTGATCGGCTATGGCGAACACCCGCCCCATGCCCAGTGGCCAGGGCAAGCGCGCATCGCGCTGCAGTTCGTGCTGAACTACGAAGAGGGCGGCGAGAACTCGGTGCTGCATGGGGATGCGGGCTCGGAGCAGTTCCTCTCCGAGATGGCCAACCCGCCGGCCTTTTCCGCTCGGCATCTGAGCATGGAGAGCATTTACGAGTATGGCTCGCGCGCCGGGGTATGGCGCTTGCTGCGCGAATTTGAAGGGCGCGGCCTGCCGCTCACCGTGTTTGGCGTGGCCATGGCCTTGCAGCGCCACCCTGAGCTCTGCCAGGCCCTGGTGCAGATGAACCATGAAATCGCCGGCCACGGATGGCGCTGGATCAGCTACCAGGGCGTGGACGAAGCCACCGAGCGCCAGCATATGAACGAGGGCATGGATCTGCTGCAACGCCTGGTTGGCGAGCGGCCATCCGGCTGGTACACCGGCCGCGACAGCCCCAACACCCGCCGCCTGGTGGCCGACTACGGCGGCTTTGAGTACGACAGCGATTACTACGGCGACGACCTGCCCTTCTGGCTGCAGGTGCGCAAGACGGATGGCGCGCTCAGCCCGCATCTGGTCGTGCCCTACACGCTGGATTGCAATGACATGCGCTTTGCCCTGCCACAGGGCTTCTCGCAAGGCGACGAGTTCTTTGAGTACCTGCGCGACAGCTTTGATGTGCTCTACAAAGAGGGCGATGAAGCGCCCAAGATGATGAGCGTGGGCATGCATTGCCGCCTGCTGGGCCGACCTGGGCGCATGCGCGCGCTGCAGCGCTTTCTTGATCATGTGGAGAAGCACGAGCGGGTCTGGATCTGCCGCCGGGTGGACATCGCGCGCCACTGGCGCAGCGTTCATCCCTTTGACGCTTCACGCGCCTTCATTTGGGAATGAACAAGATGATGACTTTGAGTTTGAGCGCATTGAATGCGGCCACGGTGGCAGGGTTCACCGAGCTGCTGGCCGGCACCTATGAGCATTCACCCTGGATCGCCGAGCGCGCCGCCGCCGCGCGGCCCTTTCAAAGCCTGGCCCAGCTCAAGCATGGCCTGGCGCAAGTGGTGCGTGAAGCTAGTCGTGAAGAGCAACTGCAGCTGATCCGCGCCCACCCCGAGCTGGCCGGCAAGGCCATGGTGGCCCAGGCGCTGACCGCCGAGTCCAGCGACGAGCAGGGGCGCGCCGGGCTGACGCATTGCACGCCTGAAGAGTTCGCCCGGCTGCAGCAGCTCAATGCGGACTACAGCGCGCATTTCGGCTGGCCCTTCATCCTGGCGGTGCGCGGCCCGCGCGGTCAGGGCTTGAGCCGCAGCCAAATCATCGAGGCCTTTGCGCGCCGATTGCAAGACAGCCCCGAACAAGAGTTGAGCGAATGCCTGCGCCAGATCCACCGCATTGCCGAGATCCGCTTGAATGACAAGTTTGGTGTCTCGCCCGATCTGGGAAATTTAGTCTGGGACTGGGCCGAGGCCTTGGCTCAGCATTCCGACCCGGGCTTTCAAGAGCAGGGCGAACTCACCGTCACTTATCTGACGCCTGCCCACCAAGCCTGCGCCGCCCAGCTGCGCGAGTGGTTGCTGCAAGACTGCGGCTTTGACGAAGTGAGCATCGATGCGGTGGGCAATGTGGTGGGGCGCTACCTCGGTCTGGACGCTCAAGCCCCCATGCTCCTGACCGGCTCGCACTACGACACCGTGCGCCGCGCCGGCAAGTACGACGGCCGCCTGGGCGTGCTGGTGCCCATGGCTTGCGTGCGCGAGTTGCACCGCGCCGGGCAGCGCCTACCCTTTGCGATTGAGGTCGTGGCCTTTGCCGAGGAAGAGGGCCAGCGCTACAAAGCCACCTTCTTGGGCTCCAGCGCCCTGACCGGCAGCTTTCACCCGGCCTGGCTGGATGAGTTGGATGAACAAGGCATCTCCATGCGGGAGGCGATGCGAAGCGCCGGCCTGCCGGGCGAGATGGCGTCCATCCAGACGCTGGCGCGTGACCCGGCCCGCTATCTCGGCTTTGTTGAAGTGCATATCGAGCAAGGCCCGGTGCTGCAGGCCCTGGATCTGCCGCTGGGCATCGTCACCTCCATCAATGGCAGCGTGCGCTATCTGGGCGAGGTGATCGGCCAAGCCGCCCACGCCGGCACCACACCCATGGGTCAGCGCCAAGACGCGGCGGCCGCCGTGGCCGAGCTGCTGCTCTATGTGGAGCGGCGCGCGGGCGAGAAAGACAGCCACGGCGCAGTAACCGTCGGCACCGTGGGCCAATTGCAGGTGCCGCAGGGCTCCATCAATGTGATCCCCGGCCGCTGCCAGTTCAGCCTGGATCTGCGCGCCAGCAGCAACGCAGCCCGCGACGCGCTGGACGGCGATGTGCGCGCCGAGCTGGCCCGCATCTGCCAACGCCGTGGCCTGCGCTGGCGCCTCACCCCCACCATGGCTGCCAAAGCCGCGCCCAGCGATGCGCGCTGGCAAGCGCGCTGGGAGGCCGCTGTGGCCAGCCTCGGCCTGCCCTTGCGCCACCTGCCTTCCGGCGCGGGCCATGATGCGATGAAGCTGCATGATCTGATGCCACAAGCCATGCTTTTTGTGCGCGGCGGCAATGGCGGCATCAGCCACAACCCGCTGGAAACCATCAGCAACGATGATGCTGATTTGAGCGTGCGCGCCTTTCAAGCCCTGTTGACCCGCTTGGCGGAGGAACTCTCTTCATGACCGACTCATTCGAAAAGCTAGACGCCTGGATCGACGCACACTTTGAAGAAGAAGTGCGCTATTTGCAGGCGCTGGTGCAGGTGCCCACCGACACCCCGCCCGGCAATAACGCGCCGCACGCCGAGCGCACCGCCGAACTCTTGACCGCCATGGGCCTGCCCGTCGAGCGCCACCCGGTGCCCGCCGAGCAAGTGCAGGCTTATGGCCTGGCCTCCATCACCAATCTGATCGTGCGCCGGCACTACTCCGACACCGGGCCGGTGATTGCGCTGAACGCCCACGGAGATGTGGTGCCCCCGGGCGAGGGCTGGACCCACGGCCCCTATAGCGGCCATATCGAGGGCGATCTGCAAAGCGGCAAGCTCTACGGCCGCGCTGCCGCGGTCAGCAAGAGCGATTTCGCCAGCTACACCTTCGCCCTGCGCGCAATTGAGGCACTAGGCCTGCCGCTGTGCGGCGGGGTCGAGCTGCACTTCACCTATGACGAAGAATTCGGCGGCGAATTGGGCCCCGGCTGGCTGCTTAAAAATAGCCTGACCCGACCCGATCTCTTGATCGCCGCAGGCTTCAGCTACCAAGTCGTCACCGCTCACAACGGCTGTTTGCAGATGGAAGTGACGGTGCATGGCCGCGCCGCGCACGCCGCCATTCCCGACACCGGCGTGGACGCCTTGCAAGGCGCGGTGGCCATTCTGAATGCCTTGTATGCGCAGAACACGCTTTACAAAAAGATCAGCTCGCAGGTGGCGGGCATCACCCACCCCTATTTGAATGTCGGGCGCATTGAAGGCGGCAGCAACACCAATGTGGTGCCGGGCAAGGTCAGCTTCAAGCTGGATCGCCGCATGATTCCTGAAGAAGACCCGGTGGCGGTGGAAGCCAATCTGCGCAAGCTGATTCGCGACACCGCAGCCCTGGTGCCGGGTCTGAGCGTGGACATCAAGCGCCTGCTGCTGGCCCATGCACTGCAGCCGCTGCCTGGCAACCAGGCCCTGGTCCAAGCCTTGCAGCGCCATGGCGAGGCGGTTTTCGGCGAAGCCATCCCGACCTCGGGCACACCGCTCTATACCGATATGAGGCTCTACGGCGAGCACGGCATCCCCGCCGCCATTTACGGCGCCGGCCCGCGCACCGTGCTGGAGAGCAATGCCAAGCGCGCCGATGAGCATGTGAACCTGGCCGATCTGCGCGGCGCGACCAAGGTGGTGGCGCGCACTTTGCTGGAGCTCTTGAAACCTTGAAAGTGCCTGGCCCCTAGAATCTTTTCTATCGCCAGTGACGATCTGGCCCGACCAAGAGGACTGCCTTGAACAAGAAATCACTCATCTGCAGCGCATTGCTGTTTGCCGCTTTGCAAGCCTCGGCCCAAGTTGAAGTCTCTCAACCCTGGGTGCGCGCCACCGTGGCCCAGCAAAAGGCCACCGGCGCTTTTCTGCAGCTGAAGTCCAAGAGCGATGCCCGCTTGGTGGAAGTGCGCTCCAGCGTCGCGAACGTGACCGAGGTGCATGAGATGGCGATGGAAGGCTCGGTCATGAAGATGCGCGCCATTCAAGGCCTGGACCTGCCGGCCGGCCAAACCGTGGAGCTCAAGCCCGGTGGCTTTCATGTGATGTTGATGGACCTGAAGGCCCCCATCAAGGCCGGCGACAAGGTGGCGCTGACCTTGGTCTTTGAAGACAAGGCCGGCAAGAAGCTGCCCGCCGTCGAGGTGCAAGCCGAAGCGCGCCCCATGGGCGCACCAAAGGCCGACGCACACACGCACAAGCACTGAGCTCAACTCAGCCTAGTTAAGGCAAATCAAGGGCGTCTGTTCGACGCCTCGCTAGAATCGCCCCTGTGCAAGGCTCTCTTCTCCACTTCTTTCGCCCCTCCGCTGCAAGCCGCTGGCTGGTCCTCGTGACCTTCCTGCTGGCCGCGCTCGCCCCTGCCTTGTCGCAGGCGCTGGCGCATGCGCGGGGCGATGTGGTGGCCTGGAGCCAGGTGTGCCGCAGCAGTGTGGTGTCGCCGCGTGCGGCGCAATCGGTGTTAGCCGCTCAAGCCACTGAGCAATCCTCCGAGGCTGCGGTTCACGGTTTGTTCTCGACTTGCCCTTATTGCGCCCTGCATGCGCAAGACCTGGCCCCACCACCGCCTGCAGCGCAAACGCCCTTGCTGCTGAGCGGCCTGCAATTTGCGATGCCCGAGCGTTTCTACAGCGCTCCGCAAGCCAGCCATGCCTGGGCCCCGGCGCAATCTCGCGCGCCTCCTCACACGGTCTGACAAGCCCGCCTGGGCGACGCTGCTGCGCGGCGCCGCCCTCTCTCCCTTTTGAATGCCGCGCCCCTCGCCGCGCGCTTGTTTGCGCGCACCGATGCGGCCGCCGCACTGCTTGTTCGACCATGTATTCAAACTCTCGTTCCGCCGCCTTTCGCCTCAACCGCCTGAGCCTGGCCACGCTGGCCCTCACCACGCTCTGCCTGGCCACCCTTCAACAACAAGCCAAGGCCCAAGGTGTCGCCACCGAGGGGCAACTCGCCCCGGTCTTGGTCAATGGCGCCGCCTTACGTTCGGGGTTGGCCGCCAACCTGCCCAGCAATAGCGTCAGCAAGACGGCCGAAGACCTGCGTGACCAAAACCTCTTCAACCCTGAAGATGCGCTGAAGTACATGCCCAACACCAGCATCCGCAAGCGCTACATCGGCGACCGCAACTCAATGATTGGCGGGCGCAGCTTTGGCACTTTGCAACCGGGCCGCGGCCTGGCCTATGTGGACGGCTACCTGATCAGCAACTTCCTGGGCCGCTTTGACGGCCCGCGCTGGAACATGATCACGCCCGAAGCGATCGCGCGGGTGGACATGCTGTACGGCCCCTTCTCGGCCATCTACCCCGGCAACTCGATCGGCACCACCGTGGTCACCACCGAGCGTGAGCCCACAAAATTTGAAGCCTCGGCTCGCTTGACCGGCTACAGCCAGAGCTTCGCGCAATACGGCTTGTCTGAGCGCTACTCGGGCGGCCAGGCCTCGGCCTATGTGGGCAACCGCCTGGACTCGGGCCTGTGGTTCACCGCCACGCTGAACCATCAGGACTCGACCTCGCAGCCGATGAACTACTACACCGCCGGCGTCAATGCCAAGACCGGCAGCTTCGAGCCGGCCAAGCCCGGCGATAAGCGCGTCACCGGCATTCAGTACGATCTCGACCCCAGGGGCCAGCGGCGCGCCATCTTTGGTGCCAGCGGTGGTGCCATCGATCACACGGTGCAAGACACCGTCAAGCTCAAAGCCGGCTATGCCTTCACGCCCGAGTTATTGGGCAGTGCCATGCTGGGCTTTTGGACCAATGACACCCAAAACAGCAATCGCCCCTTCCTGCGTGATGCGGCAGGCAACACCGTGTGGTCCGGCGCGGTCAGCGATGGCACGAACCGCTTTGTCATCCCCGACACGGCCTTTGCCCCCTCCAATCGCGAAGAGCTGCACCGCCATGCCGGGCTGACTCTGAAGAGCAAGCGCCCGACCGGATGGAACGCCTCGGTCGTCTACTCCAACTACCGCATCCTGAAAGACATTGCGCGCCAGGCCAATCTGCCCGAGCCGCAAGCCCAGGCGGGCGGTGCCGGCAGTTGGACACGCCGCGACGGCACGGGCTGGGACACTTTTGAAGTGCAAGCCGCCTACACGCCAGTGGCCGGCGACTGGGGCCAGGGCCGCCACAGCCTGGTGCTGGGCCTGCATCGCAACAGCTACCAACTCGACAGCCCGACCACCCAGGCCAGCGACTGGCGCAATACCGAGACCGTGCTGTCTCAACGCTACCGGGGCCGCACCGAGGTCATTGCCGCCTATATGCAAGACGCCTGGAAGCTGCAAGACGACTTGACCCTGACCCTGGGCCTGCGCCAGGAGCAGTTCCGCAGCATGGACGGCGAACAATTGCTGCGCGTCAGTAGCTGCAAGCCGGCCGCCGGCTTTAGCTGCGAAGCCACGGGCGACGGCAGTTTCAACAAGATCGTGCCCTATGAGGGTCGCAAGCTCAGCGGCAGCTCGCCCAAGGCCTCGCTGGCCTGGCAAGCCTTGCCGGACACGGTGCTGAAAGCCAGCTATGGCCGCGGCGTGCGTTTCCCCAATGTGGAGGAGCTGTACAACGGCACGGTCACCGCCACCTCGCAAACCCAGAGCGATCCGAACTTGAAGCCCGAGCGCTCGGACGCGCTGGAGTTCAGCCTGGAACAAGACTGGGAGCTGCAGCGCCTGCGCGTCTCGCTCTTCCATGACGATGTGCGCGACAGCATCTTGCGCCAGTCCGACACCTCGGTACTGCCGAGTGTGACCCGCGTGTCTAACGTCGATCGTGTGCGCACCTATGGCGTCGAGTTCGTTTGGCAAACCCAAGATCTCTTCCTCAAGGGGCTGAGCCTGGACGCCAATGCTGCCTTTGCGAATTCCAAGGTGCTGGAAAACGCCCGCGACCCGCAGAGCGTGGGCAAGTGGTGGTTGCGCGTGCCCAAGGTGCGCGCCAACCTGCTGGCAGCCTACCGGCCCGACGGACATTGGATGGGAAGCGTGGGTGTGCGCTACTCCGGGCGGGCTTACAACGACGTCTACAACCTGGATGTGAACCCCAACGTCTTTGGCGGCGTGTCCTCCTTCACCTTTGTGGACCTGCGTACCAGCTACAAGTTCAGCCCCAAGCTGGAATTGGCGCTGGGCCTGGACAATGCCTTCGACAGCCGAGGCTACCAAGCCCACCCCTACCCCGGCCGCACGGTATTCACCGAACTGCGCGCCAGCTTCTGACCGGAGGGCTCACGCCATGCTCAGACCTGACATTTTCCGAAACTGGCTGGCGGCCGTGCTGCTGATGAGCTTGAGCCTGTCCTGGGCTCAGGCCCAGCATGGGCCGCATGCCAGCCCGGCGGCCGCCGCCCCAACAGCGCAGACCCCCAGCCCCAAGCCGGCCAGCGTCAAGCCAAAGAAGATGAGTTTGGGCACGGGTGCGGCCTTCGCGCCCAATGGTGACCTGTGGATCACGGGCCTGGACGCCCAAGGCCGCTTGTTCGTGCAAAGTAGCACCGACCTGGGGCAAAGCTGGGACGCTGCGCGGCTGCTGGACATCGGCTCGGACACGGTGTCCGCCGACGGCGAGAACCGCCCCAAGCTGGCCTTTTTCGGCCCCCAAAACTGGGTGGTGATCAGCTACACCAAGCCGCAAAGCAAGCCCTACACCGGCGATATCCGCCTGCTGCGCTCCAGCGACGGCGGCCAGACCTTTGCGCCACCGGTCACCGTGCATGCCGACCGGCAGCTGATCACGCATCGCTTCGACAGCATCGCCTTTGATGCACAGGGCGTGCTGCACACGGTCTGGATCGACAAGCGCGATCTGGAGGCCAGCAAGACCCGCAAGCAGCCCTACCGCGGCGCGGCCATCTACCGCAACGAGTCCAATGACGGCGGGGCTAGCTTCGGGCCCGACCTCAAGCTGGCAGATCACACGTGCGAATGCTGCCGCATCGCCCTCAGCCCCACAGCTGAAGGCGGCATGGCGGCGCTGTGGCGCCATGTCTTTGAGCCGAACCAGCGCGACCATGCCTTTGCCCGGCTGCAAGGTGAGGTACCGACCGTGCAGCGCGCCAGCCAAGACCAGTGGGCGGTGGATGGCTGCCCGCACCACGGGCCGGGGCTGGCGCTTGACGAACCCCGGGGCGGCTACCACGCGGTTTGGTTTGGGCTGCGTGCCGGCGACGCTGCCGTGCGTTACGGGCGTTTGGCCCCCGACGGCCGCCCGGTGGGCGCGGTTCGCGCGCTGCCCGACCCTGCGGCCGAACATGCGGATCTGGCGGCCAGCGGCGCCAAGTTGGCGATCGTTTGGCGCAGCTTTGACGGCCAGGCCCATCGACTGCGCGCCTGGGTCTCCAACGATGGCGGGCAACACTTCGAGCTGAAGGACTTGCGCAGCAGTCCGATGGACAACGACCACCCCCGACTGCTGCTGCGCCGCACAGGCAGCGGCGCTGACACTCGCACCGAGTTTTACGCGCTGTGGCGCACTGCGGAGAAGACCCATGTCATTGCGATTCAACCCTGATTCTGCGCGTCGCGCCCCTGGTAAGCTGGCCCGAATCGGCAGGCGGATGGGTGTATTCGCCGCCGCGACGCTGGTGGCACTGGCGGCTGAAAGCGCACCGCAGAAAGTCGAGCCCTTTCGCGCCGATGCCTGGGCGAGTCTGCAAGACCGCCTGAAGCAGCCGGCCATCGTGGTCTTCTCCAGCACCGATTGCGCCCATTGCCCCGCCGTGCTGCAAGACCTGGCCGCCAACCCGCACAGGCAGCGGTTAAAAGTCCCGGTCATCGCCGTCGTGATGGACCAAGAGCCCGGCAGCGACGACGCCGCGCTGCTGTCCAATCCGCACTACCGCCCCGCCGATCGCCTGATGGCTTTTGAAGGCCAAAGCGCCCAGCTGCGCTACGCCGTCAATCCGCAATGGCGCGGCATGACGCCTTACATTGCCCTGCTGAGACCCGGCTCCGCCGCGCGATTCATCATCGGCCCGCCCGATGCCAGCGAGCTTCGTATGTGGTTGAACACCACTCGCCACTGAAGCCGGATCGCGGGGCGCATTGGCCCAAAAAGGCCCCGAAATCCGGCCAACAATCAGGCGCGATTTGCCCCCGGTTCTTGGGGAATTTGACCGTCGCGCCGGTGCGAAGATGTGAAACATGAACTCACGGCCTCAAACCTCTCCCGACTGCCACCCCGCCCGTCTGACACAAGCGCGAATGCCTTGCCCAGGCCCTGCACCGGCAGCCTGAGCCCCCCCAAGAGTTCTGCGCAGACTTGTTTGTCTGTTTCTCTGACCGTCTCTCTGTCTGTCTCTTCCCCAGGTTTCACAGCGCCCAGGCTGCCTGCCTTCACCGGCAAGCCTCGCCACGCGCTGCCAGCGCAAGTCAGTTGTTTACGTCTTCCACGCTGCAGCCCTACAAGTCAGCCCTGATCATTGAGCATCGAGCTGGCCATGTCCCCAGGGCAGCGTCACGCGCTTTTGACAGCCCCCGGCCGACTCAGTTCCGCCGGGGGCTTTTTTTCTTGCACCGCGCTGCGCTTCTGGGCCTGACTAAGCCTGAGTAGGCCCGACCCTCAATACAAACGGATTGCCGTATCAAAACCCCAGCTACGACGGATTTCGATGACGTCGAATTCACGCGCCAGGGCCGGCGAGAACGGCGGATACGGCGCCTGGCTTTGAATGATGCGGCGGATGGACTCGTCGATCTCGGCCACGCCGCTTGACAGCACAAAAGTCACCGACTCCACCGAACCATCGCTGCGCACCGCCACCGTCACCAAGGGCGTGCGGTGCGGTTTCTTGGCGGCCTCGCGGATCATGTCGAAGGTCTGGTTCAGCTGAAGCTTGCGGCTCCAGAGCTCGGCGTACTGAATCAGCTCGGCATTCGGGTCGCTGCGGCCAAACAAGCGACCGCGGCGCAGGCTGCTGGCCGAAGGCAGAGGTGGTTTCGTATCCGCGGACGCCAAGGGCCGCGTCGGCGCCTGTTGAGCTGCAGCAGCGGCTGCAGCGTCCCGGCGGGCCGCTTCTTCGTCCAGCTGCCGCCCCATGGCACGGCGGGCCGCTTCGCGCCGGGCGTCTTGCTCGGCGCGCTCGGCGTCCAGTTGCGCGCGGGCTGCTTCTTGCTTGGCCTTTTCTTGGCGAGCCGCTTCCTGACGGGCGGCCTCTTGGCGGGCTGCCTCTTGTTTGATCGCTTCCTGCCTTGCCGCTTCCTGGCGGGCTGCTTCTTGACGAGCGGCCGCCTGTTTTGCGGCTTCTTGCCGGAGGGCGTCTTGCCGCGCAGCCTCTAGCCGCTCTGCGGCCTGACGCGCAGCCTCTTGTTGTTGCTGTTGCTGCTGCGCGGCGGCCAAGCGGGCGGCCTCGACCTTGGCCGCTTCCACACGCGCCGCCTCGGCACGCGCAGCTTCCAAACGTGCAGCCTCTTGCTTGACGGCCGCCAGACGGGCCGCCTCCTGGCGAGCCGCCTCGGCGCGTTCGAGTTCTTGTTTGGCTGCCGCTTGCCGGGCCAACTCCACGCGCTCGGCCTGAGCGCGGGCTTCTTCTGATCGGGCCGCCTCAAGGCGAACCGCCGCCTGACGTTCCTGCTCTTGTCGCAATGCTGCTTGCTTGGCGGCTTCTTGACGTTGCAGAGCTTCGAGACGGGCAGCCTCCACTCGAGCGGCTTCGAGACGTGCTGCCTCTATGCGAGCCGCCTCCTGGCGCGCCAATTCCAGCTTTTGCTGCGCAGCTTCACGCATGGCTTGCTGAAGCACTTGCTCACGCCGTTCGGCCTCGGCGCGCTCTTGTTTGAGCTGCAAGGCCAGGCGTTCGGCTTGTTCACGCGCCAGCTTTTGAGCCTCCTCCTGCGCTTTCTCTTGAGCTTCTCTTTCCGCCCTCAACACCTGCGCATAGGCAGCACGGAGATCCGGCATCGAGGCACTCGGGCTGCTGGCTGTAGCAGCCAGTACAGGGGCGGAAGTGAGGGGTGCGCTGGGCACCCGCCAGCGATTCAGCTCCGGCTGATCCAGGGCCAGCAAGGCCGGCGCGGCGGGCACTACAGGGACCTCCGGGGCCTCGGGCTGAGGATCAGGCCGCGGGTCAGATACTGGATCTGCCGACGGCGAGCTCAAAACAGGATCGGTCTTGCCGAGCGCCACACGCGCTGGAGCGACCCGGGGCAAAGACTTGACCTCACTGAGTTCGACGATTTGGAACCCACCCGCTGCGCTGGCGGGCGAGTCGGGCGGCGCCGCAGACTCAGGCTCCGTTGGCTCCCTTGGTTCCACGGCCGACAGGGCGGCCGCCTCCTCCTGCGTCTTGGGCGGCGCCGGCTGCAGCCGAACCTGAATGTCATCGGCCGCCAAACGGCGCTCTTGCCAGGGCAGGTCCAAACCCGGCAGCCCCATGCCCTGGCCACCGAAACTCAGGCTCAAAAGCAAGGCATGGGCGAGCAAGGAGACCAGCAGGGACGTGCTGACCCGCCGTGTTTGCCCCTGCAGCCCGGCTTCGAGCCGCACCTCAACGCCCGACCGCCTCATCAGCACCGGTGTTCCAGCAAGAGCAGCAGTCGCACAAGCGCTTGAGGCGCAGATCCATCCATCACTTCGCTCGCATGAAGAAGAAGAAAAGGTATTGAGCTTGTCTGGCGCTGAAACGCGCAGGCCCGCAGACGATTGCGCCGCATTGTGCCTTGCCAGGCAGCGCCGCTCAGGCCGCCAACAAGGCTTGCAGCGCCTGCTCCTGAATGCCGTAGAAGCGCTTGATCTCGTCGATTTGCGCCAGCAACTCGGCCCGGCGCGCCGCCGACACCGGCTGGCTGCGCTTGACGGCCAGAATCATCTTATTCTTGCTGGTGTGCTCCAGCGCCACGAACTCGAAGACCTGGGTGTCATAGCCCTCGGCTTCCAGCAAGAGCGCGCGCAGGCCGTCGGTCACCATCTCGGCCTCTTGGCCCAGGTGAATGCCGTGTTGCAGCAGCGGGCGCAAGAGCGTCGGCGTTTGCATTTGCGGGCGAAGCTGCTTGTGGCAGCAAGGCGAGCACATGATGACCTTGGCCCCTGCGCGCAGACCAAAGTGAATGGCGTAGTCGGTGGCGATATCGCAGGCGTGCAGGGCGATCATGACGTCCAGCCTCAGCGGCGTGTAGCTGCGCACATCGCCTTGGTCAAAGCGCAAGCCGGTCATCTGGTGCTTGGCGGCGGCAGCGCCGCAGAGCTTGACCATATCGTCACGCAACTCCACGCCGGTGACCTGCGCATCTTTGCCCTGGCTGCGCAGCCAGTCATGCATGGCAAAGGTCAGATAGCCCTTGCCGGAGCCGAAATCGGCCACATGCACATCGGGGCTGTCGACCAGGCCCGAACTCTTCATCGCCGCGGCAAAAATCTCGATGAACTTGTTGATCTGCTTCCATTTGCGCGACATGGCCGGCACCAGCTGGGGTCGCTCTTCCCCGGCGCTGCGCACCTGATGCGTCACGCCCAGGTCCAGCCAGAAAGGCCGGCTCAGCTCCAAGTAACGGTGCTTTTCCTTGTCATGCCCGGCGTCCGTGGCCGCCGGCTGCACGGCCGGCGCCACCTTGCCCATGCGCAAGCTGGGTCGCCCCTTGCGGCTGAACACCAGCTGCACCTCTTCGCCCTGCTGGGTTTGCAAATGCGCGCTGTGGAATTGGGCGCCCAGCAAGCCACTGATCTGCTGCAAGGCCTCGTCAAGGGGGAAATTCTTGGTGATGTCGCGGGTTTGATAACGCCACAAAAAGCTCAAGTGCCGCTCACCGCGCAGGCTCACCTCGCGCAGCGTCAACCGCTCCAGCTGCGCCTCGGTCCCAACGTACTTGCTCAGCAGCAGCCGGCTGAATGTGCCATTGGCCAGCGCCGTCTCCAGCAGGCGCAAAAAGCGCACGCTGGCATCGGTCTTGGAGACCGGCGGGGCGGCATCGGGAATCAGATCGGTGAACATGGGGCGGGCCAAACTTGGGGTGAGCAATCGGCGATTTTCTCACCCCTGGCCTTTCAGTCCGGCCCACGGCGCCAGACGGCAGCAAAAGCGCGCAGCTTGGTCCAGGCAGACACACGTTCATCGGACAAGATGTCCAAGAAGTCCGACAGCCGCTTGGACTTGACCATGGTGAAAACCGTCAGCGCCACCGTGACCGCAAACACGGCGATGAAGTAGAGCAGACGCTCGCTCCAGGGCGCGTCTGCCTCGGCCAGCAGATTCATGCCCAAAAAGCCGGTGGTGATGGTGCCGACCAGGCCAAAAATGGTCACCACCGTCAGGCGCACCACCGTATTGGCCTGGCGGCGGATGCTGTCGGTCTCCAGATAGTTGCTCATATCGCTGATGCGCTCTTTGACCTCGGCATACAAGACGTCCAGCTCCAGATGCTTGGCACACATGCGGAACAGCGCGCGCGACTGCGCCTGCTCGGCCACCTCATGGAACCAGTAGCGGTGCGAGAAACGCAAAAAGCCTTCAAAGCTGGAACGTATAGCGCGCTTGAATCGGCGCACGTTTTCAGCGTCTTGCACATTCAGCCGGCGCAGCGCCTCGACCAGCCGGTCGGAGAACATCAAGAGCGCTGCCTTTTGAAAATGCGCGATCAAAAAGATCAGGAAATGCTGATGCCGAAACTGCGCCAGCACACCCCGGTCGCGGCAACTGAAATAGCTGGCATCGGCTCGCCCCACCACCACCAGCGAGTGGCCGCTGCACAGATAACGTGTATTCGGCGCGGGGCCGACATCGCTCCAAAAGCGGTCATAGCAAAACTTGGCCTCGAAGTCCTGCAGATGCTGATCGCCAAAAGGCAGGCCACCGCTGTCGGACACACCGGCCGGCGCCGTCACCAGGCCCAGGCGCACAAAGTCGCTGCGCGACAGGGCCTTGGGCTCGTCCAGCGCCAAATAAGCCATCACCGGCATGCGGTAGTACTCGATCTGGCGGTAGCGCAAGGGGCCCGGCTCGTCGGAATAGTCGACCACCAAAGGGCGCAGCAGAAAGGCCCAGTGCTCGGCAATGCGCGGCGCGCGGTGCTCATGCACATGGGCAATGTAACGTTCACGCTCCAGCGAATCGGAGGCGGCCAAGACTCGCCCTTCACCATCCAACCACTCGGCACTGGCCAAGCTGTGCAGCGGCAAGCCTGCCGCGTCCCAGCCGGACGGATAGGCTCGCCCCAGTCGGTAAAGCAGGTCTTGGGCCTGATGCAGGCTCAGATCACTGGCACTGACCTCGAGATTCAGCAGCACCACGTCGATGTCAAAGAAGAAATACAGATCGACATGCATGACGTCCAAAACCAGCGGCACATCGCCGGCCCGGCAACACACCCGCAACTGCTTCAAGTCATGGCGGCGAAACACCTTCATGCCCGACTCAGCGCTGGCATCGCCCTTGGCCCCAGAGCGGCGTCCATCGCCATAAAGAAAGCGCTGCACAAAGGGCAAGAAGGTCACAAACTCCTGGTAGTGCCGTTCATGAAAGCGCGCCGCGTCTCCGGTGTATTCATCCACCAGCTCTTGCCACGGGCTGGCCTCGCCGAGCGGGGGCAGCAGCTCCCAAGGCCGACGAGGCGCGCCCGGCGCGTCGCCAACCGGCATCAGGCGCAGCGGCCACAGCAGCGACTGGTGCATGCGCCGGACCTGCACTGCAGCGCTTGCCGAGGCACTCGCTGGAGCAAGGGGCAGGATCGGGGGCGGCTGAGAGCTGGGCATAAGGTGTCCACCAAGAGCGCATGATCGATGCCACCATCATGCCCGCAGGCCGGGCCAGGTCAAGCCTTCAATAGGCGAGGTTTGCGCCGGCGATCAAGCGCTTGCCCATCGAGGCCTGAACGGAGAAGTGAGCCTCGGCACCCTTACAGTCCCGATGTCTCAACTCCAGCACCAGCCCCTCCGGCGATAGCAAGACATGGCTGATACGCAGCAACGCCTCTCCCGAGTGCATGCCCAGGTAATGCGCTTGCTGTGCATTGGCAGCCAAGGCTTCGACCCGATGCAACTGCAGTTGGAAAGCCCCTTTCGACTGCCCCAGCTCGGAAGGCTCGATCAGCGCCGCCGGATCCGGCAATAGCGGCGGTCTGTCGCCGCGCTGGATGCGACTGAGCAACTCGGGCGCCCCATCGTTCGACCCGGCCAGACTCAAGCCATGCCAGACCGCCCCCCCGGCGGCGAGGCCCAAGAGTCGAGCTTCGCTCGCATCGGCGGCGCGCAACCGGCAGCCCAGACTCTGGACGGCCTGGCCCTTGGCAAGGCCTTGCATCGGCTCGTCCGCCATAGCGAAGTCCGGACGCTCGGCTGCCGCTGGCCTTTGCCAGCCCGCCGAGGGCCGCGCAAACGTACCCAAGCCCTGCACCCGCATCAACAGACCGCGCTCACACAGCAAGTCCAGGGCTTTGCGCGCGGTTTCTCGCGACACCTCCAGCAACTCGGCCAAATCCCGTTCCGAAGGCAAGGCCTCGCGGGGCTGCCACCGACCGAGGCGCAGGCCCTCGCGCAACTGCTGCGCCAAGTTCATGTACAGCGGTTGGCGTACCCGCCGCCAATGCCTTGGGCCGAGGCCTTCCGGCGGCGCAGCCTTCATGCGTCGAACCGGGGGCGGATGATGGGCGAGAGTGTCCATGGCTGAAGAGATCGATGAGGGGTCGCGTGGCGCGCTGCGGAGAAGCCGCGCCCATTTCGCAAGCAATGCCGCCAGCACCGGCGTCAGCGGCACTGCTGGTCTGCCCGGACTATCGCCGCCCCTGTCTCAGCGTTTACGCAAGATTGGCTTAAGCCTGCGTCAAGACCGCCGCTGAATCCGGCATCAAGCGCGCACGCATTCAGCCTTGGCGCGTCGCCTCATCGACGTCAACAAGGCCAGCCGCCCTCAGATGCTCAGGCGGACCCCTCGGCTGGCCAGCTGCTTGACCAACAAGGAGATCAAGACCGAGTAAGCCGCACCAAACAGGATCCCGATACCGCCGCTGCGCAGCATCAAGGGCCATTGCCAAGCAAACAGCTGCATCAGCAAGCCAATCACAAAGGGAAGGAGGTAGGCCAACAAGGGATTGGCCGCCACCGGCGCCAGCAAGGCGGTCAAGAGCGGCCGCCCCATCACATCCATCCACTGGTAGAGCATGGCGAAGATCAAGACACTCGCCGCCGCACTGTAGAGCGCCCAACTCGGCGTGGCATAGATCTTGGAAATTTTGAACTCCGGCCGCAGCGCAGCGGCCGCCAGCGCCAGCAGCAGGGCCAAACCCAGCGCCCAGGCAAAGCGGCGGCGACGCGACAAGGACTGACTCTCATCAAAGAAAATCATCGAGGTCAAGGCGCCACACAAAGCAATGGAGGCGTGCACAAAATGCCCGTCCGCACTGAAGAAACCACTCAGCGCCGGGCTTGCCGCCACACCGGGGAGTCGCAACGCCACGAAGTAAGCCGTGCAAGCCGCAATGCAGGCCAGCAAACCCAGCTTATGGCCACGCACGGCCTGGTAGGCCAGGCAGGCGATCAGGTAGGCCCAACCGATCAGGCCCAGGATGCCCCACCACTGCGGCGTCATGCCACCCTGCCCATCCGCACCGCCACGGTACATCCAGGCCAGAGCCGCAAACAAGAGCAAGCCGCCCACACGCCAAGGCAACGCCAAATTCGCGCCCCCGGTCAGCGAGCCCCAGAGCAAGAAGGCCGCGGCGTAGCACAGCAGATTCCACAGCTCGACAGGCAAAACCATCGAAGGCGCATGAAAGCCGCCCCCGCCATTGACCATGAAGAAGCCGATCAACACCAAACCGGCGGCGCGAAGCAAGACATGACCCTGTACCTGCCAGCCGCTGTCCCCCGCTTTGAAACGCTGCTGCAAGGCAAAGGGAATCGACATGCCAACAATGAAAAGAAAGGACGGCAACACCGCGTCGACAAAAGTCATCGCGTCCACATCGGCCGGCATGTGGCCCATCCATTGGGGCAGCCCCGCAACGGCAGACCACTCGTTGACCATCACCATCACCAACACGGTCAGGGCGCGCATCGCGTCTATGGACAAGATGCGCCCGCTGCGCACGGCCGGCAGGGTCCAGTGGGCAGCGCTCAGCCCGGGTTCAGTCCTGCTTGCCAAAACATGCTCCATTCATAGGGAACTCCTGCAGGAAGGAAGTACACAAAAAAGGCGCCCGCCAGCCACAGCCGAGGGCGCCCCGAGGGCGAAGAAACGCCGTCGATCAGTAGTTCAAGGTCGCACGCAAACCGACCATGCGAGGCGGGTTGTAGCTGTTGAAGGTGTAACCGCCGGCATTGCCTTGACCCATCCAGTTCTTGACGACGTTATTGCTCAGGTTGGTACCCCAGAGCTCGACATCCCATTTGTCATTGCCACCGGCGAGCTTGACCGAGGCATTCCAGTTTGTGTATGAATCCTGGTAGTCGCCGATATGTGGGTTGTCGAGGTTGCGGACGCTGAAGTACATGCGGCTCTGATAGCGCATGCCCACCGAGGGCGACAGGCGCAGTCCGCCGCCGATGTCGAAGTCATGGCCGTAGTTCAGCGCGAACGAGTACTTGGGGGCATTCGGCAACTGATTGCCGGTCACATCGCGGATGGCGCGACCCCGCTTAGTCGGGTCATCGCCCAGATACAGGGGCGCGCAAGGCTCGGCCTTGAACTCGGCGCGATAGCCGCAGATCCAGTTGTCATCGTAAGTGGGGTAGGACTTGACCTTGGAGTCCAGCACCGACAGATAGCCCGACAGATTGCCGCCCGCCCAAAGCTTGGACTTGAATTCCAGCTCTAGACCTTGGATCAGCGCATTGCCGATGTTCTCGGTCTTCCAGGCTGTGACCACATCGCAGGCCGGGTTCCAATCCGGGCAGGTCTCGCCGACCCGCAACTTGCGCTGGCCGACCGCATTCATGCCGGTGGCATGCATGTCTTTGTAGTCGGTATGGAAGTAGACCGCACTGACCTCCAGCTTGTTGCCGAAGTGCCGGCCCTTGTAGCCCAGCTCGATATTGCTGGTCAACTCGGGGTTGTATTCCAGGAAGCTGTACTTCTTCGTGCTGCCATCGGTGCAGGTGCCGCCGCCGCAGGTGTCGTACTTGTCACCAAAGCCGCCGGGCCGGTAGCCCGTGGCCCAGGAGCCAAACACCATCTGCGTGGCCGAAAGGTCGTACTGCAAGCCCAGGCGGTACGTGGTCTTTTGCCACTTGGCGCTGTGTGAGTTGACCACCGGCGAGGGGTAGACGCCAACACCGGCGAAGGGGCCCATGTCCTTGGTCAGGTCGGTGCCGTTGTGCGGCGTGCCGGTACCCGGTGCGACGGGGGTGAACTTGCCGTTGTAGTACCAGGGGGTTTCGGCACTCCACAGACCCGCACTGACGCCGCCGTTGTCGGTGCGGCTGTCGCGGCTGAAGCGCACGCCAGCGGTGGCGGTCAGCTTGTCGGCCAAGGCAAAGTCAGCCTGCGCAAAGATGGCCTTGGAATCGACTTGGCGGTCGCCCTGGTTGTAAAACTGCCCTTGCGGCATGGCATAAGGCGCAGCGATCAAATTGTCTTGGGCGAAGTCAATCGCGTTCTTTTCACCCAGGGCAAACAAGCCCGCCACATAGCGCCACTTGCTGAAGCTCTGCTTGATTTGCAGTTCATTGACCAAGGATTTGTAGGTGGAGCTGAGCGTGTAGCTGGCCCAGTCGATTGCATGCTGGTTGCCCCAGTTGCCCCAGGACTCCATCTTGCCCACATCGTCGGCCAACCAGTTCTGGCCGCCGTCGTCGTCATGCTGCTGGTAACGCTTTTGCACCGCATACGCCACCTTGTAGCCCAGCTCGGTGCTGTCGCTGAGCTTCCAGGTGAAGCTGTTGCGGAAGGTGTCGATCGTCATGTCGATCTTGCCTGGCACATTGATCTTGGCAAACCACTGACCTTCGGGGCCGCAAGCAAAGCGGGTGCCGGCGGCCATCTTGCAGTCCTTCAAGCCCACTTCGCCGGCGCCATTGTTCTTGTAGTGCTCAAACGCACCGGTCCATTCCAGGTCCTTGGTCGCGGCCCAGCGTGCGGTCAGGCGGCCGCCCCATTGGTCGGAGTTGCTGTAGTACTCGGACGGGTCGAGCTTGCGGTTCAGACGCTGATCCACATCGGGCTTGCCATCGGGCGAGAAGGTGCCATCAGGCTTTTTGATGCCGCGATCGGTCAGGTCTTGAACCTGCTTGATATAGCCGTCACGTTTGTCCACCATCACGGCGGCACGCAGCGCAAAGTTGTCGCCGAGTGCCAAGTTGTAGACGCTGCGCACCTGCTTGGCGTTGTAATTGCCCAGCTGCAGCGAAGTCCAGCCGTAGTTGTCCTTGAAGTCGGGCTTGGCGGTCAGGATGTTGATGACGCCGGCGGTGGAGTTTCGCCCGAACAGCGTGCCTTGCGCGCCGCGCAAGACTTCCAGCTGATCCAGGTCGAACATCAGCGCCAGCGAACCCTGGGGGCGCGGCGAATACATGCCGTCGATGTGGATGCCTACAGCCGGGTCACCGATCTCGGTGAAGTTGGTCGAGGTCACGCCGCGGATCGAGACCTGCACGCCCGAGTCGCCGTTCGACAAACCGAACTGCACGTTAGGGATGCTGCCGCTCAGGTCCAACAACTCCTTGACGTTGTCGCGCACCAGGTCGTCGCCCTTCAGCGCCGAGACGGCCACCGGCGTCTTCAGCAAGGTGGAATTCACCCGCGTGGCGGTCACCGTCACAGTGGGCAGTTCGCTCTTGTCGACGGTTTTCTCCGCTGCCGTTTGCTGAGCCCAGACGGGCAGGCTCATGCCCAGCGATGCACAAACCGCCAGGCGCACGGCGGTGGGCAGGAACTTCTTGACGTCTTTCCTCATATCGTTTGTCTCTTTCTTGAAATTAGGATCGAAGGGGAACAAAAAAACGGGCTCAGCAGCCCAGCTTGCCTCCCGGCGGGACACCGAAGAGGCCGACCGCTTGGCGGTAAAACATGGCTCGGCGAGCCAGTTGCTTGGCCGCATGAGCATTGCTGGCGGGCTGGTCGCACTCCAGCACGCCATTGATCGAGCGAATGGTGCCGCCCAGGCCGTGCCCCTGGACCATGGCTTGATGGGCCGGCATGGTGTTGGGGCCGTTCTGATTCATCCAGTACCAAATGGCGGTTTGCCAAGCCACCTTGGGGTCGCGCGCGACCCGGTCAGGGTCGGCCCACAGATCCAGGCCGATGGCTTGCCCCGCGGCCAAGTACTGGAAGTTCCACGACAGCTGGATGGGCCCGCGCCCGTAGTACTGCTGACCCGGCGCGCATTGCAGGCCGTTCTCGGTGCTGCAGTACTTGTCGTAGTTGGCCTGGTTGTATTCGCGCACCGCCTTCAACTCATCGGACTCATGGGCAATATTGGCCAAAAAGGCAGCCATCTCCTGGCGCCTCAGGGTCGCATCGCCACTGGCCGCAAAAGCGGGGAAGGCCGTCACCGCCTCCACAAAGCCCTGGTAGGTGTAGAAGGGCAAACGATGGGGAAACAGGCGATCAAACTCGGCCAAGCTCGGCAAGAACTGCCCGGCAGTTGCAGGCTGGGCGAGTGCCTTGCGGGCCGACTCTGTGACCTGCGCCTGGGCCGGCCTGCTCACCATCAGCAATCCGAACTGCACTGCGCCCAACAGGCCGGTGGTCAATAGACCCGCGCGAATCAAGGAGCTCCATCCTGTCTCTGGCTTCATGGCTTGTACTTTCCACCTCGTTGAGGGCGCGGCCTTGCGCTTGAGATCCGCCTTGGCCACTGGTACGTTATTGGACTGAGGCAACTATCGCTGCTGAATGTTCAGCAAAAGATCAGTGCTTTCTTAAGATTGCATTTACACAACAGCACGCCGGGGCAAGGCGGGGCGGCCAGTTGGTAGAGTCGTCCTGATGAAAATCTGCTTGGTAGAAGACGATCTCGAACTGGGCCACAGCCTGCAAGCCCTGTTGCAGGACGGCGGCCACGAGGTCGTCTGGGTGCGCCGCATCACCGAAGCGCGCTTTTGGCTGGATCAAAAAGGCTTTGACGCTTTGGTGCTGGACCTGGGCTTGCCCGACGGCAACGGTTTGGATTTGCTGCGTTCGGCGCGCCAAGCCAACAAACAGTTGCCGATTTTGGTGATCACGGCTCGAAGTGGTATTGAAGATCGTCTGCACGGTCTGGACAGCGGCGCCGACGACTATCTCGTCAAACCCTTTGCCGGGCCGGAGCTGCTGGCGCGGCTGCGTGCGGTGGCCCGGCGCTCCGGTCTAATGGGCTTGGGCGGGGATGGCGAATCGCAGGAGTGGCTGGTCAAAGACCTGAAGCTCGACGAGCGGCGCATGACGGTGAGCCGCAACGGCACGACCATCAACCTCTCCAAAACCGAGTTTGCGATTTTGCTGGCGCTGTTGAAGCTGCCCGATCGCGTGGTCACCCGTCGCGAGCTCGAAGCGCGTGCCCTGCCCAACGCCGACAGCCATGCCCTTGATGTGCACATCTTCAATCTCCGCAAGAAGATCGGCGAGGGCTATGTCCGCACCGTGCGCGGCGTCGGTTTCGTGCTCGAACGCGCCTGATGTCCAGCCCACCACCCAGCGCGCCAGCAGCCCCCCTGGCGCCCGCAACGAAGAGCACCGCCTCGCTGTTTGGTCGCACCTTCGGCAGCTTCTTCATGGTAGTGGCGACGATCTGGTGCGTCTTGATGGTGCGCGAGTTCCGCGAAGTCAGCATCGTCAACACCCGCAACGGCCAAGCGGCTAACAAGATGTGGGCCGAGCAGGCCAAGCAGCAGGCGCTGCTCTGGAGTGCACGCTGGGACCAAGAGCCTGAACTCTTGCAGCGCGGCTTGGCCGAGCAGGAACATCTGCGCGAGCAGGAATGGATGGAAATTGGCTACGAGCCTCCCGTGATTGCGCTGCAGGTCTGGCAGGGCGATCGCATGCTGTACCGCCAAGGCCCGCCCGAATTGGGCGACCGTTTGACCCCCGATGAGCAGCGCTTTGAAAGCGATGCGACTTGGCTGTATGTGGAGGCCCGCGCGCCCGAACAGGGCATCGTGGTGCGGCGCTGGCAAGAGGTACCGGGCGACTGGCACTTCAGCGCCCAAGGCCTGATCTATTACGCCCGCCCCTTGTTCTACAGCCTGCCCATCATGCTGATCGTGGCCTGGCTCTTGCTGCGGGCCGGATTCGCACCCTTGCGGCGCATTGGCCAAGACATCTCGCAGCGCTCGGCCAAAGACTTGTCGCTCTTGCCGGCCAGCCCCTTCAAGGAACTGGCCCCGGTGGTGGACTCGGTGAACGGCTTGATGAGCCGCCTGCAAGAGCGGCTCGAGCGAGAGCGCGAATTCCTGCTCGATGCTGCCCATGAGATGAAAACGCCGCTGGCGGTGATCCAGCTGAATGCGGAGTCCCTGCAGGATGCCGCGCCGCGCCCCAAGGAAGCCGAGCGTCGCCGCGAAGCGCTGCAGCGCATGAACGAAGGCGTGCGCCGCGCCACCCATACGGTGCACCAGCTGCTGGCTCTGGCCCGCTCCGGGGCGGATCATGAGGCGATTGAGCTGCGCTGGCATGACTTGGTGGCGCTGGTGCGCGACCGCATCGTGCTCAGCAGCCAGCTGGCCCTGCAGCGCGGCATTGAAGTGGAGTTGGAGGCCCCCGAAAGCTGCGAGCTGATGATGAACCGGGAAAGCATCGGCGCGCTCGTCGACAACCTGGTCGACAACGCCGTCAAGTACTCCCCGCCGGGCAGCCTGGTGCGCGTCGGCATTGAGCGCCATGAGGATCACATTGACTTGACGGTCAAGGACCAAGGGCCAGGCATCCCTGCCGACATGCGTCACAAGGTGTTCGAGCGCTTTTTCCGCCTGCCCGACCAGAGCCAATCCGGCAGCGGCTTGGGGCTGGCCATCGTCGAACGGGCCGCCGCTCAGCACGGGGCGCAAGTGCGTTTGAGCGAAGGGGCTGAGGGGCTGGGCTTGAATGTGAGCGTGAGCTTTCCGCGCGCCGTCTGATTTTTCCGTTAGCGGGTGGCCTCCGGCCTGTGGGCCACGGCCCTGAGCGCCGCCAAGACCTGCAATGCCCCAGGCGGCAGCACCTCGGGCCGAGCATGCACCAGCACCGACTCACGCGTCATTGGCGGATTCAGCGGACGCAACTGCATGCGTTCATGCAAGGCCAAGACATGCGGGGTGCTGTCACTCTCCTGCGGCATGATGGTCGCGCCATAACCCGCCGCCACCATGCTCTTCATCGCCTCGGTGTAGTTGAGTTCTATGCCGGTCACCGGGCTGAAGCCGGCTTGCGCAAACCAGGCCATGGTGTGGCGGTACATCTGCGTGCCGCTCTCGTTCATGATCAAGCATTTGTCGGCCAACCACTCGGGCGTGACCTCCTCCGGCGCCTCCCAATGCGCAGGCAGATACGCTAGCACCGGATCGCTGCGCCAGGCTTCGCGGTGCAGGTCGCCGAATTCAGCCGGCAATGGCAGGGTCACCACGCCCAAGTCTTGCCGACCTTCGCGCAAAGCCTCCAGAGTGTGATGCGTGCCCAGCACCGACACCTCCACCTCAATGTCCGGATGCGTTTGCTTCAGGCGCTGCAAAACCTCCGGCAAGAGGTAAACCAAGACCCCGGTCTGAGCCGCCAGCCGCACCTTGCCCGCCAGACCCTGCGCATGCCGGCTGACCAATTCGGTGGCCGCTTGCGCATCGCGCAACAAGGCCCGACCCCGCCCGACCAGGGCCTGCCCGGCCGAAGTCAGCTCCACCCCGCGTTTGCCGCGCAGCAGCAGTGGAGCACCCAGGCGCGACTCCAGTTCGCTGATGTGCAAGCTGACCGTTGGCGGGGCCAGATGCAGCGCCTGCGCCGCGGCGGCAAAGGTGCCCAGATCGGCAATCGCCACCAGGGTGCGTACTTGGTCCAGATTCAAAGATCGCATCAGGTTTTCTGAATTGACTATTCAGATGATTCAACTTTTCAAACGATACACCGAATCGGAAGATGCAGCTCACACCCACGGAGCCCCATCATGCAAGCCAACACACCCGCCCAATTGACCTCCCCTCAGCCTGGCGACTCTCTCCTCGCCTCGGCCTATCAACTGATCTCACGAGGGTTCAGCGCTTGGAGCCTGGCGATGCAGCGGCGCCGCCGCGAAGTGCAACTGCGGGCAGAACTCCAAGGCCTCGAATCCCGCGAATTGGCAGACCTGGGCATTGGGCGCGGCGAGTTGGACTACTGGCTGGCCGAGCCTCCGCCTGCCCACGCTCGCCCTGAATGAGAGCAGCCGGAGCCCGCAGTGGACTTCCGGTTGAGGCTCTGCCTCGCGCTTTGACTCGGCCCGCCGCCGTGCTCATGGCGCGCGGGCCGAGTCAAATCGAAGCGGGCGTTTGCGACGGTGGGTGACGCAGGGCGTTCGCGATGCAAGCGCACGGCAGCTCGGGCCGTTGCTGGGCGATTTGCGAGGGGCTGCTTGGAGGCGCGCGCGCAGCGCGCTTCAACATCTGACTTGGCGCCGCATGTTTGAACGAAACGAGCGAAGTGAGTGCAGTGAGGTTCTATGGTTTTTGGCAAGCGCTGATCGTCCCCACCATGCTTGGATCA
>NZ_JBMLSK010000385.1:0-8823 GCF_049240545.1 Roseateles sp. | reverse complement strand
TATTCAGTCGGCATTACGTGGTTTAGCTGGTCAGTTTTCGGTCGGCATCAACAATACAGGCCTCGGTCGACCTTCTGAGCCCATTCTGGGTAATCTTTGCTTAGACCAATCCCTGCTTGCTGGCCAGCACGGCCGCTTCGGCTCGGCTTGAGACATTGAGTTTTTTGTAGATGGACTTGATGTGGTCGTTGACCGTAAACCACTTGATGCCCATCAGGTTGGCAATCTCCTTGATGGTGAAGCCTTTGCTCAAGTAGGTCAGGACTTCGCTCTCGCGTGGAGTCAGGCGCTCCCATTCGGGCGGGGGGTCAAGAACGACGCCGCGGCCGGCGCTGAAAGAGCTGCTCGAGGAGAGCGTGCCAAAACCCGAGTTGAGTGCCATGGGTCCCGAGTCGCCGGCTGAACTGGGGCGGAAGTGGGAGAGCAGGCGTCTCGCAATTGCAGGGGAGAGGGGGGGTTGGCCGCGGACGATGCGTTGCAACTCTTCGACCAGGACTTCAAACCGGTCTTCCTTGAGCAGATAGCCGTCGGCGCCGCATTGCAAGGCGGGGAAGAGATGGTCGTCGTCTGAGTACAGCGTGGTCACAATCTTCAGCGCAGGAGTGCCGGCCAACTCAGCCAGCAACTCCATGCCATTCCCGTCGGGCAGTTCCAGGTCGACAAGAATCAGCTTGAAGCCCGTCTCGGGCGAGGTTTCGGAAAGCTTGGCGACGTGGCGTCTTGCGCCTTCAAGATCGCCGGCCTCGATGATCTCCATCGGGTCGCTGAAGCTCTCGCGTACGACTCGGCACAAGAAACTTCGTGCAACTGGGTTGTCTTCAATGATCAGTACTTTTACGGCCATAGCATGGAGTCCCGGGTAACTGCCATCCTATCGCACAACCATGGCTTGCAGGCTGGTCTAACCCTTAAGTGGACCCCTGATTCGCGGGACTCAGTTGCCCGTTGTCACTTCGAGTTAGGGGTTGTGCAAAATTGTCTCTTGAGATTCTTGTTTGGGTCGGGGCTTGTGGGTGATGGCGCCTCCTGGGCCAAGAGGTGGGGCTGCTGTCACTTGCTGTGCCGGAGTGTTTGTGTCAGCCGATAGAGGTGGTTTCCCGTGCGAGGCAATGATGGGAAAGCTGAGACCCGTCAAGGGTGGGTTGACGCTCGGTGAGTCCCATGTTCGGCGTGCCTACAATCATGCGATGCGCATACTTATCGCCAATGATGATGGATACCTCGCGCCAGGCCTTTTGGCTTTGGTGAAGGCTTGTGAGGGCTTGGGGCAACTCGATGTTATCGCCCCTGAGCAGAATGCCAGTGGCACCTCGAACTCCTTGACCTTGGGCCGCCCCTTGTCGGTTTATTCCGCGAGCAATGGCTTTCGCTATGTCAACGGCACTCCGTCCGATTGCGTGCATGTGGCTCTGACGGGCTTGTTGGGCTATCGACCGGATTTGGTGCTTTCGGGTATCAATAATGGCGCCAATATGGGCGATGACACCCTTTACTCGGGCACGGTTGCTGCAGCGACTGAAGGTTATCTGTTTGGCATTCCGTCGATTGCTTTCTCGCAGGTCGAGAAGGGTTGGGCTTGTTTGGATGCTGCAGCGGCGGTGGCTCGGCAGTTGGTCGAGCAGGTCATCGCGGGAGGCTTGGCTCATCCGTTCTTGTTGAATGTCAATATTCCCAATCGAGCGGATGCATTGAGGCTTCCTCGGCGCGTCACTCGTTTGGGGCGGCGTCATGCCAGCGAACCCGTCATTTGTCAGAAAAGCCCACGCGGCGACACGATCTATTGGATTGGGCCGGCTGGCGATGCAAGAGAGGCGGGAGAGGGGACAGACTTTCACGCGACCTCAGCTGGACAGGTATCTATCACCCCCTTGCAAGTTGATCTGACTCATCATGCTGCGCTGAATGATTGGTCCGTGCGTTTGGGGCGCAGCGAATGAGTAATTCGCCTTTGCGCCCGTCCCGCTTTCCTTTGCCGCTTGGAAAGCTGGTCAAGGGGGCCTCAGGGCAGGGGTCTGGTCCTGTCACCGGGGCTCGTGAAGTGTTGATGCCGCAGCGCCATTTGCGTGAGGCAGCCGCCGATGCGGCAAGGCAAACTGCCCCTCGGGGGCTGGGGCTGGACTCCGAAATGGTGCGGCGGCGTATGGTGCAACGCTTGCAGCGTGAAGGTCTGGCCGATGAACGGGTTCTGCAGGCCTTGTCTACCGTGCAGCGGCATGAGTTTGTAGACAGTGCCTTGGCAATCCAAGCCTATGAAGACACCAGCCTTCCGATTGGTCATGGCCAGACGATTTCCAAGCCGTCAGTCGTCGGGCGCATGATCTCCATCTTGTTTGGGGGCGCCAACGCTGGCCAACAGGGGCGCTTAGGTCGCGTGATGGAGATTGGGACCGGCTGCGGGTATCAAGCCGCTGTATTGGCAGAGCTTTCCAAGCATGTGGTCTCGATTGAACGGCTGCGTCCCTTGCATGAAAAGGCTCAAATGAATCTGGCGGCTGTGCGCACGCCCGCTCAAATTCGTTTGGTCTATGGTGATGGGCGCTTGGGTTATTCGGCCGGAGCACCGTTTGACAGCATCATTGCAGCGGCGGGCGGTGAGGATCTTCCGCCGGCCTGGTTGGCTCAACTCGCCCCGGGCGGGCGTTTGGTCGCGCCGATGGTGGCGCCGGGTGGGCGTGGCCAGATCCTGGTGGTCGTCGACCATGTGCTTGAAGCTGGTGTTGGGCGCTTTGTTCGTACTGAGCATGAAGCGGTCTTGTTCGTGCCCTTAAAATCGGGTGTGTCGTGAAGCGTTTAAGCTCTAAGGCTTAAGTGCTTCCGTCCCTTCATTTCGCCGAGAGCTCAAGATCGAGTTCTCGCTAAAGCCCGTCACTTCTGTATCAGCGCCGCATGCAAGAGAATTACCGTAGTTTTTCGAAGTTCACGCTCATCGCGAGCGTGTTGCTGAGTTTGGCCGCATGCAACTCGACGCCCAATCGCGCGCCGGTTGAAGAGCGCAAAGTTGGCGCTTCGACCAAGGCTGCTGCAGCGCCAGCACCCGCTGTCAGTGTCAATGCCGTTCAGCCCGAAGTGAAACCCTTGCCAGGTGCGGAGAATGCAGGCAAGCCCGGCTATTACACCGTCAAGCCTGGCGATACCTTGATCCGAATTGCTTTGGATAACGGTCAAAACTGGCGGGATGTGGCCAGGTGGAATGGCTTGGATAATCCCAACCTGATCGAGCGGGGTCAAGTTTTGCGTGTCGTGGCGCCGGGTATTGATGCTGCAGCGGTGACTACTAGATCGATCAGCACGGCCAAGGTTGAAACGCGCCCCTTGGATAGCAAGCCGAGCATCTCGGCCGCGCCCGTGGCGACTGGTGTTGGCGCAGCAACGTCATCGAGCTCTGGCTCCGTCACGCCTGCTGCAGCGGCATCGGGTGCAGCGACTCAAGCTGCCGCGGCTTCTAGCGCGGCTCGAGATACCGATGAAGATCCCGTTTGGGCCTGGCCTGTGGGCGGCCCGGTCAGCGCGGGCTTTGATGAGCAGCGGAACAAGGGCTTGGCGTTTGCGGGCAAGGCCGGTGATCCGGTGATGGCGGCTGCGGATGGCCGGGTGGTTTATGCGGGATCGGGCTTGCGCGGATACGGCAATCTGGTCATCATCAAGCACAACGCAACCTACCTTACTGCGTATGCGCACAACCAGGCCTTGTTGGTCAAGGAAGACCAGGCGGTGCGAAAAGGGCAAAAAATTGCTGAGATGGGTTCCAGCGATACTGACCAGGTGAAGCTGCACTTTGAGGTGCGCAAGCAGGGCAAACCGGTGGATCCGGCCAAGCTCTTGCCGGGTCGTTAGAACCTGATCGGCGCAGCCAGAGCGAGTCCATGAAACGTCCTGCGCCGAATTCGACCTTCCTGACAGACTCAGCGGACGCTGCGTCCAAATCTGATGCCAATGGCCTTGCCGACACGGAGGATTCTTCTGTGGCGCCGCAAGGCTTGTTTGCGAATGGCGATGTCGAACTTGGCAACGCGCTGCAAGCCTATCTGAGAGACATTCGAAGAACGCCATTGCTCACGCCGCAAGAGGAGTTCGATACCGCCGTGCAAGCACGCGCGGGCAGCTTTGAGGCGCGCCAATCGATGATTGAACACAATCTTCGATTGGTGGTCAGCATTGCCAAAAATTACTTGGGGCGAGGTCTGCCCATGAGCGATTTGATCGAGGAGGGCAATCTCGGCTTGATGCATGCCATTGGCAAGTTTGAGCCCGAGCGGGGCTTTCGTTTCTCCACCTATGCCAGTTGGTGGATACGCCAGAGCATCGAGAGTGCTTTGATGCATCAGGCCCGCTTGGTGCGATTGCCGGTGCACATCGTGCGCGAGTTGAATCATGTGTTGAAGGCGCGTCGTGCGCTGGAGGCGATGCGAGCGCAAGGAGGCGGGGAAGCTAAGGTCCGCGCTGAGGATATTGCCGAGGTCTTGTCACGACCCGTCGCCGAAGTGACTGAGCTGTTGTCCTATGCCGAATTGCCGAGTTCATTGGACTCGCCCGCGGATCGCTCGACCGAGGGGGGGGAGTCGGTGGTCGATTTGGTGGCTGATGAGCGGGCTGTGGACCCCTTGGGGCTGCGCCTCAGTCATGAGGTGGATGAACTGCTGGCTCATGGTTTGGCGGGCTTGAATGAGCGTGAGCGAGAAGTACTCGCGGGTCGTTTCGGGCTATCTGATCGGGAGCCTGAGACCTTGGATGTGCTGGCCACGCGTCTGCATCTGACGCGGGAGCGAATTCGGCAGATCCAGATCGAAGCACTTGCCAAACTCAAGCGCAACATGATGCGTCATGGCATCACCCGCGACTCGATTTTCTAGGCCAACAGTTCCGATGTGCGGTTGATCGGCTTGAGGCAGGGATAATCTCGTCATGACTCAAGTTACAGAATGGCTGAAGGTTGAATCACTCGACCTGGAAGCGCAGGGCGTAGCCCACAACACTGAAGGCAAGGTGGTTTTCATCGAAGGCGCATTGCCCGGTGAAGAGGTTCAGGTTCACGTTGGCCGCAAAAAGAGCAGCTGGGAACAAGCCGTGGTGACGGCCATGCGCCGTGAGAGCTCGCAGCGGGTGCGCCCGGGGTGTCCGCATTTTGGATTGCACGCGGGTTCCTGCGGTGGTTGCAAGATGCAGCACCTCCATGCCTCGGCGCAAGTGGCTGTCAAGCAGCGCGTGATGGAGGACAACCTCTGGCACCTGGGTAAGGTCAAGCCTGAGATGCTGCTGCGCCCGATTGAGGGGCCGACCTGGGGCTATCGGTATCGTGCTCGTTTTTCGGTGCGTTATGTGCCGAAGAAGGGTCAGGTTTTGATCGGCTTTCATGAGCGCAAGAGTCGCTATGTGGCCGATATGCAGGTCTGTAAAGTGGTGCCCGAGAAGGTCAGCGATCTCTTGATGCCCTTGCGTGATTTGATCGCCAGCATGGCCGAGCGTGACCGCCTGCCGCAGATCGAACTGGCCATGGGGGACTCAGTGGTCGCCCTGGTGCTTCGCAATCTGGCGCCGTTGCCGGATTCGGATAAAGCCAAGCTGCGCGAGTTCGCTGCCCAGTATGGTGTTCAGTGGTGGCTGCAGCCCAAGGGGCCGGATACCGTGCATCTGCTGGATGAGGGTGGCGAGCAGTTGTCGTACGCTCTGCCGGAGTTTGGTGTCGTGATGCCGTTCAAGCCGACGGACTTCACGCAGGTCAATCCGCACATCAACACGAGTTTGGTCGGACGTGCTTTGCGGCTTCTGGATGTGAAGCCTGAGGAGCGGGTGATCGACTGGTTCTGTGGCTTGGGCAATTTCACCTTGCCCTTGGCGACTCGGGCGCGCGAAGTGCTGGGAATTGAAGGCAGCGAAGCCCTGGTGCAGCGTTCGCGTGAGAACGCCCGCTTCAATGGACTGGCTGAAAAGACTGCCTTTGTGGCACGAAATCTGTTCGAGATGACGCCTGCGGTCTTGGTTGCCGATGGTGTTTCGGATAAATGGTTGGTAGATCCTCCGCGCGACGGCGCCCACGCTTTGTCGCAGGCGCTGGCCGATATCGCTCAAGATCCCGCGCTGGCCCCCAGCTGGCAGTCGCCGAAACGCATCGTTTATGTCAGTTGCAATCCAGCCACCTTGGCTCGAGATGCTGGCATTCTGGTCAATCAGGCAGGTTATCGCTGCACGGCGGCAAGTGCAGTGAACATGTTTCCGCACACCTCGCATGTGGAGAGCATTGCGGTTTTTGAGCGCGCTTGATTCAGCCGATGCGGAAGAAAAAAAGGGACCCAAGGGTCCCTTTTTTGTCTGAGTTGACAGGCTTTGCGATCAGGGCAAGCGGCTTAGTCGCGTTCGCCGCCGAAGATGCCCAGCAAGGACAGCAGGCTTTGGAACACGTTATAGATGTCCAAGTAGATGGCCAGGGTGGCGCTGACGTAATTGGTCTCGCCACCGTCGATCACGCGCTTGATGTCATACAGCATGAAAGCCGAGAACACCACCATGGACAGCGCCAGCATGGTCAGCATCAGTGCGGATGACTGGATGAAGATGTTGGCCAGACCGACCACCAGCAAGATGATGGCGCCGACAAACAAGAATTTGCCCATCGAAGTCAGATCACGCTTGATCACTGTTGCCAGGGAGGCCATGGCGAAGAAGATCGCGCCGGTGCCGCCAAACGCCAGCATGATCAAACTGCTGCCATTGCGGAATCCGAGGATGCCCGCCAGCAAACGTGACAGCATCAAGCCCATGAAAAATGTGAAGGCCAGCAACACATAGACGCCGGTGCTGGTGTGCTTGGTCTTCTCGACGGCATACATCAAGCCGAAGGCGCCGACTAAGAACACGATCATGCTCATGCCTGAACCCATGGCGGCCATGATGCCGGTCGAAACACCGACCCAAGCACCCAGAACCGTGGGGACCATGGAAAGCGCCAGCAGCCAATAGGTGTTGCGCAAGACGCGTTGGCGATCTGCGGCCAAGCCGCTGTTCAGCGTGCTGCCGTACTGGGTTTGCAGGGTTTCGTTCATCGTCAATCCTCCTAACAAATAAGGGTGCGGCAGTCGATTTGCCTCATGCACCTCAGGCGTAACTGTAGCGCTTGTTTGGTTTTGCTGTTCAGGCCTCACCCGCATGGCTGCTTTTCCCATGCGGGGTCAATGTGGCAGGCGATCCCGACACATGATCACAAGGTTTAAAGTGCACGCTTTCATTGGAATTTCAACAACATGAAGCAGAAGCCATTTTTGAGTCTGGATGAAGTCAAGCGGATTGCGGCGGCAGCGGAGGCTGAAGCACTCGCCCATCAATGGGCGGTTTCCATTGCCATCGTGGACGATGGTGGTCATCTGTTGTGGCTGCAGCGACTGGATGGTGCGGCAGCGATTTCTGCACAGATTGCTCCTGCCAAGGCGCATACGGCCGCCCTGGGGCGGCGTGAATCCAAGGTTTATGAGGACATCATCAATCAGGGGCGAGTCTCGTTCTTGAGTGCGCCGGGTCTCAGTGGTCTTCTGGAGGGTGGGGTGCCGATTCTGGTGGAGGGCTACTGCGTCGGTGCAGTGGGAGTGAGTGGTGTCAAGTCCGCGGAAGACGCGCAGATCGCTCGGGCGGGTATTGCGGCTTTGGCCTGACTTGCCGTGTGCCTGAGTCATGTGCAGGACTCAGGCTTGGCCCCTGGTAATTTGCTGACGCCAAGCTCCGGCTGACATCAAGTTGTCAAATAAAAGCGGGAGGTGGTCTCGGTGATAACCCTGCTCGGTTATACTCAGCAGGTTTACCCGCTACCCAACGCACCCAGCGAAACTCAAACCAGTTTCCCCCTTCCGGACTCAGGCAACTTGGCATCCCGCCCAAGTTTTGCAGCAGAGCTGGGCGCGCACATATTGGAGTTTCCCGTGCTGCCCGATCTGCTCAATTCCCCCAAAGCGATTCTTGCCCTGGCAGACGGCACGGTCTTCAAAGGCTCCTCCATCGGTGCTGCTGGCCACACGGTCGGCGAAGTGGTGTTCAACACCGCACTCACCGGTTACCAAGAAATCCTCACCGACCCCAGCTATTGCCGTCAGATCGTGACCCTCACGTATCCGCACATTGGCAATTACGGTGTCAACGAGGAGGACGTCGAGGCGCAGAAGATTCATGCCGCAGGTCTGATCATCAAGGAGTTGCCCATCCTTGATTCCAACTTCCGCAAGACGCGTACTCTGGCGCAATACCTGAAGGACGAAGGGACGGTGGCGATTGCCGACATCGACACCCGTCGCCTGACGCGTGTGCTGCGCACCACCGGCGCGCAAAACGGCTGCATCATGGCGCTGGCCACAGGCCAGGCCATCACCGATGAGTTGATCGCCGACGCCGTAGCCAAGGCCAAGGCTGCGCCAAGCATGGCCGGCTTGGATCTTGCCAAGGTCGTCAGCGCTGCTGAGAGCCACAGCTGGACCGAAACCGAGTGGACGCTGGGCAAGGGCTACGGCAAGCAAACCCAGCCGCGCTTTCACGTCGTGGCCTACGACTTTGGCGTGAAGAGCAATATCTTGCGCATGCTGGCCTCGCGGGGTTGCAAGATCACCGTGGTGCCTGCACAAACGCCCGCTTCGGCGGTGTTTGATCTGGAACCGGACGGTGTTTTCTTGTCCAACGGCCCCGGCGACCCACAGCCTTGCGATTACGCGATCGCTGCAGCCGCGACGCTGATCGAAGCGGGCATCCCGACTTTCGGTATTTGTCTGGGTCATCAAATCATGGCTCTGGCCTCAGGCGCCAAGACCTTCAAGATGAAGTTCGGCCACCACGGTGCCAACCATCCGGTCA
>NZ_JBMLSK010000384.1:0-1105 GCF_049240545.1 Roseateles sp. | reverse complement strand
ACTGACTCGTCGCGAGGGGATTCCTCCGACGCGGTTAAGTGTGATTCGCTGCTCCCTGAAGGCTCCGGCTGATATGGGAATGTCGCTGTGGTTGCACCTGTTGAACTGACCCGCCGCGATGTTTCCGCGTCCGATCTTCGTCGGTTTGCGCGCCAGTTGAAGACTGGCCGGGAGGCCTGCCGCCTTCTGGCCATTGCGATGGTGCTGGAGGGCGCGTCTCGGTCGGAGGCAGCTGCTGCGAACGGGATGGATGTGCAGACGCTGCGCGACTGGGTGCTGCGCTACAATGCGGATGGCGTGGCCGGGCTGCGCGACCGAGGCGGTCAGGGGCGTCGGCCCGTCTTGTCGCAGGAGCAGTTGGCGGCACTGAAGGCGGTGGTGATCGAAGGACCGGACGCCGCACGCGACGGCGTGGTGCGGTGGCGTTGCGCCGACCTTCAAGGCTGGCTTGCGCAGCAATTCGGGATCAGCGTGCATGAGCGCACGGTCGGCAAGCTGCTGCGCCGGGCTGGGCTGACACGCCTGCAGCCGCGTCCCTACCATCCCAAGAAGGATGCCGAGGCGCAGGCGGCGTTTAAAAAAACTTCTCCAGCCTGGTAGCCGACAGCCTGCCCGCCTGGGCCGCCGGCAAGCCGGTTGAGATCTGGTTCCAAGATGAGGCCAGGGTCGGTCAGCAGGGCACGCTGTCCTATGTCTGGGCGCCTGTTGGCGCACGTCCGGCTGCGGTGCGGGACAACCGCCATGACTCGGTCTACCTGTTCGGTGCTGTCTGCCCGGACCGAGAGACCGGGGCTGCGATCATCATGCCGGCGGCCAACAGCGAGGCGATGGCCGAGCATCTGGCGGAGATATCCCGCCGCGTGACCGCAGGTGCCCATGCCGTGGTGGTCTGCGACGGCGCCGGCTGGCACCAGCCCGGGCGCCGCCTGGTGGTGCCCGACAACATCAGCCTGCTGCGCTTGCCGCCCTATGCGCCGGAGTTGAACCCGGTCGAGAATATCTGGGAATACCTGCGGGCCAACAAGCTCAGCATGCTCGTCTGGGACAGCTACGACGCCATCCTGCACGCCTGTCGCGACGCCTGGAACTGGCTCATCGCCGACCC
>NZ_JBMLSK010000383.1:0-1351 GCF_049240545.1 Roseateles sp. | reverse complement strand
CGGTTGCCGCTTTGCGGCTGACTCGGGACGGGGAAGTCCCTTTCATTCGTTAGGCGTCGAACCAGCAGCCCTCACGCCGACGGCCCATCCGGGCCCAGCTCTGAAATGAGACCATGGGCATCCATCCAGTCTTCGCCAACCATGCACCATCATGGTGCATTTTTGCCGCACGTCAGGCCCCAAGGTCCGGTGATTGTGGTCACGTGAGACTTGCATGACACTACAGGCGGTGTCATACTGAGCCGATGAAGTCTGCAGGAGAAGCGATCGATTTGCTCAAGTCAAGGGAGGCCACAACCTCTTGCGACGAGCTTGTCGGGCTCTTGAGGGCATTGGGGTTTGATGTGCGGCGGCGAAAGTCTGGGAATCACCACACGTTAGATCATCCAGGCATCCCTGGCTTCACCGGCGCGAACTTTGACGGCGGCCACGGAAAGACTGTCAAGACCTGCTACCTGCAAGAGATGCGAAAGCTGATCAAGAAGTACGAAGCCGAAATTAACGAACATTTGAAGGCAAAGAAGTGAGTAAAGCCAGCGAGTACGGAATCTTTGTTCGCCTCGTCGCGCGCGAAGGCGAAGAGATGTACGAAGCGCGCGTTGCAGAACTGCCCGATGTAGTCGCGTTCGGAGGGTCGTATTCCGAAGCGTACGAGAGTGCTATCGAGGCCATCGAGGGTCTGCAGGAGATGTTCGCAGAGAAGGGCAAGAGTCTGCCTCAACCTGAAGCTGAGGAGACTGACTTCAGTGGCAGGATCACACTTCGCATGAGCCGGTCCCTACACGCAACAGTACATCGCCGAGCAAGCCGCGACGACGTCAGCCTGAATCAGTGGATTGTTGAAGCCATTGCGTGTCGGATTGATGGCGCTCTAAACATGGACTCCGTTTTCGTCGCTTGCCACGCCCGCCATGACGCGACCGGGAACATTGGGTTTCGTCTCCAGAAAGCGAACCATCTCGTTTCGTATGGGAATGCAAGCATCTTTGCGATCCCGGGAGTTCAAGAGGCGGCACCGGTAGTTTCTAATCACACCCCGTACATCGAGATGCAGCATTATGGAAAACGTTAGCCAGTACCAATTCGATCTCATTGAGGTCGGAAAACTTCTTCTTAAGAAGCAAGGCGTGAACGATGGACTGTGGTCGGTTGGCGTCCAGTTCGCACTAGGGGCAGTCAACGCTGGTCCGGATCCGACCAAGGTGATGCCGTCAATGCTCGTTAGTGTCGAGAAAGTCATGTTGACAAAGGCGACTGAAATGACTCCACTCACAATCGACGCTGCTAAGACATAGCTGTCGGGTCCCGGATGATTGGCTCTTGCAGAATAGGCGTGCTCTGCTCTTCGGGC
>NZ_JBMLSK010000382.1:0-1616 GCF_049240545.1 Roseateles sp. | reverse complement strand
CGTTCTTGGTCACCCCCCGTTGAGGCGTCTCCGACATCGGCAGGCTTTCGGCCAGGCGCTTAACACTTCCCTGGCGAATCACGTCGCTCAAGGCTAGGCTCTCCGTAGCGGTCTTTGTCAGCACTCGGGTTAGGTAGTCGGATGCCTGGAAGGACTCCTGCACCTCCTTGCGACTGGCTTTCCCGAGAGCCTCGCCAAAGGACATCGTTTCCACCCAACGAAGTACATAGGCGATCAGGTCTGAGTAGGTTTCCCCAAACCCGATTGCTTCTGATTCGCGCAGGATCAATTGCTTGGCGAGCTTTTCTGCAATGGCCAGCGTTTCATTCGAGCGCTTGGTCCACTGTCTGCCGGTGGCCTCAACGAAGGCCAGCGTCACCGCAACAGCGACGTTGTAGACCGCCGGATAGGCTGTGGTCCAGTTCTTTCCGGCGCTGGCGCTCGACCATGTAAAGCCAGCCGACGCCCAGGTGTACCTTGCACCCTGGGTCTCGCTGACCGTCACCGTGTCGGGCATCTCGATCAGCTCATCGTGAAGGTGAAGACCGCGGTCAGGCTGTCATCTGCGCCCTTGTTGACCACTGGAAACACCACCCGATCGAGCATGATGCCCCCGGTCGCTGCGTTGAATACCCCGGCTTCGGTCAGAGCGCCGGTGCTGTCGCCCGCCAAGAAGTCCGCGCTGAAGGTGAAGGTCTTGGTGCCTGCCGTGTGCGCGTAGGTCGCAGCATTTCGGTCAATTTCGGTCACCAGCGCCGACTGGGTTGCAGCCGCCGCTGTCGTGCCGGTGCCCAGCGCAATAAAGCCCATCACGGCGGGTCGGCTGGCGGCTTTGCCAATGGCGTCAGCAATGAAGTCAAAGCCGACGTTGACGATGATGTTGTCTTTGTGGACCGTCTCGACCTCACCGCTTGCGCGGCGAAGGATCAGGGTCATTGCACCGTGAAGCTGCATGGATTCGTCGATCATGAAAAGTCCTCGTGAAATGGAAAAAGAAATGGCGCTGTCTCTTTCGAGAGCAGCGCCACGGTTGGAGATGGGTTGAAAAGCTGAGAGCTAGTACAGACGCAAGCTGGTAACGGCTCCGATTGGCGCAAGTGCCGAACTGGCTGAGTCCACATCACCGCCCATCCGACCGACAAATAGCCGTCGCTCGGTGGCGGTCTGGCACACGCCGATGCAAACGCGATCAGTTACCGAAATGCCAAAAGGCACGCTCACTCGTCTGGACAGTTGGTCTTCGAGAAAGAACGCACCCGTCGTGGCGTCATAGCCCACCAGGAGCGATCCTGCGGTGCCAAGAGCCACCCAGATCACGCAGGTTGTGACCTCTGACGGGATGAACCAAAAGGAGGTGTGAAACACCGATGGGATGCTCACCGTCCAAGCCACGCGGGTGGTGTCTTTGACCATCAGACCGTCGCCATATCGGCCGGCGGCATAGGCGACGCCTGCCGCCTGGCTTGAGACTGGATTGCCTAGCCCCGCGGTAGAACCGTTCAGACGCCATCCATAGATCTCACCGGCTTGCAGTGCATCTTCCCTAGCGATCTGGAAGCGGGCATCCACGTTGGCAATCGCGCCGTCATAGGCCCACTGGCGCCTCGCAGCATCGC
>NZ_JBMLSK010000381.1:0-2347 GCF_049240545.1 Roseateles sp. | reverse complement strand
TTGCCACAACACTTGGAGGTTGGTCAGCGCGGAGGCGGTAGCTTCAGTTCCTCGAACAGTTGCAGCTGTTCCTCAGTCGGTCGGCTGATGCCGCTGTGTTCGGTCTCACCAATATGGATGCGATGGCGTTGGATCTGGCGCAGCGTGGCCAGTGCTCGTTGTGGTGAGAAGGCCGAACCCGTGGCCTTCAAGCGCAAGCGCAGCAGGCGGTGGAGCAGCAACGCCAGGAAGCAGATCAGGGCATGTGCGCGGATGCGCTCGGGCAGGCGGTGGTGCACGGGCGCGATATCGATGTCGCTCTTGAGCACGCGGAAGCCGCGTTCGATGTCGGCCAGTGCCTTGTAGCGCTCGACGATGCGTGCAGTGCTCATTGCTGCGGCGTCGATACTGGTCAACAACACTAGGGTGCCGTCGAGCACTTCAGCATCCGCCAGGGCCTTGTCGTCCCGCTCGAAGGCGAAGCGCTCGGCGCCGAGGTCGGTCTTGATGAAGCGTGTGAGCTGCTCTTCGAGCAGACGCCGCAGAAAGCGGTTGTAGGCACCGCGATCGCTGGCGCGACGGCCACGGCTTGCGGCGCCCGTGTCCTGGCCATCGAGCTTGGCGGCGAGTTGTTCGCCAAACGCCTCAACCGCCTCAATGCGCGTGCGGCGGCGTGCAGTCTGCTCGGCGGCACGCGCAGGATCGTGAGCGGCCACCAGGCGATAGTCGGCGAAGCGCCCTTCCGCCAAGCCGTCCTTGAACGTCAGGGACCGAACGATCTCGGGCATGTCGCCGTAGCGACGCGCGGGCACTGCGAGGATGAAGTCCAGGCGCTGCTCGGCTTCGCCACACAGGCGTCGAATCTCCTCGACGTTGTCCAGACTCAACAAGCCGCGATCGGCGACCACCACCAAGCGCCCCACCGGGAAGCGCTTGAGCGCGTGTTCCAACATCGGTCGCAGCGTGTCGACCTCAGCGACATTGCCGGGCGCCACGGTGTGCAGTAGCGGCAGCCCCTCGGCCGACTGCACCACACCCAATACGAACTGGCGGGCGGGGCCGTGGGTTTCCTTGGAGCGGCCGAACGCCCGCACGTCTTGAACACCACCGTTGGATTCGCCGTGAATGCGGATGGTGGTGAGGTCGTAGAACAACAGGGTGACCTCGTTGTCGAGCAAGGGCCGCACGAGCTTCAGCACCGCGGATTCCACAGCGTCGATGCGGTCGATCAGGCAGTCCATTGCGCGCAGCAGCTGCTGGTGAGTCACCTCTGCCGGCACACCCGGCATCTCGACCGTCTCAAGCCAGCGCAGCACGCCGAGCTTGGAATCGGGGCAGCTCAACCGGTTGAACACCATCGTGCGAATCAGCGCCTCGGCATCGAAGCTGCGACGCGACGAGCGCAAAGCACGACTCAGAGCGGCGCCGAGACCCAGCTCGTTCCAGAGCATCTGCAGCGCGTGCAGATCCCCGAACGCACGCGCCGAGCGGTACTCGATCGGCTCGGCCTGTCGCGTGCGTCCCAAGGCGCGCTCCAAGCCGCTGATCAGCGGTGCGAGCTTGGCCTCGGTGAGCTCATCCAGCCGGCCCAGGGAAGCCACCACGCGCTGCCGGACCTTGCCGTCGACACGGTAGCCCTCCACGAGTTGGAGGTAGCTGCGACCGCCGGAACGGGTGATGCGCGTGTACATGGAACAACTTTAATCGCCACAACACGCTCAATGCAAGGGCTGCAAAGACGTGTCGTGACACAACACAAAGCTGCCAAAATCGCTGAGTAACTCATTGATTTCCGGAGGCGGCACCACTGCGGCTGGCCGGAATTCCTGCTCCAACTGTCGAACTTGGGAGTCCCAGGTCTGGGTGTGGCCCGGCGGGCTGGGGTCGGTCTGCTCGATGCGCTGGTTGCGCGGGCTGTAGCGCCAGGTGGTGGTGCGATCGGCCGCGTCGGTGTGGCTCAGCACGTTGCCGACGCGGTCATAGGTCCAGCGGCGGGTGTTGCCGCTGTCCGGCCCGGCCGGCACCGCAGGCAGGGTGCTGAGCACGCGGCGGCCCAGGCCGTCGTAGGTGTGCGTGGTGGTGTTGCCGTTGGCGTCGGTTTCGGCCAGCACCTCGCCGTGGATGCCGGGCTCGAACTCAAGCTCGCGCGCACCGGCCTGGTTCCGCGGCAGCACGCGCAGGGTCTCGTGGCCGAGGGCGTTGAACTCAGACCGCGTGACCTCGCCGCGGCCGTTCTCGCGCGAGAGCACGCGGCTGTCGGCGTCGTAGCTCAGACGCTCGATCAGGCCGATGCCGTCGGTACTGGTCTCCAGACGGTACAGCGCGTCGAAGGTGTTGACGATGACCCGGCCGGCAGCGTCGCTCACTT
>NZ_JBMLSK010000380.1:0-7598 GCF_049240545.1 Roseateles sp. | reverse complement strand
CGCAGGCCGAGGACTTCCGCAACGAGCCGAGCGCCAACAAGGCGCTGACGGATCTGCGCGTCGACGTCGAGGGCTATGTGCCGTCGGACGATGAGACGACGGGCGAGGCGATGGAGCTGATCAAGGCTGACATCAAGCGCGCCATCTTCAGCGAGCCGAACGCGCGCCTATCCGACGAGGCCGGCGACATCGGCAGCATGCAGATGGAGTCGACCATCAGCACCGCGCGCCTCGACGGCGGTCAGGCCGAGATCGTGCGCGTCGCCATCCGGGTGAGCTATGCCGAGGGCATCGGCAACCCCTACGGCAAGGAGCCTGCCCATGTCCGCAGTCGCTTTTGAGTTCTCGCGCAACTGGATCAATGCCGGCGTGCAGTACGCCGCCGGCGACCGCATCGATCTGCCGGAGGGACAGGCGATTCGCCTGCGCGACCTCGGCGCCGGCCAGATCGTAGACCCGCCGACGGACCCGGGCGAAAGCCCGGAGCCGAGCCCGAGGCCGCGCAAGCGGCGCTGAGCCGCGAACCACTCCACCCCTGAAAGGCCCGCCATGTGCGGGCCTTTCGCATTTCAGAGGACAGCACCATGCCCATCGCCGGCACCAACTTCGCAAACACCTACGTCTTCGGCCGCGGTGAACTCTTCGTCGACCTGTTCGACAACAACGGCAACAAGACGGGCGAGCGCTTCCTGGGCAACTGCCCTGGCTTCTCGCTGAACATCGAGTCGGAGCAGTTCGAGCACTTCTCCAGCACCGGCGGCCTGCGCAAGAAGGACTTGACCGTCACGCTGTCGGTCAACTTCAACGCCGAGATCACCTGCGACGACGTGAGCGCTCAGAACCTCGCGCTCTTCCTCGGCGGCACCGTCTCGACCGTCACGCAGACCGCCACGCCGGTGACCAACGAAGCCATCACCGTCAATCAGGATCGCGAGTATCAGCTCGGCGCGACCAGCGGGAACCCGATGGGCGTGCAGGACGTGACCAGCGTGGTGGTGACCAACGTCGCCGGCACCACGACCTACGTCCTCAACACCGACTATCGTCTCGACGCCGCGAAGGCCCGCATCTACATCATCCGCGGCGGCGCCATCGCCAACGGCACGACCGTGCATGTGGACTACACCCCGACCGCCGGCACGATCACGCGCGTTTCGTCGGGCGGCAGCGGCTCGCAGACCGGCGCCATCCGCTTCATCTCCGACAACGCCGCGGGCCCGAACCGTGACCTCTACATCGCGTCCGCCAGCCTGAGCCCGTCGGGCGAGCTGCCGCTGATCACCGAGGACGATCTGGCCAGCTTCACGCTGGCGGTTGGCATCAACGAGCGCGACAGCGGCACGCCGCAGATCATCATCGACGGCCGTCGCATCGGCTCCTAAGCCACAAGCCCCGGCGCTGTAGCAAGGCGCCGGGGCCTCTCTCTGCGGAGACCCCATGAGCAAGACCAACAAGCCCGCGGCCATCGTGGTCGGCGGCAACGAATACCCGTTCGGCGCGCTCACCACCGATCGCGCTTTCGCCCTGATGACGCTATGGGAGTGCATCCAGAGCGCCGGCGAGAACAAGCTCGCTCTGGCCAGCAGCAACGCGCTGGCAGCAGCAAGCCGACTGTGCAAGGCCTACGGTCTCGACGCCGGCAGCCTGATGCTGCATGAACTGCTGAGCGCGACCCGGCAGATCATGGAACTGGCCACGATCCAGACCGCGCCGTATCTCGCGGAGAAAGTCGTGCCCGAGATCCAGGCGCTGCAGCAGACCTCGGAGATGATCGTCTCCGCGCTGGCGCACAAGGCCGACTGACCATGCCGACCGTGCTCGACAGCCGCGGACTGCAGCGGCTGGTCGAGCGCGCGCGCGATCTTGGCGAAAAGGGCGAGGTGGCCGTGCAGCGGGCGAAGTCGACCGTTGGCCGGCGCATCAAGCCCGAGGCGCGGCGCAGCCTGCAGGCCGAGTTCAACCTTCCCGCCTTCCGCATCCTCGACGGTCTGCGCTCTCGCGTCACCGCCGATGCGGTCGAGCTGACCGCCAGCGGAAAGGGCGTGAACATCGTGAGCTACGGCGCCCGGTGGAACCCTCGCCGCGACGGCGCCGAAGTGCAGATCCGCAAGGGCGGCAAGCGCGAGGTCAGGCCCGGCGCCTTCATCCGCAACGGCGCGAACGGGAACCGCGTAGGCCTTGAGCGAAAGCGCCAGGGCGGCAGCGAATACAGCGACGGCCCGCGCGTCGGCCGCTACCCGCTGAAAGGCGTCTACGGCCCGTCCGTGGCGCAGCAGCTCGCCCAGCAAGAGATCGGCGACGAATTGGCCGACCTCGCACAGAACACCCTCTCCTCCGAACTCGACAGGCTCCTTCGCTGATGGCCACTCGCGACGAAACCCTCCGGCTTCAGTTCGAAGTCGAGGGCATCGGCAACCTGCGCGACCTGCGCACGCAGATCGAGCAGCTCGGCGCCCAAGGGCAGGACTCTGCGGCCGAGCTTTCGCAGCTCACCGATGCCCTGACCGATGCCGGCGCGCTGCAGCAGTCTGTCGCGCGGCTGCGCGAGCTGAGCCAGCAATACATCGGCCTGCAGCAGAGCCTGCGCGAAGCTCAGGCCGCCACGATCCAGCTCGACGCAGCGAGCAAGGCGTCGGCCGCGAATCAGGCAGCGCTGCGCTCTGCCATCGCCGACCAGCAGGAAGGACTGCAGGCGCTGGCAGCCGCGGCACGTCGTGGCGAGATCAGCGAAGAGCAGCGCCAGCGGGCGAGTGCCGAGGCGCGCGTCGAACTGCAGCGCCTGACCGCCGAGCTGCGCGAGGCCGAGGCATCCCAGCGCCGCTATGACGCCGAGCTGGACAAGTCGCGCGGCACGATCTCTAAGCTCGTCACGCAGCAAGAGCGGCTGCGCGAGCCGATCCAGCAGATCCGCGGCGAACTGGAAAAGGCCGGAGTCGCGAGCAAGACCTACAGCGGCGCGCAGGCTGAACTGCAGGCCCGCGCGGCGCAGTCTCGGGCGGCTCTCGATGCGCTGGCCAACAGCGTCTCGCAGCAGGTCAGCACCAACCGCGCAGCCGCGGCGAGCGTGCAGCAGCTTGCCGATGCCAACGAGACCCTCGGCCGTCGTGGCTTCGGTGACATCACCGCCGAGATCCAGCGCGTCCGCGCCGCCTACGAGACGCTGCGCGCAAGCGGCACGCTCTCCACCCGCGAACTGGCGCAGGCGCAGTCCAGGCTGATCGAGCGCACCCGCGAGCTGCAGTCGGAATACGGCAGCCTCGGCGCCTCGCTGCAGCAGGTGCAGGGCAGCCTGATCGCTGCCGGCGCCAGCCTGTTCACCGTCACGCGCACGCTGAGCACTGCCGCCACCGCCGCCAGCCAGTTCCAGCGCTCGCTGGCCGCTATCAGCACCATCGCCCCGCAGGCTGACTTGGCCGCGCTGGGCGACAGCGTGCGCGCTCTGACGCGCGAGTTTGGCGGCGACGCGGCGCGCAATGCGGCGGCGCTGTATGAAATCATCGCGGCCGGCGTCGAGGACACGACGCAGGCGCTGCAGATCCTGCGGGTCGCGAATCAGCTGGCCATCGGCGGCTTGGCCGACACCGAAGTCGCGGCCAGCGGTCTGGTCGCCACGCTCAACGCCTACGGGTTGGCGGCTGACCAGGCCACGCGCGTCAGCGATGCGTTCTTCGTCGCTGCAGCAGCCGGCAACACCACCATCGAAGAGCTGTCGCAGAGCATCGGCGGCGTTGCCCCGCTGGCGGCCTCGGTGGGCGTGTCGGTCGAGCAGCTGACCAGCGCGGTGGGTGCGCTCACCGCCGGCGGCCTCGACACCGGGCAGGCGTTCACGCAGATTCAGAGCGCGCTCACGGCCGTGGTCAAGCCCACAGCCGAGGCGAAGCGCGCGGCCGAAGAGCTGGGCATCCAGTTCGATGTCGCGGCGCTCCGCTCGCAGGGGCTGCAGCAGTTCTTGCAGGGTGTGTCGACCGCAGCGCAGGGCAATGAGACAACGCTGGCCACGCTGTTCGGCCGCGTCGAAGCGCTGCAGGGCGTGCTGGCGCTCACGGGCAACCAGGCCGATGCCTTCGCGAAGGCGCTGGGAGACATGGAGAACGGCGCCGGCCGCACGGCCGAGGCCTTCGCCAAGCTGCAGGAAACCCCCGAGCAGGCGTTCGCGCGCTTTCAGGCGGCCGTGGGCGACCTGCGCATCAGCTTTGGGCAGACCGTCACCGCGCTGACCCCGCTGCTGGAGGGATTCACCAGCATCCTCAACCTCTTCAACCAGCTGCCGACCGGCATCCGCGCCGGCATTGCTGGCATCACTGCGCTGGCGGCGGTCATCACCCCGCTGGCTATCGCCATTGCCCAAAGCCGGGCAGCGCTGGTCTTGCTGCTCGGCAGCCTGCGCGCGCTTGGCCCGGCGGCTGCCGGTGCTGGCGCTGGCGTGGGCGTGTTCACGACGGCGGCCACGGGGGCGACCGTTGCGACCACGCGGCTCACGGCATCGATGGGCGCCCTGTCGCGCGCCTTCGCGGTGCTGGGCGCCGCTGCTGTCGGGTTCGAGATCGGCACCGCGCTGAATGAGCCGCTGACCCGCTACCGCCTGTCCGTTGACGAAGCCGCGCAGTCCACTGTGCGCTTCGCCGTTGACGTGGACGCGATCGGGCAGGCCGGCGCGGAAGCCGCGGCGAAGTTCTCCAACTTCGGCGGTGTGGCAGTCAAGACCGCTGCCGAGGTCCGGCTGCTGGGCGAAGAGCAGCGCGAGACCTACCGCACTTCGCTGGAAGGGCTGAACGCATTCCTGCGCGGACGCGCCGAAGAGTTGATCGCGCAGCAGCGCAGCACGCAGCTGACGGCAGAGCAGCGCGCCGAGCTGGATGGCCTGTTCGGCAAGCTGGACCAAGTGCGGCTCGGGTTCGCGAACCTGGACAGCGCAGCCCTCGGCGCAGCTGAGAGCATCGCGCAGGTCGCTGGCTCCGGCGCCTCGCCCGCGGTGGCCAAGCTGGCAGAAGACCTGCGCAAGGCGGCCGGCGACAGCAAGGAGCTGGGCGACGCCCTTTCCGGGGCATTCAAGGGAATCGACTTCGACAACAGCGCGTCGCGCTTGGGCGAGATTGCGCTTGCGATTGATCAGGCGGCCAGCAGCAGCGCGGCCGCGGGCGCTGCGATCCGCGACGAGCTGGCGAAGGAGCTGCAGAACCTTTCCGGCGCAGAGCTGCTGCGGTTCCAGCAGGCGGCGCAGTTCGCGTTCGAGTCAGCCGGCGAAGGCGCTGGCGCCGCGGCGCAAATCCTCGACGCCACGCTGGCCGAGAGCTATCGCCGCTTGGGCGTCAACGTCGAAGCCGCCGGCGTCAAGATCACGAAGCAGGGCCAAGACATCATCGCCAGCTTCCGGGCGATTGCCAGCAGCGGCAACGCCTCGGCGCAGGCCATTGGCGCGGCCTTCTCAGCAGCCCTGAACAAGTCGCAGACCACGGGCGAGGTGCAGGCTCTAGAGGATGCGCTGCGCTCGGCGTTCGCCGCAGGCAAGATCAGCGCGCAGCAGCTTGGCGCCGCGCTCTCTGCCGCTGGCGCTCGCGCTGCCGACATCACCAGCGGCGCACTGGAAGCGCAGGGCGCACTCGACGGCCTGGGCGAAGCCGGGCGCCGCGCCGCGCGCGACTTGATCGCCTCGCTGCAAGCGGCGCGCGCAGGGCTGGAAACCGAGGCCGGCAATCTGGCGCTGGCGATCCAGCGCGGCCTGTCGAAGGGCGAGCCCGTGGCCGAGCTGCAGCAGCAGCTGGCCGGGTTGCAAGCCGAGATCACCGGCACGTCCGCGCGCATCACCGGGTTGCAGAACGAACTCGGCGGGGTCGGCGACGCAGGCGAGGATGCTGGCCGCCGCGGTGCAAACGGCATTGGCACGCTCACGCCAGTGCTGAAAGACGCTGCGCTGCAGGCCAAGGAAACCGCCGCCGCCGTTGACGACATCGGGCAGCAGGGGCAGCAGGCTGGGGAGAAGGTCAAGCTCGGCGTGTCGAATGCGCTGCTGGGCTTGATCCAAGTGACGAAGGACGCGCGCGACTCCGTGGCCGAGCTGGGCCCGGCTGCCGTCGAGGCCTTCGACCGCCTGCGCGGCGAGCTCGGGCTTGTGGATACCACCGGCCGCAGCACTGCCGACGTGATGCAGCTGATCGCCGACCGCGCCGGTTTCGCGGCCAAGAACGCCGAAGAGCTGGCGCTGCAGATCGGCAACACGGAAGAGCGGGTGAAGCGGACGCGCGAGGAAATGGAGCGGCTGCAGCAGGCGACGCAGCAGGCCAGCAGCGAGCTATCCAACCTCGTGCGCCAGCAGCAGGACCAGGCCGACCGCCGCGATGGAAACGAGGAAGCCATCCGCCGCCGGCAGTATGAGGAAGAGCTGCGCCGGATCGAAGAGCTTGCTCAGGCCGGCGGCGCATCGGCAGCAGTCCAGGCGGCACAGGCCCGGCAGCTGGCGCGAAAGAATTTCGAGGCCGACATTGCGGACATACGCGCCAAGGAGCGCGAACAGATCGACTCGAATCGCCGCGTGGATGATGACCGCAGGCGGCGCGATGGCGGCGGGTCTGCTGGTGCTGGGCTGGCGCCGACCGCTGCGCCCAATGCGCCGGTGGCTGGCGGGTTCGCGCCCGTGATCAACATCACTGGCGTGACTGACCCGGAAGAGGCGGCCCGCCAAGTGATTCGCGAAATCGAAAAGCTGCAGCGCCGCGGCTTCAACGGACGGACAGGACTCTAATGCGCTACGTGATGAACCGCGACAACTTGGCCCGCACCGGCACCGTGACCGCGACCAACATCGTGCCGAGCACCGCCATCACGCGAACCGACACCGCGCCCAAGGCGGGCGGCGGTGCGGTGTCGCTGGCCGGCGCGTACACCGGCAGCGCGAATGCCACGATCGACGTGGAGATCCTGGACGCTGGCGGCACCACGCGCCGCGTCAGCGCGCCCGAGTTCGTGGGCGTAGGTAGCGGGCAGATCAGCGGTCTGACGGCACAGAACGCCGTGGACGCGCAGACCTTCGTGGTGACGCTGGAAAACCTCGGCATCGAAACCCGCGCCGCGCAGGCGCCGTTCCAGTCCGCCGTGCTTGTCGCCAAGGACGCCGGCGCCGGCGGCAACGCCATCACCGTCAGCGTGGACAGCAGCGGCCTCGCCGACGCGCCGACCGACTTCGCCCTGCAGGAAGAGCTGCGCGAGGGGCAGAACGAATACGTCGGGGACCAGTGGAACTTCGGCGCCGTCGCGATCAACCCCGACGGCACCATCCCGCAGAGCGCGCCGCGCATCCGCTTCGGGATCGACCCGCAGGTATACCGGCCCTACAAGCGCTACACCGCCGGCCGCTGGGTCTACAGCTTCACCCCGGCGCCGGTGCGCACCGTGCCTGCTGGCGCGACCATCAAGGCCGTCTCCGGCAGCCGCACGATCACGATCACGGACCAGGTGGACGTCGAGACCTTCACCGGCATCGTGACCCTGTTCGACGCGCTCTCCGCGATCCGCGACGGATCGGACCTCGTGCGCGTGGATGGCGCCATCGTCGCCGACTTCCGCCCGGGCGGGCAGGGCATCACCGACCTGTCCGTCTACAC
>NZ_JBMLSK010000379.1:0-1112 GCF_049240545.1 Roseateles sp. | reverse complement strand
GCGCCGGCAGCGTCGAGCTGAAGATCCCCAAGCTGCGCCAGGGCAGCTACTTCCCGGAGTTCCTGGAGCCGCGTCGCACAGCCGAGAAGGCGCTGACCGCCGTCATCCAGGAGGCCTATGTCCAGGGCATCTCCACCCGCTCGGTGGACGACCTGGTCAAGGCGCTGGGCATGAGCGGCGTCTCCAAGAGCCAGGTCAGCCGGCTGTGCGCCGAGCTCGACGAGCGGGTGGGTGCCTTCCTGAACCGCCAGATCGAGGGCGACTGGCCGTATCTGTGGATCGACGCCACCTACGTCAAGACACGGGAGGCCGGGCGCATCGTGAGCGTGGCGGTGATAGTGGCTGTAGGCGTCAACACCGACGGCCAGCGCGAGGTGCTGGGCCTGAAGGTTGGCGCCTCGGAGGCTGAACCCTTCTGGACGGAGTTCCTGCGCAGCCTGAACAGGCGAGGCCTGCGTGGGGTGAAGCTGGTGATCAGCGACAGCCACGAGGGCATCAAGGCTGCTGCGGCCAAGGTCCTGAAGGCGACCTGGCAGCGTTGCCGCGTGCACTTCATGCGCAACGCCCTGGCGCACGCCGGCAAGACCCAGCGGCGCATGGTCAGCGCGGCCATCGGCACGGTCTTCGTGCAGGACTCGGCCGACAACGCGCGGGCGCAGTGGCGCAGCGTGGCCGATCAGCTGCGCGGCAAGTTCCCCAAGCTCGGCGCGCTGATGGACGAGGCCGAGAACGACGTGCTGGCCTTCATGACCTTCCCGCGGGCGCACTGGACGCAGATCTACAGCACCAACCCGCTGGAGCGGCTGAACGCCGAGATCAAGCGCCGGACCAACGTCGTGGGCATCTTCCCCAACGACGCCTCCATCGTGCGCTTGGTCGGCGCCATGATGCTCGAGCAGAACGACGAGTGGAGCCTGAACCGGCGCTACATGCAGCTTGAGGGCCTGCAGACCCTCAGCGATACTGTTCCCACTCGGCTGTCCGCTGTGGCTCGCTGAGTACCGCGCATCTCAGCTCTCTCCGGGCTGTGGACTTACACCATGCGCTGGGACACGACCCCACGTTTCCGGCCCTGGTGCGGTCCATCCTTGGCGAAACCGGGCTGCCCTGGG
>NZ_JBMLSK010000378.1:0-3903 GCF_049240545.1 Roseateles sp. | reverse complement strand
CTAGGCTGTGCGCGCGCTCGACGTCTATGGTGGCCATCTCGTCTATCTCGCTTTCTCCAATTCAGATTCGGGGTGCCCACGCGCTGGCGGAGGTGGGAGCCGGGTGTCGCTGTGCCAGCGCGAGCAGGCCGGATGCGAACACGCTCAGGGCCAGCGTCGCCACGCCAACGCCAGCAAGGCCTGCGGTGCTGTCGATGAGCGCACCGCCCACCCAGGGGCCGGCCGCCATGCCCATGAGCGCGAGCCCCGAGGCCACGCCGGCGAGGCGACCGGCTGGATCGCGTTCGGCCGCGATGCGCATGACGCCCGGCAGGGCCAGGCAATACATGAAGTTGTAGGCCACCACGCCGGTGATGCCAGCTACGGGCGTGCGCCACGTGATCGTCCCGACCGCTGCCGCGGACATAGCGACGATGGACGCAAGCGCCAGATGCGTCTGACGGCTGTGGTGCCGCTGCGCGGTCAGGACCGAGACCAGCGCACCCGCCAGCCCCAAGACCAGCGCCGCCGCCAGCACGCCGCCGGCGGCGTCCGAGGCCACGCCACCCGCAATCAGCGCCTGCTCGGCATAGGGCCAGTAAATCCCCTGTGCAAAGTACCAGGCGAAGTTGCCAATCAGCACCGACCCGCCAGCGACGAGTGGCACAGCGGGCGCGATGCCGGTCTCTATCGAGGTCGACGCGACGGTCTCGGACCTGCGAGTTGGTTCGGGCTGCCCTGCAGCGCCAAAGAACAACAAGGGCAGGCAGGCGACGAAGCCCACCGCATAGCCCGCCAGGGTACCGCCTTGCGCAGCGCCGACGTCGGCCAACGCAGCCCACACACCGGTGGCAACGCCGCTCACCAGCGTCGCCCACGCGAAGGCGCGCCCTGGCTGATGCGCCTTTGCCAGTTGGGTAACCCCGGCCGCCAGGGCCAGTCCGTACGCGAGACCGGCAAGAGAGCGGCTGGCCAGCAAGGCGGGCACGCCCGACCCCATCAGCAGGGTCAGGAGCGCAGCCAATTGCAGGCCGAGCACAGCCCATGGCCAAGATCTGGAGAGTCGGGCCTCCGGCCTGAGCCCGGCACGGATCGATGCCACCATCGCACATGCCGCCAGGGCCGACAACTCGGTGGTGGCTACCAGGCCGGCTTCAGTGGCCGATAGACCGTCGCCCATGCGCAGACTTTGCACGATGATGGGCTGTACGGCCGCCGGCGCTGTGCCCACGGTCATCGCCCAACTGGCGGCCAGAAGGCGATTGCGGTTCATGCGCATCCGTGCGAGCCGGGAGTCCGTGCCTGCGGTGTCATGCCGGCCGGCGGGCAGTCTGCCCTTGCAGCACGCCCTGGTATGACACGAACAAGCGGGGCAAGAACCACAACGGCGGAAGCACGAGCAGGAGGTTCGCGGCCCACCACGCCATGTCGAAGTCGCGCGCAAAGGTCCAGTACGACAGCGCCATGAACCCGCTTGCAAAGGTGAGGGCCAGCGCCACCACGGACAACAGGTAGGCCAGTTCCAATCTGCCGCGGCGAGCGGCCGCCACTGCCGATAGACCACTCGCCGACAACAAGAGGTCGAGCGGCAGGAAGGACCAGTTCCACGCGACCACCTGCGGCACGTGATAGTCCTTGAAAGCCCAGTCGATTGGGATCAACCCAAGCGCCGTCACCGTCCAGTAGACAAGAAATCCGACGTCCACCAGGACCAGATAGGACGTCAGCGAGCGGGAGAGCAGTGGGGGCATGGCTTCTGGGCGCGGGCTGGGGGTTTCGCTTCCCTGGTGCCGCCCTTCGACGGCTGCACGAGGAGGGGATTCATGCGCTAGATCATCACTGCATGCAGGTCGAGCCGATGGATAATCTGCGGATGAAGAGTGGGTCCCGGCCGGCCAAGTTGTTGCACTCAGACGGCGCCGAGGCGCCAGATTGGTCGCAGCGCGCAACGATCACGCCCCTCGCACTGCGTGCGCTGCTGGCGGTGCTGCTGGAGCGCGGTGTCGATGTGGAACGGCTGTGCCTGGGTTCCGGAGTCACGCCGCACCAAATCAGTCAGCCGACGACGCTCGTCTCGCTGCGCCAGTGCTGCAGCCTGATCCGGCGCTCGCTGGCGGTCACTCGAGACCCGCAGCTCGGACTGGAAGTCGGCAAGCGCGAGTCGTTGACGGCGTGGGGGCTGGTCGGATTCGGGATGATGGCCTGCCCGACTGCGGAGTCCGCGCTCCACTACGCCCTGGCGCAACAGGCCAACGCCGGAGCCATGCTCGACTTCGAGTCTGCCACTTCGGGTCGCGAAACCTGGGTTCGGGCGAACATGCGCTTGGCGGCCCCCGACCTCGAGCCCTTCATGGTCGACGAGGCCTTCGCAAGCCAGCTGGTCGTAGCCCGTCAACTGCTTCAGGCACGGGTGCGGCCTGTGCGGGTGGAACTACGCCACTCGCGGCGCCAGCGTGGCGCCTACCTCGAGTTCTTCGACTGCTCCATGCATTTCGAAGCGGACTTCAACCGGATCGTGTACCCGTCACAGTTGTTGGCTCAGCCTATCGCGGAATATCACTTTGACGTCGCGTCGCACATCCATGCGCAGATCGAAAATGCTCTGCCTAAAGCGGAACCGCGGGACGAGCTGATCGAAAGTGTCCGGCGCGACCTGTCGGCCACGCCGGGTGAAGTCCCGAACATGGGGGAGGTTGCAAGTGGGTTGAACTTGTCGGAGCGAACGTTGCGCCGCAGTCTGGCGGCGCATGGCACGAGTTACTCGAGGCTGGCGGATGACCTCCGGCGTGAAGCCGTCCTGACGGCCTTGTATTCGGGGCAATCGCTCAGCGCGATCGCGACGCACCAGGGGTTTGCCGACTGGCGGGCATTGAAGCGTGCCTTCAAGCGGTGGACTGGCCAGACACCGCGCAGATGGCTTCTGACTCAGGCGAACGGCCGCGAGTCTGATGCCGTGAAGGCAACGGAGGGCCGCCCTGCCATTGAACCCTGAGCATGGCAGCCACTGGCAGTCGTCGTAGCCGGCGCCGCAGCGCCCCTCGACGTCGATCTCCATCAGGCGCTGGGCCATGAACTGCACCATCTGGCGCAGCACGTCGACGTCTTGGCCCTTCTCGGCCAGATCGGCCAGTGTCATCATGGGTGCGGTCATCGTGGATCTCCTTCTGATCCAGGTGGATGGGTCGCACCTCAACCTTATCCGGGACCACGATGGCCACCCCAGACGGGACGGCCGCCGACGCGCGGCAAGCCGCTACGGGTTATGCCCTACGGGCTCCACCCTTCTCGGCTTGCCGCGTACTGAAGGACTTACACCACTTCCTGGGACACGAGCCCTGTAGCCGCTTCCCTGCACTGCACGGGCCGCCACCGCGGCCGCGCGTGGGTGCGTTTGGGAATGCTGGGGTTGGCTTCGAGCCTGCTTTCAAGACACCTGGGGTTCAAGCCGGGTCAGGCTGCCCTGACCTCGTTCGGCTGGCGCGCCCTGGACGTTGAGGGCGGGCTGCAGTCCGGGACTGAGTGGAGTCGCCCGGGTCACCGGGCTTGCCTTCCGACATGCGGGTCGCTCCTGTGGAGGCCCAAGAGAACTGCGGCCGTCGGGGCGGCCGCAGATGGGCGCTGTTCGGCTCCCGGTTGAGAGCCGCTCCCGGACCCGGCAGCGACATCGACCTCCCGCTGGAGTTCAAGCCCGGTGGCGTTCCCGGACGGCTCGAACCGAGCGCCGTCGAGATTGAACGGGGGCAGTTGTTCCGCGCAGGTGGAGACGCTGGGCCGCACCGGCGTGGAGATGGAGGCGCTCACCGCCGTGCAGGTGGGCCTGCTCACCGTCTACGACATGTGCAAGGCCGTGGACCGCGGCATGGTCATGGGCGACATCCGCCTGCTGGAAAAGCGCGGCGGGAAGTCGGGGGATTGGGCCGTGGC
>NZ_JBMLSK010000377.1:0-2160 GCF_049240545.1 Roseateles sp. | reverse complement strand
CGATGACGGCGTGGTGATGTTCGACAGCAATGCCATCGTGCTGTGGCTGGCCGACAAGCACCGCCGTTTCGTGCCCACCGACATGGCCTCGGCCGAGCGCGCCGACACCCTGAGCTGGCTGATGTTCATCGCCAGCGGCATAGGCCCCTACAGCGGGCAGGCCGTGCATTTCCGCGTGGCCGCCCCCGAGCCCAAGGACTACGCGCTCAACCGCTACGACTTCGAGGCCGACCGCCACTGGAAGATCCTGGACGATCGCCTGGCCACCCGCCAATGGCTGGTGGGTGACAGCTACGGCGTCGTGGACATGGCCTTCTGGGGCTGGGCGCGGCTGGTGCCCTTTGTCATGGGCGACCCACAGGCCTTCGGGCGCTACCCGAACGTCAAGCGCCTGCTGGACGACATCAACGCCCGCCCGGCCGCCGCCCGCGTGGAGGCCCTGCGCCAGCGCCACAGCTTCAAGACCGAGATGGACGACGAGGCCCGGCGCGCCATGTTCCCGCAGAACGAGCGGCTGAAGACGAGCTGAGGCCCAGGCCAGAGGCCGAAACCTGGCTATAATGTGGGGCTCAATTCCTCGATAGCTCAGTCGGTAGAGCGCCGGACTGTTAATCCGTAGGTCCCTGGTTCGAGCCCAGGTCGGGGAGCCAAAAAATCGCTGGTCGTGACAAAGCCTTGGCTGCGGAAGTGGTCAAGGTTTTTGTTTTTTCTTGCGTGGATACTTTGTTCGCGTAGCCATCATGCAGGCACGGGCTGATGGAAGCGCGACCCGCCGAACTCACTCAGACATGGCACACTTGGTGACATGTTGCTACTGATGACACTACTCGATGGGGAAGACTCGGCGAAGCAGGCGGTTGCACGCGGGTTCGCCAAGGGCGTGTCAGCGCCCGCAGTATTGTTTGGCAACAACACCGCCCGTGGCGTTCGTATGTTGGAAGTGAAACGTACCAAGACAGGGAGAGTGCAGCTCCCAGCCTCGGTAGAGCTTTCCGACTGGGACCGAATCGGCGCCGATGTCCGCGAGGCGCTTAGGAGGCATGAGCAAACGCGAGCGCAACCAAGTCGTTAAAGCGGCTGCCTCTTTGGCCCAGCCGACGGCAAGTCGCCCTACCTCAGAAGTTGTCATGCGGCAGGAGACTTACTCCGGCCAACTCCCCCCCACCAGCGATGCTTCGGGAGTTCGACGAGATTGTTCCCGGCACTTCTGAACGGCTGATGCGATGGGTTGAGGACGAACAGTCCCACCGACGATCCATTGAGCTAGAAGTTACCGCGGCAAACATTGCTGCTCAGCAGCGCGAGTTGTCACTTGCCGAGACGCAAGCGCAAACGCAGCGAGAACATGCCCTTTACCAAGCTGTCACAGTGCGTCGCAGCGATTTCATTGGCCAATTGCTTGGCTTTGTAGTCTGCGCCGGTTGTGGACTTGGTGCCTTTTTCCTGGGTATGTCAGGCCATGAGGTGGCCGCTGTTGCACTTGCTGCGATTCCAACTGCAGCAGTTGTCCAATCTTTCCGGACGCTCTTCGACCGAAAAGGCCCTCAAGAGAGCGCCAAGAAGTAGGCAACAGCAATTCAGCAGGGGCGAAGCCGGTGGTGCTGAGGCCAGTGAGTGTGAGGTCGCAGCCTCCGGGGGGCTTGCCGGATGGGTCCCCGATCCGCCCAGAAAAACGGTGACGGATATGTGCCGTGGTTTTCAAAGCTCAAGATTCGGCGACACGGCCGCCAAGCGGCCGATCCGGTCCGATTGGCGGCAACACGGCACGGCCCTTATCGGGCGCCGCTCAGGGTAGGACGCCACCGCTGTCTATCATCGCCGCGATGGACACATCGACAACCTCGCCCAAGGCATTCATCGAACGGTGGCAGGGGGTTGCCGCGAGCGAGCTGGCCACCGCGCAGACCTTCGTCATGGACCTGTGCGAGCTGCTGGGCGTGCCCAAGCCCCACCCGACGCCCGCCCAGGACTACATGTTCGAGCGCCCCGTCACTTTCAGCCATGGTGACGGCTCCAGCAGCGCGGGCCGCATCGACTGTTACCGGCGCGGCCACTTCGTGCTGGAGGCCAAAAAGCTCAAGGCCGGCGCCCATACCAAGGGCTTCGACGACGGCTTGCTGCGCGCCCGCAGCCAGGGCGAGAGCTACGCCCGCGCGCTCC
>NZ_JBMLSK010000376.1:0-2684 GCF_049240545.1 Roseateles sp. | reverse complement strand
GACGACGGCTTGCTGCGCGCCCGCAGCCAGGGCGAGAGCTACGCCCGCGCGCTCCCGGCCGAGGAAGGGCGCCCGCCCTTCGTGATGGTGGTGGACGTGGGCACCGTCATCGAGGTCTACGCCGAGTTCAGCCGCTCGGGCGGCACCTACACCCCCTTCCCCGATCCGCGCAGCCATCGCATCCCCCTGGCCGACCTGGCCAAGCCCGAAGTGCTGGGGCGGCTGCGCAAGATCTGGACGCAACCGGACGAGTTGAACCCGGCGCTCATTGCCGCCAAGGTCACCCGGGAGGTGTCCAACCAACTGGCCCTGCTGGCCCGCTCGCTCGAACAAGCCGGGCACGCGCCGCGGACCGTGGCCGCTTACCTCTCACGCTGCCTGTTCAGCATGTTCGCGGAAGACGTCGAGCTGCTGCCCAAGGGCTCCTTCCAGGCGCTGCTGCGGCAACACCGCGAGAACCCCGCCGCGCTGCAGCTGATGCTGCGCAGCCTGTGGGCCGACATGGACCGGGGCGGCTTCTCGGTGGCGCTGGTCCAGTCGGTGCTGAAGTTCAACGGCAAGCTGTTCAAGGGCGGCAGTGCCGACGGCTACAGCCTCCTGCTCACGCCCGAGCAAGTCGACCTGCTGGTGCAGGCCGCCCGCGCCAACTGGCGCGAGGTGGAGCCCGCCATCTTCGGCACCCTGCTGGAGCGCGCGCTGGACCCCACCGAACGCCACGCCCTGGGCGCGCACTACACCCCCCGCGCCTACGTGGAACGGCTGGTGTTGCCCACCGTCATCGAACCGCTGCGCGCCGAGTGGGCCAACGCCCAGGCCGCCGCCCTGCTTGCTGGCCCATGAAGCTGCCGAGCTGGAAGCCAACCCGCCCGCACCCAAGACCAAGGCCGATTTCGAGGGGCTTGGCAGCAAGGCGGTGGCAGCCCTGGACGCCAAGCATCGTGAGGAGCGCGACAAGCACCAATCGGCCGTGCGCGCCAAGTGGAAGGAAGCGCGTCAGCAACTTCGTGATTTCCTGCATCGTCTGTGCACCGTGAGGGTTCTGGACCCGGCCTGCGGCAGCGCCAACTTCCTCTACGTGACGCTGGAGCACCTGAAGCGTCTGGAAGGCGAGGTGCTCAACCAGCTCAATGCCCTGGGCGACACGCAAGAGGCGCTGGACCTGGGCCGTGAAACCGTCACCCTGCAGCAACTGCGCGGCATCGAGCTGAACGAGCGCGCCGCCGCCCTGGCCGAGCTGGTGCTGTGGATTGGCTTTCTGCAGTGGCACATCCGCACCAACGGCCAAACCGGCGTGGCCGAACCCGTGGTGCACGACTACGGCAACATCGAGCACCGCGACGCCGTGCTGGCCTACGACCGCCAGGAGCTGATGACCGACGCCGCGGGCCAGGTGGTGATGCGCTGGGACGGTGTGACCTCCAAGCCCCATCCGGTGACCGGGCTGCTGGTGCCAGACGAAGCGGCGCAAGTGCCCCAGTGGCGCTACGTCAACCCCCGGCAGGCCGCGTGGCCCCGGGCCGACTTCATCGTCGGCAATCCGCCGTTCATCGGTGCCAAGTACGTGAGGTCTGCACTGGGCGACGGCTACGCCGACGCCCTGCGCGCTGCGTGGCCCGAGGTGCCCGAGAGCGCCGACTTCGTCATGTACTGGTGGCACCGTGCTGCTCAGTTGGTTCGCGCCGGGCAGGCCGAGCGCTTCGGCTTCATCACCACCAACAGCCTGCGCCAGACGTTCAACCGCCGTGTGGTCCAGGAGGCCACGGCTGATGGGCGGCTGTCACTGGTCTATGCCGTGCCCGACCATCCCTGGGTGGACAGCGCCGATGGCGCCGCGGTGCGCATTGCCATGACTGTGGCCGCTCCCGGGCAGCACGAGGGGCGACTGCACTTCGTGCAGACCGAGGCGGAAGGCGACTTTGGAGAGTTGGCTGTATCGCTGGCCGAGCGTCGGGGGAAAGTGCACCCCGACCTCACCATTGGCGCAAACGTGGCCGGAGCAAGTGCTTTGCTTGCTATGTCGGATATTTCGTCCCCTGGCGTCAAGCTGCACGGCGCGGGCTTCATCGTTACTCGTCAAGAGGCGGCCAGCCTCGGACTAGGCAAAGTGCCGGGGCTTGAGCGCCATGTCCGGGAGTACCGCAACGGGCGAGACCTGGCGGCCACGCCACGCGACGTTCTAGTGGTGGACATGTTTGGGCTTCGCGCCGAGGAAGTCCGCCAGCGTTATCCAGCTGCGTATCAGTGGGTATTGGAGCGCGTGAAGCCTGAGCGGGACCAGAACAACCGCGCCACATACCGAGACAACTGGTGGTTGTTCGGCGAGCCGCGAAAGGACCTGCGCCCGGCTTTGGTTGGCCTGCGCCGGTACATCGTCACCGTCGTAACGGCGAAGCACCGCGTCTTCCAGTTTCTGGACGCTTCGGTTCTCGCAGACGATGCCCTGATGTGCATAGCGAGCGACGACGCGCTGAACCTGGGCGTTCTTTCGAGCGCCGTTCATGTCCATTGGGCACTCGCGACTGGCAGCACATTGGAGGACCGGCCGCGATACATAAAGACAACTTGCTTCGAGGCCTTCCCATTCCCGGATATAGAGGGGGCGGGAGCACTGGCCGAGCGCATCCGCACGCTGGCCGAGCACATCGACGCCCACCGCAAGGCCCAGCTCGCGGCCCACCCGGACG
>NZ_JBMLSK010000375.1:0-1023 GCF_049240545.1 Roseateles sp. | reverse complement strand
TCATGAGCCTGGGGCTGCTACGCGCAGCCTGGCGCCCTGGTGACGAGGTCTGCGTCGTGCGCGCCGTCGTGCGCCAGCGCGACGTGTTGCTCACCGAGCAAGGCACCTGGGTGCAGCGCATGCAAAAGGCACTGGTGCAGATGAACATCCAACTCACCGAGGTGCTCAGCGACGTCATGGGCATGACCGGCCAGGCAATCATTCGCGACATCGTTGCCGGCGAACGCGATCCGCTCGTGTTGGCGCGGCATCACAACCGCCGCATCAAGGCCAGTAAGGACGAGGTCACAAAGGCGTTGACCGGCAACTGGCGCGACGAGCACCTGTTCCTGCTCATGCAGTCGCTAGCGATCTTCGACGATCTGGCCAAACGCGTGCAGGAGTGTGATTCCAAGATCGAAGCGCTGCTCGCACCGCTGCAGCGTCACACCGTCAAGCTCAAGGCTTCGCTCAAGGGCAAGGGTAAGAACAACCCCTCCTTCGACGTGCGCCAAGCGATGGCCAACTGGGCGGGCGTGGACCTCACGCGCATCGACGGCCTGGGGGTCAGCATCGTGATGAAGCTGTTGTCGGAGATCGGCACGGACCTCAGCCGCTTCGCCAACGTCAAGCACTTCTGTTCCTGGCTTGGCCTGTGCCCTGGCACGAAGATCAGCGGTGGCAAGGTGCTGGCGGCCGGCACCAAGCGATCGGCCAATCGCGCCCGCCAGGCGCTGAAGATGGCCGCCATGAGCCTGTCGCGCAGCGACTCGGCACTGGGTGCGTTCTACCGTCGCCTGTGCTCACGCATGGACAAGCCCAGGGCCAACACCGCCGTCGCCCACAAGCTCTCCCGAATGGTCTACTTCATGCTGACGCGCGGCGAGGAGTATGTCGACCAAGGCCGTGAACGGTACGAGGAGCAACAGCGTCAACGTAGCATTGCAGCCCTCAGGCGCCGTGCTGCAGCCCTTGGCTTCCAGGTCGCTCCTGTTGATGCAGCCGCATGAACGGGCTGGACTCGAGGTTGTTTCTCAAGAGGTG
>NZ_JBMLSK010000374.1:27032-74869 GCF_049240545.1 Roseateles sp. | reverse complement strand
GCTCCTGCTCCTGCTCCTGCTCCTGCTCCTGCTCCTGCTCCTGCTCCTGCTCCTTCTCCTGCTCCATTCAGCACTTTGCAGACGACTGTGCCCGCCGCCACCTACACCTCCGGCAGCTCCGAGCAGGTCGCCTATGAGCATTTGAATGCCGCTCGACTGAAGTGTGGATTTGGCCTTCTTGCTCAATCCAAGGCTTTGGATACCGCCGCTGCTGCTCACAGCAACTACACTGCGCTGGCTTCGATTGCCGGCCTGAATGTTATGAATACCCACACCCAAGTGGCCGGCTCACCTGGCTTTACTGGCGTAACGCCAACAGACCGGGCCGCAGCAGCGGGTTACAAGGGTTCCGCTGGTGAAAACGCAGGCACACGGCCTGTCCTTGCAGACAGCACCAACGGCAGCATTGGTTTTTACGCCAGCCGAGGCTTCTTGAGCACTGTGTTCCATTTGAGCGCTGCGCTGGGCAACTTCCGTGAAGTTGGCTTGGGCATCAAGTTCTATACGATTCCTGAGCATATGGTTGCTGGTATTCCGATTCCCAAACCAGCACAGAATGTGGCCGCCGTAACCTGGAATTTTGGGCGCGCAGCCGGCGCTTCAATTCAAGAATCAGGCGAAGCCTTGGTGAACTATCCATGCGAAGGCTCAACAAACGTTGCAACCTCCTTCCAGCCAGAAAGTCCTGACCCGTTCGAAGGCATGAATTTCGGCCCACAGGTCAGCAACGGCCAGCCGATCTTCTTGAAGGCTACCGGCGTCGGTTCGACTGGTGCGGTGAAGCTGCTCAAAGTCTCGAATGCTTCGTTGACTTCCGCCTCGGGCAAGTCGGTGCTGCTGTTCACCTACGACAAGTCGGTGACGAGCATCAAGCAAAGCCTGCGCGAGCAGAACATGGTGAACAACGAGGTCTTCTTGATCCCGCGTGAAAACCTGGCTCCCAACACGGTCTACACCGCCCAAGTGAGCGGCACGATTGACGGCGCTCCGTTCGCCAAGGCTTGGCAGTTCACCACAGGCGACGGGAAGTAAAGCCAAGAAGTTGCCCCACGCGGCAACTGCCACATAAGAAGGCCGCGTCTTTTCTGAGGCGCGGCCTTTTTCCTCTTTCAGTCGTTTTGCTCGTCAACGAACTCTTGCAGCCCGCCGTTCAGTCGCGAGAGGCTCACTTCAAAAAAACAGCTCCCCTCAGAAAGGCCACAAGCATGCGTCTCATATTGGCACTCTTTCTCCCATTTACCGTGTTCTTCACCATCGGCAGGCCGTTTGCCGGGGTGTTTTGCTTTCTCTTGCAGGTCACGATTCTTGGGTGGATTCCAGCCTCAATTTGGGCCGTTTACGCCTTGGGGCAGTACAAGACAGACCAGAAAATCAAGCAAGCCTTGGCTAAGGCCCAGTAACAACAGGAGGAAGAACGAATGATGAAAAAGCTTTTTGCGTGCGCACTGCTTGTGGCTGGCGCCCATGCCAACGGCGGGACGATGGACCTGACCGGGGCCCAGGTTTCGATCAAGGACTCAATGACCCTGTCGGTCATTGGGGCCGCAGGTTCCGGTGGTCGTGCTGAACAACGCTTTCGTTGGGACCCGAGCAGTGATAGCTTTGTCCGCACTGGGACGAAAGACACGGCTTATTGTTCGACGGGAGCATTCCGTGACGCGGGCACCAGCGACGGCGCCTTTTCTTTGAGCTTCTCCTCGTCTCGCATCGACAAGTCCATGACTGTGACTCTGGAGAGAATCCAAGGTTTCGCCAACTTCCCGGTTGGCGTTGCTGGAGTCACCCTGTATCAAGGGAAAAAGTGGTTTCGACTCGAAGAAACAGCGGGTGTCCAGGGGAATAGCTTGTACGCCAAGCGGATAGAACCAACCAGTTCAGGCTGGTTGGTGCTGCCAGTGGGCGGGCGGGCCGTTTACCGGATCGAAGGGGTGCCACCCTCACTTGATCTCGGCGCGCCGCTCACAGCCGTAGTGACGAAAGATGCGCTGCGATATGAGTGCAAAGAGATCTCCGAGTGAAATTCAGTAAGCAAAACAGTTGATGCATGAAAAAAAGGCCACCCGAGGGTGGCCTTTCGCCTTTACCTGAGTGCCTCAGTACATCAAGGGTACAAACCGCGCTCTTCGCGTGCTTCGAGCACGCGAGTGCAAGCCACCACAAAGGCGGCGGTGCGCAGGCTGATGCGGTGCTGCTCCGACACCTCCCAGATGTGCTTGAAGGCGCCGGTGATGATCTTGTCCAGGCGGACATTGATCTCGTCTTCGGTCCAGAAAAAGCTGCTGAAGTCTTGCACCCACTCGAAGTAGGACACGGTCACGCCGCCCGAGTTGGCGATCACGTCCGGCACCACCACGATGCCACGATCCGCCAGCACGGCGTCGCCGTCGGGCGTGGTCGGGCCGTTGGCGCCTTCCAGCACCAGGCGGGTTTGCAGGCCTTCGGCGCGCTCTTTGCTGATCTGGCCTTCCAAGGCGGCCGGGATCAGCACATCGCTCTTGACCTTCCAGAAGTCTTCGTTGGCGATCTTGTCGCCGCCGCTGAAGCCACCGACGCCGCCGGTCTTGGCCACATGGTCGAGCAGGTTCTGCATATCAAAACCGCGCTCGTTCAGGATGGTGCCGGTGTGGTCTTGCACGCACACGATGCGCGCGCCGCTGGCCGCGAACAGCTTGGCGGCGATGGAGCCGACGTTACCGAAGCCCTGCACGGCGATGCGAGCGCCTTCCATCTCGATGCCCAGACGGCGCATCGCTTCGCGACCGATCACGAACACACCACGGCCGGTGGCCTGCACACGACCCAGCGAGCCCCCCAAAGCGATGGGCTTGCCGGTGACGACGCCGGTGGCGGTGGCGCCCACGTTCATCGAGTAGGTGTCCATCATCCAGGCCATGATCTGGCCGTTGGTGTTGACGTCGGGCGCCGGGATGTCCTGCTGCGGGCCGATGATGATGCCGATCTCGCTGGTGTACCGGCGTGTAACTTTTTCCAGCTCTTTTTGCGAAAGTTGCTTGGGATCGAGGCGGATGCCGCCCTTGGCGCCGCCGTAAGGCAGGTTGACGGCCGCGTTCTTGATCGTCATCCAGGCCGACAGGGCCATCACTTCTTCCAGCGTCACATCGGGGTGGTAACGCACGCCGCCCTTGCCGGGGCCGCGGGTCAGGCTGTGCTGGACGCGATAGCCTTCATAGTGAGCGATGGTGCCGTTGTCGAGCTCGATCGGCACATCCACAATCAGCGCCCGCTTCGGGCGGCGCAGCGTTTCGACCCAGCGCGCCAGATGGCCCAGATAGGGCTCCACAGCATCGATCTGAGACAGGTAGGTGCCCCAGGGACTGTTGCGCGTGGGCGCAACAAAAGACAGGTTGGACATTCAGTAATGCTCCGTAACTTTTGGTGGCCCGAACGGTATCTCGACTTCGATACCACTCGGCCCCAAAAGCCAAGCCTTGTCTACATGCCGCTATGCGGCTTGCGCATAACCTTGAGGAAGGCCTGTCGGAGCAGCGTTGCCCGGTGCGGCTCAGTGCCAGTCGTAGCTGAGCTTGAGCATCACGCCGGCGTCGCCCAAGATGTTGACCTGCGCCGCCCATTTGTTGTCAAAGGTCCAGCCCAGACCGGCCAGCACGCCGGGCGAAAAGCCGCGGTAGTTGAAGGGCACTTTGTCTTTGTACTCGCCCTTGTAGCCATACAAAATACCGGCCGTCCACTGGGCATAGAGCTTGGGATAGCTGGCCATCAAGCCGGTGTAGCGCTTGCCCACATAGAGAAAGCCACTCTCCTGGCCGAAGGAGTTGCTGAAGAAAGAGGCGCCGGCCAGCCAGTCGTTGTGCTGTTGGCGCTCAATGCCCACCGCCCAGACATAGCGATGCTCGGGGCTCGGGTGAAAATGCAAGGTGTAGGGGGAAACGGCAAGACGCCAGTGGCCGTTTTTGTCGTCCAAGGCTTCGGTCAGATCCATGGCCGCAGCCTTGCCCGACAAGGCTGACAAGGCCAGTCCCATCCACAAGAAAGAAGAAAGCATGCCGGAGCGTTTTGTTCGCATGGTCATAAAAGCAGGAAAGCAAGGGATGGCGCGGATTCTCTCCGATGCGCGCAAGCGCCGACTTTTGCCTTGGCGCAGCGGCGCTGTGCTGTGCCTGGCCCTGAGCTTGAGCGGCTGCGCCTGGCTGTCCGCCAAGGAGCGCGCCCTGGTGCTGCGGCCTTCACCGGGGCGGCCCGCGGCATTCCTGGATGACGCGACGGGTCTGCGCCCCGGCGACCTACGCTACACCCTGCAGGTCCCCAGCCAAAATGGCGCGACGCCCCCCAACACCGAAGACCGCCTGGCGATCTGGTGGCTGCCGCATCCCGACCCGCAAGCGCCGACCCTGCTGTACCTGCACGGCACGCTGCGCAGTTTGTACGGGAACCTGCCCAAGATCGAGGCGGTGCGCGATGCGGGCTTTGCGGTGCTGGCGGTGGACTACCGGGGCTGGGGCGACAGCAGCCCCATCATCCCTGACGAGGCCAGCATCGATGCCGACGCCGCGCGGGCCTGGGCTGAACTGGTGAAGCGCCAGCCCGATGCGAGCAAGCGCGTCATCTTTGGCCACTCGATGGGCGGCGCCGTGGCGGTCAGCCTGGCCAGCCAGCTGCGCCGTGGCGTCGACTATGGCGGCCTGGTGCTGGAGTCCACCTTCACCCGCATGCCCGATGTGGCGGCCTCGGCCGGCACGCTGGGCCGCATCGGCGCGGCCATCACCTCGCTGAGGTTTGAGTCCATCGACAAGATCGCCCGCGTCGATGCGCCCACGCTGATCTTGCACGGGGATGCCGACAAACTGGTGCCGGTGGACCTCGGCCGGCGCTTGCGCGATGCGGCTCGGCCCGGCGTTTGCTGGGTGGAAATTGCCAAAGGCAGCCACAGCGGTCTGCACCGCGAGGCGGCTGAGCGCTACAAGCAGTCCTTGCAAGGCATGGTCAGCGTCTTGCCGCCGCGCTTCTCCGGGCCCGAGGCAAGGCCTTGGCCGGCCGGGGTTTGCTCGGCGCTCAGCACAGCGCCCAAGGCGAATGCCGTAAAGTCTTGACCCATCTTCACCCCAACCCGCGCCCCCTCGGCGCGCGACCCGAGTCCCCATGCTGATCATCAACAAACTGCTGCCCCAAGGGGCCGGCCTGGCCCCGGTGCTGCTGAAGCGCGCCGGCGTTTTGTCTTTGCCCTTTGCGGCGCGCCAGCACCACGAAGCCAATCTCAGCGATGGCCAGGGCCATGAGCTGGGCCTGCGCTTGCCGGCCGGCACCACGCTGCGCGGCGGCGATGTGCTGGTGGCCGAAGACGGCTCGCTGATGCGCGTCGAAGCGGTGGCCGAGCCCCTGCTGCTGGTGCGCCCCTCCGCCCAACAAGGCCTGGGCGACCTGCTGCGCCTGGCCCACCAGCTGGGTGAGATGCATGTGCATATGGAAGCGCATGAGGACCATCTGCGTCTGCCCGGCGACCCGGAGTTGGCGCAATGGCTGGAGCGCCAGCATTTCGCCCTGGCGCCGCTGGAAGCGCCCTTCGATCCACCGGCCTTGCTGAGCCAACTGCCCGAAGTGCTGGCGCATCAAGAAGGCCATGTGCATGGGCCGGGCTGCGGGCATGACCATTCACACGATCATGGCCATGGTCATTCACATGATCACGGGCACGACCATGGCCACGGTCATGTGCACGGCCCCGGCTGCAAGCACGATCACTGAGCTGAAAACAGAGGCCGAGTCCGTCTGAGAGGACTCGGCCTTGATCAGGCATCGACTCAGAACTTGTACTCGAAGCCCACGTTCGGCATCAGGCCGAGCTCCGACACCTTCTTGCGCTTGCTGTAGTCGGCCGTGTATTCATAGCCGCTGATGTTGTTGCGGTTGTAGGCATTGTTCAGCTCGAAGTAGTAGCTGGCCCGCTTCGAGTATTGCCAGTCGGCGCGCAGGTCCAGACGGTGGTAAGCCGGCAGACGCTCGGAGTTCAGTTCGCCATAGACCGGGCGCAGGCGGCCGCCCGCATCACGCCGGGTGCCCACCACCGGGGTGATCAGATTGCCGCTGTGATAGCTCCACTTGGCGCCATAGGTCCATTTGTCCGAGTACTTGTAATTGCCCACCAGGCTGATCACCACCGGCTGGTCGTACTCGAACTTGAACTCCTTGCCGGTGACGTCGTTCTTGCGCTTGGTTTCCGCCAGGCTGACCGAGAGCCAGCCGGAGAGCTTGTCGGTCAAGTCCTTCTTGACGAACAGCTCCAGGCCCTTGGACGTGCCGCTGCCGCCATTGATGTAGTTCAGCGTCGGGTCGCTCAGCACGAAGTTCTCAAAGCTCTTCTGGTAGACCTCGGCCTTCACCGACCAGCCCTGCGACAGGCGCTGCGTCACGCCCAGCACGGTTTGTTCGGACTGCACATGGCCGAGCTTCGGATTGCCGAACTCCTTCAGGACCTGGATGCCATCGGGGAACTGGTTGTGCTTGCCCCAGGCCGCATTGATGACCGTGTTCTTCAAGGCGCGCCATTCCAGACCCAGGCGTGGCTCGGTGTAGTTGCGCTTGAGGTAGCCATCTCGGGTGTAGTGGACGCCGACGGTGGCGGCAAAGTCGGGCGTCAACTGCCAGCGGTCCTTCAGGTAGAGATTGGTGTAGTTGATCGACAAGTCATCCTGCAAGTTCTTGCGCGGCGCGCTGCTGATGTCGCAATCGGGCTCGAATTCGGTGCAGCGCGCATCCAGCAGGTTCAAGCCCAGCTTGAGCTTGTTGACAAAGGCCACCGCACCGGCGGTCACATCATGCGAGTCCCCCAGGCGCAGGCGCAGCTGATTGCGCAAGAAGTAGCTGTCTTGCTTCAAGTCCAGATCGGCTGCGCTGCCCGCCTTGGACTTGTTGACGTAGTCCATATGGCCAATGGCCAGCTTGTTGCTGATCTGCGGGCTCAGCACCGAGTCCCAGACCACGGCCTGGGTGTTGCTGGACAAGTTGGCGCGCGAGGTGCCCGCCAAGGCCGGCTCCTGAATCGCCACATCGCTATCGGCCGGCCGGAACAGCTTGAGCTTGTCGGCCGCGCCCGTGGCATGGAAGGTCAGCTCATTGCTGGGGTTGAGCTTCCACAGGTATTTGGCCTGGTAGTCGCTGAAGCTGGGCATGCTGTAGACCACGCCGCTGTCCTTGTCGGTCTGGTCCTTTCGGATGATCAGGTCGATATAGCTGCGCTTGGCGGCAAAGTAAAAGCTCTGGTTTTGCGCCACCGGGCCTTCGACCAAGACATCGGCGCCCAGCGCGCCGACATTGACCACGCCGCCCAAGCGGTCGGTGCGCGGCTTGCGCAAGGTGATGTCGACCACGCCGCCATGCACATCATCAAACTCCGGGCCAAAAGCGCCGGTGTAGAGATCAAACTGCTGGACCAGGTCTTTGTGCACCACGCTGAAGTAACCACCCAGGTGATAGACATAGCCGACCGGCAGAAAGTCGATGTAGTAGGTGTTGTCCTCGGGGCGCGAGCCGCGAATCGCCGGGGCCGCATTGCTGTCGCTGGTGGACACCACACCGGGCAGGCTTTGCAGCGCCCGCACCGGATCACCGCCGGTGCCGGCAACCCGCGTCAGCTCTTCGCCGGTCAAGACAAACTTGCTGGCCGGCTGACGGTTGGAGCTGACCTGCACCGGCGCCAGCTTCTGGGGCTGCTCGTCCGCACTTGGGTTCGAAGCAGCCGCCGAGACTGCCGCAGGGCTGGGCGCCTTGGGCGCGCTTTGTGCCATCGCCTGCGCGGCGAAACTGCCACCCCAGATGGCCACCAAGGCCATCCACAGCGGGCGCAAAGGCGCGATCTGATGGGCTTGAGATTGGGCGCTTTGCCGATTCGAGCTGCGCTGCTGACTGCTGTTCATAAATCCCTCATCGTGGTTGGTAGCGGGCTCCACAAACGCAGACCGCTCGCTGCGGGCCGCAGTCTCGCTGGTGTCGGAGACAAACGCCGGTCGAAGCAGCAAAGTCGCGGAATACGCACCCAAGGGTGTCGATACGAGACACCGCCCGCAGAAGTCATGCCTGCCAAAAGTCAGGCAAGCACCGACCTCAACGCAGGGCCGCCACCCAGCGCTCCCAGCGCGGCTGCCAGCGATCGGTGATGTCGGCCGAGACCAGGATGTGTTGGGCGCGCCCGGCCAGCAAGCGGCGCGGCACCGGGCCGATGAAGCGCGAGTCTTCGCTGTTGTCGCGGTTGTCGCCCAGCATGAAGTAGTGGCCTTCGGGCACGCGCATGGGGCCGAAATGCGGCTCCTTGTCGGCCATGTCCTTCGATTTTGGCGCTGAGGAAAGGTCACCAAAGCCACGCAGCACCAGCACACGGCGGCTGTGGCCGGCCACGGTTTCGGTGGCTCGCTTGGCCGCGACCACAAAGCCGGCGCCAACGGTTTCGGTGGTGGCGGCAAAGTCGCTGTAGGCCGCCGCCTCGCCGTTAATGAACAAGGCATTGCCGCGCAACTCGATCTCATCACCGGGCAGGCCGACTAGGCGCTTGATCAAACGCGTGCCGTTCTGGGGCGAGGCAAACACCACCACATCGCCGCGCTGCGGCTCGCCCAGCGGCGCCAGGCTGATATCGCTGAGCGGCAGCTTGGCGTCATAGGCCAGACGGTTCACCAGCACCACATCGCCTTCCAAAATGCTGGGCCGCATCGAGCCGGTGGGCACCGGGTTCCAGTCGGCCACGGCGGTGCGGAACACGCCGAAGCACAGCACGAAGAGGATCAGGCCGCGGTTCTCACGCAGCCATGCGCTGCTCCAGGTCTTGATTGCCGAAGTTTGAGGCTTGCCGTTCGCCATGATGCATTAACTCCCGCTGCTGGGTCTGCGTCTGGCACAAGAGGTGCCGACTTCGGAGTGAAGTCTGGCCTAGGCTTGGTGCTCAAGCCAGGGCGATGCGGCGAATAGCGGGTCGGCTGAGATGAATGGCGGCCTGGGTGACTCCAAGCCGGGGTCACTGCGGGCGGGGTAGCGTCAGACCGGGTTCTGATGAAACCAGGCGGCCACTTGTTGGCGCTGGGCCGGCGTGTAGTGCAGGCCCAGCTTGGAGCGGCGCCACAAAACGTCTTCGGCGCTGCGGGCCCATTCCTCACGTTGCAAATAGCGCAGTTCCATGGCGTACAGGCCCGGCGCCACCTCTTGGCCCAGATCGCTCAAGCGGCTGGCCGCGCCCAACACGCGGTCCACCCGGGCACCGTAAGCCCGCGCCAAGCGGCGCGCCAGTGGGGCCGGCAGATAGGCGTAGCGCGACTGCACGGCCGCGACCAAGCGTTCGAAGTCTCCCGCCGGGTCGGCCGCTGCGCCGGGCTGAGGTGCACCAATCCAAGTTTGTAGATCACCGCCGGGCAAGTGGGCGCCTTCGGTCCAAGGCTTGCGGGTCTCACCCAGCATTTGGCCGACCAGTTCGGCCGCGTCTTCCGCCAGCTTGCGGAAGGTGGTGATCTTGCCGCCCCAGACGCTCAGCAGCGGCGCACCGTCAGTGTGCGTTTCGAGCAAGTAGTCGCGCGTCACGGCGGAGGGATCGCCGGATGCATCGTCGAGCAGCGGCCGCACGCCGGCATAGCTCCAGACCACGTCGCTAGGTAGCACCGGCTTGACGAAGTAACGGCTGGCCTGCTCGCACAGGTAAGCAATCTCTTGCTCATTGATGCTGGCCTTGGCAAAGCCGGCCAGCGCATCGGGCGGCAGTTCCACATCGGTGGTGCCGATCAGGGTGTAGTCGCCCTCGTAGGGAATAGCGAAGATGATGCGCTTGTCGGGGTTTTGGAAGATGTAGGCATGGTCATGCGTGAAGCAGCGCTTGACGATGATGTGGCTGCCCTTGACCAAGCGCAGGCTCTTGGTCGCCAAGGCCTCGCCCCGAGCGGGCTGGGCCACCTGACGCAAAAAGGATTCGGCCCAAGGGCCGGCCGCATTGACCAGGGCGCGAGCACGCACCTGGCGCTCGCCCAGCGGGGTTTGGATGCGGGCGGTCCAGCCCTCGGCGTCGCGCTGCACTTGGGTGACTGGGCTGCGGGTCAGCAACTCGGCCCCCTTGGCTTGGGCGTCCAGGGCGTTCAAGAGCACCAGGCGGGCGTCGTCCACCCAACCATCGGAATAAACAAAGCCGCGCCGGTACTGGGTCTTCAGCGGCTCGCCCAAAACCGAGGCGCGCAGGTTCACGCCCTTGGAGCCAGGCAAGACCTCGCGGCGCGCCAGATGGTCGTAGAGGAACAGGCCCATACGGATCAACCAGCTGGGGCGCATGGCCTCGTCATGCGGCATCACAAAACGCAGCGGCCACATGATGTGGGGGGCGCTCTTGAGCAGCACCTCGCGCTCTTGCAGCGCCTTGCGCACCAGCGAAAACTCGTAGTACTCGAGGTAGCGCAAGCCGCCGTGGATCAGCTTGGTGCTGCTGGAGGAAGTGTGGGCCGCGAAGTCCGAGGCCTCGGCCAGCAGCACCGTCCAGCCGCGCCCTGCCAGATCGCGAGCAATGCCCGCGCCATTGATCCCACCACCCACCACCAGTACGTCAAAATGATCCATCACGCTACTCTAAGGCAAGACCGATGCGCTATTTGTTGGCACTCGACCAAGGCACCTCCAGTTCACGGGCCATTGTTTTTGATGCACAGGGCCAGATCGTGGCCATGGCGCAGCGCGAGTTCAAGCAGATCTACCCGCAGCCCGGCTGGGTCGAGCACGACGCAATGGAGATTTGGGCCAGCCAGCTGGACACCGCCCGCGAAGCACTGCGCAAGGCCGGCCTGACGGCTGCCGACATCCGTGCTTTAGGCATCACCAACCAACGGGAAACCACGGTGCTGTGGAGCCGCAAGACCGGCCTGCCGCTGCACCACGCCATCGTCTGGCAAGACCGGCGCGCCGAGCCCACTTGCGCGGCGCTGCGCGAGCAGGGCCTGGGGCCCTTGGTCCAGCAGAAAACCGGTTTAGTGATCGACGCCTATTTTTCCGGCAGCAAGCTGAAATGGCTGCTTGACCATGTGCCCGATGCACGTGCGCAGGCCGCACGCGGCGAGTTGGCTTTTGGCACCATTGACAGCTGGCTGGTCTGGCAACTCACCAACGGCGCGGTGCACGCCACCGACGTCAGCAATGCCTCGCGCACCCTGCTCTTCAATGTGCACAGCAACAGCTGGGACGATGACTTGCTGGCCGCGCTGGACATTCCGCGCTCGGTGCTGCCCGAGGTCTACCCCTCGGCGCACCGCTTCGGCCAGGTGGCGGCCGAGCACCTGGGCGGCGAGATCCTGATTGGCGGCATCGCCGGCGACCAACAGGCCGCGCTGTTCGGCCAAGCCTGCTTCAAGCCGGGCATGGCCAAGAACACCTATGGCACCGGCTGCTTCATGCTGATGCACACCGGCTCGCAGTTTCAGAGTTCAGCCAATGGCTTGATCACCACCAGCGCCGCGCAGGCCACGGCCACGCCCGAGTTTGCGCTGGAGGGCAGCGTCTTCATCGGCGGCGCGGTAGTGCAGTGGTTGCGTGATGGGCTGCAAGCCATCAAGGGCAGCGCCGAAGTTCAAGCCTTGGCCGAAAGCGTGCCCGATGCCGGCGGCGTGATGTTCGTGCCCGCCTTCACCGGCCTGGGCGCGCCCTACTGGAATGCCGACGCACGCGGCGCCATCGTCGGCCTCACGCGCGGCTCCAGCGTGGCCCATATTGCACGCGCAGCGCTGGAGAGCATCGCTTTTCAGAGCGCCGCGCTGCTGCAGGCCATGAGCCGCGACGCGCTGGCCGCCGGCGGCGCGCCGGTCAGCGAGTTGCGCGTGGACGGTGGCGCCTGCGTCAACAACCTCTTGATGCAGTTCCAGGCGGATCTGCTGGGCATCCCGGTGCTGCGCCCCAAGGTGATCGAAACCACGGCCTTGGGTGCAGCCTATCTGGCCGGCCTGTCCAGCGGTCTGTACAGCGACTTGGCGGAGCTAGCCGGGCATTGGCAGGCCGAGCGGGTGTTCCGCCCGACGCTGCCGCGTGAGCGCGCACATGAACTGATGAGTCAGTGGGAACACGCGGTTCGGCAAGCCTGCGCGACTTGAGATCCAGCTGCTGCCGCTTGGCCTCACTGCGCCCGCAGTCCATAACGCCGATGCCACTCGGCAACCTCGCTGACCAGTGGGCCTAACTCACGGTTCAGCGCATCCAGCACTTCCGGTACTTCTGCCGGATTACCTTTGGGGCCGGCCGCCAGCTCCAGGGCCGAGGCTCGCTGCGCCAAGCTGTCCAGCCCCAGATTGCCGGCTAAGCCTCGCAAACGATGGGCAGCGCTGCACAGCGAGGGCAAGCCGTTGATGCGCGCCTCTTCAAACTGGGTCAGGTGCTGCGCATATTGCTTGGCAAATGTGCCCAGCAGTTTGGCGAGCAACTCCTGACGTCCGGCACAGCGGGTCAAGGCCGCATCGAAGTCGGTGCCAGGGATCTGCGGCCATAAGGATGTCGTCTCGGTCAGGTCGAGATCCGCCTTCGGCGCACTCGCCAAAGGCTCCGAGCTTGCCGGCCCAGGCGGCGTAGGCGGCGTAGGCGGCGTAGGCGGCGTAGGCGGCATGCTCGCAAATGTCGCACGATGCGGGCTGAGCGCCCGTCGCGGCAAATCCTCCGCCTGCGACATCAGCACCTGAATCAATTCGGCCTGATCAATCGGCTTGGTGACGTGCGCGACCATGCCGGCAGCCAAGCAGCGACGTCGTTGCTCAGGCAGCGCATGCGCCGTCAAGGCGATCACCTTGAGCTTGGGCGCCAACTGATGCAGGCGTTTTGTCGCTTCGTAGCCGTCCATATCAGGCATCTGGATATCCATCAGGACCAGATCAAAGCCATCCGGTCCGGCCTCTCGCAGACGAGCCACCGCCTGCGCCCCGCTGTCTGAGGCCATCACTTCGGCACCCGCGTGACTCAACATGTCTTGAAGAATCTCGCGATTGATGTCGACGTCATCGGTGATCAGTATCCGCAGGCCGCGCAGCGGATCAGGCCCGATCTCCACGGTCAGCATCATCGGCGCGGTGGCCTCCGCCGGCGCCACTTCTGGCGTGGCCAGCGTCAAGGGCAGATCCAGCGTGAAGCAAGAGCCCTTGTCGACCTGGCTGCTGGCCGTGATGCTGCCGCCCATCAAGGCGGCCAACTGGCTGCTGATGCTCAGGCCAAGGCCTGTACCTCCGAACTTGCGCGTGGTCGAAGAGTCGGCCTGCTCAAATGCGGTGAAGACCCGCTTGAGCTGCTCCGGCGCAATACCGACCCCGGTGTCCGAGACGCTGAACACCAAACGTTCGGCCACTTGCTCCACGCTCAGGACCACGCGGCCTTTGTCGGTGAACTTGATCGCATTGGACAGCAGATTGACCAGAATCTGGGTGGCACGCAGCGCGTCCAGCATGACCCAGTCCTTGCTGGCCTTGTATTCGATCCGAAGCCGCAGATTCTTGGCGTCAGCTCGCTCGGAGACCAGATCGGTCACCTCCTTGACCAGATGGCTGAGGTTGCAGGGCAGGCTTTCAATGTCCAGCTTGCCGCTTTCCACTTTGGAGTAGTCGAGGATGTCGTTGATGACGCCCAACAGATGGCGGCCGGAGCGAACAATGCGCTCAAAGCCGCTGCGGGCCGCGGCGGGATCACCGCTGCGGCTGACCCCAAGCTGCGCCAAGCCCAGTACCGCATTCAACGGTGTGCGGATCTCATGGCTCATATTGGCGAGAAAGTCGCTCTTGGCCACCGCCAGCCGCTCGGCCTCATCCTTGGCCTGGCTCAACTCGCGCTGCAGTCGCTTCAAAGACGTGACTTCGGTGCCCAGATTCAAGACCGCAAGCGGCCGTTTATTGGCATCCAGCAGTGGGACGGTGGTGATCAGATAGTCATGCGCAACGCCCGCGCCGTCGGGAAACTGCCGCTCCACCGTGAGACTGCTGGTCCCGGCCATCAATTTGGCGTCACCATCGGCAATTTCGGCCGCCACCTCGGCCGCAAACAACTCACGCGCGCTCGCGCCCAGCGCCTGCGCCCGCGTCAGCTGAGTGGCCTGTTCAAAGTTCCGATTCACCAGGGTGTAGCGTCCCTGCAGATCCCGGATGCTCAGGGTGATGGGCAGGGCCTCCAAAATGTCTTGCATCAGTTGCTTCTCGGCCAGCAACTCGGCGGTGCGGGCTTGGACTTCGTCTTCGAGCCGCGCGCGTCCGATGCGCAACTCGGTTTCGGCTCGCACCCGCGCCGTGATGTCATGGGCGAACAGAACCACACAGACTTCCTCACCCAGTTGCAAGCGGTCTAACTTCACATCCCACCAGATGGGGTAGCCGTCCATATGACGCGACTGCCACTCAAAATACTGGGCCGTTCCGACTTCCACCGTTTGCCGCAAACGCTTCAGCATCTGCTCGCTGGAGAAGGGCTCGCCGGGGTACATGAGATTTGCATCGAGCTCGGTCAAACGTGTGCAGCCATAGACCACCAAGGTCTGGGCGTTGGCGAAGCGCAAGGCGCCGGTGTCGCCTTCCAGAATCTGGATGCAGGTCAGCGAGTTGTCCAAGAGGATGCGCAAACGCTCCTCGCTCTCGCGCAGACTCTGAGCCGCCGTCTGCTGGGCCTTGACCGTCTCCACCAGCAGGCGGCGCGAACGCTCCAGCGAACCGGTCACTTCCCAGAACAAGCTGCCGTAGCGCAGCGCCATCCAGCCCAAAACCAAAGAGGTGACGATGTACACCGTGGCATAGCTGGCCAGTGGCGGGCCGTTGCTGCGATTGACACCGGAAATCACACCGTAGGCCTCGAGCGCCCACAAGCTCAGATAGCCCAGCACCGCGCCCAGGGTGGCCCATTTGGCCGCTTGAGGGCCGACCATCAGCCCCATGGCCGCCAACAAGAGCAAAACCCCGGCCATGCCCGAGGAATGCAGGCCCACGCCATACAGGGCTGCGGCCACAAACAGAGTCAGCATGGCGGTGATGCTGAAGAAGGCGGTCGCGGCACGCACGCCCACCATGCGCGCCAGGGCCACGGAGATCAAAGCAATGGCCAGCACGCAAGCGCTGGTGCCCATGCGCGACACCCGCTCCGGCCAAGTCTGCTCGGTGCTCATGGCCAACGTCAGCATCTGCGCCAGGGCACCCAAAATCACAAGAAAAAGAAAGACCTGGGCGCTGCGCGCCATTAGTTGATCGAGCCTCTGCTTGAGCTCGCTCAGCGACTCCTCGCGCGGCGCCTGGGCCGGCATCAAAGCAGCGCCCAAACGCTCGTCCATTGCGGCCGACATGGCTGCTTGCCCGCTCTAGGCTTGCTGATTGAGCTTGCTGATCACACGCCCCAGGAACTGCTCGACTTCCTGACTCTTGTCCAGCGAAGCCATCACCTGCGACGCATGCTTCTTGATGATGCTGCTCAGGAAGTTCTCTTGATCATCGGTCAAACCCAGCTTCATGAAACTGGCTTCAACTTCTTCGGAGAGGTCTTCAAACGCACGCTGCACTTCCATGCGTTGCGTGTGGCTGCGCGCCGAGATATCCGTCAAAGCGTTGCGCGTCATATTGACCAGATAGCGCACATCGGCGAGATCACGGGTGGCCAATTCGGTGTCGAGCGCCGCCACCCGAACGATGGCCCCCTCGACCAACATGGCCACATTGTCAATCGCTCGGCCCATGCGCTCGGACTCTGCGCGATCCATATCGCTGCCGCGGTCCATGCGCAGATTGCGCACGAACAGCACCACCGAGCCATAGACAAAGCCGGTGTGCGGACCCAATGGGCGGATCCGTTGCCCGGTCTTCTGGGCAATCAGATGGTCAAGAATGGAATTCTCCAAGGCACTGCAAGGGCCTCGGCTGTTGCGAGCGATCAACTCGCCACGACCTTCGATGCGCACGCTGCCTTCCAGGGCATAGCGCTGCAAGGCATCAAAAACCGCTTGCGCGACCTCGGCATAGCTGCTGCAAGCGCCCAACTGACGCTGGAACTCAAGCACCACACCCGCTTCACCCATCATGTCGGCGGTGGACAAGACCGCATTCATGGTCTCTTCCAGCTGCCCACTCAACTCCAGTTGCCGGGCGCGATTGCTCAGCACCAGGCCAATCTTGGCAATCAATTCGCCCGCGTCAAAAGGCTTGGGCAGGTAGTCGGAACCGCCCGCCGCATAACCTTGCAAACGCTCGTCAATACTGACGCGAGCCGAGTGAAAGATCACCGGAATATCGGCACTGGTCGGGCTGCTCTTCAATTGCTTGCAGGTCTCATACCCGTCCAGTACGGGCATGTCGACATCCAAGACGATCAAATCAAAGGCCTGCTCTTGGGAGCAAAGTGCCAAGGCCTCCGTGCCACTGGTGACACTGGTGACCTCAAACTCCTCCTCCAAAGTGGCTTCCAACATCTGCAGGGTCAACTCGTCATCGTCAACGAGCAACACACGTGAACGCTTTGTCATTGATGGCTCCCCTTGCAAGCTTGAGCAAACCCAAGAAAACAGAGGCCTATTGAACCAGCAATCTCAGGCCAAGCCAAGGCGTCTGTGTTGCATCGGTGCCGCGTTAAGCGATCAAAGCCCCAGCCCCTCGCCAAGCCCCATCAAAGTGGCGATACCCAAGGCCGCAAAAATCAATGCCGCAATGCCATGCACCAAGCGCAGCGGTATCTTGTGCGCGATGCGGTCGCCCAACAAAACGGCCGGCACATTGGCCAGCATCATGCCCAAGGTGGTGCCCGCCACCACCGCGATGAAGTCATTGAAGCGAGCCGCTAGCGCCACCGTCGCGATCTGGGTCTTGTCGCCCATTTCGGCCAAGAAGAAGGCCACGATAGTGGTGCCGAGGACGCCCAGCTTCAGCCGGCTGCCGCCTTCGATCTCATCGTCAATCTTGTCAGGTATCAGGGTCCAAACCGCCATGGCCAGGAAACCGACGCCCAGCACCCACCGCAAAACCTGCGGGCTGACTTGAGCGGTGATCCATGAACCCAGCGCACCGGCAAATGCATGATTCGCCAAGGTGGCGATCAAGATGCCCAGGCAAATCGGGATCGGCTTGCGAAAACGCGCGGCCAACAAAAAGGCCAGCAACTGGGTTTTGTCGCCGATTTCGGCGAGCGCCACGAGGCCGGTGGAGACGAGAAAAGCTTCCATATCACTCTTTCGCGGCCGGCTTGAGAACCCGATGACCACGCACACGCCGGCCGCAAAGCAGGAGTGGGTGGTCAAAGGTCTTGCCAGGCAGAAAGGTCGTGATCGACCTGTTGCTGCTGCCAGCGGCATGATCCTGTGGGATCAATTGTGTTGACGCGGGCCTGCACCTCAAGTGCAACGGCTACTCCCCAATGACGCCTCCATTGTAACAAGGCCTGCCCCTAGGCTCGGTCCTCGGGGTCAGGTCTTGCTGCTGCCAAGCCTTGTCAGTGGCGGGCTGGCATGATGGCTCGCGTTCTCGATCCAGCGCCACCCAAGGAGCAAATCCATGCAATTCACCTACACCATCGTCTATGTCACGGATGTGGCTGCATCCTTGCAGTTCTTCGAGGCCGCTTTCGGTCTGCCCACCCGTTTTCTGCACGAATCCGGCTGCTATGGCGAAGTCGAAACCGGCCCCACAGCCTTGGCTTTTGTCGACCATGCCACCGCGCACGACAGCGTCGGCCGAGACTATGTCGTCGCCGCCAACAGCGCCGCACCGCTGGGCATGGAGATTGCCCTGAGTACGAGCGATGTAGCCGCGGCCTTTGATCGAGCATTGAAGGCCGGCGCCAGCGCCGTCAATCCGCCCAAGACCAAACCCTGGGGCCAGACCGTGGCCTATGTGCGCTGCCCGGACGGCACGCTGGTGGAACTCTGCTCGCCGATGGGCTGAGGCTCGCGCCCATGCGCGGCCTCGGACCCCGCAGTCGTGCCCAGTTGGCGGCGCTGGGCATCGATACCCTGGAGGAGTTGCGCCGGCATGAGCCGGTGGCCCTCTATGCCCGGCTCAAGCAGCAGTGGCCGGCGGCCGGCATGAATCTGCTTTACGCCCTGATCGGCGCACAGGAGGACCTGGACTGGCGCCAGGTCGCGCGCGAGCGGCGCAGTGAATTGCTCTTGCGATTGGACGATTTAGGGCTGGCGCCGCGCTGAGCCGCCTTGATGCTGCGCTTACCATCGGGGTCATGATGACCTCGCTGGATCTCGCCCTGCTTTACTTGGTTGCCGCTGTCCTGGGCGTGGCGCTGTGCCGCTCGCTCAAGCTGCCGCCCATCTTGGGCTACCTCGCCGTGGGCGTGTTGATTGGACCGAACGCCCTGGCCTTGGCCGGGGACACCGCCAGCATCCGCTACTTGGCCGAGTTCGGCGTGGTGTTCCTGATGTTTGTGATCGGCCTGGAGTTCAACCTGGCCAAGTTGCGCAGCATGCGTAGCCTGGTGTTCGGCTTGGGTCTGTTGCAGGTGGCGCTCACCATTCTCGGCACGGTGGCCGGCCACTTTCTCTTGGTCTGGTTGTTCGGCGCCTTCGGCATGCACTGGGAGCTGAGCTGGCAGGGCGGTCTGGCGCTGGGCGCGGCCATGGCCATGAGCAGCACCGCCATCGTTGCACGTTTGATGGCCGAGCGACTGGAGCTGGAAAGCGAGCATGGCCGCCGCGTCATCGGCGTGCTCTTGTTCCAGGACTTGGCCGTCGTGCCGCTGCTGGTGATGATTCCGGCGCTGAGCAGCGAAAGCGGCGATTTGGCGCATGCCCTGGGCTGGGCGGGATTGAAGGCCGTGGTGCTTTTATCGATCTTGCTGATCGGTGGCCAAAAGGTCATGCGCTGGTGGCTGACGCTGGTAGCTCGACACAAGAATGACGAGCTGTTCATGCTGAACCTGCTCTTGGTGACCCTGGGTCTATCCTGGTTGACCGAGCACTTTGGCCTCTCGCTCGCCCTGGGGGCCTTTGTCGCCGGCATGCTGATTGCCGAAACCGAGTTCAAACATCAGGTGGAAACCGATATCCGGCCCTTCCACGATGTGCTGCTGGGCCTGTTTTTCATCACCATCGGCATGAAGCTGGACTGGCGCACCCTGGCCGACCATTGGCTGCTGGTGGTTATCTTGAGCACCATTCCGATCTTGGCGAAGTTCGCCTTGATCGCGGGTTTGGCCAAGCTCTTCAAGGCTCCCACCGGCGTTTCACTGCGCACCGGCCTTTACCTCGCTCAAGCCGGTGAGTTCGGGTTCGTGCTGCTGACGCTGAGCGCGCAACATCAGCTGATCGCCCCGCAATGGGTCAGCCCGGTCCTGGCCAGCATGGTCTTGTCCATGCTCGCATCGCCCTTCATGATCATGTACAGCAACACGATCGTGATGAAGCTGTCCAGCAGCGATTGGATGCTGCAGTCGGTTCAACTGACGACGATTGCCAAGAAGTCGATCAAGTCATCGGCCCACGTGATCATCTGCGGCTACGGCCGCAGCGGTCAGAACCTGGCCCGCTTGCTGGACGGCGAGAGCATTCCCTATATGGCCCTGGACCTCGACCCCGACCGCGTCCGGCAGGCGGCCGCTGCGGGCCAGAGCGTGGTGTTCGGCGATGCGGCCCGACTGCAAAGCCTGATGGCCGCCGGCCTGGCACGCGCCAGCGCCGTGGTGATCAGCTACCCAGATACGCCTTCTGCACTCAAGATCTTGCGTCTGGTGCAGGCGCATGCGCCGCAGGTGCCGGTGGTGGTGCGCACGATTGACGACAGCGATCTGGAGCGCCTGCGCGCAGCCGGCGCCACCGAAGTGGTGCCCGAAGCCATCGAAGGCTCCTTGATGCTCGCCAGCCATGCGCTGGCCCTGGTGGGCGTGCCGATGCGGCGGGTGATTAGGCTGACCCGTGATGCCCGCGATGCGCGTTATGGGCTCTTGCGCGGCTACTTCCATGGCGCCGATGACGACACCACCGAAGAACGCCATCAAGCCCGCTTGCACACCGTGACCTTGCCGCCCTTGAGCATGTATGCACATCAGACCTTGGGCTGGCTGGCCTTGCATGCGGTCGGCGTCGCCGTGGTCTCGGTGCGCCGCGCCAGCGGGGCCGTGGTGCCGGCGCAGGATCAACTGATCCTCGAGGCTGGCGACACCTTGGTTCTCTCAGGACTGCCCGAGGCCTTGGCGCTGGCCGAAGAAAAACTGCTCAGGGACTGACCCAGTCCTCGTCGCCCATCATGCCCTGGTGATGACTCAGAAACAGCTGCCCCTCGAACCAACGCGTCCAGTCGCTGGCCTTGAGCAAATCCAGCACCGGGCCTTTTACTTCGGAGACATCCAGGCGCAGGCCCTGGCGCTTGAGGCTGTCATGCAGCTCGCGCAACGCTTCCAGGCCACTGAAGTCGATGCTGTTGACCGGTGACATCATGATCACCACCCGCTTGACCCCCGGGTTCTGCGTCAGATGCACCTGCACCACATCGGCCAGGGTGCGGGCATTGGTGAACAAAAGGCTTTCATCGATGCGCAAGCCCATCACATCGGACAAACGCTCCACCGCATAACGGTCGACATTTCGGTAGTGCTCGGTGCCGGGTACCCGACCGAGCAAGGCCACATGGGGCTGCGCCGTGCGCTTGAGCAACAAGGCGATGGAGCCCAGCACCCCCAGGCCCAAGCCGGCGGCCACGCTCCAGCACAAGACGATCAGGGTGACGGCCACCATCAACAAGGCCTCGGGGCGCGCATAACGCCAAGCCTCGGCATAGGGCTTGAACTTCAAACCCGACAAGACCGCCACCAAGATGGTGGCCGCCAGCACCGACTTCGGCAACCAAGCCAAGGGCGCCGCCAACAAAAGCATGGCCAGCAACATGAAAACTGCCACGAACACGCCACTCATGCGCGTGCGGCTGCCGGCATCGTGCAGCAAGACGCTGCGTGAGAAGCTGCCGGCCACCGGCATGCCGCCACTCAGCGCTGCCGCCACATTGGCCGCGGCCAAACCGCGCAACTCGGCAGCCGGATTGACGCGAGCATCGCCCAGCTTGACACGCCGACGCCCCAAGGACTCGGCCACCACCAGGCTGGACACATAGGCCATCAAGGCGATCAAGAGCGCATCCGGCAGCAGGCTCAGCCACAGCGCCGGATCTAGGCGCGGGAGGGTGAGACCCAAGTCCAAAGGGGGCAAGGTGCCAACGAGTTGGACACCTTGCGCATCGGCGCCGGTCCAGAACGCCATGCCCATGGCCGCCAAAAGCAAAGCCAGCGGCATCAATCGCCCCCAGTTCACCGGCAGAAAACGCCGCGCCGCAAGCAGGGCGGCACAGGTGAGCAAGCCATAGAGCGCCGTCAAGCCTTGCCAAAGGAGCGGCGCATGGAGCCACTGCGTGGCCAAGGTAGGCAGGTCGAAGCCCTTGGCCGAACTGCCCAGCAAGATCGGCAACTGACTCATCGCAATGGCCAAGGTGGCGCCGGTTTCAAAGCCATGCAAGACCGGCACCGACAAGAGCGAAGCCAAGGCATCCAGACGCAGCAGTGCCGCGAGGAACAAAAAGATGCCGATCAGCGCCGCCAAGACCAAGGCCCCTTCCGAAGGGCTGACGCCGGCAGGCAACTGACCGAGGGCCTGCGCGATCATCAGCGCCAGCACCGCCACCGGGCCGACCCCCAGCACCGGGCTGGAACCCAAGGCCGCGTAGGCGAGCAAGGGCAGGAGGCTGGCATACAGACCCACTTGCGCCGGCAAGCCCGCCAACATCGCATAGGCCAGGCTTTGGGGAATCAGCAAGACGCTGACCACAAAGGCCGCCATCAGATCGGCGCGCAACAACTCGCGACGCGTACTCGGGGCTGGGCTTGTTCTCATCATGGATGAATTGTCTCAGCCCGGCCGCAGCAGTCGACCCAGGGTCAAGCGGCCTGGGGGCCTAGCACTTGAATCAGACTGACCCGCTCCGAAGAACAGGCCGCGTCGAAGTCGGCCTCAATCTGGGTCAGCGCGTCGGTATCGCGCGCGTCAACCGTGGCAATGCCCATGGCGCGGTTGCGTCCCTGGGACTTGGCCGTGTAGAGCGCCATATCGGCCCAGTTGACCGCCTGCTCCCAAGGCAGGACCAGGTTCGAAGGCGGCAGCGGAAAGTGAGCGAAACCGACCGACACGGTGATGCGCAAGGGGCCGTCCTCGGTGTCGATCGGCGTCGCACCCACGCCTTGCAAGACCCGCTCGGCCAGGGCCTTGAGCTGCTCCTGACTGACGTCGGGCGCAAACACCAAAAACTCCTCGCCGCCCCAACGCACCACCAAGTCCTCGGCCCGCACCGCATGGCTCAAGCGCCGGGCGACTTCGCAGATCACCACATCGCCGATGCCATGACCATGCTGATCGTTGACGTGCTTGAAATGGTCGATGTCGATCATCATCAATGCGCCATTGAAGCTGGCTTGCTGGGGCGTTTGCTGCTGCTCCATCACCGCCAGGAAATAGCGCCGGTTGGCCAGATCGGTCAAGGGGTCGCGCTCACTCTGCGCGCGCAGCAAGGCCTCATTCGCCTTGAGTTTTTTGTTGGCGGCCCGTACCCGCTTGACCATGACGCCCGCCAAGACCAAGGACAGGGCCAACAAGACGGCCACGGCGAAACCGACCTGTTGCGCCAACTGACGATTGGCCAGTTGCCGCTCGACCAAGGACTTGTCGCGCATCAGCAGTTCCAGCTCACGCTGCTTGCGCTCGCTGTCGAACTTGACCTTCAACTGATCCAATGAACTCTCGCGGTTACGCGCCACCAGTTCCGCATTCAATTTGCGTTCTTGATGGAAGTTAGCAATCGCCTCCTTCGGTCGGCCGGCCGCGGCCCAGGCCTCAGCTTGCTCACGCAACTCTTCCATCAAGTGGACCTTGCCTGCCTGGTCTTTGGGCATCAGATCGAGCTTGGCAATCTCGCGATGGGCGAGCTCAAACTGCCGCAGCAGGATCAAGGACTGAATCAGGTTGTTGCGCGCCGAGCGCTCGGGCCGCTGATCGCCATAGCGCTGCAAGGTCGGCAAGGCCTGCAGCACCAAGGCCTTGGCCTTGGCCGCTTGCCCCAAACGCAGATTGGCATCCGCCAGATTGAGTTGCATATAGGCCGCCACATGGGGCGCATCGGCCTTGTTGGCCAGATCCAGGGCTTCATCCAAGGCGCGCACCTGGACCTCGAGCTGCCCCTGGCGAGAGGCCAGAGTCGCCTCGTAACCTTTCACATGGGCCTGCAAGAGGGGGTTGCCTTGCGCCAGCTGTAGCGCCTGCGTCAGCCAGCGCTTGGCCTGCTCGGGCTGATCCATGCGTTGGCTCAACAGCGCCAAGGCGCCCATGCTCAAGGCGCGCAAATGCTCGTCGCCACTGGCATCCGCCAACGCCTGGCGCCAGCGCGCAGTGACTTCGGCCTGCGCAAAAGCACCGTCGCCTTGTTGCTTTTCTTCAATCAGTCGCAAGGCCGCCCAAGCATTGCGGAAGTCGCATCCCAGCTGAAGCGACTGTTTGGCCTCTCTTTCCGCGGAGCACCAGGGCGCCAGGGCACTCAAGGCCTTGGCCGCATGCTCGGCGGCCTCTTCGGAACGGCCGGCGTAGTCGGCCTCCTCGGCCCGCAAAACATGGGCGCGTGCCAGCCGCTGTGGGTCTTGGGCGAGTCGGTCCGCAATCGCCAAGGTTTGCGCCGAGTTACCGAGCCGCATTTGGATGCGGCCTTCGGCCGACAAGATCTGCGCCTCAAAAGCGGCATATGCGGCATCGGACTGCAAGCGCCGCAGCGCCTGCAAGGCTTGATCCGGGTGATCGAACGCCTGGCGCTGCAGGGCGCTCAGCGCTTGATCCAGCGCCGCATCAAGCTTTGGCGCAGCCGGCAGGCTGCTCGCGGCGGCCCGCTCTATCCACGCGGCTTGCGCCCAGGCTGGCCGCTGCGCCCCAGTGCACAGGCTGGCCAAGAGAAACAAGGCAACAAGGCGCCCAGACAGGCGCATGCGAGGCGTCATGCCTCAGCCACCAGTTCTGGATTCAAGGCCGGGCTGCTCGGCCCACTCAGCGCCCGCAGCTTGACGCGGCCTTCGTGCCAAGCGGCTTCCATGCGGCCGGCCAAAGCCAGCAGCGTGGGCTCATCGTTGGCGTCGATGGATTCGATGCCATAGGCCTTGTTGCGTCCATGGGCCTTGGCCATATACATGACGGTGTCGACCAGATCGATTGCGCGCTCCCAGCTCAAGGCCAGACCCTGCGGCGCCACGGGAAAGGTCGCAAATCCGATCGATGCGGTGATCGGAATATGCAAAGTACCATGGGTCACGGGCAACTCTGCCATCTGGTCCAGCAGTCGCTGGGCCAGGGTGTTGGCATAGTCCGGATCGCGCGTCTCCACGACGATCAGAAACTCCTCGCCACCCCAGCGCACCACCAAATCCTCCTCGCGCAGAATGGCCCGCAAGCGCTTGGCGATGTCCACCAGCACCGTGTCACCGGCCGCATGACCATGCACATCATTGATGCGCTTGAAATGGTCAATGTCGATCAGGAACACCGTGCCACTGAGCTTGCCTTGATCCGCCAGTCGCTTGATCGCTGCCTGAAAGTGGCGGCGATTCGACAAACCCGTCAAGGGGTCGCGTTCGCTTTGCTTGCGCAGGGCCGCATTGCTTTGCGCCAGGCTCTCATTGGTCTTGCGGATGCGCTGGTAGGCCAAGAACATCAAAACACCGGAAAGCAAGACACAACCCGCCAAGGCCGCCCAAAGCTTGAGTTGCAGATTGCGCGCCAGCAATTGCTCGCTCTTCAGACTCATGTCGCGGTTGAGCAGCTCCAACTCCTTGCCACGGCGCTCGTCGTCGTAGCTGGCCTGCGTCTCCAGCACCGCTTTCATGGTCTCCTCGCGCAAGACTTGGTCAATCAGCTCGCGGTGGCGGTGGTAGGCTTCGATGGAGCCTGCCCCATCATCCGCCCTTTCCAGGTATTGGCCCAACTCCCTCAAACCCAGTGCCGCACCGTTGAGTGCGCCCCGTTGGAGTTCGATCTCGGTCGAGGCGATCACATCGCGCTTGCCCTCCGCCACACGCTTGAGGGCGATCTTGGCCAGGCCCATATTGGCCAGGGCAACCGATTGCGCAGCCAGGTCCTTCTCCTCGCGAGCCAGCGGCAGGCTCTCTTCGGCATGCTTCAAGGCTTCTGGATAGTTGCCTTGCTTCAGATGAAAGTCGGCGTAGTTGGCCAAGGCCAGAGCGATGCGGTCCCGCGCGCCGGACTGCCGCGCCACCTGCAAGGCCTCTCGCTTGGCCTGCGCGGCCAACTCAGTCCGGCCCAGTTCGGCATAAATGATGCCGCGCATGGTGTGCGCCGAGTACAGCAGCATGGGGTCGGGGTCACGCTCCACGTCTTTCAGCGCCTCGGCAACGGTCTGCTCCGCCCGCTCGAACTGCAGGGCTTGCACATAGGCATCGGCCAAATCAATCCGCGCCAGAGCCCGACGCCAACTGACCCCACTGTCCTCGGCCAGCTTCAAGGCCTGATGCAAATGGGTCAAGGCGGCTTCGACCTGCCCGGTGTCGGATTGCAAGCGACCCAAGAGCTGATGCGCGTTAAACAACAGGGGCAGCGGCGTGCTCTGCGGGGTGTAGGCGGCCAAGCCCGCCAGTTCCTTCTTGGCTGCATTCAATTGACCCGCCATAGCCAGGCGGCGGGCGTTCAGCAGATGGGCGACCAAACTCGCCTGCGGCTTGTTGCTCTCAGACGGCCAGTTAGCCAGTTCGGCAAGCACGCGGGTGACCTGTTCGTCCTGCCGCAGCCTCATCAACAAATTGCCCTTCAACAACAGCAGCTGAAGAACCTCGTTGCTGCCGGGCTGCAGGCGGCTTTGCAAGCGCTCCAACTCTTGCAAAGAATCGGCGGCCTGCAGACTGCCGCGCCGCTCGATGCGATCCAACTGCGCTTGCACCGGCGCATCGGCATTCGCCCAGGGTAGGGCCACGACCTGCAAGGACAAAGCCAAAAGCACGCACCGAAGCAGCCTCACGGCCAAGCTAGCGCCCACGCGGGAACATGCCAGCTCGCCTGAGAAATCACCTGTGCTCATCACCGCCTCTATCGGCCTTCATCCACCGGACTTGATTCAAACCGCGCCCCCCCGCAAGCAAAGCCTGGCCCGACCTGAGACATTTTTAACGCGCTGGGCCGAGCGCCGGGGCGGCTCGCGTTGCAGTGTAGTGAACACGCGGCAGCAACGAACCCGCGCTTCTACGGGTTCGACGCCTGATATTCAACCCAATGACAGGCTGAATGGAGCGCGCCACAAAAATACAGTATCCACACTTCTTAAATGATGATATTGTTCTAGCTAAAGAGTAGTAGGTATTCATTATGCGCACCAGCAAAAGCCAGCAAGAGAAGACCCGACGCCAGATCCTGCGCTGCGCCGTCGACCTGATGACGACCCAGGGCTTCGAAGGCACAACGATGAAGCAGATCGCCCGCGCGGCTGAGCTGGGCGATGCCACGATCTACAAATACTTCCCCAGCAAAGAGAAGCTGGTGCTGGCCTACTTCGAGCAAGCAGCGGCCGACGCCCTGGTCTTGATGCAAAAGACCAAGGGCCAGCAAGACTTCGCTTTGCAAGAGCGCTTGCAATTGCTGGTGGACAGCCTGCTGGAGTTGCTGCTGGCCGACCGGGAGTTTGTGGCCATCGCCCACCAGATGGTGCAGGGCGCGCCGATGCTGCTGATCGGCCAGAACATGCCCGGCAAAGAGTTGCTGCGCCAAGCTTTTGTCGAGATGCTGACGCAGGCCGAGGCCGCCGGCGAAATCGCCCCCTGCGCCTTCAAAGCGAGCCTGGGCGGCCTGCTGGCGGACTATGTCTACGGCATTGCCGCCTACTGGCTGAAAGACGACTCCGAACAATTTGGCAACACCACCCAACTCGTCGACCTGAGCCTGGGCGTGCTGGTGCTGGCCCTGCAGAGCGGCATCGTCAACAAGCTGCTCGATCTGGGCGGCTTCATGCTGCGCAGCCAACTGTCTCGCCTGCTGCAAAACCAGGGCGGCGGCTTGATCGAACTCTTGAGCCTGGCCAAGCGCGGCCTGAGCCAGGGAGCCCGGCCATGAGCGCCCGGCCCACCATCAGCGCTTGTGCGCTGCCCGCCGCCAGCCGCATCGCCCAGCGCACGGCCGGCGCCGACTTTGCCGACAGCTACAGCTTCGCCGACCCCCAGCCCGAAGCCAGCGCCTTGCAAAGCTATCTGGCCTTGACGGCGCAGACGCCGGCCTGGATGAACGCCTTGATGAGTTTGCGCAACCAAGTGGTGCGCTGGGTCGGGCTGAAGCATTTGGGCCAGCTGAAAACGCGGCGCCCTGGCAAGGCCTTGCAAGACTACCGGCTTGGCGACCGCGTCGGCATCTTCAGTCTGTCGGACCTGCATGCCGATGAAGTGATTCTTTATGACGACGACAAGCATTTGCGCGTGCAGGTCTCGCTCTACAAGGCCGAAGGGCGCATCTGGCTCAGCACCGTGGTGCATGAACACCAAATTCTTGGCCGCGTCTATATGAGCGTGGTCGGCCCGGTGCACAAGCTGATCGTGCCGCTGATGCTGGCGCAAGCGAGCGCCAAACTCTGAGCGCCGCATGAGCAGCAGCAAGCCCCCTCGCACCGGCCGGCTGGCGCGCAGCGCCATCGCTGGCGCCGCCGTGGCGCGGGCCGGCGTGGCGCATCTGGGGCACAAGCTCAGTCGTCTTGGGCAAGACCTGACCCCGATCGACGAAGCTGCGGCTCAAACCGAGCACCAAGCGCAGCTGGGCCGCATCCTGTTTGCCGCGCTCAATCAGCTCAAGGGCACGGCGCTGAAGGCCTCGCAGCTGCTCAGCATGGAGCTGGGCCTGCTGCCGCAAGCCTTGCGCGATGAACTGGCGCGGGCGCATTACCAAGTGACGCCGCTGAACCGCGCCCTGGTGATCAAGCTGATGCGCCAAGAGCTGGGCGCCGGCCCGGAAGACTTGTTCGCCAGCTTCGAGCCCCAGGCCTTTGCCGCCGCCAGCCTGGGCCAGGTGCATGCGGCCACGCTGCACAGCGGCGAAGCTGTGGCCGTGAAGCTGCAATACCCCGGCATGGCGGCCTCCATCCACAGCGATCTGGCCCTGCTGCGCGGCCTGTTGAGTCGATTCGGCAGCAGCTCGGCCTTGCCCCAGCCCGAGGTGCTGGATGCGCTGATGCAAGAGATCGCCACCAAGCTGAATGAAGAACTCGACTATCTGCACGAGGCCGAACAGCTGCGCTGGTTTGCCGATCGTCTGAAAGACCAGCCCCTGCTGCGCCTGCCGCAGCCGGTGGATGCGCTGTGCAGCAAGCGCATGCTGACCATGCAGCGCCTGGACGGCCTGCATCTGAATGAATGGCTGGCCACCCAGCCCAGCCAGGCCGAGCGCGACCACTATGGCCAGCTGCTCTTCGACCTGTTTTTGTACAGCGTCTTTGAGCTGCAGCGCTTGCAAGCCGACCCGCATCCCGGCAACAGCCTCTTCATGCAGGACGGGCAACTCGGCCTGCTGGACTTTGGCTGCACCCGCAGCTTGCGGCCGGCGTTCTGCCGGCATATCAGCGCCGCTTGGTGCGCGCTGCTGCGCCAGCCCCTGGATGCCGGCGCCTTGCAGCAGTCTTATATCGATCTGGGCCTGCTGAGCCCGACGATGAGCGCCGACACCTTTGCGGGAGAGCTGCTGCCGGCGCTGCAGGATTTATTGGCTTGGCAGGTGCGGCCCTTCACTCAGGAACTCTTTGACTTCGGCCAACACCCGCCGCCGCCACGCACCGAAGCCGCCCATCAACGCACTGCCGTCGGCCATCTGCAAAGCATGGCGCCTGAGCTGCCCTATTTCGACCGCAGTTATCTGGGCCTTTTGCAAACGCTGCGCGCACTCGGCGCGCGGGTGCGCACCCGCAACCGCTGGATTCACGGCTAAACCCCCCACTCACAAGAAAGCACGCATCGAATGCCTACGCAAACCTCCGCCCCCAATGCTCTCCCCCGCGCCTGGATCGGCCACTGGCTGATGAGCGTGGCCGCGATTCACACCTTGTTCGCGCTGCTGGTCTTTCAAAAGCCGCTGCTGGGCATCGTGCAGCGCGGTGTGTTCGACACCGTGGGGCAAGACCCGATGACGGCGGCCACGGTTTGGTTCTTGCTGTTTGGCCCACCACTGGCCTTGTTGGCCCTGGCCATCACGCCTTTGGAGCGAAGCCACGAGGCCCGCACCTTGCGCCGCTTGGGCTGGGGTCTCTTGGCGCTCTGCGTCCTGGGCCTGGTCTTGATGCCCGCCTCCGGCTTTTGGTTGGCTCTGCCCGCCGCCATCGCCTTGATTCGCAAAGTGGACGCCGCCAGCTGATTGCCGCATCGGCGTGGTCAGCGGCTCGCGCGACGCGGAGGCCGACTTTCTCTTAGCCGCTCTAGACCGCGCATCAAATCGGTGCTCATCACTGCATGTTGGACGCCAGGTGATCAGATGATCACGCGCCCATTCGCAGAGGGCCGTGGCTTCAAGCCCACGCACGCCACGAGTTCCCCTTGAAATCAAGTCCTCTCGAAGGTCCGCCACCACCAAGCTGGCTCGGCGCAGCAGCAAGGGCGCTTGAGCAGATTCACATATCCCATGGATCTGCCCCCCATTGAAGTCCAATACCGCCGGCTCACAACTCCCCAAAGCCGGTCGGCACGTTCCCATCGGCCTTGCGGGAATTTTTGTGTCGATACATCTTTTGGTCGGCGGCCACCAACAAACCGGCAGGATCGTGAGCATCTTCTGGAAAGTGCGCCACACCCCATGAGCCGCCCACCCGCAAGACCTGTCCGCCAAAGTGCACCGGCTCTTCGATGGCCTGGACCACCTTGCCCATCACCGTCAGCACCTGCTCGGCCGTCAAGGCATCGGAAAGAATCAAAGCAAACTCATCACCCGCCAAACGCGCCACCACATCCTCGGCACGCAGGCTGCGGCGCATGCGCTGAGCCACAGCTTGCAAGAGCGCATCGCCGGCGGCATGGCCATGGGTGTCATTGATGAACTTGAAGCCGTCCAGATCGATGAAGACCAAGCTGACCCGGTGCCCGAGATTGCGGGCCGCCGACAAGGCCTGCTCCAGGCGCTGCATCAAGCGCTCTCGGTTGGGCAAACCAGTCAAAGCGTCATGGTGGGCGCGATGTTCCAAATGCTGGGCCCGGCGATAGAGGTCGGTGACGTCCACCAAGCTGGCCAAGCAACCAAAGGGATGGCCGTCGGCATTGCGCAGCTCACTGGCTTCCAACTGGAGCCAACGCTCCGGCCCGAGCGCATCGCTGACGCAAGCATCCAACTGAACCTTGCTCTGCCCCTGGCCCAGTTGCCCAAAGGCGGGGGCCAAAGCCTGGGCGGCCGACTGTGGCAACAAGGCCGTCCAATGCCGCCCCAAGGCCGGCGCAGCGGGCATGCCCCAGAGGCTGAGAAAACGGTCATTGCAGTACAGGAGATGGCCCTGCAAATCGGTTTCGAACAGCGCGACAGGCGCCAGCCGCGTCAACTCACGCAAGCGCGTGGCATTGCGGGTCAGCTCGTCCTGCGCCAGTTGCAGCTGACCCAAGTCCAAGGCCAGCTGGCGCGCCTGCTGCTTCAACAGCTGCTCACGACGCAGGGTCTCGGTGAGATCGCGAACCTGCACCATGCAACCGGGCTGGCCTTCATAGCTGCAGGCGAGCACATCAACCGCCTGCTGCAGCCGCTGGCCGCGATCCCCGCGCCGGGGCAACAAGGGCAGGGGCGTGGGATGAAAGGCGTGTGAGAGCCTTGCCGGCCGGCCGCTGCGCAAGGCTTCGGCCACCGCCCGCAGCAAATGCGGATCCAGCTGCTCTTCACCGAAGGCCTGCGACAAGCTCAGGCCCAGCGGCGCGTGGCTCAAGGTGCTGCGCTCCAGAATCCAGGCATTGCAATGCTGGATCAGACCTTGCGCATTCAGCCAGAGCAGGCCGCAGTCCAAGCTGTCGAGCAGGGTTCGCATGACTCAGTCCTGCCCTCCCAGCGCGGCGTCGAGCCCGAAGTACTGGCGTACCTTGGCGATCACATGCTCCAGCGAGGGCATGTCCATCAGGAACAGCACATAGCCAGTGACGTTCTGCGAACTCATGGACAGACCGATGCGCGCCATCAGCACCATATCGCCGGTCTCGCTGCCCTGAAACAACTCGGCGGCACTGCTCTGCGTTACTTCCGGCAAGCTGCCGATAAGTTCCGACTCAAAAATCTCCGACAGCGTGCACATGCAGCTGTTGATGATGATGTTGCCGATTTCGCCCAGCGCATCCTGCTCCAGCTCGGTGATTTGTTCCAACGGCATGTCCACTTCGCCCAGCATGCGGCGGACGATTTCCAGCCCGCCCTGCTCGGCAAACAAGAGCAGGGTTTCGGTGCTCAAACTCTCGTCGACATTGTGAAAAGACTGCGTGATCGAGCAAAGCCTTTCACTGAGACCAGGGAGCGAGACATTCGACAGCCGTGCCGCCAGGTCTTGTCGGCGCAGCAACTCAACCTCGGGCACGGTGATTCCCACTTCCTCGTTCACCAGATCCGCAAAGCTGGCGGCGGCTCCACCGAGCGCAATATTGAACGCCTCGCCGAGGGCGTCGCGTTCCAGCTCGCCCAGCAAAGTACTCATGGCTCGACCAGCAGGCTCAAAACCTGCTCGATCACCTCGGCCTTGGCCGGCTTGCGAAACAGCGGCACACCCAGCACCTCGGCTTTGGCCCGCGTTGCATCCTGGGCATTGGCGGTCAGCAGGGCCAAGCGCAACTCCGGTGCTTGCGCACGCAATTGCTCGGCCACTTCCAGCCCCGACATATCGGGGATATTGATGTCCAGCAGTACCAGATCCGGCCGCTCGGCCAGCGCTAGCGCCAAGGCGCTGCGACCATCACCGGCTTCGAGAAACACGGCTTCAGGAATGCGGTTGCGAATCAGGCCGCAGACCACCGTGCGAGACACCTTGCTGTCATCGACGACCAAGATGTGGGGGGGATTCCTCATGGGCCTGATCCTGTGCTGACGATCGCGAAGACGCGCCAGGGAAGCAATCACTTGCCCCGAGCGCGAAGCCTGCACCATTTATACAGCAAAGATCGGGCCGCGCGATGCTTGGATTTGAAGACGAAAACAGGGGCCTTTGCCACTGTTTTCGGTTCGCCAAGCGCGCCAGTCAAGGCCCGCTCCCGCGGGCGTCGCGATCAGGCAGCGGCGGCTTGCAACCCGCCTTGGTAACCGCGCGGCACCGCGCCCAAGAGCTTGCGGGTGTATTCCTGCTTCGGTGCATCGAGCAAGGCCTGGGTCTCGTTTTGCTCGACCACATCGCCGTTTTGCATCACCAGCACTTCGTCGGAGATGAACTTCACCACTGCCAGGTCATGGCTGATGAAGACATAGCTCAGGCCGAATTCGTCCTGCAGGTCCTTCAGCAGGTTCAGCACCTGGGCCTGCACCGACACGTCCAGCGCCGACACCGCTTCGTCCAGCACCAGCACCTCGGGGTTCAAGGTCAAGCAACGTGCAATCGCAATACGCTGACGCTGGCCGCCGGAGAACTCATGCGGGTACTTGTTCAAGACCGTGTCGTCCAGGCCCACCTTCTTGAGCAGGGCGCTGGCGCGGGCCAGACGCTCTTCGTGGTTGGCACCGATCTGGTGGATCTCCATCGGCTCAACCAGGGTCTGGCCAATGGTGAAGCGGGGGTTCAGCGAGGCATAAGGGTTCTGGAACACCACCTGGATGCGGCGGCGCATCTTTTGCCAGTCATTGCCGCTCATCTTGAGCAGGTCCTTGCCCTCGAACAGCACCTCGCCGCCGGTGGGCTCGTGCAGGCGCAGCAGGGTCAGGCCCATGGTGGTCTTGCCGGAGCCGGACTCGCCCACCACGCCCAAGGTGTAACCCTTGCGCAGCTTGAAGCTGACTTCCTTGACGGCCTTGAATTCCTTCTTGCCGAACAGGCCGGCCTTGAAGAAGAAGCTCTTCTTCAGGCCGCGCGCTTCCAGGATCACCGGTGCATTCGGGTCCTTGGCCTTGCCCACGCCTTCGCTGATGCTGCGGCCGGCGATGTGGTCGTCGATCACCATCAGGCGGGCCGGGTTCTCGGTCAAGGAGGGGCGGCAGGCCAGCAAGGCCTTGGTGTAGCTGTCTTGCGGATTGCTGAAGATCTGGGCCACCGGGGCCTTCTCGCGGATCTGGCCGTGGCGCATCACCACCACCTGGTCGGAGATTTCGCCCACCACGCCGAGGTCGTGCGAGATGAACAGCAAGCTCATCTTGTGCGTTTCCTTCAGCTTGGCCATCAGCTCCATCACCTGGCGCTGGATGGTCACATCCAAGGCCGTGGTCGGCTCGTCGGCGATCAGCAGCTTGGGCGAACAAGCCAAGGCCACGGCAATCATCACCCGCTGCTGCTGGCCACCCGACATCTCGTGCGGATAGGCCTTCAGGCGGCGCTTGGGCTCGGGGATGCCGACCTCATTGAGCAGCTCTTCGGCACGCACCAGCGCCTGCTTCTTGCTCATGCCCATGTGCTTGATCAGCGGCTCCATGATCTGGTCGGCCACGGTGAACACCGGGTTCAGCGAGGTCATCGGATCCTGGAACACGCAAGCGATGTCGCGGCCACGGATGGCTTGCAACTCGCGCAGCGAGCATTGGCGCAGGTCCTGCCCTTGGAACAGGATCTTGCCCTCGCGCTCGGCGTTGTCGGGCAGCAGGTTCAGGATGGACATGGCCGTCACCGACTTGCCCGAACCCGACTCGCCCACCAGGGCCACGGTCGAGTTTTCAGGGATGTCAAAGCTGATGCCCTTGACGGCCAATGCGCGTTGCATCTGGCCGTCCACCTTGCCCATGCGGAAGGCGACCTTCAGGTCTTGAATGGATAACAACATACTCAATCTCTCCGTCTCGCTTTACAGCGCCCGCGTGGCGCTGAAGCACTGAAACCAAGCGAAGCCCGCAGATCCGGCTTTGCCGGTCTGTCGGGCTTGCCCCCTTGAGGGGGCGCGCGCAGCGCGTAGGGGGTGGGTCATCACTCCAGGCCGCGCAGTTTGGGATCCAGCGCATCGCGCAAGGCATCGGTGAACAGCGCGAACGCGGTCACGAAGATGGCCATCAAGCCCGTCACGGCGGCGAGCTGCCACCAGTAGCCCAGGATCAGCTCGCTTTGCGATTCGCTCAGCATCGTGCCCCAGGACACTTGGTCCACGCCCACGCCCAAGCCCAGATAAGACAAGATCACTTCGCTCTTGATGAAGCTCACCACATGCAGGCTCAGCTGCACCAGGGCCACATGCGAGACGTTCGGCAGGATGTGCTTGAACATGCGCGAGTACTTGGAAGCGCCAATCGCCTCGGCCGAACGCACGTATTCGCGCACCGAGTGCTTCATGAACTCCGCACGAATCAGGCGGTAGATGCCGGGCCAGCCGGCCAGGCCCAGAATCATCACCACCGACATCACGCCGCGGCCGAAGATCACCGCGAAGGCGAAGATCAGCAAGATGCTGGGGATGGCGGTGAAGACGTTGTAGAGCCACTCCAGGAAGTCGCCGATGCGGCCACCAAAGAAGCCCGACAGAGCGCCCAGCACGGTGCCGATGATGGTGGCCACGACAGCCGCCAACACGCCCACCAGGATGGAGACTTCCGCGCCCTTGATGGCCTTGTCCAGCACATCGCGGCCCAGGCGGTCACCGCCCAAAGGCAGCGTTTCGGCCTTGACCAGGGTTTCGGTCTTGTACTGCTTGGCGCGCTCTTCCCATTCCTGGTACTTCGGTGCCAAGGGGTCGATATCGCTCAGGTCCACATTCGGGCCCTTGGGCGTGACGATGGCGCCGGTGGCTTCGGCAGGCGCCGGGCCGAGCAAGGTCGGCGGCGCATTCGGCACGCCGACTTCTTTTTGCCAGTTCTTGGCGATCAGACCGGTGCTGGAGGCAATCACCATCAGCAGGAAGAAGCCGACGATGACCATGGAGACCATGCCCACCTTGTCGCTGCGCAGGCGGCGCCAAGACGCGGCCCAAACGCCTTCGGATTTCTGAGCCGCCTTCGGTGCGGCTGTGTTGTTCGACATGACCGCACTCATTTCAGCACCACCCGTGGATCGACCAGCTTGTAGAGCAGGTCGGTGATCAAGTTCACCACCATGGTCAGGAAGGCGATGTAGATCGCAAAGGCCTGAATGACGGGGTAATCGCTGCGGTTCACCGCCAGCAAGATCTCACGGCCCAGGCCGGGGATGGAGAAGAACACTTCCAGCAAGAAGCTGCCGACGAACACGCCGGGCAGGGCCACGGAGATGTTCGTCATGATGGGGATCATGGCGTTGCGCAAGACATGCTTGAGCAAAATCGTGCCTTCGGTCATGCCCTTGGCACGCGCGGTGCGCACATAGTCGTGGCCGATTTCATCGAGGAAGAAGGTGCGGTACAGACGCGTGTAGGGCGCAATCGCCACCGCCACGGCCACCATCACCGGCAGCGGTGCATAGGTGGTCAGGTTGGTCCAGACGCTGTCGGTCCAGCCCTGCACCGGGAACCAGCCCAGACGGAAGGCGAACACATACTGGCCCACGATCACATAGACCAGCAGCGAAATCGACACCGCCACCGTGCTGATGATCATCACGGCGCGGTCGGTCAGGCTGCCGCGCACCGAGGCCACGGCCAGGGCGAAAGGAATCGCGATCAGCACTTCCAGAATCAGAATCGGCAGCATCACCGTCAGCGTGGCCGGCAAGCGGCTGCTGAACAGGCTGGCGACCGACTCATTGGTGGCCCAGCTCTTGCCCCAGTCAAAGGTGATGATCTGCTTGATGAAGATCCACAGCTGCTCCAGCACCGGCTTGTTCAGGCCGAGCTGTTCACGGATCGCATCGATCTGCTCAGGGCTGGCGTTCAGGCCGCCGAGGATTTCGGCCGGGTCGCCGCCAAAGTACTTGAAAAGAAAGAACACCAGCAGCACGACACCGAGCAGAGTCGGAATCATTTGCCACAGGCGCCTGAGCAGGTAGGCCAACATCGCTGTCGTGTCTCCAGGGTTGCAGGTCGCAGTTCGACAAAAGTTAAACCCCGCAGGCTCGTGGCGAACGGGGTTTGCGCAAAGAAAACTGGCGCGAGTCTAGTCGAACTGCCGCCACTCGCTAACCGGCATTTGCCCTCAAGGCCCCCGCGCCTGCGGGATTGAGTCGGATAAAGCAGACCGCGGAACCCTTGTTTTCAGGCTTGGGCAAGCAATCTCACCTGACCTGATGCATCTTGTGCATAAGCCGGATCAAGCACGAAGCACTAGACTGCGCGGCTCTGCGTTCGCCCTTACCCAGGGTGAAAACCCGCTCCCATCGGCATTTTCGGGCCTTTGTGCGGGCCCAAGACCCGGTTCTCAGCGGTGTTGCTGTGACTCGAGCCAGCCTCAGCAGGGCTGATTAGATGAAAAAGAGATGAACCTCGAATGAAAAATTTCATAAAGCACGGCTCGGTAACTTCCTTGGCGCTGCTGCCTTTGATTTGCAGCCTGCTCGCGACCAGCGCCGGCTCGGCGCTCGCCCAAAGCACTCAAGCCGCCCAAGCCACGAACGCCTCGCCCAAGGTGCTGCGCTACGCCTTCCGCGTCGCAGAAACCGGCTTTGACCCGGCGCAAATTTCCGACGGTTACTCCAAGGCGGTGGCCGCCGGCATCTTCGACGCCCCGCTGGAATTTGAGTATCACACCCGCCCGGCCAAGCTGCGCCCCAACACCTTGGTGGCCATGCCCGAGGTGTCGGCCGACTTCAAGACCCTGACCTTCGAACTCAAGCCCGGCATTTACTTCGACAACCACGAAGTCTTCGGTGGCAAGAAGCGTGAGCTGGTCGCGGCCGATTACGTCTACTCGATCAAGCGCCATTACGACCCGGTCTGGAAGAGCCCGAACCTGTACCTGCTGGAGAACGTCAAGATCCTCGGCCTCTCGGAGCTGCGCAAGGAGTTGATGACGGCGAAGAAGCCCTTTGACTACGACCGCCCGGTCGAGGGTCTGCAGGTGCTGAGCCGCTACAAATTCCAGGTCAAGCTGGGCGTGGGCGACCCGCGCTTCATCAATCAGTTTGCCGACGCCGGCTTCCTGGGCGCGGTGGCCCGCGAGGTGGTGGACAAATACGGCACCAAGGTGATGGAGCACCCGGTCGGCACCAATGCTTGGCGCCTGGCCGAGTGGCGCCGCAGCTCGCAAATCGTGCTGGAGAAAAACCCCAACTTCCGCGAAGTGCGCTACGCCGAAACCGCGCCCAGCGACAACCCGGCCTTGGCCGCCCAAGTGGCCGCGCTGCAAGGCCGCCGCATGCCGATGTTGGACAAGGTCATCATCGCCATCATCGAGGAGTCGCAGCCGCGCTGGCTGTCCTTCGTCAACGGTGAAAAAGACGTGATCGAAGAGGTGCCGGCCGACTTCGCCGGCATCGCCATGCCCGGCAACAAGCTGGCCCCCAATCTGGCCAAGCGCGGCATCCAGATGACCCGCTACCCGCGCGCTGATTTGGTCTTCACCTATTTCAATATGGAAGACCCGGTGATCGGCGGCTACACGCCGGAGAAGATCGCGCTGCGCCGCGCCATCTCGCTGGGCACCGACATCGACAAGCAGATCCGCCTGGCCCGCCGCGGCCAAGCGGTGCCCTCGCAAGGCCCGATCGCCCCCGGCACCTTCGGTTTCGATGCCAACTTCAAGTCCGAGATGGGTGAGTTCAACCTCGCCAAGGCCAAGAGCCTGCTCGACCTGTATGGCTATGTGGACAAAGACGGCGACGGCTGGCGCGATCAACCCGACGGCTCGCCGCTGAAGCTGGAATACGCCACCCAGCCCGACAGCGCCAACCGGCAGCTCAATGAGCAATGGCAGCAGAGCATGAATGCGCTGAAGATCCGCATCAAGTTCAAGACCGCCAAATGGCCCGAGAACCTGAAGTCCGCCAACGCCGGCAAGCTGCAAATGTGGGGCGTCTCCTGGGTGGCCACGGCGCCCGATGGCGACACCTTCCTGGCCCTGGGCGACGGCGGCGCCAAGGGCAAGGCGAACAAGGCGCGCTTCGACCTGCCGGCCTTCAACGAGCTCTATGCCAAGCAGAAGTCGCTGCCGGATGGCCCCGAGCGCCAGGCGGTGATGACCGAAGCGACCAAGCTGTTGATCGCCTACATGCCTTACAAGACCGAGGTGCACCGCGTCTTCACCGATATGGCCCACCCCTGGGTGATTGGCTACAACCGCAATGTCTTTGTGCGCGACTTCTGGAAGTATGTGGACATCGACACCGAGGTCTTGAAGCGCCAAGGCCAATAAAACGCGGCCGCTGCGGCGCACCCCGTGACCCTGGGGTTCGACTGCATGGCCGAGGTGGCAGACAGGCACTAGACTTCGGCCTGTGTCGCTTTTGTCGAGCGGCGCAGCGAGAAGCTTCATCGCGCCGAGGCCAAAAGCCTGCCGGCGCGTTTGTTTGTCTGTCTGTCCACACACCAGGATGCAAGTGACCGTGCTGCGACTCCAGAACCCGGCCGCCCTGCTGCTGATAACTGCCGCGCTGGCGCTGACCAGCGCCGGCTCGCTGCATGCCCAGGAGGCGCCAGCGGCTAGCGCCGAAGCACCCAAGGTGCTGCGCTACGCCTTTCGCATCGCCGAAACCGGTTTCGACCCGGCGCAGATTTCCGATCTGTACTCGCGCAATATCGCCGGCGCCATCTTTGACGCACCGCTGCAGTTTGAATACCTGGCCCGGCCGGTGCGCCTGCGCCCGAGTACCGCCGAAAGCCTCCCGGACATCTCGCCGGACTTCAAGACGCTGACCTTTCGCATCAAGCCCGGCATCTATTTCAATGATGACCCGGCTTTTGAGGGCAAGAAGCGCGAGCTGACCGCTGCCGACTACCTCTACTCGATCAAGCGCCACTTTGACCCGCGCTGGAAGAGTCCGAATCTCTATTTGCTGGAAAACGCACGCATCCCAGGCATGGACGCCTTGCGCCGCGAGGCGCTGCAAGGCAAAACCCCGTTTGACTACCAGCGCGCCGTGCCCGGCCTGACGCTGATCGACCGCTACACCTTCGAGGTCCGCACCGAAACCGGCGACCCGCGCTTCATCAACCAGTTTGCCGACCCCTCCTTCTTGGGCGCGGTGGCGCAGGAGGTGGTGGAACGCTACGGCGACAAGATCATGGATCACCCGGTCGGCACCGGCGCCTGGGCCTTGACCGAATGGCGGCGCAGCTCGCGCATGGTGCTGACGCCCAACCCCAATTACCGCGAGGTGCGCTACGACGAGCAGCCGCCGGCCGACAGCCCCAGGCTGGTCGCGCAGGCCGCAAAGCTGCAAGGCCGCAAGCTGCCGATGATCGACCGGGTCGAGATCGCCATCATTGGTGAGAACCAGCCGCGCTGGCTGTCCTTTTTGCGCAATGAGGCCGACTTGGTCGACGAGGTGCCGAACGAGTACGCGCCGATCGCCATCCCGAACAACAAGCTGGCCCCCAACCTGAGCAAGCGGGGTCTGCAGATGGTGCGTTATGCGCGGGCCGATGTGGCGATCTCCTATTTCAATATGGAAGACCCGGTGGTCGGCGGCTACACGCCGGACAAGATCGCACTGCGCCGCGCCATCGCCTTGGCGATTGATTTGGACAAAGAGATCCGACTGCCGCGGCGCGGCCAGGCCATGGCCTCACAAGGGCCGATCAGCCCCGGGGTGTTCGGCTACGACCCGAGCCTGAAAACCACCATGAGCGAGCATGACCTGGGGCGTGCCAAAGCGCTGCTCGACCTGTATGGCTATGTGGACCGCGACGGCGATGGTTGGCGCGATCAGCCCGATGGCAGCCCGCTGACGATTGAATACAGCACCGAGCAAGACGGTGAAAAGCGCGCACTGGCCGAGCTCTGGCAAAAAGCGATGGACGCCATCCAGGTGCGCATCAAGTTCCGCCTCGCCAAATGGCCCGAGAACCTGAAGGCCTCCACCGCCGGCAGGCTGCAGATGTGGGGCGTGGGCTGGAGCGCCGCCTCGCCCGACGGCGACACCTTTTTGTCCCTGGGCTATGGGCCGAGCAAGGGGCAATCCAACAAGTCACGCTTCGACCTGCCGGCCTTCAACGCCTTGTACGATGCCCAGAAGAAGCTGCCCAACGGCCCGGAACGTTTGGCCTTGATGACCGAGGCGCAAAAGCTGCTGGTCGCCTATATGCCCATCAAGTTTCATGTGCACCGCGTCTACACCGACCTGGCCCAACCCTGGGTGATCGGCTATGACCGCAATGTGTTTGTGCGCGACTTCTGGAGCTATCTCGACATCGACACCGAGTCGCTGAACCAGTCCCGCAAGCCTTGAGTCCACCCGTTTGAGCCGCCGATTCCAGGACCCCTCTCTCATGACCTTCCGCTCATTCTCAGTCGCCCGCCGCAAGAGTCTTTGGCGCGCCCTTGTCAGCGGCGCGGCCTTGAGCTTGTTGGGGCCTGCGGCCTGGGCGGCGGCCTCGACAACGCCAGCACCGAGCAGCGCAAACGGCGCGCAAGCCGCCCCCAAGGTGCTGCGCTACGCCTTCCGCGTGGCCGAGACCGGCTTCGACCCGGCCAAGGTGCAAGACCTGTACTCGCGCATCATCACCCAGCACATTTTCGAAGGCCTCTACACCTACGACCACCTGGCCCGACCCGCCAAACTCAAACCACTGACGGCAGCAAGCCTGCCCGAGGTCAGCGCCGACTACAAGACCTGGACCATCCGCATCCAGCCCGGCATCTACTTCGCCGAGCACCCGGTCTTCAAGGGCAAAAAGCGTGAGCTGACGGCCGAGGACTATGTCTACAGCTTCAAGCGATTTGCCGACCCGCAGACCAACTCCCCCACCTGGGACGGGCTGGAAGAAAACCATCTGCTGGGCCTGAACGAATACCGCGCCGAAATCCAGAAGAGCAAAAAACCCTTCAACTACGACAAGCCGATTGAAGGCCTGCGCGCGCTGGACCGCTACACCCTGCAAATCAAGCTGGGCAAACCACGCCCACGCTTTGCCCAGGTCTTGGCCGACGGCAGCCTGCTGGGCGCCGTGGCCCGCGAGGTGATCGAGCTCCACCCGGAACAAAGCACCGACCACCCGGTTGGCACCGGCCCCTTCCAGCTGGCCAGTTGGCGGCGCAGTTCCCTGATCGTGCTGGAGCGCAACCCGGGCTACCGCGAGCGGGTTTACGACGCCGAACCGAATGCCGATGACGCCGAGGGTCAGGCCTATTTGACCCGCTTCAAGGGCCGCCGCATCCCGATGGTGGACCGCGTCGAGATCGCCATCATCGAAGAAAACCAGCCACGCTGGTTGTCCTTCCTGGACGGCCAGTTCGACCTGCTGGAGCGCACGCCCGAGGACTTCATCAACCAAGCCATGCCGGGCGGCAAGCTGGCGCCCAACCTGGCCAAGCGCGGCATTCAAAGCTACCGGGTGGTGACCTCGGACGTGCTGTTCACCGTCTTCAATATGGAAGACCCGGTGGTGGGCGGCTACAGCCCGGAGCGGATCGCCCTGCGCCGTGCGATGTCGCTGGCCACCCACTCGGAGCGCGAGATTCAGCTGGTGCGGCGCGGTCAGGCGATCAGCGCGCAGTCCATCATGCTGCCGCACACCACCGGCTACGACCCGCAGTTCAAGAGCGAGAGCGGCGACTACGACCCGGCCCGCGCCAAGGCCTTGCTCGATCTGTACGGCTATCTCGACCGCGACGGCGACGGCTGGCGCGAGCAGCCCGACGGCAGCCCCTTGGTGCTGGAGAGCCTGACCACGCCCGAGCAGTTCCAGCGCCAGATCGACCAGATCTGGCAGAAAAGCATGGCCGCCATCGGCGTCAAGGTGCAGTTCAAGACCGGCAAATGGCCCGAGAACCTGAAGCAGATGCGCGCCGGCAAGTTCCAGATCTGGTCACTGGCCAGCTCGGCCGCCTCGCCCGATGGCCAAGACGCGCTGGGCTTTTTCTACAGCGAGCGCATCGGCGGCCAGAACTATGCGCGCATCAAGCTGAAAGCCCTGGACGATCTCTACGATCAGGCCAATGCCCTGCCCGATGGCCCCGAGCGCCTGGCCCTGTTCACCGAACTCAAGCGCCTGGGCGCCGCCTACGCGCCGTATCGGCCGCGCGGCCACCGCATCATCACCGACCTGACACAGCCCCACCTGATCGGCTACCGGCGGCCCCAGTTTTGGCTTAGTTTTTGGGAGTATGTCGACATCGACACCCGCCCCCCTGCGAACCCGTAATCAAGAGCATTCATGAAGAGAATCACCCCCGTCCTGGCCAGCCTGCTGAGCGGCTGGCTTTTGTTGAGTACGCCCGCCCAGGCCGCGCCAAACGCCACATCAAACGCCGCGAACACCACCGCCACTGCGGCACCCAAGGTGCTGCGTTACGCCTTCCCGATTGCCGAGACCGGCTTCGACCCCTCGCAGCTCAGCGACATCTATTCGCGCACCGTCACCGCCGGGATTTTTGAGGCCTTGTACCGCTATGACCATCTGGCCCGGCCGGTGCAGATCAAACCCCTGGTGGCGGCGGGCATGCCCGAGACCTCGGACGACTTCCGCACCTTCACCATCAAAATCCAGCCCGGCATTTACTTCGCCGATGACGCGGTCTTCAAGGGCAAGAAGCGTGAGTTGACCGCACATGACTTCGTCTACAGCTTCAAGCGCTATGCCGACCCGGCACTGAAGAGCCCCGGCTGGAGCAGCTTCGAAGAGGCCGATCTGGTGGGCCTGGCGGCCCTGCGCAAGCAGGCGCTGGACAGCAAGAAGCCCTTCGATTACGACAAAGAGGTTGAAGGCCTGCGCGCCTTGGACCGCTACACGCTTCAGCTCAAGACCACCAAGGCCCGGCCTCGCCTGATCGAATCCATCATGGTCGGCAGCGACCTGTACGGTGCGTTGGCGCGTGAGGTAGTCGAGCATTACGGCGACAAGATCGCCGAGCACCCGGTCGGCACCGGCCCCTTCCGCTTGGCCGAATGGCGGCGCAGTTCGCGCATCGTGCTAGAGAAGAACCCCGACTACCGCGAACGTGTTTACGATGCCGAGGCCACGACCGATGATGCCGAGGGCCAGGCCATCCAAGCCCGCTTCCAGGGCCGCCGCATCCCGATGCTGGACCGCATCGAAGTCGCCATCATCGAAGAGGTGCAGCCACGCTGGTTGTCCTTCTTGAATGCCGAAAAAGACCTGCTGGAACGCGTGCCCGCCGAGTTCATCAGCCAGGCCATGCCCAATGGCAAGGTGGCGCCCAATCTGGCCAAGCGCGGTGTGCAGGGCTTTCGGGTGATCGGCCCGGACAACACCCTGAGCACCTTCAATATGGACGACCCGGTGGTCGGTGGCTACACGCCGGACAAGATCGCACTGCGCCGCGCCATCAGCCTGGCCATCGATGTGCAACGCGAGATCCGCCTGGCGCGGCGCGGCCAAGCGGTGCAGGCGCAGTCGCCCATGGTGCCGCACACCACCGGCTACTCGGCCGACTACAAGTCCGAAACTGGTGACTACGATCCGGCCCGCGCCATGGCCTTGCTCGACCTCTACGGCTATGTCGATGCCGACGGCGACGGCTGGCGCGATCTGCCCGATGGCAAGCCGCTGGTGGTGATCCGCAATACCCAGCCCGATAACGCCTCGCGCCAGCTCGATGAGTTGTGGCAGAAGAACCTCAAGGCCGTTGGCATCAAGGCGCAGTTCAAGACCGCGAAATGGCCCGAGAACCTGAAGAGCGCGCGCGGCGGCAAGTTCATGATCTGGGGCGTGGGCTCCTCGGCCTCGCAGCCCGATGGCGTCAGCGCCCTGCAGCGTTTGTACGGCCCGGCCACCGGCGGGCAAAACCTGTCCCGCTTCAAGCTGCCGGAATACGACGCGATTTACGACCGCCTGCAGGCCCTGCCCGATGGGCCGGAACGCGAAGCCCTGTTCCTGCAAGCCAAGCGCATCGCCACCACCTATATGCCTTACAAGCAGCATGTGCACCGCATCCTGACCGATATGGCCCACCCCTGGGTGGCGGGCTACCGCCGTCCGCTGTTCTGGCAAGACTGGTGGCAGTACGTTGACATTGACGAGAGCAAGAAGCCGAAGTGAGTTTGATGAAGTTGTCCCGTTTTTCCAGTCTGCTGGCCCGCAGCGTCACCGCCCTGGGCCTCGGCCTGTGCCTGGCTGTGCCCGCCCTTGCCTCCAAGGCCGAAGCCCCCGCCAGCCCCAAGGTGCTGCGCTACGCTTTCCAGGTCGCTGAAACCGGCTTCGACCCGGTGCAACTCAGCGACACCTACTCGCGCATCATCACCTCGCATATCTTTGAGGCGCTGTACAGCTACGACTATCTGGCCCGGCCAATCAAGGTCAGGCCGCTGACGGCCGCCGGCATGCCCGAGGTCTCGGCCGACTTCAAAACCTGGACCATTCGCATCCAGCCCGGCATCTACTTCACCGATGACCCGGCCTTCAAGGGCAAGCGGCGCGAACTGGTGGCCGAGGACTATGTCTACAGCTACAAGCGCTTTGCCGACCCCGCCAGCAAGAGCCCCAGCTGGACCACGGTGGGCGACTTTGGCCTGATCGGCTTGAACGAGTTGCGTGAGCAAGCGCTCAAAACCAAGAAACCCTTCAACTACGAGCAGCCCATCGAAGGCCTGCGCGCGCTGGACCGTTACACCCTGCAGTTCAAGCTGAAGGAAAGCCGGCCGCGCTTCCTCTACGGCCTGGCGCAAAGCGATCTGTTCGGCGCGGTGGCCCGCGAGGTAATGGAGGCCTACGCAGACCGCAGCATGGAACATCCGGTCGGCACCGGCCCCTTTGTGCTGAAGGACTGGCGCCGTAGCTCGCGCATCGTGCTGGAGAAAAACCCCGCTTACCGTGAGCGTTATTACGAGGCCGAGCCGGCCGCCGACGACGCCGAAGGCCAGGCCCTGCTGACCCGCTTCAAGGGGCGGCGCATCCCGATGATCGACCGGGTCGAGATCGCCATCATCGAAGAGTCGCAGCCGCGCTGGCTGAGCTTTGTCGGCGGCGAACATGATTTGCTCGACCGCGTGCCGCCCGAGTTCGTCAACGTCGCCCTGCCCAAGGGCAAGCTGGCGCCGAATCTGGCCCAACGCGGCCTGCAGTTGTTTCGCGTGATGGGCGCGGAGAGCGCTTTCACCTTCTTCAATTTGGAAGACCCGACCCTGGGCGGCTACAACGAGGAGCGGGTGGCGCTGCGCCGCGCCCTGTCGCTGGCCTTGAACATCGAGCGCGAGATCAACGGCGTGCGGCGCGGGCAAGCGGTGCCGGCGCAGTCGATGGTTCCACCGCACACCTCGGGCTATGACGCGGCCTACAAGAGCACGAACAGCGACTTCGACATCCCGCGCGCCAAGGCCTTGCTGGACCTGTACGGCTATGTGGACAAAGACGGCGACGGCTGGCGCGATATGCCCGACGGCTCACCACTGGTGATCGAGGTGGCCACCCAGCCGGACGCGCTCTCGCGCCAGTACGACGAGCTTTGGCAGCGCAATTTCGGCGCGATCAATATCCGCACCAAGTTCTTCCACGGCAAATGGCCGGAGCAGCTCAAACAGGCACGTGCCGGCAAGCTGATGCTGTGGATGCTGGCCGAAAGCGCCACCTCGCCCGACGGGCTGAACTCGATGCTGCGCCTCTACGGCCCCGCCATCGGCTCGCGCAATTACGCCCGCTTCAAGTCCGCCGAGTTCGACAAAATTTACGAGCAATTGCAGGTAATGCCAGATGGCCCCGAGCGCGAGGCGCTGTTCCTGCAGGCCAAGCGCATCCAGGCCGCTTTTGTGCCCGAGAAAACCCATGTGCACCGCATCATCAATGACATGAGCCAGGCCTGGGTGATCGGCTACCGCCGGCCGCTGTTCAGCAATGACTTCTGGCATTTCATTGATATCGACAACAGTCTGAAGCCAAGCCGATGAGTTCAAGACGCCGCTTTCTTCGCCAGGGTGCGGCGCTCGCCGGTAGCACTTGCTTGACGGTGCCGAGTTTGGCGAGGGCTAACGCGTCATCTAGACGCAAGGTCTTGCGCACCGCCTTCAACTCGGCCGAGGTCGGCTTTGATTTGCCGCAGGTCTCGGACCGGACCTCGGTAGAGGTCGCCTCCAACATCTTTGAGTCGCCGCTGACCTTTGACTATCTGGCGCGGCCAGCGGTGCTGAAACCGCTGACGGCGGCGCGGCTGCCCGAGGTCTCGGCCGACTTCAAACACTTTGTCTTCACCATCAAGCCCGGCATTTACTTTGCGGACGACCCCGCCTTCAAGGGCAAGAAGCGCGAGCTGGTGGCCGAGGACTATGTCTACAGCATCAAGCGCTATTACGACCCGCGCATCAAGACCGAGCACCTTTACCAGTTCGAGTCGGCCCAGCTGCTGGGCCTGTCGGAGCTGCGCAATCAAGCGCTGAAGAACAAGACCGCGTTTGACTACGACAAGCCGGTGGCCGGCCTTCGGGCGCTGGACCGCTACCGCTTCGAGGTGCGTCTGGCCGAGCCTGACCCGCGCTTTGTCAATGTGTTTGCCAGCAGCAACTTCACCGCCGCCGTGGCGCGCGAGGTGATTGAGGCTTATGGTGAGGACATCATGGCGCATCCGGTCGGCACCGGACCTTTCAGGCTGAAGAGCTGGCGGCGCAGCTCGCAGATCGTGCTGGAGCGCAACCCTAATTTCCGCGAGCAAGTGTTCGAGTCGGAGGGGCCGCCCGCCGGTGATGCCGACGCCGCCCGCGCCGCCAAGGAATTGGCCGGCAAGCGCTTGCCTCTGCTTGACGAGGTGCGCATCAGCATCATCAATGAGTCCCAACCGCGTTGGCTGGCCTTTGCCGGCGGCGAGCTGGACTTGGTCGAGATGCCGGTCGAAGTGGCTCGCCTCGCCCTGCCGAATGGCCAGCTGGCCCCGAATCTGCAGAAACGCGGAGTGCGCGCGTTGGCCTCGCATGGCACCGACATTTCCTTCAGCTACTTCAATCTGGAAGACCCCCAGATTGGCGGCTACACGCCCGAGAAAATCGCGCTGCGTCGCGCCGTGGTGCTGGCCTATGACAACGCCGATGAAACCCGGCTGGTGCTGCAGGGTCAGGCCTTGTCGGCACAAAGCATGTTGCCCCCGCAGATCTACGGCCACTCACCGGAACTGCGCAGCGAAGCCGGCGCCAGCGACCCGGCGCGTGCCCAGGCGCTGCTGGACCTGTACGGCTACGACAAGCGCGATGCCGAGGGCTACCGCCTCAACCCCGACGGCAGCCCGCTGACGCTGCGCCGCGCCGGCCGCGAAACCGCCCGCGACCGCCAGCTGCACGAGCTGTGGAAAAAGAAGATGGACGCGGTGGGCCTGCGCATGCAGTTCGAGACCGCCACTTTCGGCGAGCTGATCAAAAAGGCCTTGGCTGGCCAGTTGATGATCTGGGGCTACACCTGGAGCATGGGATCGCCCGATGGCGACTTTGTCCTGAGCATGGGCTATGGGCCGAACGCAGGTCAGTTGAATGACGCTCGCTTCAAGCTGGCCGAATTTGACCGGCTCTACGAACGCCAGCGGGTGCTGCCCGACGGCCCCGAGCGCCTGGCCCTGATGCACAAGGCCAACCATCTGATGCTGGCCTATATGCCCTATCACCCGCACAACTACCCGCTGCGGGTGGACATGCTGCAAAAAGAGGTGCGTGGCTTTGTGCGCCACCCTTTCAACCGGGATCGTTGGCGCTTTGTGGACATCGGATAGTTCGCGCGGTAGCAGTCCGGTGGCGCGTTTTGCTCCGTGTCATTCCGGCGTGACCTAGGGTCACGGCCTCCCTTCTTTACCTGCGCAAAAC
>NZ_JBMLSK010000374.1:23071-27022 GCF_049240545.1 Roseateles sp. | reverse complement strand
TATCCGGGGTTCACCTGGCTACCCGCCCCCCTTTGTTTCCCGGCCCCAACGGCCCCACGGCACTGCTCCATCGCGGCCTTGCGCGTGTGTCACGACGCGAGCGGCCACTGTGTGCAGGCAAGGGCATTGGGTGTGCTCCGTGGCGAGGTAAAAGGGAGGAGCGAAGCGGGGGACACGAGCGGCGGAGCGCACCCGATGCCCGCAGCCCGGCAGCATTTCGTCATGTTCAGAGCTTTGTTTCTCATGAGACTTAGAGTCGGCTCTCGGTGCCGCCGCTCAAGGGCTGCAACAGGCCTAGAGCCGGGTATGCTCATCGGATCTGCTCGCAGGGCCCGAATCGATGAATCCACTCGCTGGCATTGACGCCGCTTTTTTGCATCTGGAAACAGCCCAGATGCCCATGCATGTGGGCGCACTGCATCTGCTGGAGTTACCGGCCGACTACGCGGGCGACTTTCTCGAACACCTGCGAGCCCACATAGCGGCAAGGCTGCCGCTGGCGCCGGTCTTGCGCCGCAAACTGGCCACCATGCCCTTGAACCTGGCCAACCCCAGCTGGGTGGATGCCGCGCCCGATCTGGAGGAGCACATCGTCGGCTACGACCTGCCCGCGGGCAGCGATATGGCCGCGCTGGAGGCGCAAATCAGCCTGCTGCACACCGAACTGCTGGACCGTGAGCGGCCGCTGTGGAAGTTCCATGTCTTCTACGGTCTGGAGCCCGGCCCCGAGGGCGAACAGCGTTATGGCCTGTACACCCAGCTGCACCATGCGGCCGTGGATGGCCAGGCCGCGGTGGCCCTGGCCGGGGTGATTCTGGACACCACGGCCAAGCCGCGAAAAACTTCGGCCAGCGCGGCCACCAGCAGCGCCGCCGACGGCACGCAAGCGCAGGTCGGTACCGTCGGCATGTTGCGTTCGGCGCTGGCGCAACAGCTGGGTCAAACCTGGCAATTGGCGCGCGCCTTGCCCGGCGCGGCCGGCACGCTGAGCAGCATGGCGGCCCAGACGGCCGCCGATGTGGCCGGCGCCAAGCTGAAGGGCTGGCTGGGCGGAGACAGCGCCGAGCAAAGCCAAGAAAGCAAGATCAGCCATCTGAGCCTGGCGCCGCGCACCCGGCTGAACAACAGCGTCACGGCCGAGCGAAGCTTCTCCACCGTCAGCCTGCCGCTGCCGGTCTTGCACGATGTGCGGCGCAAGCATGGCGCCAGCCTGAATGACGCGCTACTCTTCATCTGTGCCGGTGCGCTGCGGCGTTACTTCAGCAAGCATGGGCCGCTGCCACGCAAGTCGCTGGTCGCGGCGGTGCCGGTGTCGATGCGCAGCAGCGGTCGCATGAGCAAGGCCAACACCCAGGCCACGATGAGCGTGGTCAGCCTGGGCACGCATCTGGCGGACCCGAGCAAACGCCTGGCCTATTTGCTCGAAGCCTCGCAGACCATGAAGGGAGAACTGGAGCGCATCAAATCGCTGATGCCCAGCGATTACCCCTCAATGGGCCTGCCTTGGCTGATGCAGGCCGGGGCGCAGCTGTATGGCCGCGCCCATGTGGCCGAGCGGCTGCCGACGGTGGCGAATCTGGTGATCTCGAATGTGCCGGGGCCGACGCAGCCGCTCTACTTGGCCGGCGCGCGGGTGCTGAGCATGTATCCGGCCTCCATCGTCGTGCATGGCCTGGGCTTGAACATCACCGTGCAGAGCTATGCCGACTCGCTCGACATCGGCCTGATGGCCTGTGCCCACGCGCTGCCGGAAACGAACGAACTGGCGGCGCATCTGGAGGCGGCCTTTCTGGAATTTTTGGCACTGCCGGTGGCCAAAGCACCGCGGGCGAGCGCCAAGAGAAGCGGCATCGCGGCGAAGAAAGCGCGTGTTTCCGCCCCTAAAGCCGGGCGCAAGGCTTGATCGGGCTTCGCTACCATCAGGGCAGATCCCGTACACCTCTCGATTCCGCTTGTTGACGCACGCATGCCTGCCTCGCCCGCTTCCCCCAGCAAACCCAAGGCCATACGCTCGCGTGGCAAAACGCCGAGCGCGCCAGCTGAGCCCTCAGCGCAAGAAGTAGGACAACCGACGCCCTCACGCAGCGACTGGCCGCATCTCAACCTGCGCCCACCGAACGCCTTGTTGATGATGTTGGAGGGCCGCGCGCCCTGGGAGTTTGCGGCCCTGCTCGCGGCCACGCCCTGGCTGCGCAAACTGCCGCGCGGCGACGGGCATCCGGTGGTGGTCTTTCCCGGCTTGGGCGCCAATGATGTGACGACACAGCCGCTGCGGCGCTTGCTCGACACGCTCGGCTACGACACCCATCCCTGGCACCAGGGCTTCAACTTCGGGCCGCGCCAAGGTGTGCTGGAGCAGTGCAACCGCGATGTGCAGGCCTTGTTCAAGCGCCATGCGCGGCCGGTCAGCCTGGTCGGCTGGAGCCTGGGCGGCATCTATGCGCGCGAGTTGGCCAAGGAGTTGCCCGAACATGTGCGCTGCGTCATCACCCTGGGCACGCCCTTCACCGGCCACCCCCGCGCCACCAATGCCTGGAAGTTCTTCGAGCTGATGAATGGCCGCCATGTCGGCGACCCGGCCCTGCTGGCGCAGATCCGCCAGGCACCGCCGGTGCCCACCACGTCCATCTATTCGCGCAGCGACGGCATCGTGGCCTGGCGCTGCAGCGTGATGGAGCCGGCACCTCGGCACGAGAACATCGAAGTGCATGCCAGCCATCTGGGTCTGGGCATGAACCCGCTGGCGCTCTACGCCATTGCCGACCGCTTGGCCCAAGACCCGCAGGACTGGCGAGCTTTTGAGGCGCAGGGCGCGCGGCGCTGGTTCTACCGCACCGGTCAGCCCGAATGAACCAGAAGAAGCACTGATGCAAATCTCCGCCAACGGCATCGCCATCGAAGTCGACGACCAAGGCCCGCCCTGGGCCGAGCCGCTGCTGATGATCATGGGTCTGGGCATGCAGCTGACCGCCTGGCCCGAGGGCCTGGTACAGCAACTGCTGGCGCAAGGCTTTCGCGTCATCCGCTTTGACAACCGCGATGCGGGCTTGAGCCAAGCCTTCGATCAGCTGGGCGTGCCCAATATCGGCCTGGCCTCGGTGCAGCATCTTTTGCACTTGCCGGTGCGCAGCCCCTACAGCCTGACCGATATGGCCCGCGATGCGCTTGGCGTGTTGGACGCTTTGGGCCTGCAAAAAGCCCATGTCTGCGGCGCCTCCATGGGTGGCATGATCGCCCAGCATGTGGCCCTGCTGGCGCCCGAGCGGCTCAAGAGCCTGAGCCTGATCATGACCAACAGCGGCGCCCGCTCGGTACCCGGCCCCTCGATGCGGGTGCGCAGCGCTCTACTGAGGCGGCCGCCCAATCCCAAAGACTTCGCCGCCGTGATGGAGCGCACCTACCAGCTGTTCCGCCTGATCGGCAGCCCCGCCTACCCCGCGCCCGAGGCCGAGTTGCGCGAGCGCATCAAAGCCTATTTGCGACGCAGCAACCGGCCCCACGGCCTGCTTCGCCAGCTGGCCGCCATCGCCGCCGACACCCACCGCGCCGGCCAGCTCGGCCGCATCAAGGCGCCCACGTTGATCATCCACGGCGAGTCCGACCCGCTGATCCCCGTGCCCGCCGCCCATGACCTGGCCCGGCGAATTCCGGGCGCCCAGCTCGACCTCATTTCAGGCATGGGGCATGACTTGCCGGAGCAGTTATGGCCGAGCTTTGTGGGTGGAATCACCCGCGTGGCCGAGCTTGCCGGCTGAACTGCGCAGCCCAGCGAAAGCCCTCTTCTTTATTGGGGTCAGGTTCATTTATTCGCGTGGGTTTGATCGCCAAGGGATGGAAAAATGAACCTGACCCCGTTTTCTTCTCGCGCTTCAATTCAGATATGGAGCCTCCAGAAGTGAAAAAGGACGGTCTCTTCAGACCGCCCTTCATTCACACAAATCTTACTTGCGA
>NZ_JBMLSK010000374.1:0-22971 GCF_049240545.1 Roseateles sp. | reverse complement strand
CTGCCGCTCAAAACTCCATCAAATCCCCAGCCTGCAAGGCGCGGATGCGATGCGGGGTTTCAAGTGCCGACACGGCGCTCATCACCGCTTCGCCCTCGCCCGGCTTGATGTGGGTGATGTGCACGGCCACGCTGCCGGTCAACTGCGCCAACTCTGGCCCGAGGCTGGCGGGGCAGTGATGCCGGCTGACGCGAGCGAGTTGCGCTTCATCGTCGCCAAAGGCGGTTTCGATCACCAATGAAAAAGGACGGTCTCTTCAGACCGCCCTTCATTCACACAAATCTTACTTGCGAGCTATCAGGTCTTCGGCAAGTACTTAGCCGGAATACTGCCACCTACAGTGGTCTTACAAGATGCACCAGCCGTGCAACTGACGGTGTAGACAATATTTTTGGCGTCAATCGCGGCGTCATTGAAGCCTTGCAGAACGATAGTCACGGTGCCAGCTGTCGCACTTGTACCTGCAGCAGTCACCGAAGCTACATACTTACCGTTAATAGCAGTTGCCGCCGCCATACCGAGTGCGGTGTTGTCAGTAGCAGTGCTGAGACTTCCATCATTAAACGCCAAATTGATGTTTTTGATCGCAGTAGCAGCCAAAGCCGTAGCTTCTGACATTTTGCCTTTGGTCGTGTAATCCTGATAAGCCGGCAACGCCACGGCTGCCAAGATGCCGATGATGGCCACGACGATCATCAGTTCGATCAGGGTGAAACCTTGTTGGATGCGCTTCATGTTCATGACGGAAACTCCTGGAGAGGGGTGTTGAGGGGTAGAGACACCCCCCCTGAATGCAGGGGTCGTGCCAGGCTCTTGGGCCGAAAACTTCGTGCGCTTTGTCACGCTTCTCGGCGTGCCAGCGCCAAAGATCTGACAATTTTTGTCAGCCCGACCGACAGGATCGGCCGAAGCCTAGAAAACTGACCATATTTGTCGCTCTTGAGGGTGGGAAAAGTCATGGCTGAGGGGCATTTCGGTCGAGGTGGGTCAAGTGCAGCGGCCTGAAATGAAAAAAGGCATCGCCGGAATGACGATGCCTTTGAAATTCAAGCTGCAAAAACTGCCGCTCAAAACTCCATCAAATCCCCAGCCTGCAAGGCGCGGATGCGATGCGGTGTTTGCAAGGCTGCGACCGCGCCCATTACCGCCCGGCCCTCGCCCGGCTTGATGTGGGTGATGTGCACCGCCACGCTGCCGGTCAACTGCGCCAACTCGGGGCCGAGGCTGGCGGGGCAGTGATGCCGGCTGACGCGGGCGAGTTGGGCCTCATCATCGCCAAAGGCGGTTTCGATCACCAAATGGGCGATCGACAGGCTGGCCAGTCGTTGCCACAAGGCCGGATTCGGCCCGGTATCGCCGGTAAAGACCCAGCTGCCCTGCGCGCCATGCACCGCAAAGCCGACCGCTGGCACCGTGTGGGCGGCCGTCAAGACCTCGATCTCGCGGCTGCCCAATGTCAATGTTTGGCCGAGTTCAAAGGGATGCAGGCTCAGCACCGGGCGCTCGGGGCTGGGCAAACGGGTGAAATCGGGCCAGATGACGCCGTTGAAGATGTGCTGGCGCATGGCCTGCAAGGTCTCGGGCAGGGCGTGCACCTGGATCGGTGGACGGCCGGCGGCCTCGCGCTCCCGCAAGACCGTGTCGGCCAGCAAGGGGATGGACAGGATGTGGTCCAGATGCGAGTGGCTGACCAACACATGGTCAATACGCACCAACTCTTGCAAAGACAGATCGCCCACGCCGGTGCCGGCATCGATCAAGACGTCATCATCGAGCAAGAAGGCGGTGGTCTTGAAACCGGCTGCAATAGCTCCGGAACAACCAAGAACGCGTATTTTCATGACAGAGGACTTTGCTGCGGTAAAGCGTGCCGGGGCACGCAGCCGCAGCGGAAGACACCACTTTAATGGCAGGCGGGCGCCGCGCAAGGGAGCATTACCGGCTTTGGGCGCCAGCCGCCAAGCGCATCGGCAAGACTGCCCGAAGCTGTGACTTGCTTCACAAGCGCGGCACCGCCGAGCGCACTTGGCATACTGCGCGATCCAGCATCTCGACACGCCATGGCCAAGAAACCTCCCCGCCTCATTCCTGACCCGATGCAGTTCACAAGCTTGGGAGGCTTGAGTGGGTTCAGCAAAGAAGAACTGGTGGAACGTGCGCATGCGATCAAGTCAGGCTTGAAACAACGCCCTCCCAGCAAGCCCGACGTCGCCCCGCCGCAGCCGGAGGATGTGCAGGCGGTGCTCGACGCCTTGCTGCTGACCGATGGTGCTCGCGGCGCGGCAGGTCTTTGCCAATGGATGCAGGCCCTCGGTGTCAAGCACCAGGGCAGCGGCGGCGATCAGCCCTTTCAGCTGCCGCAGGTGACACATTGCCTGCAAACCTTGCAGGATCAAGGCATGGCCGAGATCGTCGCCGGCCGCGGCTATGTGGCCGATTTGCAGGCCAATGCCGAACGGCTGCAGACTCTGCTGCTGCGCCCCGAGGCAGCGCAGTACTGGCGCTGCCTGGCCTGGGTTTATGGTGGCGGCTACGGCGATGTCCGGCGCGAACTGGCCTGGATCAGCTACCGCAGCGATCAAGAAAAAGTCAGCCTGCTGCGCCTCTACATCCATTCGGGCGTCAAACGGGTCGAGTTTGACCGCCAGGTCTCGACCCATTTGCAGGATCTCCTCTCCCCGCTGGTCATGCTGCAAGCCATCAGCCAGCCCTGGCTGCCGCAGGCCATTGGCAAGATCGACCCGGAACTGCGCGGCAAGCTGCTGGCCCATGTTTTGGCCATGCTTCCACCCACCGACCCGCGCGCCCATTTGATGGCGCAATGGCTGGAATCGAGCTTCAAGGCCGAGCCGATGTCGGTGGCGCCGGAGCTGCGCGGCCGCTTGGCCGAGGCGCGGGTGCAGGCCTTGGACTTCGAGGGCATGCACCGCCTGCTCGAAGGACTGCAAGGCCCCAGCGTGCCCATGTTTGCCGCCTGCGAGCAGGCCGCGCGCGGCGCATGGGCCGAAGCCGCCACCACCTTCGAAGCCGTGATGAAAGAGCTGCGCAAGCTCAGCGGCGCCCGCCGGGGCGCGCTCGATGATGCGATCGCGCGCATTTATGTGCTGTGCCTGCTCGCGCAAGCCGAGCCCAAAGTCTGGACCACGGCGCGCAAGTTTTGTATCGCCGAATCGGGCTCGCGCAGCCCTTCGCCGCATGAGCAATGGGGACGCTGGGCCCATGTGATCGGCACCCGCTTGGGCGAGGACAGCCTGGACCCCGACTGCCTGGCCTATCAGCCGGCGCTGGAGTTGCGCGAGCACAGCCTGGGCGCCGCCGCCGATCGCCTGCTGCTGGCAGCCTGGGCCGGCAAGGCGGCCGAGGGCTGGAGCGCCGCAAGCGTACAAACCGTGGTGAAGCGCCTGCACAGCAGCGGTCAGCTGTGGCTGGCCATTTGGGTGGCTGCCGCAGCGGCGCGGCTGGAGATCGAGCTGCCGCCGCTCGCGCTGAATGGCGTCAAGCCTCCCGCAAACTTCCTCGGTGCACCGCGCGAACCCTGGCGCGATGCCCTGGCCGCCATTGCCTCGCTGGGCGAGGAAAAAGCCGCCAAGCCCGCCGCCAGCAGCACGGAGCTGGCCTGGCAAATCACGCTGGACCCGCAAGGCCGTATGCAAGACCTGGAACCGCTGGAGCGCAGCGTAAGCGCCCGCGGCGTGACCAAGTTCAAGCCGGTGCCCTTGAGCCGGCTGAAGAAAAACGGCGCCGCCAGCGCGCGCGACAACGCGGTGCTGCGCCATATCGAACGCAGCCCTTATGGCGGCGTCAACAGCTTTCAGATCGATGCCTCGCAAGGCGTGGTCGCCCTGATCGGCCACCCGGCGGTGATGTTTGCCGATGCGCCCGGCCAATGGGTGGAGTTGGTGGAAGCCCAACCGGAGCTGGAAGTGCTGCGCCGACCGAACAAAGCGGGCGTGGCCGGCGAAGAGCAGTTTGAGTTTTCAATCCACCCGCCCTTGGTGGGCGTGGAGCCGCCACGGCTGTTCGGCTTTTTTGGCAACAGCCATGAGACCGAGAGCGCCAAGCGCGATGCCTTGCGCATCGTGCGGGATGGGCCGCAGCGTGCCCGCCTGATCCGCATCAGCAGCGCCCAGCGCCGGGTGGCGGAGCTGGTGGCGCAAGGTTGGTCGGTGCCCACCAGCGCCAGCGCCGAGTTGGGCGCGGCCTTGCAGGTCTTGAGCGGCTTGTTCCAGCTGCACAGCGACGCCGAGGCCGGCCAGCAAGTGCCGGGCGACAGCCGCTTGCGCGCGCGCCTGCTGCCGCTGGGCGAGGGCTTGCAGCTGCAGCTGGTGGCCCAACCCTTTGGCAGCTTTGGCCCCGCCGTCACGCCGGGGCGTGGCCGCGAGCGCCTGATGTGCATGCACGAAGGCCTGAGCCTGGCCACCGAGCGCGATCTGGCCGCTGAGGCCGCCACCCGCAGCGCGGTGCTGGAGGCCTTGCCCTTTTTGGACCCCGAGCTGGGGCCAGAATCGCCCTGGCAGCTGGCCGATGCCGAAGAGGCGCTGCGCGTGGTCGAAGTGCTGCCCAGCCTGCCCGGCATTGCCGCGCTCGACTGGCCCAAGGGCAAGCCGCTGCGCGTCAAGCCACTGGACAGCACGCAGATGCGGGTGCAGGTCAGCAGCGGCCGCGACTGGCTGGCGCTGAATGGCGAGGCGCAAATGGACGAGGGTCGCGTCATCGGCCTGCAAGAGCTGCTGAACTTGGCGCGCGCCTCGCGCAGCCGCTTTGTGCGCCTGGGTGAGGGCGAGTACCTGGCCTTGAGCGAACAGTTGCGCCAGCAGCTGCGCGACCTCGACGCGCTGGGCCAGGCCAAGAAAGACCAGCTGCAGCTGCCCCACGCGGTGGCCTCCTGGCTGGACGAAACACTGATCGATATGGCGGTCGAGGGCGACTCGCCCTGGCAGGCCCGCATGGATGCCCTGGCCAGCGCCAGCGCCTTGCAGCCCGCGCTGCCGGCCGGCCTGCGCGCTGAATTGCGCAGCTATCAGCTGGAAGGCTTCGTCTGGATGAGCCGCCTGGCCCAAGCCGGCCTGGGCGCTTGCCTGGCCGACGATATGGGCTTGGGCAAAACGGTGCAGACCTTGGCGTTGCTGGTCGACCGGGCCGAGCTGGGCCCGGCCCTGGTGCTGGCGCCGACCTCGGTGTGTGGCAACTGGCTGGCCGAGACGCAGCAGTTCGCGCCCGGTCTGCGCTGCTCGATTTATGGCGAGGCCATTGACGCCGAAGCCCGCGCCGCCCTGGTCCAAGAAGCCGGGCCGGGTGACGTGCTGGTGGTGAGTTATGCGCTGGCACAGATCGATGCCGAAGTCTTTGCCGGCAAGGACTGGGCCACACTGGTGATGGACGAGGCGCAGGCCTTGAAGAACGCCGCCACCAAGCGCGCCAAATCGGTGGCCGAGTTCAAGGCCGGTTTCCGGCTGGCCTTGTCGGGCACACCGGTGGAGAACCGCCTGGCCGATCTCTGGTCCATCATGAACCTCATCAACCCCGGCCTCTTGGGCAGCAGCCCGCAGTTCAGCGAACGCTTTGCCACGCCGATTGAGAAGCACCAAGATGCGGTGGTGCGGCAGCGCCTGCGCCGCCTGGTCTCGCCCTTCCTGCTGCGCCGCACCAAAACCCAGGTGCTGCAAGACCTGCCGCCGCGCACCGAGATTGTTCACCTCGTGCAGCCCAGCACCGAGGAGCGCAACTTTTTGGAGGCACTGCGGCGCTCGGCGCAAGAAGCCGTCAGCGCCGCCGCCAGCAGCGGCCAGCCGGCACCGATGCAGGTCTTGGCCGAGCTGATGCGGCTGCGCCGCGCCGCCTGTGACCCGCGCTTGGTGGCGCCGGAGTTGGGCCTGGTCGGCTCCAAGCTGGCCGAGTTTGAAAGCATCGTGCGCGAACTGGTCGACGGCTCGCACAAGGCCCTGGTCTTCAGCCAGTTCACCGACTATCTGAAGCTGCTGGCCGAGCGCCTGGACAGCATGGGCGTCAAGTACCAATACCTGGACGGCAGCACCCCGGCGTCTGAGCGCAGCAAGCGGGTGGCGGCCTTCCAGCGCGGCGAGGGCGAGGTGTTTTTGATCAGCCTGAAGGCGGGCGGCTTTGGCCTGAACCTGACCATGGCCGACTATGTCTTGATCGTCGACCCCTGGTGGAACCCGGCCGCCGAAGACCAAGCCACCGGCCGCGCCCACCGCATGGGCCAGAAGCGCCCGGTCACCGTTTACCGCTTGGTGACGGCCGGCTCGGTGGAAGAGCGCATCATCGATCTGCACCGCGAAAAACGCGGTCTGGCCGATGGCATCTTGGAAGGGCAGGACGAGGCCACGGTGCTGGATGCGCAGGCCTTGGCGGCCCTGCTGCGCGGCTGAGCGTGCCCACAGCCATCCCCTAGAATCGCCCCGCGCCGTCTCGCAAGGACGGCGCAGCGTTCTCAGGGCGGGGCGAAATTCCCCACCGGCGGTATTCATGCCTTGGCATGAGAGCCCGCGAGCGCCTTGGCCGAGTTCCGACCCGGCCAAGGGTCAGCAGATCTGGTGCGATGCCAGAGCCGACGGTCACAGTCCGGATGAAAGAGAAACGCGATGCTCTCGGCAGCGCCGCACCGGCTCGGGTTTTCGAAAGAAGGCCTGGGGCGGGGTGGCGCCGCTGCGTTTTCGCGCGCCCTGATTTATGTCCCACACCTCAAAGGTCAAGCATGAATCAGCGATTCAACAACGATAGCAAGTCCCCCTCGCCACTCGGCCTATTCAAGGCCAGGGCATCCTCCATTCGCCTGGCCATCATCTCGGCCGGTTGGCATGCCGACATCGTCGGCCAGTCGCGCGAAGCCTGTCTGGCCGAGTTGCAAGCCCATAGCCTGCCGCCCGATCAGATCGATTGTTTCGAGGTGCCCGGCGCCTTCGAGATCCCCTTGCACGCCAAGACCTTGGCGGAGAGCGGCCGCTTTGATGCGGTGATCGCCTGCGGCCTCATCGTGGACGGCGGCATCTACCGCCACGACTTTGTCGCCACGGCAGTGATCGACGGCCTGATGCGGGTGCAACTCGACAGCGGTGTGCCGGTGTTCTCGGCGGTACTGACGCCGCATCACTTCCATGAGCATGAAGAGCACCGCCGCTACTTCAGCGAGCACTTCGTCAAGAAAGGCCGCGAGGCGGCGCAGGCCTGCATGCAAACGCTGGGCGCGCGTTTGGCCTTGGCTGCTTTGCAAGCCTAAGGAAAGGCCAGTCGCAAACGGCTCGTGAAGCGGCGCGACTCGCCGCTGATCGGGTCCACAAAGCTGAGCTCGCGGGCCAGCAGTTGCAAGGGCCGGCTGAAGTCCGGCTCTTGCTCCACCGGCAACAAGTCGGGATAGATGCGGTCGCCAACAATCGGCAGGCCCAAGGCGTTCATGTGCGCGCGCAGCTGGTGTTTTTGGCCGGTGCTGGGGTAGAGCGCATAACGCGCTAAACCAGTGTCATCCGTCAAGCGCTCCAGCAAGGTCACCCGTGTCTCGGCATTGCAGGCGCCCTCGACCTCTTCCATCTGCATAAAAGCCTCGCTGCGTTCTTGCAGGCGGCTGCGACGCGTCAGCGGCAAGCTCAGTTCAGGCTTGAAAGGGGCAATCGATTCGTAGACCTTGTCCACCAAGCGCTCGCGAAACAGCGCTTGGTAGGCGCCGCGCTGCTCGGGCTGGATGCAAAACACCACCAGGCCGGCGGTCTCGCGGTCGATGCGGTGAATCGGGCTCAGATCGGCCAGGCCGGTGCGGCGCTTCAGCCGCGTGAGCAAGGTTTCCTGCACATAACGGCCGCTAGGCGTAACCGGCAAAAAGTGCGGCTTGTCGGCGATCAGCAGATGCTCGTCTTGAAAAAGAATCGTCTCGGCGAAAGGGATGGGCGGTTCGGCGGCCAGTTCGCGGTAGTAAAAAATGCGCCCTCCGCCGCGATAGCAAGCATCGACCGGCAAGACTTGACCCTGCTCACCGAACACGCTGCCACTCTGCATGCGCTGGACCCAGACCGCTCGCGTCACCTGCGGCATACGTTGGTCCAGAAAGTCCAGCATCAGGCGCCAGGGCCCTGTCTGCGGCAGGGCTACGGCGCTGACACTGACGCCATCACGCAAGGGCAAGGCCGGACCGAACGCACGGCTCATTCGATCTGCGGCCCGCCGCGCGCACGCTCATCAAAATAGCGCAGCAGGCGCCGACGCTCCTGCGCGTCCGAACTGGGGCCCAACCAAGTGCGCAACCAAGTCTCGCGCTGTGGATCGGCGGCCATCTTGCGAATCGCGCGGTCTATGGCCTCGATTTGCGCGCGCCCCTGGGCATTGCGGCTGCAGGAGATGTAGCGCAGGCTGTCCATCTGACTCTCTTTGATGGGCAACATGAGCAGATCGTCTGGCCCTTCATCGACATAGGCGCTGACTTCCGACTTCGTCTCCAAGGTGTAGTCCATGCGCTTGGCGCGCAGCATGGCCAGCAGTTGGGCGCCTTTGCGAACCGACAAGGTCTGTACGCGCTCTTGGTTCGAACTCTGCAAGAGCTGATCAATCTGCCGCCCATAGGATCGGTCACGGGCCAACAAGCCGTTCAAATCTTGTCGCTGCAGCAGTTCACTGAGGGAGATCGGCGAACCCAGATCGGAGAACTTCTCGGCTTGGTCGCGTCGAAGCACCACATAGAGTTGGTTCGAGGCCAGCCAGGGAATCATGGGGGTGAAGAAGCGATCCTTGAGCCGATCTGGACTGCGCTTGTGCAAGGGCGAGCACACGGTTTCTCCGCTTTTCACCATCAACTCAAAGCGGGGCAAGGTGGCGTCAAAGAACTCGTGCCGGTACTGCGGCAACTCTGCAATCAACAGGCGCAAGAAGCCGTCGATTTCGCCGTCCCCCAGGTCAGCGGCCCGCCGGGGCGCTTGTCCTCCTGGAAAGCTGAACAGCGGTGGCGCATCTTGCACGAACCAGCGCATGGTCGACCCGCCCGCATGCAGCACAGGCGCCGCAAAGCTCAGCGCTGCAAGCAGCAGGCCGGAGCGCAGAAGGGAAGGCAAGAGGCGCATGCAGCAAGGACTCAGTCGCCGTCCACCCACTCGATGCGAGTGCCCAGCGAGCAGATGTTCTCGACAAAGCGCGGATGCGCGCGGCGGATCGGCGTGGCGTTGCGGATCACCGACTTGCCCGGAATGCTGGCTGCCACCATCAGCAGGGCAATGGCCACGCGGATGATGTAAGGGCTCTCCACCTCGGCCGGGTGCATGGGCTTGCCGCCAAAGGTGACCATGCGGTGCGGGTCGGACAAGAAGGCGTGGCCGCCGAACTTGCTCAGCTCCGAGGTCCAGCCCATGGCGCCGTCATAGATCTTGTTCCAGAACATCACGCTGCCTTCGGCCTTGACGCCCAGGGCGACAAAGATCGGCAACAGATCCACCGGCAGATAAGGCCAGGGCGCCGCCTCGACCTTTTGCAAGATATTGCGGGTGAAGGGTTCTTTGACCTTCAAGGGGCCGTTCGTGACCGAGCGCGACCAGCCGTTCTCATGAATGATCTGCACGCCGAACTTGGCAAAAGTGCGGTCGATCAGCGGGAACTGCTCGGGCGTGGAGTTACGCACCTCGACCCGGCCGCCAGTGATAGCACCCAGGGCCAGGAAGGTGACGATCTCATGGAAGTCTTCGGCAAAGGTGAACTCACCGCCGCCCAGGCGCTCCACGCCATCAATGGTCAGGCGCGAGGTGCCCAGGCCCTCGATCTTGGCGCCCAGCATCTTCAGAAAAGCGCAGAACTCCTGCACATGCGGCTCGGAGGCGGCGTTCATCAGCGTCGAGCGGCCCTGGGCCAACGCGCCGCAGAGCACAAAGTTCTCGGTGGTGGTAACCGAGGCGTAGTCGGTCCAGTGGTCATTCGCCCGCAGCTTGCCCGCCACCTTCAAGACCAAGCCATCGCTGTGGCGCTCGACCTCGGCGCCGAAGCGCTGAAACACCTCCACATGCGGGTCGATCTCGCGCACGCCCAAAGTGCAGCCGGTCACATCGTCTTCAATCCGGGCGCTGCCAAAGCGCGCCATCAGGCCCGGCACCAACATGATGCTGGAGCGCATTTCTTCCGGCAGGCGGTCGGTGGCGGCGTCGAAATGCGTGTTGCGGTGGTGCACATCCAGCACGCCGCTGGCGTAGTCGATCTCCACCGAGCTGCCCAGATTGCGGAAGACCTCGAGGATCTTCTTCACATCGGTGATCTCGGGCACCCCGCGCAAGCGCACCGGCTCGGCCGTCAACAAGGTGGCGCACAGAATGGGCAATACAGCGTTCTTGTTGGCGGAAGGGATGATGCGGCCCGCCAAGGGCGTGCCGCCGTGAACGATCAGATTCGACATGAAAACAATGGGGGGCGCGAGACAGAAGCGGAGATTATCGACGCAGGCCAGGATCAAGGCCTGCGAGCGTGGGTTTTCAGCGCCATCGATGCTACGCTGCTTCCACGCTGCGACGCCGCGCCGACACCTCTTGAGCCCCTCGCATCACCATGAGTCTGAACCGCCGTCAGTCGCTCTTGCTGCCTTCCGCCGCCCTGGCCTGGGCGGCTGCGCTGCGCTCGGGTGGGGCTCATGGGCAGCTCAGTCCCGGTTTGGCGGAGATCGAAGCCGCGGCCCGCAGCGAGGGCTGGTTGCACAGTGCCGGCATGCCCAATACCTGGGCCAACTGGGAGGCCAGTTGGGCGGACCTGAAGCGGCTTTACGGCATCCAACACCGGGATTGGAATCTGACCAGCGCCGAAAGCTTGGAACGGATGGAAGCCGAGGGCGCGAAGGCCACGCTGGATCTTGCCGATGTCGGCTTTGAGTACGGGGCCATCGCCCGGGGTCGCCGCATCAGTCGACCCCACAAGCCCAGCCAGTGGGCGCAGATTCCCGAATGGGCCAAGGACAGCGAGGGCTTCTGGGCCCTGGCCTATACCGGCACCGTGGCCTTTTTGGTCGACACGCGACGCAGCGCGGAACGCGGCGTGCCGCGCAGCTGGGCCGAGCTGTTCGAGCGCGGCCACAAGGTGCTGGTGGGCGAAGTCGGTTCCTCGGCCCTGGCCAGCGCCGGCGTGCTGGCGGCGGCGATTGCACTCGGCGGCCATGAGCAAGAACTCAAGCCCGCGCTGGGGCGCTTCGCCCGACTGGCCGCCCGGGGCCTGCTGTTAACGCAAGGCCCCTCCCAAGCGCGGGTGGAAGCGGGCGTTGCGGACGTCTACATCACCTGGGACTTCTTGGCCCTGGGCCTGCGCGAGCGCCTGAACCGGCCGCGCGACTTTGAGGTCTTGATTCCTGCCGACGGCTCGGTGACCAGCGGCTACACCACCCTCATCAACAAGCATGCCCCGCACCCCAATGCTGCCCTGCTGACACGCGAGTTCATCTTCAGCGACGCCGGGCAACTCCATCTCGCCCGCGGCTTTGCACGGCCGATTCGTCTCGATCATCTGAAGCTGCCCCCCGCCATCAGCCAGGCCCTGCTTGACCCCGCGCAGTACCGCAAGGCCCGGGCCGTGAAGCCCTTCATCTGGGCCTGGGAAGCCAAGAAGCTGGCACAGTCCTGGACCAAGGACGTGCTCAGTCAAGCCAAGCCCGCCTCGCGCTGAACAGCGACTCCAAACGCAAGAAAGCGCCTGAGCGGAATGGGGTCAACATGACCCTCGCTGGGAAACAGGCAAAATCCGCCCCGGCGGCCGTTTTAGAGTCGGCCATCTATTTGATGAAGCTTTGATGTAACGCGTACTGGCCCGCGGCAACTTCCCGCCTAATGCGCGCTGCTTTTTTGACCTTGCCCTGAGCCCTGTGCTCGAAAGTTGAATTCGATGAAACGTCTGGATGATTTCCGCCTGCGCCTGGGTCGCCATGAGTTGGTGCCCATCGTGATTGGAGGCATGGGAGTCGATATCTCCTCCTCCGACCTGGCTTTGGAGGCCGCGCGCCTCGGCGGTATCGGTCATATCTCCGACGCGATGGTCAATACCGTCACCGACCGCCGCTACAAGACCAAATACGTCAAGGCCAAACAGGCGCAGTACCAGTACAACGTCGCCTCGGAAGACAAGTCCGAAGTGAAGTTCAATCTGGAGCACCTGGCCGAAGCCACACGCGCGCATGTGGAACACACCATGTCGCGCAAGCAGGGCAAGGGTCTGATCTTCATCAACTGCATGGAAAAGTTGACGATGAACGGGCCGAAGGAAACGCTGGCCGTGCGCATGAACTCGGCGCTGGACGCCGGCATTGACGGCATCACCCTGGCGGCCGGCCTGCATCTGGGCTCGTTCGCCTTGATCGCCGATCACCCGCGCTTTCGCGAAGCCAAGCTGGGCATCATCGTGTCCTCGCTGCGCGCGCTGCAGCTGTTTTTGAAGAAGAACAGCCGCTTGAACCGCCTGCCCGACTATGTGGTGATCGAAGGCCCGCTGGCCGGCGGCCACCTGGGCTTTGGCATGGACTGGGCCGAGTACGACCTGGCCACCATCGTCACCGAGATTCACCAATACCTGCTGGCCGAGAAGCTGGAGATCCCGCTGATCGCCGCCGGCGGCATCTTCACCGGCAGCGATGCGGTGCGCTTCCTGGAACTGGGCGCCTCTGGCGTGCAGGTCGCCACGCGCTTCACCGTCACCCGCGAATGCGGCCTGCCGGACGACATCAAGCAGGAGTACTTCAAAGCCAGCGAGAGCGATATCGAGGTCAACGAGATCTCGCCCACCGGCTACCCGATGCGCATGATCACCTCCAGCCCCGGCATCGGTGACGGCATCCGCCCGAACTGCGAGGCCTATGGCTATTTGCTCGATGCCAATGGCAAGTGCGCCTACATCAGCTCTTACAACCGCGAAGTGGCGGCGCATCCCGGCGAGCGCCGCGTCAAGGTGCAGGACAAGACCTGCTTGTGCACCCATATGCGCAACTTCGACATCTGGACCTGCGGCCAGCTGACCTGGCGCCTGAAAGACACCACGCATCGCAACCCCGATGGCAGCTACCAGCTGCTGACGGCCGAGCATGTGTTCAAGGACTACCAGTTCAGCACCGACAACCGCGTCGCCCTGCCTGAGCCGGAGTTGGCGGTCACGGCCTAAAGACGAGGGCGGCGGGCGCGGGTCAACTCAGACCCGCGTCCAATCCATCAGCCAGTTTTCTTCCCAGCTCTTGCCCTGGTCTCGCGATACCGCCTGATACCAGCGGCAGCTGCGGGGGGTGATGCGATCCCAGACACCGCGCACGATGATGGGTGTGTCGCCGTCCTGGTCGTCCGAGTCCCAAGTGCCGACGCCTTGCACAAAGCTGCCCCAGGCAGGTGGCGGCGTCAGCACACCGCTTTTGCTATTGACCCAGTGGTCGGCCCAGAGCTTTTTCTCCGGGTCTAGCAGGCGCAAGCCCATGCCGCTGAAATTGCGCTGAGGAATGCGCAGCTCTTCGATGCTGGCCCTGCCGGCCAGAATGCCGAAGACCGTGGCCTCGCCCTCAAAGCTCTCCCAGACGCCGTTCTTACGCTGGCGGTTTTTGATGCGCCATTCGCCGCTCAAGAAATCAAAGTCGCCGGGCTTGCCGGTGGCGGCGGGAGGCTGACTGGCGGCCTTGGCCGAGCCCAGGCTCAGCGGGCCCGCAGCGGCCAGCGTGGCGGCTGCGGCCTGCAGCAGATTGCGGCGTTGAGGGTCGGTGGCGGTGCTTTCCATGATCAGGCACTCCTTTGAAGTGAAAAGGGTGCGTTCACTTTAGGAGGCCATCAGGACAGAAACCGCCCTGTATCGAACAGTGCTTAGCGCAAGCTCTCGTTCAAGACCGTGGCCAGGCGCCGGGCTGCGGCCGTCAGCTGCGCCAACAGGGTCGCGTCATGGCCGTGGGCATAGCGTTCATCGACCTTGTGCCCCTCAGGGTAGAAGCCCGCTGCGCTGGCGATCTGGCAAGAGGCTTGCGCCCACAAGGCGGGCTCGGCCTCAGCGCGTGCGGCGGCCATCACTTGCGAGCGCTGCAAGGCCGGGCTTTGCTGAGAGGCCGGCTTTTTGGCTTGCGTGCCGGCGGCATTGGACGCCTCCGCGGCCAGCTGCGATTGCAGAGCCAGCGCGCCGCCGGGGCGGTTCAAAATCAGGCCCGAGTCCCACAGCGAATGCAGATTCGAGCCGCGCCCGAAACCCTGCACCTGATAGCTATTGCCGCCGCGATCGTCGGCAAAGCCGGCATGCAAGGGCTGATGCACATCGCCCACCAGATGCACCACGTACTTCAGAGCCTTCAGGCGCTGCTCATCCGGCGCCGTGCTTTGCAAGACAGCCCGCTGCCGCTGAATGGCCTCGACCACGCAGGCGCCGTCTTCGCAATCTCGCTGCGGCTCGTAAGTGCAAGCCGCATCGCGTGGAAAGTTGACGTAATGCCAGCGGCCGGTTTGCGGCGAGCGGTGCTCATCGGCCCAGGTAGAAATGGAGGCCAAGCTGCTGCCCGGCTCCAGCGCCAGCAGGCGATCAACCTCGGCGCGCGCCGCCGGGCTGAGTTGCTGCTCGGCCACGCGGGCGATCAAACGGTGGCCATCGGCGCCCCAGGCTTGCACCTCCAAGGTTTGCATCAGAGAACAGGGCAGGGCCAGAGCCAAGAAAGCGCGCCACGGGAACCGAGGGCGCGCAGACAAATTCAAAGGAGACAACAAGGGCGGCGGACTTCAAAAAGCACAACAGAGAAAACGAAAGAGAAACCGGGGCCAAGCCTCCGTCGCACAGGCTTGTCGCTTCAACCACTGCCAGAACAAGCTGCGGCCGGGCCGGATTGTGCCAAAGCACTTTCTGGCTCAGGTCGGCCAGGTGATCAAGCGCTGAGCCCTGAAACGCAAAAACCCCAGGCGCTTGTGGCGGCTGGGGTTTCAAAGGCGGCAGGGCTGGATGACGAAGCGGTGAGCGTTCATCCCTGGGCCGGCGGAGGTGTGGCGTCGGCCTGCTGCGCAAGACAGTGGGTTTGTGTAGAACCCATGCATTCAGTGTAGGCAGCCCGCCTGAGCAGAAAATTGCGAAGATGGCAAAAACTCGGCCGTGTTTGGCAGAAAATTGCTCAAACCATCAAAACTAAGGCATGCACATGGAATTAGACCGCATCGACCGCCAGATCCTGGAGGTTTTGCAGCACGACGGGCGCATCAACAACCAAGACCTGGCCGACCGCGTCGGCCTCTCGCCCTCGCCCTGCCTGCGGCGTGTCCGCGCGCTGGAAGAAAGCGGCCTGATCGCCGGCTACCGCGCGCTGCTGGACGCCAAAAAGCTAGGACTGAGCCTGATGGCCTTGGTGCACATCTCCATGGACCAGCACACGCCCGAGCGCTTCGCCAACTTCGAGGCCTCGGTGCAGGTGCTGCCCGAGGTGCTGGAGTGCTTGCTCATCACCGGCCAGGCAGCCGACTACCAGCTCAAGCTGGTGGTGCGCGATATGGACCATTTCCAAGCCCTGCTGCTGGGCAAGCTAACGCGTATCCAAGGCGTCACCGGCGTGCATTCAAGCTTTGTCATGCGGCAGGTGGTGAGTCGCACGGCCTTGCCGGTGAGTAGCCTGTAGATCGGCCAACGAAGGCGACCCGATTCGCTTGCTTCGGGTTGGGCAAGCCGGGCTCGGGGCTTGCGTGGGCGTCTGCCTGCAATCGCTCGATTTAGCCGAGCAAACGACCACAACGAAAGTTTTTCGCCATTGACTGGGCCAACGTCCACTGATTGCGGGTGCGAGTCCACCCTGACATTCGCAAAACCTTGGGCTAGCGAATTTTTCATAGCTGACGCAACATGGCGGCTCCGCTTTTGATTGGAACCAGGTCACGCATGAAACACACCCTGATTGCCAGCGCCCTGCTCGGCGCCGCCTCCCTCGTCCAAGCCGCCGGCTTCCAGCTCAGCAGCCCCGACATCAAGCCGGGCAGCCTGATGGACGCCAAATTCGAGTTCAACGGCTTCGGCTGCAGCGGCGAGAACAAATCACCCGCCCTGCAATGGCGCGGCGCACCGGCCGGCACCAAATCCTTCGCCGTGACGGTGTATGACCCCGACGCCCCCACCGGCTCCGGCTGGTGGCACTGGTCCGTCATCAACCTGCCCGCCGATGTGAACGAACTCAAGCCCGACGCCGGCGCTGTAGGCGGCGCCAATTTGCCCAAGGGCGCCAGCCATGTGCGCATCGACTATGGCGTGGCCGGCTGGGGCGGCCTGTGCCCTCCGCAAGGCGACAAGCCGCACCGCTACATCTTCACGGTGCACGCGCTGAAGGTCGAGAAGCTCGATATCCCCGCCGACGTCACCGCTGCACTCGCCGGCTACATGATCAACGCCAACGCCTTGGGCAAGGCGAGCTTCACGGCGAAGTACGGCCGAGCCAAGGCCAAGTAAAGCGCGCTGCTTGAGCCGAGCCCCCTCAGCTTGAGGCGGGCTGCCTCAGCCGAAGAAGCCCAGATCACGCTGGCTGTAGCCGCTGATCTGCGGCAGGACGCGCGGCAACTCGGAGGCGCTGACGCCCATCCAGGTCGCCAGCGTGGCCGCCAATTGATCCACCGAAGTGCTGGGCAACAAACGCCCCTGACCCACGTCCTCCGGCCCGCCCAAGGTGGCCGAGGGCAACGTGCCGTAGAAACGCCCACCCTGGACCGCGCCGCCCATCACCATGTGGTGGCTGCCCCAGCCGTGATCGGAGCCGTCGCCATTGCTGGTCAGCGTGCGCCCAAAGTCCGAGGCGGTGAAGCTGGTGACCTTGTCGGCCACGCCCAACTCCACTGTGGCGTCATAGAAGCTGGCCAAGGCGTCGTTGATGGTGCTGAGCAGGCCAGGATGCTGGGTGGGCAAGAAATCGTGCAGGTCAAAGCCGCCGATGGAGACAAAAAACACCTGCCGGCTGGCGCCCAGGGTGCTGCGGGCGGCGATCAGCTTGGCCACCATTTGCAACTGGCTGCTCAGGCCGCTGCTGCTGTCAAACGGAGTCGCCAGCGCCGGCAGGCTGGCCAGCGCGCCGTTGACAATGGACTGCGCGCTGACCGAGCGGCTGACCACCCGATTCAGCTCCTGCTCCATCCAGTGACTGCGATCGGCGGTGATCAGGCTGCGCAGGGCATCCGCGCAGGCCTGGGAACCAAACAGGGGCCTGCTGATACCGTTGATGGCCACCGCGCCGCTGCTCGACAGCTGGTACTGCACCGCCTGCTGGCCCGCCATGAAAACCGCATTGCCCGAAACATTGATGCAGGTGAAGGTGGCGTTGCCGTTGGCCGCCAAGAACTGATCGCCCATGCGCCCACCCCAACCCGAGGTGGAACCTTCCGGCAGGCTGGACTGCCAAACGCTTTGCTGGTCATTGTGCGAGAACAACTTGGGCGGCAGCGGCACGCTGGCGGCCTTGTACTGCGCCAAGGTAGTGGGTTGCATCAAGGTGCCAACGTTGAACAACACCCCCAAGCGGCCCGCATCAAAGATGGCTTTCAGCTTGCCCATCTGAGGCGCCAAGGCCATCTGCCGCCCTCCGGCCAAGGCAACACTGGGGCTCAGTGCGGTGGCGGCCAGCTGATCGCGCGGCGTCGCGATGGTTTGGCGGATGTTGGCATAACTGTTGTAACTGGCGGCGTCATAGGGGATGACGGTGTTGGCATAGTCGTTGCCGCCGTAGAGAAACACACAGACCAAGGCCTTGTAGTCGCCGGGCGCGGCGGCCGCCGCAGCCTCGCCGATGCCGGCCAGGCTGAGCGCCCAAGGCGCAGCACTGCCTGCCAAGGCCAAGGCCGAGCTGCGGCGCATGAATTCGCGCCGCTGCAATTGCTTGAGAGCGTTCGTCGTCATGGCCGGCCTCACTTTTGAATCAGGTACTCGGGGCAGGCCATCACCAGCAGGATGGCGGCTTGCACGCGGTTGAGCTTGCCCGCATCGGTGCTGGCGGCAATGCCACCTACCGCCGTCGCAATGGTGCTGCGGGTGGCGCTGGACAAGGTGTTGCCACTCAAACGCAGTGCCAAATCATTGACCAAGGCGTTGGCATCGGACGCCAGCGCCAGCTCGGCGGTGTAGCTGGCCTTGAGCTCGCCCACGCCGCTGCCAATGGCCGTCTGCAAAAAGTTCAGGTAGCCGGCGACCGAGCTTTCATTGCAGAGCTGAAACTCCGGCGCGGTGATGTTGTTGCTGCCCAGTACGGAGTTGGGCGGCACATAGCCGGGACGGAAAAAGTTGAACACCGAGGGGCTGCGCAGCGGACTCTGCCCCAGGCGAGTTGCCGGGTTGCTGGTATCACCGATGTTCCAAAGCTCGTTGGGCGAGCTGAGGGCAAAGCTACGGCCCCATTGGATGAAACGCTGCAGCGGCTCGCGCAGCTTGCCGCCGCTATTGCCCGTGGCCACGCTGCGCGCCTCGCTGTCCAGCAGAACCGCCTTGATCACGGCCTTGAGGTCCCCACGTACCCCGGCGCCGTTGTTGTTGAACACCGTGGCCACCCGCTGCACATAGGCCGGGCTCGGGTTGGAGCAGACCAGGCGTTGAATCAGTTGCCGGCCGATAAAGGGTCCCACATTGGGATGATCGGCCAGGGTATCCAAGGCCGTCTTCAAGGCCTGCGGACCTGTCGCGCTGGACGCGATGTCCACATTCAAGACCTTCTTGGCACCACTCGAGAACTTGGCGGCGTTGTGCACCATCGGCTTGCGCATGAACGCCGGGTCGGTGGCGCTGGCACCATCGAAATCCCAGCCGGTGAAGACCCGCGCCAGCTCGGTGATGTGGGTTTGGGTATAGGTCTCCTTGGCCTTGCCACTGCCGTCCAAGACCGGGCTGCCATCGAGCTTCAGCTCCACCAGGCCGATGGTGAAGAGCTGCATCACCTCGCGCGCATAGTTCTCATCCGGCACACGCCCGGTGGCAGCGTCTTCCTTTTGGTTGCCGCGCATATTCAGGTACACGCCCATGGCACATGAGAGCGTCACCCCGTCCAGCAATTCGCGATAGCTGCCAAAGCAGCGTTGCTCCAGCATGTCCACATAGGCCGCCACCGCCATGCCCCGCCAAGTCACGGGCAGACCCGCCATCGAGACCACAAAGATCTCGCTGAGCGCCAGCACCACACGTTGGCGCAGGCTGTCCGGCGCGCTGAGCAGCTTGCGCCACAAGGTGTTGTCCACCCCGGCAAAGCTGTTGCGGTTGTCCACCACCGCATAGCCCTTGGCCATCATCCAGTCGAAGTGCGGGCTGCTGACCGGCAAGGCCATTTGTGCATCCAACCAAGCCGCATAGCCCTGCGTCTTGACGGCATCGATCTCATTGCGATGGGCGGCAAACGTGGCCTGCGCCAGGAAGCGGGCCGCTTCGGCGTCGGTCGGTGCAGCGGGGGGCGGGGCCGGTGCAGGCGGCGGTGGGGCTGGCGCGGGCGCGGGCGCAGGGGCGGGTGCTTCTGCACCACCACCTCCGCCTCCGCAGGCGCTCAGCGCAGCCGCAGTCGCCGCCAGGGCCAGCGCCTGCGCGGCTGCATCAGAAGGCGGCGTCTTCGCCAAAGGCAAAGCCGGGTTGACCGGGCCATCGGCTGCAGCCCAGGGTGCGGCCGATGGCAAGGGGGCGTCGGTGAGCGTGGGCATGGCAGTGGGTATCCTCAATCAACGGGGCCAAGGCTCTTGGCCTGCTGTCATTCTCAAACGGAACAACGCTGGCCTGCGGGCATTAGCACACGCTGGGCACTGCTGAAGCGATCGGCTTTGTGCTTCTTTACCTGCGGAAACCTGAGCGAAACCTCGCCGCCCGGCCTACGCCGTTCAAGCCCGGTCGGAGCGACTCAGCAAAGCACGGATGCGGGCAATCGTGGCCTCCACCGGCGCATCCCGAGAGACCTCCAGCCCCAGTTCCCGCGCGATCTGATTCACCTTGGCCGGATGCAGCGGAATGCCGCCCGCGTCAATGGCCGCGATCAGCGCACGGGCTTGGGCCTGCTCGGGCTTGGCAGCGCCGCGCTGGGTCAGCAGGCGGCGCAAGGGAGAGGGTTTCATGGGCGAACCTTGGGTCAGAACGGCCGCTTGTTTTGTTTCTACCAGCCCATTGAGCAGAGCCGCTAGCGGCAGCTTGCCAATTGGCAAGCCCCACCCAGAGTGAACACACCTGACGCGGTCGGCCGCGTCACGGGGACTCGGCCACGGCAGGCTCCCCTCGGGTCTTCCACAGCGACACCAGCACGCCACCGGCAATCAAGCCAAAGGTCACGCTCAAGGAGATCACCGCAGGGATCTTGCCGATGATGCCGACCAGGAAGATCTTGCTGCCAATGAACACCAGCACCAAGGCCAGGGCGTACTTCAGGTACTTGAAGCGGTGAATCATCGCGGCCAGCGCGAAGTACAGCGCGCGCAAACCCAGGATCGCGAAGATATTGCTGGTGTAGACGATGAAGGGGTCGGTGGTGATCGCAAAGATGGCCGGCACCGAATCGACCGCGAAGATCAGATCGACGAACTCGACCAGCACCAAGGCCAGAAACAAGGGCGTCGCGAAACGCTCCAGCTTGCCGGTCTTGGGGTCGGTCTCGCGCACCCAGAACGCATTGCCACGCAGGCCCTCGGTCACGCGCATCTTCCGCTTCAGAAACTTCAGCAGCGGGTTGTTCGCGATGTCGGGCATGTGGTCGGCAATGATCCACATCTTGATGCCGGTGAAGATCAGGAAGGCGCCGAACAGGTAGAGCACCCAGCTGAACTGGCTGACCAGCGTCGCACCCAAGCCAATCATGATCGCGCGCAGCACGATCACGCCCAAGATGCCCCAGAACAGCACCCGGTGCTGGTACTGGCGCGGGATGGCGAAGAAGCTGAAGATCAGCGCAATGACGAAGACGTTGTCCATCGACAGCGACTTCTCGATCATGAAGCCGGTGTAATAGTCCATGCCGCTTTGCGCGCCCAGATACCACCAGACCCAGGCGCCGAAAAGCAAGGCCACGCTGATGTAGCCGGCCGACAGCAGCAGGCTTTCGCGCACGCCGATCTCGTGATCGTCCTTGTGCAGAACGCCCAGGTCGAACGCCAGCAGCGCAACGACGATACCCACGAAGGTGAGCCAGACCCAAGCGGGCTTGCCCAGGAAGTCGGCCATCAGGAAAGGATGCAGAAAGTCCATGATTGACCTCAGAGGATTTGGGCAACAACGACCAGCGAGGGGCCGGCCTTGGCCCCGAATTTGCCGCTTCCATCGTGGCGACACAGCGCAAGCAGGGTCACAAGGGGGCGGCCGCTGAGGGCGTAGGACATGATCGTTCTCTCTGAGATGTTCGGGTGAGTCGGAGTGTGGGGATCTTTCCGATTCAAACAAACCAGATCAACGCGCAGTTCAACTTCGGCTTTTCCGCACCGGAACACACCTATTGAACGACCGTCTTCGCTATGAAGACTGGGTCGGCACCCCGAAAGGCGGTTTGACACAGGCCGCTGAAGGGCTGGAAATGGCGAGCGCAGCGCTCACCGAGGCGGGGCAGCCCGCATGGACGCTTGAGAGCGTCAGTGTTCGCTGGAGCGGGGCGAACCCGGTCAACAGCTTCAAGGGGCAGAGGGAACCCTCGCCCGGGCGTTCAGCGCCGCAGTCGCGCGATCAGCCGCGCACCGGCCAGCACGGGTATCAAGATGATCGAGTTGGACACCAGCCCGGCAAGGACGGCGTGGGTCAGACTTCCCGAGCCGCTAGGCATGGTGGCGGGGATCATGACCGCCACGAACACCACACCCAAGATCAGTGGCAGGACGCGCCCTGTCACCGCAGCGGTTCTCTGCATCGTGACCACGAGGGCGATGATCAGTCCAATGCGGAAAAGGTCGGTCAATTGCGAAAACACGAGATCGGTCAAAACGGCATCTCCCTTGTCAAATGCACACCGGGCCGTGGCTTCAAGGAAACCACGGCCCGGCGCTCGAGATGGGCTTATCGGCCGCCGTCGCCGGCGAAGATATCCTTCTTGTGGGTACCACCCGGCACGAGCAGCGCACCGATGACCAACGTCATGACGGCCACCACGATGGCGTACCACAGGCCCGAGTAGATGTTACCGGTCTGCGCCGAAATCGCGAAGGCGGTCGCCGGCATCAGGCCACCGAACCAACCGTTACCGATGTGATACGGCAGCGACAGGCCCGAGTAACGGATGCGGGTCGGGAACAGTTCCACCAGCATCGCGGCGATCGGGCCGTAGACCATGGTCACCAAGATGACGAGGTAGGTCAGGATGGCGATGATCGTCAGCTTCTGCGCCGTGAAGATGTCGAAGAAGTGCTGGGCCTTGGCAATGGTCTTGTTGTCGGCCGGGACCATCGGGTAACCCGCCTGCTTCAACGCCGCGTTCAGCGCGCCGTCGAACGAGGCCTTGGCTTTCTTCAAATCGTCGCCGGCCAGCTTGCCCGCGTCATACGACGGGATGGAGGTTTCGCCGACCTTCACCACGGCCAGCGTGCCAGGCGCTGCGCCTTCCACGGTGGTGTAGTTCACCGAGGTACGCGCCAACTGTGCTTTGGCGATATCGCAAGACGACGTGAACTTGGCCGTTCCCGTGGGGTTGAACTGGAACGAGCAGTCTTCCTTGTTCACGGTCACCGAGACGGGCGTCTGGTGCGCTTGGTAGATCGCGGGATTGGCTGTCTTGGTCAGCAAGCTGAACACCGGCAGGAAGGTGACGGCACCCAGCAGGCAGCCGGCCAGAATGATGGGCTTGCGGCCGATGCGGTCAGACAGCGCGCCGAAGAACAGGAAGCCGCCGGTACCCAGGATCAAGGACCAAGCCACCATCACGTTGGCCGTGAAGCTGTCGACCTTGATCACGTTTTGCATGAAGAACAGCGCGTAGAACTGGCCCGTGTACCAAACCACGGCCTGACCTGCAACGAGGCCGAACAGCGCGATGAGGGCGATCTTGCCGTTCTTCCAGTTGCCGAAGGCTTCGCTCAGCGGAGCCTTGGAGGTGCGGCCCTCTTCCTTCATCTTCTTGAAGGC
>NZ_JBMLSK010000373.1:0-5945 GCF_049240545.1 Roseateles sp. | reverse complement strand
ATCCAGTGCCTGGCCCGCGCGTTGACCCCAACCAGGCCCGCATCCCAAGCCGGGGTGGGGCAAGTCATGCCCACAACGAGCCGATACCCAACCGCGCGAGCATCAATGGCCGCACAGCCAGCCGCTTCAGCCTCCAGGATCGGCAGAAAATCCTCTAATGGCCATCCAGTAGGGGGCTTGTGAAACATCCGGGCTAGCGCGATGCCACGGGAGACCGCAGCGCGCCAACTCCTGTGCGTCGACATCGACGGGGATAGCGCATCACGCTGCGGTGCGGGTCGCCGAACTGCACACGCTGAACCACTGCGGCGGCGGCATGTTCGAGGTGCCGACGCGCGTGGTGCGGGCGGCGCGTAGCCGTGCAGGCGACAACTCAGAAGGGTCCCAGCCGCAGCGGCACCGGCGCGCCGCGCCGCACGGCGGTGGCGTGGTAGCCGTCGGCCACCGGCAGTTCCCACAGGCTCCAGTCGGCGCCGTCCTGGCCGTTCGAGGGGCCCGGCCTGCCGATCAGCCGGGCCCCGTGGCCGGCCAGCGCTGCGGTGTCCACGGGGAGCTGGATGCCGCGTGCATCGACCGAAAAGCCGCTGCCCATCGCCTTGAGGAAGGCTTCCTTGTGCGTCCAGATACGGTGCGCCTGCAACTGCGCAGCGGGTGCCGGCAGCCGCTCGAGCGCCGCGATCTCGGCACCGCCCAGGAAACCGCGCAACATGGCAGCGTCGAAGCCTCGAGGACGGGTCTTCTCGATGTCGATGCCCACCGGCTCGTCGCTTGTGAACGCGTGCATCACGTACTCGCCAGCATGGCTGGTGTTGAACTGCAAGCCGGCGCCGCCGTCGGCCAGCATCGGCTTGCCGTGTTCGCCGATGACCAGCGCCACGCGCGCCGCGGGCTCACCGAGGTAGGCGCCGAGCAGCTCGCGCAGGCTGCCGCGCGACAGCACGCTGCGCGTGCGATCACGCTCGAAACGAAAGGCTGCGGCGCGTCGGCGCTCGTCAGCCGACAACACCGCCGCGCGCGTCGATAGGCAGGGCAGCGCGGCCGGCAGACGCAGCTGCCAGACGTCGATGCGGCCGGCCGGCCAAGCCAGGCGGCGCGCGCCGGGCTGCACTGGCGGCGGCGACAGGCGACCGCGGTGGTGCGCCGGCATGGGCTACGGCCGGTCGAGCGCGTGCGCCAGCGCTGCGTCGAGGGTGGCATTGCGCAACAAGACCTCGATCGAGTGCCGCATGCGCACCAGCGTCTGCTGGACCTGCCGCTTCACGCTCAGGTTGGCCAGCACCACCGGCCTGGCCGCGGAGTCGTAGTGCAGCCGGAACTCGACCGCCAGGATGCCCGGCGCCACCTGTTCCACCCGGAAGCGGCCGCGCACGTCCGTCATGCGCACCGCATCGGTGGCCAGCACGAACGCAGCCATGTCCTCGAACTTCAGCGTGATGACCGTGGGCGCTTCCCTGACCGCCACGAATCGCATCACGCCATCACGATCATCGAAGCCGGCCGGGGCCGAGTAGCGCATGTAGACAGTGCGGTCCGTCGGCCCTCGCGCATCGATCTCCTTGACTGCCACGAGGTTGTCGATCCAGCTCGGCAGGCCAGCGACATCGGAGAACAGCCGGGCGGGGGCGGCCAGCGTGCCTTCCATCAGCACCCGCCCGGTGACCGTGGCGTAGCGATCACCGTCCAGGGTGTCGACACTCAGTCGGACCTCCCTGCCGTAGGCGTTGCGGTCGGAGCCCATCAGATCCTCAGCCCTGGCAGCAAGCAGCGCAGAGAACAGGAACACGCAGAGCACGAGGCCTCGCATGGGAATGTCCTCCAGCGTCAGTTCGCAATGCCGGGCAGCGGTGGCTTGCGGCGCATGGCGTGGGCCATGTCGGCCCACATGTGGCCGATCAAGGACCATGCAGGCGACCTGTTTTCGGGGTTGTAGCCCTGGGCCAGCTGGGCCAGCCGGCGCGCATGCCAGGCCACGTCGCCCTGCACGCGCAGGACCCGCCAGGTCTTGAAACGAGTCAACCAACGTGAGAGTGCGTTGCCGGTGCAGGATGCGGCGCGTGCATCGGCCGGAATGTCCTCGCCGCGCAGCAGCCGGTGGCCGAGGTCGGGCGTGGCGCAAAACGGCCGTGCCAGGCCGACCAGCTGAATGCCGCCCAGCGCCAGCACGCGCTCCATCGCCTCGCGGCTGCGAAAGCCGCCGGTCACCATCAACGGCATCGCCCGGCCTGCGTCGCGCAGCGCCTGGCCAATGGCCAGCGCGTAGTCGGTGAAATAGCCCGCCTTCACCGCACTCGCGGCGACGGCCGGGTCTTCTGCGGTGGCCGGGTCGCCGCGGTCGCCGAGCAGGCGCAGGTGCTCAAAGCTGCCGCCCGAGATCTCCAGCAGGTCCACACCCGCCGCGGCCAGCCACAGTGCGCACTGGCAACTGTCCTCCAGGCTGAAGCCACCGCGCTGGAAGTCGGCCGCGTTGAGCTTGACTGAAATCGGGAAATCGGCGCCGACCCGTTCGCGGACCCGCGCCACGATGGCCAGCAGCAGCCGGGCGCGATGTGCCAGGCTGCCGCCCCAACGATCCTCGCGCCGGTTGACCTCGGGCGACAGGAACTGGCTGATCAGATAGCCATGGGCGGCGTTGATCTGCACGCCCGTGAAACCGGCCTGCCGGGCCAGATTGGCGCACTGGCCAAAGCGCGCAATGACGTCGTCGATCTCGGCCTCGCTCATCGCGCGGGGCCGGGCATAGTTGCCCAGCAGATCCAGTTGAACGGCAGAAGGTGCCAGCGGCTCCTTGGAAACCAGCTTGGGGCATTGCCGGCCGGGGTGCGACATCTGCATCCACAAGTGGGTCTGTGCCGTCGTCCCGCCCGCGGCCCAGGCGCGCAGCGCCTGCAGGCCGGTGGCGTCCTCGACGACCACATTGCCTGGCCGTTCCAGGTAACGCCGATCGACCATCACATTGCCGGTGATGAGCAGTCCAGCACCGCCGCGGGCCCAGATTTCGTAGAGACGGCGATGGCCGGGCGTTGCGTGGTCGTGGCGGTCGGCCAGGCCTTCCGATGTGGCGGTCTTGACGATCCGGTTCTTCAGCCGCGCGCCGCAGGGCAAGGACAGGGTGTGCGAGAGATTCATGGCGGGGTCAACCTTTCGACAACTGGGTCTGCAAATCAACCGGCCGGAACTGGTCCGGCCGCGCGGGCTCTCGTGGCTTCCTCGGTTCCTGGGTGGGCGACAGGCACGCCAGAGCAACGCGGCCCTCGCCCCCATGCACCGTGATCGTGTCGCCCGACGCAATCAGCGAGGTCGCACCGCGCAGCCCGAGCACGGCCGGAATGCCGTACTCGCGGGCCATGATGGCGCCATGCGACAGCATCCCTCCGGACTCGGTCACGAGCGCCGCGATACGGCCGAAGGCGGGGGTCCAGGCCGGGTTGGTGGAGTGGGTCACCAGCACTTCACCGTGGCCCACCTCTTTCAGCTCCGAGGGCTCGTGCGCGATGCGCGCGGTGGCGGTCACGGTGCCGGTGCTCACGCCGTGCCCGGCCCAGCCGGCCTGGGCTTGGTTGGCATGCGCCGGTTCGGTGCCACCGTTGATGTCGTGGGGGACGTTCATCGTTTCTAGGCGCGCGAACAGGGCGCGTTGCCGCGCGACATAGCGCTTCAGATCGGCGGCACCTTCGGCAACGGCCGGAATCTTGCCCAACTCGAGGAAGAAGATGTCGTCCGCATCGGCGAGCGCCCCGGCCGCGACCAGACGCCGACCCATGTGCACCAGCGTGCGGCGCATCAGGTAGACGAGCTTGCCGAAGTGGAACTGGTCGTTCTCGCGCGCCGGGACGTAGTCGCACGTCCGGCGATAGATGAAGTTGAACACCGGGCGCAGCACCAGCCCGAGCGGCCCCTTCAAACGCGCCAAGGTCGCCGCATGAGCCTGCTCGCGCTCGGCAACCTTGGCCAGCACGCGGGACTTGGGGTCCTCGTTGCCCGCGTCCATGGCCGCTGCGATGTGCCGCCAGACAAGTTCCGGGTCGTCGCGCCATTGGCGATCGTGGAACTCCTGGTGCACGAGCTTGAAGCCGAATCTTTCGATGAAGCGATCGAATCGCGCGGCGATGTCGCGACCCGCCGGGTCCGCGGCCAGCGCGCGCTGGAAGGCGGCGTGCGAGCCGCCGCGCAGGGCTGCGGCCAGGCGAGGCTGCTGCCGCAGCAGACGGGCGATGCGGTGCAGTTCGGAGTCGCTGTCGAAGGTGATGTTGTCGGCAAAGCCGGCACTCAGGCGGCAGAAGGCGTCGAACGCTTCTTCTTCGCTCGCGTGAACAGTGCCCAGGATCATGCGGAGGATCTTCTGGCAGTAGTCGGCGCAGCGCACATTGGCCATGTGCACGACCCAATAGCGGTCGAACATCTGCAACTGCGCGTCGAGCGAGCGGCGCAGCTCGGGAAACGCCAGTGCGGCCAGCTCGGGCTCGGAAGGAGTCACCAGCGGATCGAGCACCTCGCGCTGGAAGGCCTCCCATTCCGAGTAGCTGCGCGCGATCATCCGCAGCACGCCGATCCCGATGAGCGGCAGGCGGGGGTTGAAGCCGACGTTTCTGCGCTTGCCGAGCACGGCTTCCATCTGCGTGTTGTCGACCTTGATGCCCTTCAGCGCGGCGGCCACCAGCGACTTGTTGAGGTAGGGCCGGGCGTGGAAGACACGGATCAGGGGGCCGAAGGTGGCCGTGTCGGCCCGGATGCCGACGCGGCGGAAGTACGTTTCCAGGGCCGTCTCCAGCGCCGGATACAGCGTCGAGATCGTGAACGGCGTGTTCGCCTCGTAGTACCGCTCGGCCATGTTCTCGCGCGTCCAGGTTCCGGCGATGACGGGCGGCGTGAAGAGTGCGCTGTCGGTGTCGGCCAGCGTGGTGATGTCACGGCTCTGCACGATGCACAGCCGGACGCCGTCGAAGGCCCATTCGATGTCCTGCGGCCGGCCGGCCCAGGCCTCGATGCGCAGGGCGCGCTCGGTGAGCTGGGCGATGTCCAGCGCACTGAGGCTCGGGGCATCGCGCAGCGTTTCAGGCACGGGCTGGTCGACAACCATCCCATCGGCGTAGCGCAGCTGGCTCGTCTTGCGGGCGACGACCTGCTCCACGACCTGGCCGCTCGGCTTGTCGACGACGATCGAGTCCGGGGTGATGCTGCCCGATACGAGCGCCTCGCCGAGCCCGTAGCTGGCTTCGATGCGCAGCCGTTCCCGGTTCTGACTCAGCGGATCCACGGTGAACAGCACGCCGGCCACACTTGGGCGGATCAGCGTCTGCACCACCACCGCCATCTTCAGTTCGTGGCGTTCGAGGCCATGCTCGAGCGCATGCCGCAGCAGCGTCGGGTTGCACAACGAAGCCCAGCAGTCCAGCAAGGCACGGCGCACGGCATCGCCGCCGCGGACGCCGAGGCGCGTGTCGAACTGGCCCGCGAACGAAAACTGGGCTGAGTCCTCGACGATGGCCGACGAGCGCACGGCCAAGGGCTCCGCCGGGTCGAGATCGGCCACTGCGAGGTCGATCGCCTGCGACAGCGCCTCGGGCCAGGCCGCCGTGTGCCAGACCGCGCGCACGGCCGATGCGCTTTCACGGCCGGCGAACCAGCCGTCGAGAGTGGCGCCAAGGCTCGGGTTGGCCGCGAGCATGTCGTCGAAGGCGGACACCCGCACGCAGAAGCCCGGCGGCACCGGGAATCCGCTGCGATGCAGACGGCACAGGTTCAGTCCCTTGCCGCCGATCTCCATCGCGGTTTCGTGCCGATGGTCGTCAAAACGAAGAATGTGCAGGCTCACGGGCTTCTCCAGCTGTTGAAGAGAGTGAAAAGCGCCATCGCGACCATGGTCGCGAGCATCAGCGCTTCGAGGACGGCATCCGGAATGCGGCTGACCGCGCGGGTGGACAGGTAGGCGCCGAGCCCGCAACTAG
>NZ_JBMLSK010000372.1:0-1625 GCF_049240545.1 Roseateles sp. | reverse complement strand
CTTAGGTGGCATCCTTACTTGGGCAGTAACCCTGTCATGGCAGTGCCAGTTGCTGCAGCATGCGCTGCCCGCCAAGAACGGCCAGTGCGCGCTTGACGTTGTAGGCCAGCGTCGCCAGGGAGATCTCCGTGCCCGCGCCCGCCAGGCCCCGCATCAGGAAGCGCGGTTTCTCGAAGATGTGGAACTTCAGGGCCGCAAATGGATGTTCGACGGTGCAGCGTCGCAGCCTCATCGCCGCCGGCGTGGCGCGCTGGTGGATGCGTTCGAGCGCTTGTTCGTACAGATGGCGGCTGAGCATCCGGCGTGAGCTCGTCGTACAGCGCTGCTTCATCGAGCACGTACCGCAATCGCTGGGCTGCGCCGCATAGACGACCATCTTGTCCTTGCGGTTGATCTGCTTGCGCTGCAGCAGCTTGTCGGCCGGACACACGAAGGCGTCGGCCTGTTCGTCATAGGTGAAACAAGCCCGATCGAACAGTTCGCCGTCGCCCTGGTTGTTGACCGCGCGCTTGACCGGGACATGCACCTGCACGCCCTTGTCCTCCAGCGCCTGCGCTTGCTCGCCATTGGCGTAGCCCGCATCAGCCACCAGCTTGAGTTCAGCCGCGCCCAGTGCCTGCTGCGCGGCCTCCCCCATGCGCTGCAGGCAGCCGTTGTCACCGGCCTGGGCGTTGATCTCGTGGGCCACGATCAAGGCGTGCTCGGCATCCACAGCCGTCTGCACGTTGTAGCCCGGGCCCTTGCCTTTGAGCACCACAGCCTCGGGCTCGGTGCCCACGTAGCGCTGTTTGTCGTTGCCCACCTTGGCCAGCTCGGTTTGTTGCACCTGCAGCCGCGCCAGTGCCTGGCGCAGCGCCTGCGCGTCCAGCTCCGCTTCGCCTGGCTGTTGATCGGCCGCATCCAACGCCTGCAGGTATTGCGCGATGCGCTGTTCCAGCTTGGCTTGCAGCTCGGCCCGCTGCGCAGCGTCGAGGATCGCCTTGCCGCTGGCCACGGCCTGGAACTTGGTGCCATCCACGGCCACCCACTCTCCGCGGATCAGTCCGGCTTCGGCGCAAAAGCGGACGAACTCAGCGCCGGCCCGCCGCAGAGGCGCCGCATTGCAGCGGCGGAACTCGGCAATGGTCTTGTGATCGGGCGCGAGTCGGTGCAGCAGCCACATCACTTCGATGTTGCGCTGGCACTCGCGCTCCAGACGCCTGGATGAGCGCACCCGATTGAGGTACCCGTACAGGAACAGCATCAGCAGGTCCGCCGGGTCGTACGGCGGGCGCCCCGTGGGCTTGCTGCGGGCCCGCGAAAATCCGAGCGCCTTCAAGTCCAGCCGCGCCACGAACGCCGCGATCACGCGGCACACATGCTCCGGCCCGATCAACTCGTCCAGCGACACCGGAAACAGGCCGCCTTGGTCTCGACTGTGTCCTTGCACGTAGCCCATATGAACAATGCCCTGCAGCTTTCGCTGCAGGGCATTGTGTTCAGGGCTTCAGATCGGCGTCAGAGTATTGACACGGACTGACGGGGGCGGCTTTCGACCGATTCTGAAGTTGTTGTTTTTGTTCGGGAATCTTTGGTTGCGGGGGCAAGATTTGAACTTGCGACCTTTGGGTTATGAGCCCAACGAG
>NZ_JBMLSK010000371.1:0-117499 GCF_049240545.1 Roseateles sp. | reverse complement strand
TCCTTGTTGGCAACTGCTTTGGCGATGGTTTGACTCAACTCGATCACTGAACGGGCCATGCGCTCTGGATTGGCGACGCCTTGCGCCTTGAACGAGGCAGCAAGTGATACCTCCAGGGGGGCTTGCAGGCAGAATGAAGAATCCATGGCACATAGCCGGGTTCGGAACAAGCTGTCCGGCGTTTCGCAGTCTTGGCCCAAGTAGCACATGGCCAAGCCCTGAGCATTCATCAACTCGAACTGTTCACCCGGCAATGGCGATCCGGGTCCATTCGGATACAGCTTGTCGCCAAACCAGGCGCCTTCTGTGCTTGAACTGAAAAGGTTGGCCGCGAGCGTACTGGGCGACAAATACTGAAATGCTGCTTCGATGGACTGGCGCTGCTCCTTCCCCGAACGAAGTTGGCTGGGATCATTTTTGGCAATTGACCGGATGTAGGGGTCGACCTCGGCACCACCTGCCTTGAATGATTCGCGAAAGAGCGCCTGCCAGGTCTTGTAACTGGCTTCACTCTCCAGCAATTGGTTGCAAGAGTCTTGCAGACGCTGAGCGGCAGCCATGCTTTGTGTGTGCAGGGGGTCTGTTGCGCTGGCGCTGTTGGGTCCGCGATCTAGGTTCTCCGGGTTGGCGCTGATCTGCGCTTGCAGGCCGCAGAGATCACTGATCTCCAGCGCAACATAACGACCACCGGCCGTGGGATTCGCCATTGCTTCGGCCCAAATCGGACGCAAATTCTCACCCGCCTTGATGGCATTCATCCAGACGCCCGGCTTTGCACCGATCAAGGCTTGCCACTTGGAAATCGGTGCGGATGCTGCTTGCGGAACTGACCCTGTTCCTTGTGTACTTTGGCTGGCCTGGGTCGCTAAGCCGCCGTTGTTGCCACCAACTTGGCTTGAGGCCGCGCTCCCGCCAAGTGCCGTTTCTGTGAGCTCAGATGAGCTAGGCGAAGTTTCAAATGCAATAAGCACAAGAGCGGCAACTGCCGACAAGGCGAGAGCGGCCCATAGCCGTCGGGGTCGGCGAGGGCGCGCCTTGGTTATCTTGGGTGGTGGAGAAGTCAAGGAGGTCCTTTGTCCTCAAGAGCTGCTCGTTTCAGTCGATTCATTGCGAGCCCCTGCATTCAATGAATGCTAATGCTTGACTTACCCGGCGAACATTGGGGGGAACCTGGAGCTCCCTAAGGCTTCAGCCCTTAGGGTCCAAGCGCCGAGCCCGGGCCAGACGCCAGGCGTCGGCCGGGTCGGCGCCGTAGACCTCTTCAGCGGTGGTGGGCGTCTCTTGCAGATGGGTGTCGATGGCGATGCGCTTGTCGAAGACGAAACACTCGCCCTTCCAGTCCGCCGCCGCATCGGGCAAGGCCTCGAAGTAGCTGACGATGCCGCCGTCGAGTTGGTAAACATCCAGGCCTTGGTCTTGCATCCAGGCGCTGGTTTTTTCGCAGCGGATGCCGCCGGTGCAATACATGGCGATGCGCTTGCCGCTGCGCTTCCATTCATCGGCATGCTCGGCCACATAGGCCGGGAAGTCGCGGAAATGCGCCACCTGCGGGTCGATGGCGCCTTCGAAGTGGCCGAGCTTGTATTCAAAGCTGTTGCGGTTGTCGATCACCAGCACATCGGGCTGCTTGATCAGCTCGCGCCAAGCTTGCGGCGAGACATGGGTGTTGGGCTTGCTGGGATCGGGCAGGCCGGAGACGCCGGGCACGCCAAAGGCCACGATCTCGGGCTTGCAATGCACCTTAATCAAGGTGAAGGGCTGGGTGGCGCAGGCGCTGTGTTTGAACACCATGTCGCTGAATGCTCCGCCAAACAGCGGGTCTTGATGCAGCGCCGCTTCAAAAGCGGCCAGCGCGGCGGCCGGCGCGGCAATGGCGCCGCTGATGCCTTCAGGCGCCACCAAGATATTGCCGCCAATGCCGGTACTGGGCAGGCTCAGCTCGCGCAGGCGCGCGGCCACCGCCTCGGGGTCGGCCAGCGAGACGAATTTGTAGAAAGACGAATGGACGTGGGCTTCGGCGCTCATGGGGGATGCAATCTCAGACATAGAGCGCGGGGTCGGCCGCAGGCGCTTTGGCGCTGAAGCTAGGCATTAGGGCCAAGCCGCCGTTCAGCGTCCAGGCATTCGGGTGACCCAGGCGGGTGAGGGCTTGCGCGGCCTGGCGGCTGCGGTTGCCGCTGCGGCAGAAGAACAGCAAGGGCCGGCCCGGCTCATCCAGCCATTCCGGCAGCGCATTCATCAAACGCGACAAGGCGACGGCCTGCATTTGCGCGCCAGCCAGCTCGGGCGTTTGGCTCAGGAACTGCTCGAAAGGCTCGCGCACATCGACCAGCAAGGCGTTCGGATGTTGCTGCATGAAGCTCTGCAATTGCGCGCCGCTCAGCAGATGCGGAGTGTCGGCGGCATCCTCCAATCCCAGCACGACTTGCTGCGCTTCATCACGGCCGGGGGCCAGGAAGCAGGAGGCTGCCAGAGGCAGCGAGAGCGCGCTCGTTGCTTGCGCGTCCAGCATGCCTGTGAAGGCGATTGCCGCCACGCTGGCTACTTGGGCTTCGCTCAGCAGCAAGACCTGACCCTGGGGACAGGTCTTGCGCGTCAGCCGGCGATCGCCCAAGTTCAGGGCGTCTTGTCCACTGGGCCAGCCCAAAGCGTCCACCGCTGCAGACGGGCGCAGAGGGGTGTTCAACAAGTCCACCAACAAGCTGCGGGCCTCCGCGTGCTCGGCCTCGCCGCTGCTGCTGAGGATGGCCAGCACCGGGTAGTCTTGGCAATGCAGGGCTTGCACCAAACGGTCCACCTGCTCGGGGCGGGGGTCGATCAGCACACAGCTGCGGCTGGCGCTGTCGGCCAGCAAATAGCAGCAGGCGCCGTCATGCATGAAGCGGGTGATGCCTTCGCCCAAGGTGGGTAGGTTGTCGGCGGGGCTCAGGCAATGGCGGCGCAGCGATTCACCGCAGGCGCGGATGCGGGCGCAGGCCTCATCGATGAAGGCTTCGTCCACTGCCGGGCCGATGGACAGGCGCACCGCGCCGGCCGCTTGCCAGTCCGGCAGGCCCATGGCTTGCAGCACAAAACTGGGCGCGGCCTTGGCGGCGCTGCAGGCCGAGCCGCCGCTGACGCGCACATCGGCCGCATCGAACAAGTCTTGCAGCAGGCGCGAGCTCAGACCCGGCACCGCAAAGTTCAGCGTGGTGGGCAGGCTTAAATCCAACGGGGCGTTGAAGACCAGGCCGGGGAAGGCTTCGCACAAAGCGTCCGCCAAGCGCTGGCGAAAGCCCTGCAGCGTGGCCGAGTCGCGCAGCGTTTGCCCATCTTCCAAGGCGGCCAAGACGGCGCCCAGCGCGGCAATCCCCGACATGTTTTCGGTGCCCGAGCGCAGCGCGCCTTCTTGCCCGCCGCCGGCCATCAGCGGCGTGAAGGGCGCGCCGGCGCGCACATAAAGCAGACCGATGCCTTTGGGCGCATAAAGCTTGTGGCCGGAGAAGGGCGCGTAATCGATGCGGCTGCTGCGCAGCTTCAAAGACAGCTTGCCCAGGGCCTGCACGCCGTCCACCAGCCAGTAGCAGGGGCTGTCGCCCAGGGCTGCTTCAATGCCGGCCAGATCGCTGACGATGCCGGTTTCGTTATTGGCGGCCATGGTGCAGACCAGGCCGGCGCGCGGCGCATGGCGGCGCAAAAACTCCAGGTCATGGCGGCCTTGGGCGTCGACCGGAATCGCCAGAATCTGCAAGCCCAGGCCCAGCACTGCGTTCCAGTGTTTCAAGGCCTCAGGCACGGCCTTGTGTTCGGTGGCGCCGTAGAGCAAATAGTCGGCATTCAAATTGCCGCGCAGGGCGCTGAGCGCCGACAAGACCGCGGTTTGGATGCCCTCAGTCGCGCCGCTGGTGAAGAGCAAAGCGCCGTCGCCGGTGTCCAGCAGTCTTTGAGCGCGCGCGCGCGCGCCATCGATCAAGGCCTTGGCTTTCAGGCCGGTGCTGTGCACGCTGCTGGGGTTGCCATAGTCCTCCACCATGGCCTGAATGGCGGCTGCCTTGGCTTGGGGCAGCACCGGTGTGGTCGCGTTGGCGTCGAGATAAATTTCCATGGCAGGGGGCGGGCCTTGTGGGCCTGGCGATGAGAGCGTGTACAGGCGCAATCGTAACTGCGCGCCGATTTTGAACCCCTATACTGAGGGCCCAGGGTCGGCAGAACACCCAGGCCTTGCCGCGCGGCGCGAGTCGCGAGCTAAACCTGCCAGGCAATCGATCTTTCCGTTTTGAAGATGATGAGGTTTTTTTCATCATCAGGCTGAGCCCGCTTTGTGCGCGTGCCCAGCTGGAAGTCGGCAAGCACCAGCACCCACTTGTTTCGCTCAGTGGGTTGAAGGGCACACGTGCGATGTGGAGAACGCTCAACCATGCCTCGTGAATTGATCCCCTTGAAGGTCGAAGACCTCTCGACCTTTGCCAAAGCCCTGCGCAGCCAGCTGCAGTCCTCGTTCGAAGAGAGTGACGAAAAGCCGGATGCCCGCGCCGAAGTGCCCATTCAGGTGCCCAGCCATCTGAGCCTCTTGAACATGCTGGCCCGCGCCGCTGGCCACCGCAACTTTCAGGCCTTGAAGGCGGCCGCCGAGACGCAGGCGCCGATTGAATCGCCCGCGCCCAGCAAGCTCAGCCCCAAGCATGCGCCGCCCGCGCGCGGCCCACGCCATCCCGAGATGAGCGAACTCGCCGACCGAGCGCTGCGCCAGTTCGATGCCCAAGGTCGCCTGGCCCGCTGGCCCAGCCGCCATCAGGTGCAGCGCTATGCCTTGTGGGGCTTGTGGATTCACTTCGACAGCCGGCGCCCTTACACCGAGCCCGAGGTCAATGAGATCCTGAATGCCCACCACGGCTTTGGTGACCATTGCACCTTGCGCCGCGAGTTGGTCAATATGAAGCTGCTGGGCCGCAGCGACGGTGGCCGCGAGTACCGCAAGCTGGCGGCGCGGCCGGACGAAGACCTCTTGCCGCTCTTGCGGGAGCTGCGCGCTCGCTCGGGTGCGGCCTGAGGGGCTGATGAAGGGGTGGGGAGGCCGCTCGCTACAATCGCGGCCCCTGATCTCAGGGCTCAACAAAGGATTTCGTCGTGTCTGATCGCCTTGCCGTGCTCTTGCAATACCTGGCTCCAAAACAAGCGTTAACGCGGTTTGCGGGCCTTGTGGCATCGGCACGCATGGGCGGCATCACCACCGGCATCATTCGCCGCTTTGTGGCACGTTATGACGTCAACATGGCCGAGGCGGCCAATTCGGACATCACCGCCTATCCGACCTTCAATGAATTCTTCACCCGCGCCTTAAAGCCTGGCGCGCGGCCGCTGGCCGATGCGGAGCTGATTTGCCCGGTGGACGGCCGCATCAGCCAGTTTGGCGCCATCCAAGGCGAGCAGATTTTTCAGGCCAAGGGCCACAGCTTCAGCACCACAGCCTTGGTGGGCGGCGACGCCGAGTTGGCCGCGCAGTTCAAGGACGGCGTGTTCGCCAATATCTACCTGAGCCCGCGCGACTATCACCGCATCCATATGCCGGCGGCGGGACGCTTGACGCGCATGATCCATGTGCCCGGCGATCTGTTCTCGGTCAACCCGGTGACGGCGCGCGGCGTGCCGGGCTTGTTCGCCCGCAATGAGCGGGTGGTCTGCGTGTTCGAGGGCGTTCATGGCCCTTGGGTGCTGGTCTTGGTCGGCGCCACCATCGTCGGCAGCATGTCCACCGCCTGGCACGGCGTGGTGAACCCGCCGCGCCCGGGCACCGTGCGCGAGTGGCGTTATGAGGGTGATGCGGTGAAGCTGAAGAAGGGCGAGGAAATGGGCCGCTTCTTGCTCGGCTCCACCGTGGTGATGCTCTTCCCCAAGGGTCCCTGGGCCTTCAATCCGGCGTGGATGGGTGAAGACCTGGGCCGCCCCGGCAGCGCGGTGCAACTCGGCGAGGCCATGGCCACGCGCTGAAGAAAAACGCAGCCTGCTCTCGGGCCTTACATCGGAGGCGTTGGCTGCGGCCTTGAATGACTCAAGTGCTGATGTACCGGCTCGTGTTGCGCCAGTGCTTGCTCCAGCAGAGCCCCTGCGGCGGCCGCTGGGAGTGGGCGGCCCAGGTGATAACCCTGCAACTGTGTGCATCCCAAGGTTTCAGCCGCCTTGGCTTGCGCCTCGGTCTCTACGCCTTCCGCCACGATCTCTAACTGCAAAGACTGGCCCAAGGCGCAGGTTGCCTTGACCACCGCGCTGGCCTGTGCTTCCGGCAAGGGCGCGATCATGCTGCGATCCAGCTTCATCGTGCTGATGGGCAGTTGGCGCAGCATGGTCAGCGAGGACTGTCCGGTGCCGAAGTCGTCGAGTGAGCACAGCACGCCTTCGCGGCGCAAGGCGTGCAGTTGCGGCAGCACGCGGTCGAGGTGAGCAATGGCTGCGGTTTCGGTGATCTCAATTTCAAGCGCGTGCTGCGGCAAGCCTTGTTCGCTCAGTGCGGCCAGCACACGCGAGGCGAAGCCGGCATCGTCAAACTGCAGCGGCGAGACGTTCACCGCAACCGGCAAGACTTGGCCCCAGCGGGCTTGCCAGTCCCGCAATTGCTGGCAGGCCATTTGCAGAATCAGTTCGCCCAAGGCCTTGATCTGTCCGGTGCGTTCGGCAGCCGGCACAAAGTCGATTGGGCTGACGCGCCCCTTGCCGGGCCGCTCCCAACGCACCAGCGCCTCAAAGCCGCACAAGCGGCGGCTGCCTGCGCTGAACTTGGGCTGGTACTCCAGCAAAAACTCGTGTTCGGCAATGGCCTTGCCCAGGGACTGCTCCGCCTCCAGGCGCGCCCGCGCGGCGCCGTTCATGGAGGGGTCAAAGAACAAGAAGGAGGTGCCCGCCGTGCCTTTGGCCTTGTGCATGGCCGAATCGGCGGCCCGCAGCAGGCTGGCACCGTCGCGTCCATCTTGCGGAAACAGGGCCGCGCCCAAAGACATATGAACATAGAGCTCGGCACCCTCCAGGACGAAGGGCTTGGTCAGCAGCTGATGCATCTGCTCGGCCACGGCGCGTACGGCGTTGGGTGCGGGTTCGCCTTCCAGCAAGACCAGGAACTGATCCTCCCCCAGCCGGGTCAGGGTGGCTGGCGGGGGCAGTTCTTGAGCCAGTCGGCGTGCCACCGCCTGCAAGAGGGCATCACCGACGGCGTGGCCCAGGCTTTCATTGACCAACTGGAAGCGATCCAGGTCGGCCGAGATCAAGGCAAAGGCCGGCGCGCCCAGATAGGTCAACTCGCTCAGGCGCTCCAGCGCAAAGTTGCGGTTGGGCAGGTCGGTCAGTTCGTCATGCAGCGCCTGGCGCCGCAGGGCTTCCACGGCGCGATGACGCGAGGTGTCATCCACCATCACCATCAACTCGGCAGGCGCTTCGTCCCATTCCAGATGACTGGACAGGCCGCGCACGTGGATGGTGCGTCCGTCGGCCGTCAGGCGGGCGGCCTCCCACTCGATGTGCGCCTCGGGCGAGTCCAGCACGCGCTGGTGTCGCTCTCTCGCCGCCTCGCGCAGCTCAAAAGGCACCAGGGCCTCGACCAAGTCTTGGGGCTGTTGCGGCTTTGGGTCGGTGAAGCCAAAAAGGGCTTTCGCCGCCGGGTTGGCATAAACGACCCGGTGGCTTTGCAGCACCACCAAGCCCTGCAGCGAATACTCTGCCAGCTTGGTGAAGCGCTCGCTATGGCGGCGGGTCTCGGCATGGGCGCGGGCGGCGGACAGCAAAATCAATCCCAATGACAAGGTGGCCTGGACAAAGAGGCCCACGGTGTGCGTGATGGGGGATCGGCTGTGCGCATCCAAGAGGGGGCCGCTGGCGTGTGCCAGACCGGCAACCACAAAGCATGCGGCGACAAAGCGTTCGCCGGCATGTCCGCCGCGGCCCATCCACCAGGCGCAGAGCCAGCAGCCCATCAGCAAAAAGCTCGCGGCGGTGATGACGGCGTAACGTTGATCCAGCCCGGCCATCACGATGATGCAAATCATCATGCCCAGGAACAAGGGCAGCCATTGGTGCAGGCGCCAGGGCAGGTTTCGGTAGTTGCGGGCACCCGCCACTTGTTGTGACATGGACCCCATGATGCAGACCGATGCCACCAAAGCTTGCAAATCGTAGCGCCAGCCGCTTTGCTGATCGGGAACCAGGCCCACGCCCACCGACAAACCCATGGAGAGCAGGATCCAGCTCCAGCCCCAGTCGCGCACATAGGCGTATCGCTTGTCTTGTTGCCAGAGCATCAGGAGCGCAGCCCCCAGCATGGCATTCAGTCCCGCACTGATGAGTATCAATGAAGTCATGACATGGCAATCGCGACCCGGTCGAGTAGCGCTGGTTGTTGTGGGCAAATAGTAGCGTCACCTTGCTGTGACAATAGGCTTTTTGCGGCTTCTTTGCCTTGATCCTTCAGGGCGACGCAGCCCGGCACCTCTGTTTGCTTACTGTTCACCATGACCCAACGCCCGCTCCAACGTGTTTTGACCGGCATCACCACCACCGGCACCCTTCATCTTGGCAACTACGTCGGCGCGATCCGTCCGGCCATTGCGGCCAGCCGGGAGGCGGGGGTGGAGAGCTTCTTCTTCATGGCCGACTATCACGCACTGATCAAGTGCGATGACCCGGAGCGCATCAATCGCTCCCGCCTGGAGATTGCCGCCGTCTGGTTGGCGGCCGGCTTGGACACCTCGCGGGTGACCTTCTATCGGCAGAGCGATATCCCCGAGATTCCCGAGCTGACCTGGTTGCTGACCTGCGTCACCTCCAAAGGACAGATGAACCGGGCGCATGCTTACAAGGGCGCGACCGATGCCAATGCGGCCGCCGGTGAGGACCTGGATGCAGGCATCACCATGGGCTTGTACAGCTACCCCATCCTGATGGCCGCCGACATCCTGATGTTCAACGCCCACCGCGTGCCGGTGGGCAAGGACCAGGTCCAGCACATCGAGATGGCGCGCGATGTGGCGCAGCGCTTCAACCATTTGTTTGGCCGTGGCCAAGAGTTTTTTGTGCTGCCCGAGGCCAATGTCGAGGAAGACGTGGCCTTGTTGCCGGGGCTTGATGGCCGCAAGATGAGCAAGAGCTATGACAACAGCATCCCGCTGTTCGAAGGCGGCGCCAAAGGCTTGAAGGAAGCGATTGCCCGCATCGTCACCGACTCCAAGCTGCCGGGCGAGCCCAAAGAGCCCGAAGGCCAGGCGCTGGTGACCATCTATGACGCTTTTGCCACCGAGGCGCAGCGTCAGCAGTTCCGCGCCGATTTGCGGGCCGGTTTGGCCTGGGGTGAAGCCAAGCAGCAATTGTTTGAATTGATCGATGCGGAAATTGCACCGCTGCGGCAGCGTTATGAGGCCTTGATGGCTCACCCCGAGCGGATCGAAGCCACTTTGTTGGAAGGTGCGGCCAAGGCGCGCGCGGTCGCTGCGCCTTTCTTGGCGACCTTGCGCCATGCCGTGGGCTTGCGCAGTTTTGTGGCGCCCGCCGTGGCGCCGGTGCAGGCCAAGAGTGCCAAGGTGGCGCTGCCGGTGTTCAAGCAGTACCGCGAGGCCGACGGGCAGTTCTACTTCAAGCTCAATGCCGCGGACGGCAGTCTGTTGTTGCAAAGCTCGGGCTTTGCGGGAGGCCGCGACGCCGGGCAATGGGTGGCGCGTCTGAAGCTGGAGGGCGCGGCGGCCCTAGGTGATGCGCCGGTTCAGTTGGCCGCCGGAGTGGAGGCTCAGACGGTAGCGCAAGCCTTGCAAACCTTGCAAGAAGCCGAATCGAACTGATGGGCCGCTGAAACTTAGAGTCAAGACTCTGATTTGCGCCGCACCCGCAAAAACCCGCTAGGCTGGCCGCTCGGTCTTGGCTAGCCTTGACTCTCGCATACCTATAAATCCGGAGACTGTTCATGCCCACCATTCCTGCCGACAGCTTGGCCCTGCAGCGCTTTTATCACTGGGAACGCACGCTGGCCTCTCGCGTTGCCTTGACTCAGCCGATCGGCGGCGGCGCGCTGAAAGAGTTCACCTGGACCGAGCTGGGCGATCAGGTGCGGCGCATGGCGGCCCATCTGCAGGCACTTGGGCAGGCGCAGGGCTGGGAGCCCGGCGCCAAAGTGGCGATCCTGTCGAAGAACTGTGCCTGGTGGTTGATGAGCGACTTGGCCATCTGGATGGCGGGTTATGTTTCGGTGCCGCTCTACCCGACCTTGGCGCCTGACACCATTCGCCAAATCCTGGATCACAGTGAAGCCAAGGCTTGCTTCGTCGGCAAGCTCGATGGTTGGGAAGGCATGAAGCCCGGCGTGCCCGAGGGCCTGCCTTGCATCAGCTACCCGGTGTCGCCGGCCGATGCCCAGGCCAGCTACAGCGGCTGGGATGAGCTCTGCGCCCGGAGCACGCCGATCAGCGGCGAGCCGCTGCGCCAGGCGGATGAGTTGGCGACGCTGATCTACACCTCCGGCACCACCGGCGCGCCCAAGGGCGTGATGCATACCTTTGGCGCTTTTGCCTGGGCTTTCAGCGCCGCGCTCAAGCGCATTGCCATGAGCCAGGAAGATCGCATGCTGTCCTACCTGCCGCTGGCCCATGTGGTCGAGCGGGTCTTGGTCGAGCACGGCTGGCTGCGTACCGGCTGTTCGATCTACTTTGCGGAAAGCCTGGACACCTTTGCGGCGGACTTGCAGCGCGCCCGTCCGACCATCTTTTTCTCGGTGCCGCGTCTGTGGGTGAAGTTCCAGCAGGGCGTGCAGGCCAAGATGCCGCAGAAGAAGCTGGATCTGCTGCTCTCGTTGCCCTTGATCGGTGGCCTGGTGCGCCGCAAGATTTTGAAGGCCTTGGGGCTGGATCAATGCCGTGTGGCGGCCGGTGGTGCAGCGCCGATGCCGGTGGCCTTGTTGCACTGGTATCGCAAGCTGGGTCTGGAAATCAACGAGGGCTACGGCATGACCGAGAACCTGGCGGTCTCGCATATCACCGTCCCGGGGCAGGATCAGATCGGCAGCGTCGGCCCGGCTTATGAAGGGGTGGAGGCAAAACTTGACCCCGCCAGCAGCGAATTGCTGATGCGCAGCCCGGCCCTGATGTTGGGTTATTACAAAGAGCCCGGCATGACCCAGGAGGTGCTGACCGCGGACGGCTGGCTGCGCACCGGCGATAAGGGCCGCATCGACGGCAATGGGCTCTTGCACATCACCGGGCGGGTGAAGGACTTGTTCAAGACCAGCAAGGGCAAGTATGTGGCGCCGGCGCCGATCGAGGATCGCCTGGGCCAGCATCCGGCGGTGGAGGCCTGCGTGGTCACCGGCGCCAATATGGGTCAGCCGGTGGGGGTGGTGATGTTGTCGCCTCAGGCGGCGGACCACCTGAAGACCGCTGAGCAGCGCGCCGAGTTGAGTGCCCAACTGAGCTCGCACTTGGCCGAGATCAATGCCCGCCTGGATCCGCATGAGCAACTCGATTGCCTGGCCGTCATCAAGACGCCCTGGACGGTGGACAACGGCTTCATCACCCCGACCTTCAAGGTCAAGCGCAACCGCGTTGACGAGGTCTATGGCCCGCAACTGGAGGCCTGGGTGGCCGAACGCAAGAAGGTGATCTTCGCCGACTGAGGCGCAGTTCAGGCCGAGGCGGCTGGAAGTCCGCCTCGGCGCTTGTTTCAGGATTGTTGGCGCTGGCGCAGTTGTTCGAGTTCGTGGCTCATCAAGCGGCTGCGCAGGTCCTGGCCTTGCAAAGAGGCCCAGCTGACCACCCCGTGGATCAGCAAGCCGAGCGCCCAGCCCCAGATGGGGAAGGGGGCGTGGCCAAAATGCCACTCGCGTCCGCTCAAGCTCCCCAGCAGATAAAAGCCCAGGTTGACGCAGCAGAACACCAGCAGATGCGTCAAGAAACCGATCTTGATGTCGACGCGCTTCTTGGCTTGCTGCATCAGTTCGTCGTCGACTTGGGTGTTTTGCGCCTGGTTCATGGTCATCTCCAATCAGTGTTGCGATGTTTGAACTTTGCCTTTTGAAGCGCGCTTGCCCCAGGCGCTTGCGACGAATGGCTGGCTTTGTTCGCCAACCGACATCTGCCGCGATGAACCGCTGACGCTGGCGCTGCAGGCGCGCGCTGTTCGTACGCCCGTGCCCGTCCGGTGCATCCAGTATCAGCCCCCCTCCCTCTCAGACGGCTTCGTGGCGAACTGTCATCTAGCACCGTTACAGTGTGACGCCCCTGGCCGACCCTCAGTTGGAGGGGGGGTCAAGTCCCAATTGCGGCGTGTTGCACTCGCTGGAATAGTCCATTTGGGCCACGAAGCGAAAAGGGCGGAGGGGGAGACTGAAGTGCGGGGCGATGTCGTCGCCGCGCTCAGCGTGCGGTCAATGTTGGAGCCGGGTTGTTTGTATATGCGTGCATGGAATAGAAAGACAAAGGCGGGCGGCTTCACGCTGCTGGAACTGCTGGTGGTGATGGTCATCATCGGCCTGCTGGCCGGCTATGTGGGGCCCAAGTTCTTTGGCCAGATCGGCAAGTCCGAGGTCAAGGCCGCGCGGGCGCAGATCGACGGGCTGCAAAAGTCGCTCGATCAGTACCGACTGGATGTGGGTCGTTATCCCTCCACCGAACAAGGTCTGGCGGTGCTGGTCAGCAAGCCGGCCGACGAGCCGCGCTGGGCCGGCCCCTATCTGAGCAAGGCCCTGCCCAAGGATCCCTGGAACAAAGACTATCAATACCGCTCGCCCGGCGAGCACGGGGAGTACGACCTGTTCTCCTTCGGTCGCGATGGCCGCCCCGGCGGCGAAGGCGAAGATGCCGATCTGGTCAGCTGGTGATCGACCGACTCTTGAGACGATGGCTGCCTGTATGAATGTCTGGCCTTGCGCCGCGCTGCTGCCATGCCCAGTTATCTGACCCGCATCCACACCGCCGACGGTGTGCGCACCCAGCGCGTCGATGCGCCGGATGCGCAGTCGGTGGCGGCTGCTCTCGGGGTCTTGCCGCAGCATGTGCTGGAGGTCAGTGAACTCGGTGCGTCGGGGCTCACCGGGTCGGCAGGGTTCAGGGCTCGTGGCGCCCGACGCCTTTTCTCCGGCGGCGGCAAACGTTTCCCATTGCAGCTCTTCAGCCAGGAGTTGGCGGTCTTGCTGGATGCCGGCATCGCCCTGCTGGAAGCCTTGAACACCTTGCGCGAGAAAGAGTCCAATGAGGCGGTTCGCCAGGCGCTCGACGGTGTGATTCAGTCGGTGGAGCAGGGCCAACCCTTGTCGGCCGCCATGCGTCAGCAGCCGCAAGCCTTTGATGAGCTGGTTTGCGCCATCGTGGCCGCGAACGAGCGCACCGGCCAGCTCAGCGCCGCGTTGGCTCAACACAGCCGTTACCTGGCCTGGGTGGATGGCTTGCGGGCCAAGTTGTTGGCCGCCTGCGTCTATCCGGTCATGTTGCTGGGCGTGGGCTCGGCGGTGATCCTGTTTTTGTTGCTCTTTGTCCTGCCGCGCTTTGCCGGCATTCTGGATGGGTTGGGCAACGAGCTGCCCTGGGCCTCGCGGGTCTTGATCCAGTTTGGTCAGACCGCCGGGGCTCACCCCTTGATGGTTTTGGGCGGACTGGCCCTGCTGGCCGTGGCCGGCCTTGGGCTGTGGCGTCATGCGGGTCTGCGTCAAAGGCTGCAGGCGGCCGTGTGGACGCTGCCCGGCCTGGGCCCGCGCCTGCGCGTGCTGGCTTTGGCGCGGCTCTATCGCAGTCTCGCCATGTTGCTGGCCTCGGGCGTGCCGGTGCTGGCTTCGCTGCGCATTGTTCAGGATGTGATCGCCGCGCCTTGGCGGCCGGCGGTGGCGGCTGCTGCCGCGCAAATTGAGCGGGGTGAGCGCCTGTCTGAAGCGCTGGAAGCGCAAGACCTGGCCACGCCGGTGGCGCGCCGCATGGTGCGTGTGGGCGAGCGCAGCGGCGAGGTCGCCGCCATGTTGGATCGGGCCGCGGCCTTCCATGATGAAGAAGCGCAGCGCCTGACCGAGTTGCTGACCCGCGCCATCAATCCGGCGCTGATGTTGGTCATGGGTGTTTTGATCGGCGGCATCATCGTCTTGATGTACTTGCCGATCTTTCAATTGGTGGAGCAAGTCCAGTGAACATGGCGTCAGCCACACATTCCTTGGCAGACTATCTGCCGGCCGAGCACGGCCCTTGGCAGCTCGACTTCGAGCATTGGCCGCAGGCCCAGGCGCAGCGCTGGCGCGCGGTGCTGGCCGTGGGGGCGGGTGGTCGCAAGATGCTTTTGGGCGAGCGCGAGCAAGACGCGCTACTGCTTCAAAGCGTGGAGGCGCGGCTGCAAGCGCCGGTGCGCTGGTTGCGCTGTGAGCCGGCGGCCGTCACCCACTGGCTGGGTGCTGGCGAGGCCGACTTCCGTGCCTTGTCGGATGTGGAAGAGTCGGTCATCGAAGGGCAGCTGAGCGGTGAGGCCGAAGAGCTCAGCGCCCTGGTCATGTCCGAACAGGCCAGCCCGGTGGTGCGCCTGCTCAATGCCACGCTGTACGACGCCTTGCAAGACGGCGCCAGCGATGTGCACATCGAATGCACCGCGCGCGGTGCGGTGATCCGCTTCCGCGTTGATGGTGTGATGGCCATGGTGCGCAGCGTCGACGGCGCGGCCACCGCCGAACAACTGGTCTCGCGCCTGAAGGTGATGTCGGAGCTGGACATCGGCGAGCGCCGCCTGCCGCAAGACGGTCGCTTCAAGCTCAAGGTGCAGGGCCGTGAGGTGGACTTCCGTCTCTCCATCATGCCCAGCGTCTTCGGCGAAGACGCGGTGGTGCGGGTCTTGGACCGCGCCCGCATCGAGGAGACCGGCGGCACGTTGACGCTGGATTCACTCGGCTTCGACGCCGAAGAGCGCGCCGCCATCCGCCACCAAGCGCGTCAGCCGCATGGCATGCTGCTGGTTACCGGCCCAACCGGCAGCGGCAAGACCACCACGCTCTACGCCACGCTGGCCGAGATCCACACCGGCGACGACAAGATCATCACCATCGAAGACCCGGTCGAGTACCAACTGGCCGGTGTGGTGCAGATCCCGGTCAATGAGAAAAAAGGCCTGACTTTCTCGCGCGGTTTGCGTTCCATCTTGCGGCATGACCCGGACCGGGTGATGGTCGGCGAAATTCGTGACTCCGAAACCGCACAGATCGCGGTGCAGGCGGCGCTGACCGGCCACTTGGTCTTCTCCACCGTGCACGCCAACAACGCCTTCGATGTGATTGGCCGCTTCATGCACATGGGGCTGGACCTGTACAACGTGGTCTCGGCGCTCAACGCCGTGTTGGCGCAACGCCTGGTGCGCCTGACTTGCAAGCATTGCGCGCGGCCTATTGAACCCGATGCCGCCACGCTGGCACGTTATGGTCTGAAGGCCGGTGAGCACCAGTTCCTGAAGGGCGAGGGCTGCGGCCATTGCCGTGGCACCGGCTACAAGGGCCGGCGCGCGGTGGCCGAGCTGCTCAAGCTCGATGATGGCTTGCGCGACCTGATCGCCGCGCGCGCCCCGATGTCGCAGATCAAAGACGCCGCGCGTGCGCGCGGCATGAAACCGCTGCGCGCCATGGCCTTGCAGGCCGTGTGCCGCGGTGAAACCACATTCGAGGAGTTGGAACGTGTCACCCTCGATGAGTAGTCGCAGTCCCTTGAACTCCACTTCCGAATCCGTCTCGCTGCTGGCGCGTTGGCAAGGTCGGTTGGCCGCTCGGCTGGCCCGCCCGCAGCCCCTTTTTCTAGGCCCCGAGGGGGTGCAGGCTTATGGCGACAAGCCGCAGGCTTTTGCCGACTGGTGCCGCAGCCATGGCGGTCAGGCCGCCGACATCACGGTCTCCGCCAAGCTGCTGCATGAGCTGGTGTGTGAAGCCGGCCTGCCCTTGGGCGATGAGGCGCAGTTGCAAGCCTATGCACGCCAGCTGTTTGGCCACTACTTTGGCGCGCCAGCCAAGAGTTGGCCGCTGGCGACCTGGCGGGTGGCGGCGAGCGAGGCGCGGGCGGAGCAATGTGGTGCGGTGGCTTTGCACGGCGCGGCCGCTGCGTCTTTGCAAGAGCTGGCCGACATGCATCAAGTCCATCTGGTGCGGGTGCAGCCGGCCTGGGCGCCGGTGTTGCGGCGCTTGGCGGCGGAGCAGCCGGAGTGGGCGGGGGCATCCTCGGCCGGCTTGGCCTGGGTGGAGGGTCAGGTCTTGACCTGGTTGCAGCTGCAAGACGGTGCTTTGCAGAGCCTGCGCCAGCTGCGTCTGGCCGCGCCGACGCAAGCGGCGCTCGGCGAGACCCTGGCCGAGCTGTGCGTCGGCCCGGTGGCCACGGCGCTGAAGTCCGTGCTGGTCTGTGGCTATGGTTTGGACGCCGGCGCTTCCGCGCTGACTTGGCCTGGTGTGCGGGTGCTGGGCCGCCTGGAAGGCAAGGCGCCCGAGCCGGCTTGTTTTGAAGAGCGTGCGGCATCGGCCAAGAGTCTGTTGCCGCGCCCGGACTTCCTCGGCCTGCGCTTGCCGCGTTCGCCCTTGGCCTGGCCCTTGGCGGGACTGGGCGGGCTGGCGCTGCTGGCTTGCCTGGGTTTGAGTGTGCAGAGCTATCAAGGCTTGGACCAAGCGAATCAGCGTTATCAAACCCTGCGCGCTGAGGCCGCGCAGTTGCGTGCCCCGGTCGCGCCGCCCAAAGCGCTCGCGGCGGCTGGCCGCAGCGCTCAGGCCAAGTCGGCTGAACTGGAGGCGCTGCGCAGCGCGGCGGAGGTGCAAGCCTTGCTTTTGCATCCCTGGCAAGCCGTCTTGGCCAATGTGGAGCAGGCCGGGGCGGGCGGCGAGCCTGCCGCCATCCACTGGTTGGCGCTGGATTACAACGCCGGGCGCCAAGATCTGCGCTTGGAAGGGGTGGCGAACGACAAATTGCCCGCCTTGTTGATGGTGGACCGGCTGTCCGCCTCGCCGGGTTGGCAGGGCGTGATGCTCAGCCGGTTTCAGACCGGCGAGCAAGGCCTGGTCGGTCAGCGTTTTGAATTGAGCGCCAAGCTGCGGCCGGCGGCTTTGCGCCTGGAGCTGCCGGCGCCAGAGGCCGCGGAGGCACCCAAACCATGAGCACAAGCCTGAAGAACCGTTTGAGTGCGGGTGTGCAGACGCTGGGCCTGCCAGGCAGCGTGGGTGTGGCGGCGCTGCTGCTGGCGGCCGCCTTGGCCATGCTCAGCCATCACTGGGACACGCGCAGCGCCCGCTTTCAGGCGGAGGCCGACCAGATCAGCCAGCGCTTGCGGGCTCAGCGCGCGGCGGGTGTGCAAGAGTCGGCACAGGCGCCTGCGACCCAGTCCCAGTGGCAGGCCGCTTTGCCCCCTGCCGCTGTGCGCCAGCAGCGCTTGGCCGATTTGTTGGAGATTGCGCTGCGCCAGGGTTTGGTGAGCAGCCGCACCGAGCATCGCTTGAGCGTCGACGCCGCCAGCGGTCTGGAGCGCCTGCGCGTCAGCATGCCGGTCAGCGGCGGCTATGCGCAATTGCGCAGCTTCATCGAGGCCGCCCTGCTGCATGATCCGGCGCTGAGCTTGGATGCCTTGAAGCTGCGTCGTGCGTCCCCACAAGCGGCCGAGGTGGAGGCCGATTTGACCTGGTCTTTGCATGGCCGCAGTGACCTTGCTCAAGGAGCCAAGCCATGACGGCCGCCGCAACTCGCCCAAAACGACAGCCGGGCTTGATCGTCGCCTTGGTGCTGACCTTGGCCGCCAGCGCCTGGATGTATGTGCAGGATCAGGCCGAGGACGAGAGCTTGGCCCGCCCGGTGGCCGGTCAGCGTCGTGACGCGGCGCCAGCCATCGCCGATCGCAAGTCTGCACCGCCAGCGAACGCCGCCGCTGCCGCCGCCGCTGAACCGGCCCCGATGACGAACTGGTCCTTTGGCGAACGTGAGGCTTGGCAGGCGGCGAATGACAAGCAGTTGGCCGCCTGGGCTCCGCCCCCGCCGCCACCCCCACCGAAGATGGTGGCCGCGCCCCCGGCCCCGCCTGCGCCGCCGATGGCACCGGTCTTCCCCTATCAGTTGCTGGGCCGACTGGTCGAAGGTGATCAGGCGCAGGCCTTGCTGTCAGGCCCGAACCGCAGTCTGGCCGTCAAGGCCGGCGATGTGGTGGACGGCCAATGGCGTGTCGATCAAGTCCATGAGCGTGGCCTCAACCTGACCTGGTTGCCCGCCAAGCTGCCCCAAACACTCGTTTTCCGATCCTCATCCTCATGAAGCTGAAACCTCTTCACTCCTTGCTCGCCCGCCCGGCCGGCCCGGCGCTGACCCTGCTGGCGGCGTTCTTGCTGGCCGCCTGTGCCAACCCGGCCTTGCGTCAGGCGGATGAGATGGTGCGAGCCAACCAATTGCCGCAGGCCTATGAGACGCTGGAGCAGGCCCGCAAGCTCGACCCCCAAGACCAGAACTTGCGAGCCGCGCAGCTCCGCATCGCGACGCAGATGACCACACGGTTGCTGGCGCAGATCGAGGGCATGCGCCTGGCCGGCCGCTGGGAAGATGCGAATGAGGCCTTGCAGCGCCTGCGCGAGGTCGATCCCAAACACCCGCGGCTGGCCTGGTATGAGGCCGAGTTGGCGCGCGGCCGCCTGCAAGAAGGCAAGTTGGTCGCGGCCCGCCAGGCCTTGCGTGAAGGCCGGTTGGACCGCGCCGATGCGCTGGCCCGCGAGATCTTGGCCGAGTCGCCCAACCATGTGGGCGCACGACTCTTGATGAGCCAGTCGGCGCAGGCGCGTCCGCTCGAAGCGGCTAGCAGCGAGATGGCCCCGGCCTTTCAAAAACCGGTGACGCTGGAGTTCCGCGAGGCGCCGATGCGTCAGGTCTTTGAGGCCCTGGCGCGCAGCTCCAGCATCAATTTCGTGTTCGACAAAGATGTGCGTTCCGACGCCAAGGTCAGCATCTTCTTGCGCAATGTCTCGCTCGATGAAGCGATGCGCGTGCTCTTGTCCACCCAGGGGCTGGATCGCAAGCTGCTGAACGACAGCTCGGTGCTGATTTTCCCTAACACCGCCGCCAAGCAGCGTGAACACCAGGAGCTGATCACCCGCACCCTGTACTTGACCAACGCCGATGTCAAACAGGTGCAGGCCATGGTGCGCACCATCACCAAGGTGCGCGACATCCACATCGACGAGCGCCTGAACCTGATGGTGGTGCGCGACACGCCCGAGGTGGTGCGCCTGGTGGAGAAGCTGATCGCTTCGGTGGACCTGCCCGAGCCCGAGGTGATGCTGGAAGTGGAGGTGATGGAGCTGACCAGTGACCGCGTCAATGATCTGGGCCTGAAGTTCGCGGACCAGATCAGCTACGGCCTGCCCGGTTTCAATGGCGGCCTGGCCTCCGGCTTGGTGCAACTGGGCCAGCACAACAACTTCCGCGGCATGGTGGCGAATCCGGCGGTGGTGGCGACGATTCGCGGCAACTCCGGCAATAGCAATATCCTGGCCAATCCGAAGATCCGGGTGCGCAATCGCGACAAGGCCAAGGTGCACATCGGCCAGAAGGTGCCGGTCTTCACCACCACCACCAACTTCACCGGCAGCACCTCGGTGGCGGCCTCGGTCAGCTATCTGGATGTGGGTCTGAAGCTGGATGTGGAGCCGACCATCCAGCTCGACAACGATGTGGTCATCAAGGTCGGCCTGGAGGTCAGCAATCTGATCCGCCAGGTGCAAGGCCCTGGCGGCACCACCGCCTATGAGATCGGCACCCGCCAGACCGGCACCACGCTGCGCCTGAACGACGGCGAAACCCAGGTCTTGGCCGGCTTGATCAATGATGAAGACCGTCGCTCAGCCTCGGGCGTGCCCGGCCTGTCGGAGATTCCGGTCTTGGGCAGCTTGTTCGGCGTGCGCACCGATGACCGCAAGAAGACCGAGGTGGTGCTCTTGATCACGCCGCGCATCGTGCGCAATCTGGCCCTGCCGGATGCCGGGCTGACCCGTTTGGCCGGCGGCACCGATGCTTCGCCGGGCGCTTTCAGCAGCCTGCTCAAGCCGAATGCGAAGGCGGGCGTTGGGCCTTCTGGCAATCCCGGTGCGCGCCTGGCCGTCCCTGGCCCAGCGGCATCCAACGCGATGACCGCGCCGGGATCGAGCGATGCGTCGGCTGCGCCGGCAGCCCCCAGCGAAGCAGTGATCTATATGGATGTCAGCCCCAAGGTTCAGGCCGGCGGCACGGTGTCCATCAGCCTGCGCAATGACAGTGGCTTCAGCGTCAAGGGTGAACTGGAGTTTGACGCCAGCAAACTGCAGCCGGCCTCCCCCGGGCTTTCGGCCTCCAATGGTCGCCTGTCGGTGGAACTGCTGGCGCGCGGCGAACGCTCGGTCGTGCTGCGAGCCCTGCCTGCTGCGAATGGGCAGGTGCTCAGCATCGGTCTGGGGGCTTTGTCGGGCAGCGGCTTGAATGGTGAGTCGGTCACGGTGCGCGCCGAAGGCTCGGGCCTGTTCACCGTGGATGCTCCCCGCTGAACGCAGGACGATTGATGCAAATGCGTCCACACGGGTTCAAGAACCGGCGGGCCGGTTTTACCCTGATCGAGATGCTGGTGGTGCTGGCCATCATGGCCATGCTGGCGGGCGCGGCGCGCCCGATGCTGGAGATGTCGGTCAAGCGAGCCAAGGAGCATGAGCTGCGCATGAGCTTGCGCACGCTGCGCGGCGCCATCGATGCCTACAAAAAAGCGGCGGAGGCGGGGCATGTGAAGGTCGCGGCGGACGAAAGCGGCTACCCGCCCAATTTGCAAGTCTTGGTGAGCGGCGTGGTCGATGCCAAAACCGCGGACGGCAAGAAGCAGTACTTCTTGCGACGCCTGCCGCGCGATCCCTTTGCCAATGCGACGCTGGAGCCCGCCGAGACCTGGGGGCTGCGCGCCGCCGACAGCCCGCCGGATGAACCGCGCGCCGGCAAAGATGTGTTTGATGTCTACTCGCGTTCCGAGGGCCGAGCGCTTGACGGTACGCGCTACCGCGATTGGTGAGGCTGGCTTGATGTTGAAGCAAAACCTGAACGAAAAAACCGGCGCTTGGCGTCGTGCCGCAGGATTCACCTTGATTGAGCTGATCGTGGTGATGGCCATCGTCGCCTTGTTGGCCTCCATCGCGGCACCGCGTTACTTCAATAGCTTGCAGAAATCGCGCGAAACCACCTTGCGGACCTCACTGACGGTGATGCGCGACGCGCTGGATCAATATGCCGCCGACAAAGGGCGTTATCCCGACTCCTTGGAAGAGCTGGTCAGCGCGCGATACATCCGAGAGATTCCCGAGGACCCGCTGACCGGCAACCGTGAGGCCTGGGTGCTGCTGGCGCCACCGCCTGATGCGTTGGCCACCGGCCAGGTCTACGACGTTCGCAGCGGCGCCGCGGGTCGTGCCAGCGACGGGCGCTTGTTTGCCGATTGGTAAGCATGATGCGGGGTGAGAAGTTGAGTGCGACCTTGGCTTCGCCGCAGGCCGCCATGAGCGCCCGGCAGGCCGGCTTCAGCTATCTCTTTGTGCTGTTTTTTGTTGCCCTCACCGCGGCGGCCTTGGCCGCCTTGGGTCAGAGCTGGAGCTTGGCCGCACAGCGTGAACGCGAGCGTGAGCTGGAGTTCCGTGGCGGTGAAATCGCGCGGGCGATCCTGAGCTACTCCAAGGTTTCTGCCACCCCGGGCGAGCAATATCCGCTGAGTCTGCAAGACCTCTTGGAAGACCGGCGTGGCGCCAAAACCCGCCACCACCTGCGGCGCCTGTACGCCGACCCTTTCACCGGCAAGCCCGACTGGGCCCTGGTGGCCGACACGGCCAACCCGCGCGCCTTCAATGCGGTGCACAGCCGCTCAGAGACACCTTTGTTGCGCCAATCGCAGCCCGATGGCAGCTCGGTGCGCTTGGCGCAAGACTGGATCTTCGCCGCCGCCACCGCACAGAGTCGGGCCGATGCGGAACTTGCCGCCGAAAAAGCCAGCCCCGCCGCCAGTGCGGCCTCCGCGCCACTCCCTTAGTCGGGGGTGGGGCTGCGCAGCCCTTCGCCGACTTGGGCGAGGTCGACCGCCCAGATCGGCGGAGTCGGTCGCCTCTGTGTGGGCGTGCTTCTTGATTCGGGGAATCAAGCTTCACCGGGCAAGAACACAGGTCGGGCCCGTTCCGTCGAGGGCAAAGAATCACCGATTTCCGGCCCTCAGCCCCAAAAATCCACCGATGGGCTAACTCATTCGTTGATGCTGAACGTGACGCCCGGCTCCGGGGATTCCCTAGACCCCCCCGACCTGGGGGCCGGGCAAGTTGGGATGGTGTGAGTTCTTTACATCCAGAGAATGGGTCACTCGCGCCAAGGCATGGATTCATCATCCCGTCATGGCTTGATTCACCGGACCCAAGACTTCTGGTAACCACCAAGTCGGTTCAAGGTCCAAACCGCGGTGTGCAACACCAAAACCATTGGTAAAGAGGGCAAGACATGAAGAAGTTTGTTCAACTGAGTTTGGCAATTGCGGCCGCGGCCGCCTGCTCGATGGCTTCGGCCGGTGTGGTGACGTTTGAGGGCAATACCAACGTCTATGGCAATGGCGAAAGCTTCAACCTTGGCCAACAGCGCTTGACCGTGGGCGAGGGCGGTGTCATCGTCAATGGCAGCGATCCATTCTCATGCACCATTACTGCTTGCCCGGTCGGCAACGCCAGCAACTATTACGTGGGCCTGAACGATGGCTCGCTGACCCTGCAGACGGAACGCCGTGCCTACCTGCGCAGCCTGGATTTCGGCTTTGTGCTGCCGGTCGACGGCCTGGTCGGATTCTCGGTCGGTCAGTTGATGGTGATTGCCGATGATGGCACCACCGTCTCCCAAGACTTTGGTCTGCAAAACGCCAACGGCAAATACGAATTCAGCAACTGGAACCTGGGTGCGTTTTCAAACAACCACTACTCTTCCTTCACATTCAAGGCTTGCCTGTACACCGAACAAGGTGATTGCTCGTCGGTCAGTGATCTGACCATGGGCCAAGCCCAGTTTGCGATCGACAACATCAGCTATGACATCCCTGAGCCTGCCAGCTTGGCGCTGGTCGCGGCCAGCTTGGGCGGCATGTTCTTTGCCGGCCGTCGTCGCAAGTCCGTTTGAGGTTGGTTTTTCGTTCCCTTGTATTGCCACAAGCAATTTGAACTGAACAAGACTAGGAATCACACAATGAGCATTTCGAGAAAACTCCGCCCCGCATCGCTGGCCGTGTTGGCCTTGATGAGCAGCTTGGCCCTGTCCAGCCAGGCTCAAGAGGTCCGTCGCTCTTACATCGTGCAACTGGTGGCGCCACCCGTTGCCTCCTACACAGGCGGTGTGGCCGGACTGCAGGCCACCAAGCCCGCGGCCGGGCAGCGCCTGGATGTGAACGCCTCCGATGTGCAGGCCTACATCAGCTATCTGGAAACCCAGCAAGCGAATGTCTTGGCATCGGTCAACCCCGCCAATATCTCGCACAAGTACCAGTTGGCATTCAACGGCTTCGCGGCCATGTTGACCGATGACGAAGCCCGTGCGCTGAAGAAGAACAGCGGTGTGGCCAATGTCTCGGCCGATGAAATCCATCAGCTCGACACCAGCTTCACCCCGACTTTCTTGGGTATCGACAAGCCCGGCGTGGGCCTGTGGGCCAAGTCCGGCGGCCAGAGCAAGGCCGGCGAAGGCATCATCATCGGCATGCTGGACAGCGGCATCTGGCCCGAAAGCCCCAGCTTTGCTGACCGCGTGGATGCCGAAGGCCGTCCTACGCATGACAAGAGCGGCACCCTGGTGTATGACGCGCCGCCAGAAGGCTGGAAGGGTGAGTGCGTGGTGGGCGAAGGCCTCAACGCCGATGCTTGCAACAACAAGCTGATCGGTATCCGCCACTTCCTGCAAACGCCGGATCAAACGCTGATCGCCGGCGAGTTCCGCTCCGGTCGCGATGCCACCGAGATCGGCCGCGGCGGCCACGGCTCCCACACCGCCTCGACCGCAGGTGGCAATGGCGGCGTGCCGGTGGTTCAGCAAGGTATCTCCCTGGGCAATGTGTCCGGCATGGCGCCCCGTGCCCGCATGGCCAGCTACAAGGTGTGCTGGGGTGGCCAGGGTTGCGCCAGTTCCAGCACCATTGCCGCGGTTGATGCTGCTATCAAGGACGGCGTTCATGTCCTGAACTACTCGATCGGCCCCACGGCCGGCGGCGGCAGCTTCACCGACGCCTCGACTTTGGCCTTCCTGGGTGCGTCGAACGCGGGTATCTTCGTGTCGGCCTCGGCCGGCAACTCGGGCCCAACGGCAAACACGCCTGCGCCCACCGCCAATCTGGGTCCCTGGCATGCCAGCGTCGGCAACTCCACCCACAACCGTCTGTTTGCCGGCGATGTGACCCTGGGCAACGACACCAAGCTGCAAGGCGCTTCCAGCAACGCCAGCACCGCGCCTGCTCAGCTGATCTTGGCCAAGGACGCTGGCCTGTCGGGCGCCAATGCTGCCAACCTGGCGCTTTGCTTTGGTGCTGCGGACGGCGCATCCCCCTTGTTGGATCCGGCCAAGGTCGCAGGCAAGGTGCTCGTGTGCGACCGTGGCGGCAACGCCTTGGTCAACAAGAGCGCCAATGGCAAAACGGCCGGTGCGGCCGGTGTGATCATCGTTAATATGACCGGCGGTAATCAGAGTGTCATCAACGCGCCTCATTCGTTGTCGACCGTGCACCTGAGCCAGGCGGACGGCCAAACGGTCAAGAACTATCTTGCCGCGAACGCCTCGGGTACCGCTGGCCTGGGCAACACTCGCATCATCGTTGACCCGAATGTCAACGCGCCGGTGATGAACGGTTCCTCGTCACGCGGACCGAATGTGGCCAATGCCAACATCCTGAAGCCCGATCTGACGGCTCCAGGAACCGACATTCTGGCCACCGTGTCGCCCAATTTGACCGCAGCGGAACGCGATGCGCTGGCCGCCAGCGGCATCACCGCCACCCAGGCTTGGGCGCTGTACACCGGCACCTCCATGTCCAGCCCTCATGTGGCCGGCTTGGCTGCGGTGCTCAAGCAGCAGCACCCCGACTGGACCCCGGCGATGATCAAGTCGGCCTTGATGACCACGGCCTACGACACCTTCTCCGATGGCTTGAATGGCACCATGGCTTGGGACAGCAGCGCCCGGACTTCCGGCCGCCTGCCTTGGGGCCAGGGTGCTGGTCATGTGGACCCGAACAAGGCCACCGACCCAGGTCTGGTTTATGACGCGGGTGAGGTCGACTACGCACGCTTCCTGTGCGGCATCAATGCGGGCGTGTACCCTGCCTCGACTTGCCAAGCCGTGGGCATGATCGCGCCTCAGAACCTGAACCTGGCTTCTCTGACGGCCGGCAATGTGTTGGGCACCCAGACCCTGACGCGTACCGTCACCAATGTCGGCGGCGCCAGCGCGACCTACACCGCCAAGGTTGTGGCCCCTACTGGTTTCGATGTGGTGGTCACACCCGCCAGCTTCACCATCGAACCCGGCGCCAAGCAGACCTACACGGTCAGGCTGACCCGCACGACCGCGCCGGTGGACACCTGGGCTTACGGTTCCTTGACCTGGGAAGATGGTGTTCGCAAGGTGCGTAGCCCCTTGACGGTGCGTGGCAGCCGGATCGCCGCCATCGGCTCGGTTTACAGCGAGGCCACAACCGGCAGCAAGTTGTTCACCATCGGCACCGGCTTTGCTGGCGCTCTGCAGGGCGTGAAGGGTGGCCTCAAGGCGGCCACCGGCACGAACGGCGCGGTGAACATCGTGGGCAGCAATGGCACGATCGAAACCAACATTCAGATTGCTAACGCTTGCTTGGCTGGCAACAATCCGGGTGTGACGCGCCACGATGTGGTGGTGCCGGCTGGCACGATGGTGGCACGTTTCGCCACCTACGATGCCGAGACCACCCAAGGCGGCGGTAACGATCTGGACATCGTGGTCATCAACGGTGCCAACACTCGTCTGTGGTCCAGCTTGCGGGCCGGCTCTAACGAAATGGTCACCATCACCAATCCGGTGGCGGGCACCTACAAGGTCTGCGTCGCGGGCTACGGCAGCGATAACGGCCTGAGCCGCGTGAACTACACCATGTCCAGCTGGGTGGTGGGCACCGAGGAAGTGGCCGGCAACTTCAAGACCGTGTTGCCAAGCCGCGTCTTCACCGGTGGTACCGCTTCGGTGGCCATGAGCTGGTCCGGTTTGGCCGCTGGCAAGCGTCACTTGGGTGCTCTGAGCTATGTGTCCGGCGGCACGGTGCAAGCCACGACCTTGTTGGAAGTCAACACCAATGATCCGCTGCCGGTCGCGACCAGCTCGCGTCCTGCACCGGTCCTGGTTGACTGATCACGATGGAGCTTGATTCGGCCAGCGCGTGAGCGAGGGCTGAGTTAAGAAAGGGCTGCGGCAAATGCCGCAGCCCTTTTTTTATTTGATCGCTGCCAGGAGGGGCAGGCCAGTCCTTACTTGGCGAGCGACGAGCCCAGCGCCGAGGCCGGCAGCAGCGTGCAGCGTCCGGCTTGACAGCTGGCGCCGGGGTCGGTCACCAGTCTGCAATCGGACATCATGCCGCTGGCCTCGTTTTCCGCCTTGCGCGCCGCCGCATGCTGCTCCACCAGCGACCTGAGTTTTTTCTCGTTGCTGCGCTTGCTGGACCAGGCCAGATAAGCATCGGGCCCGCCGCAGGCCTTGGCGCCGACGGCGATGCTGTGGCATTGCTGCGGGCCGTCACAGGCGGCGTCGCCCACTTCCGCCTGAATCTGCGCCCACAGCTGGGCAGCGCTGGCGGGCGCCGCGCTCTTCTCCTTGGAGACCTGGGGTTTGCTAGTCTTCATCGGATCCTCCGCGCAAGCCGTGGCTGCGAACAAAAGGCACAGGCCGCCAACGCCCAGCAATCGGTGCAAGGTGCGTTGAAGCGGGCTTCGAAGTGGGGTGAGTGTGGGGTGGTGCATGTCGACATGCTGGCTCAGACCGCTCGGCTTGGCAAGCGGTGCTGCCATGGCAAGGCTCAAGCGGCCCGCAAGCAATCGACGATCTTCAACCTTGCTGCACGCCAGGCTGGGATGAAACCGCCGACAAAACCCATGAACAGCGAGAACAGCAGCGTCTGCCAGACGATGGCCGGCGTCAGCTTGAACTGAAACGCCAGTTCCGAGAAGGTCTGGAAATTGGTGGTGCTGATGTTGACCGTTTGCATCAGCGAAGCAAAGCCCAGCCCGATGATGCCGCCCACCAGCGATAGCAGCAGGGACTCACCCATGAAGGCCAAGAGCACCGCGCTGCGCTGAAAGCCCAGGGCGCGCAGCGTGCCGATTTCGCCGATGCGCGAGGCCACGGCGGCGAACATGGTGATCATGGCGCCGACGATGGCGCCGATCGAGAAGATCACCGAGAGCGAGGTGCCCAGGATGCTGATGAACTTGGCCAACGCCTCGCTTTGCTCGGCGTAGAAAACGGTTTCACGCTTCAATTCGACGGTGATGCGCGGGTCGTCCGCCAACTTGGTCTTGATGGCTTCCAGCTGGCTTGCGTCGGCCAAACGGAACACCACACTGGAAAAGGCATTGCGGCGAAAGGCTTGCAGCATTTGCTCGGCATCGCCCCAGATCTCGGAGTCAAAGCCGGTGCGGCCGGCGTCAAACACGCCCACCACCGTCCAGTCGCGCCCAGCAAATCGCAGCGTTTCGCCCAGGCCGGCGCCGACAAAGCCTTTGGCAATGGCGCGGCCGGTGATGATCTCCGAGGTGCCGGGGCGGAACATGCGGCCCTCGACCAATTGCACCTGGGGGCGCAGTTGCAGGCCGCGTTCGCTGGTGCCGCGTACCGTCACATTGCTGGGTTTGCCGCTGCCGCGCTTGGGCAGGTTGTTGAGCACCACGGGTTCTTTGGTGACGAGGGGCTGGCCGCTGGCATCGGTGGCGATGCCGGGCAGGCCTTCCAAGATGGCCGCTTGGCCACGCTCAATGGCGCTGTTGATCTCAGCGCCTGCGCCCTTGCGCAGTGCGATCACATTGTCGCCTTGCCCGGTGGCGACCAGGGTGGCGCGAATGCCCTCGCTCATCATCAAGACGGTGGCAAACACATAGACCACCAAGGCCATGCCGCCGGCGGTCAGCAAGGTGGTGACGCGGCGCACCCAGAGGTTGCGGGCGATGTAGGACAGCGGAATTGCCTTCATGCCACGTGCCTCAGGCCCTGAACAATGTCGATGCGACTCATCTTCCACGCAGGCCAGGCAGCGGCCACCGCGCCCACAATCAGCGCCGCCAGGATCTGCAAACTCATGGTCAGCGATGACACCTGGAACACCGGGAACAGCGTGCCCACTGCCTTGGCGAAGCCGGCTGCCAGTGGCAGCGTCAGCGCCAAGCCGGCCAGGCCGCCCAGCAAGGCAATCAGCAAACTTTCGCCAAACAAGAGCTTCACCACAAAACCGGGTGCAAAGCCCAGCGCCTTGAGCGTGGCGTACTCGGCCAGCCGCTCTCGGGCGGTCATGGTCATGGTGTTGGCCATCACCGCCATGATGATGACGACGATGATGTAGCTGACCGCTTCGATCGCGATCAGGATGGCCTCGCTCATGGAGACAAAGCTGAGCTGAAAAGCGGACTCGGTTTCGGTCAGGGTTTCGGCCAGTGAGTTCTTGAAGTTCGCGTCGACCCGCTGCGACACCAGCGCGGCGTTTTGCGGCTCATTGATGCCGAGGATGTAGACCCCGACAAAGTCAGCCCGGCCGGGTGCGCGCTTGCGAATCGACTCGTTCAAAAAGCTCCAGTGAAACAGCAGCTGGCTTTCATCGGTCTTGGCCTCGGCGCCGTCCCAGATGCCGCGCAGGGTGAAGGTCCAGGTACCGGGGTAGATGGTGCCGCGAATCGGGATTTGGTCGCCCACCTGCCAACCGAATTTGTCGGCCAGCTTGCGGCCGACGATGGCGCCTTGGCGGTCGCGCAAAAAGGCCAGCCGTTCTTCGTCTTTCAAACGGTACTCGGGGTAGAGCGCCAGATAACTGACCGGGTCGACGGCAAACTGCGGGAAGAAATTGCGCTCGGAGATGTAGACCCCGCCAAACCAGTTGGACCAACTGATGCTGTTGACGCCTTCGATGCCCTTGAGCCGCTGGCCGTAGTTCATCGGCAAGGGGAAGGTCAGCGAGATGGCGCTGCGGGTCACCAAGCGGGTGCTGCTGGAGCCTTCCACGCCGGCGTACCAAGCGTCGATGATGGTGCGCAGCAGGCCAAAAGCGCAGATGGCCACCACCAGACCCACCAGCGTCAGCAGGGTGCGCAGCTTGTGGCGAAAGGCGTTTTTCAGCAGCAGCTTGAAGAGGAACATCGGTGCGGCGCTCGTGAGGACTTCTTCAGCCTTGGCGGGCCAGTTCTTCTTCGCTGACCAGCACGCCTTTTTCCAAATGCACCATGCGGCGGGCGCGAGCAGCGGCCTTCGGGTCGTGGGTGACCATGACGATGGTCTTGCCGAGATTGCGGTTCAGCTCATCGAGCAGGTCCAGCACTTCGCCGCCGGTCGTGCGATCCAGGTCGCCGGTGGGCTCGTCGGCGACGATCAGCATCGGGTCGCTGACCAGGGCGCGTGCGATCGCCACCCGCTGCTGCTGGCCGCCGGAGAGTTCGTTCGGGTAATGATCCATTCGATCGGTGAGCTTGACCATCTCCAGCGCGGCCTCGGCGTGCGCGCGTCGTTGGCGTGCCGACAAGCCGGTCAGCAGCAGCGGTAGCTCCACGTTCTCCAGCGCTGTCAATACTGGCAGCAGGTTGTAGAACTGAAAGATGAAACCAACATTGTGGGCGCGCCAATCGGCCAACTGACTTTCGCTCAAGGTGGCGATGTCGATGCCGCCAATCTCGATGCGGCCGCTGCTGGGCTGGTCGATACCGGCGATCAGGTTCAGCAAGGTGCTCTTGCCCGAGCCGCTGGGGCCCATCAGCGCCACAAAGTCGCCGGCCGGTACATCGAGCTGAATGTCCAGCAGCACCGGGATGTCCTGGCCGCCGCGCTGATAGGCCTTGGACAGATCGCGGATCTTGATCAGGGCGTCACTCATGGGCTTACTTGGTCGCCAAGCTGACTTGCTGACCAGACTTCAGTTTGTCAGAGGGCGCCAAGACAATGCGTTCGCCCGATTTGACGGCGCCGCTCACTTCAAGCACATCGCCCAGCTTGCGTCCGGCCTTGACTTCCACCGCCTCGACCACTTCTTTTTCGCCCTCGCGCTGAATACGGAAGAGCCACTGCTTGCCGTCTTTCTCGAGCAAGGCCTTGGGGTTGACGGCAAGGACCGGCTTTTGATCGGCGGCGCTGGCGGCTTGAGACAAGAAGCTCACCTTGGCGCTCATTTCCGGCAAGATGCGATGGTCCAGCTTGTCAAAGCGCACCTTGGTCATGACGGTGGCCTTGGCGCGGTCCACCGTGGGCACGATGCCGGCCACCTGGCCAGTGAAGCGCATCTCGGGCAGGGCGTCCAGCGTGATCTCGACCGGTTGGCCCTTGGTCGCTTTGGCCAAGCTGCCCTCCGAGACATCGGCCTCGACCTCCAGCGTGCTCAGATCGGCCATGGTGACCACCGCACCTTGGGAGCCGTTGGCATTGGAGAAGGGCGTGATCATGTCGCCGACATTGGCGTTTTTGTTCAGCACCACGCCGTCAAAGGGCGCCCGGATCTCGGTGTAGTCGCGGTTGACGTTTTGCACGTTCAGCACTGCCTGCGCCTGGGCCAGCGAGGCCTGCGCTTGCGCAATGCTGGCCTGGGCGGCGGCCTGGGCGGCGCGGGCGCTGTCGAGCCGGCGCTGGTTGGCGTCCAAGGCCTGGGCCGAGACAAAGCCTTGCGCTTGCAGACTCTTGCTGCGCTGCATCTCGGCCTCGGCATTGGCAAACTCGACTTGGGCTTGGCGCGCCTGAGCCTCGGCTTGACGCTGGCCAGCCTCGGCCTGGCGCACCCCGGCCAGGGCGGTGCCGATGGCGGCTTGCACATCGCTGGCGTCGAGCTTGGCGATGAGGTCGCCCTTCTTCAGCAGGCTGCCCTCGCGCACATACAACTCGACCAAGCGACCGCTGCCCTTGGAGGCCACGGCAGCGCGACGCTGGGCCACCACATAGCCGGAGGCGGTGAGCTGCAGGTATTGCTGCGAGGGGTAGCTTTGCAGCACGGTGCTGGCCTGCACTTCGGGCTTGGAGGGCTTCAACACCATCGCGGCCACGGCCAGCCCCAGGGCCCCGCCCAACCAAAGCGGCCAAGTCTTGCGACGGCGTTTCAAGCCGGTCGTCTGGCGGTCGATCTTCAATTGGCCCAGCGAGGAGGGGTTTGCGTCTGCCATGGTGTCAGCGTTGCCTTGAATTCGAGGTTAGGCGGATTGTGCACAGTTTTGCTCGGGTGTTCTGCACCGGGTGTTTCAGCCTTGCGGGTAGGATGCTCGTCGGTTGTTCAAGCGCTATTGATGGTGTTCAGAATTTTTTCTCTGCGGTGTGTCTTGCCCTTGCTGATGGCTGTTGGCGGATCGCCTTTGAGCGCCTCGGGCGCCTCGGGTGCCTCGGAAATGGGCCAAGAAGCGGCTGCCGGCTGCGACGCTCAGGTCGTGCCGCAGCGGGTGCTCGAAACGCTGAATGCTTTGCGCGCCCAAACGCGGACCTGTGGCGGCGCCATGCGTGCGGCCGGTGGTCCTTTGCGCTGGGATGCGCGTCTGGCCAGTTCGGCGCGCCGGCATGCGGCGGATCTGTCGCAAGGTGATGAACTCCGCCACCTGAGCCCGCAGGGCACAGGATTGCGGGAGCGCCTGCGGCGCAATGGCTACGCGGCTCAGCGCGCCGGCGAGAACCTGGCAGCCGGACAAGAGAGTCTGGAGGAGGTCTTGCAAACCTGGGCCACCAGTGCCAAGCATTGCGACAATTTGATGCAGGTCGAGTTCACCGAGGTGGGCATGGCCTGTGTGCTCGGCCCCGGGCGCTTTCAGCGCTATTGGGTGATGAATCTGGGGCGAGTGGCGGAAGAGGCTTGGCAGCCGCCGCGTTGAATCGCCTGAGGCCCGAAAATATTCAGGTTTTGTAGCTTGCGGTCGGCAAGTCAATCGGCCGCCGCGCGAACAGCCTGCGTCCTTCAAATCCAGCCGAGGTCAATCGCGCGCAGCACCGCCTGGGTGCGGTCGCGCACGCCCATCTTGGAGAAGATGGCCGAGCAGTGGTTCTTGATCACGCCTTCGCTATTGCCCAGCAAGGCGGCAATCTCGGTATTGCTGCGGCCGCTGGCCACCAGGCGCAAGACCTGCAGCTCTTTGGGCGAGAGCGGATCGGGCTGCTCGGTCGCCACAAAGGCGCGCTCGCCTTCTTTGACCGGGCGCTCCATGCGGGTGGTCAGCGAGGGGCGCAGCGCGGTGCCGCCATCGGCCACGTCGCGCAGCGCTTGCAGCAAGGTGTCGGGGCTGATGGCCTTGAGCAAGAAGCCGCGTGCACCGGAGCGCACCGCTTCGTCAAAGGCGCTGGAGTCGTCAAACGTGGTCAGCAGCACCACCGGCACATTCAGCGCGCGCGCCGCCAGGGCGCGGATCAGGCCCAGGCCGTCGAGCCGCGGCATGCGCATGTCCGAGAGGATCACATCGGGCATTTGCTCCAGGCCCAAGGAGGTGATTTGCTCCAAGGCTTCGGCGCCGTCGCAGGCCTCGCCGACGATGCGGATTTCATCGCTGAGGGCCAGCAAGCCCTTCAAGGCTTCGCGCACCAGTTGCTGGTCTTCCACCAGCAGCAGTTTGATTTCAGTGGTTTTCATACAGTCCTTGGGCAGCGCAGTTCAATTTTGAAGCCGGGCTGGTTGCGCAGCACTTGCATGCTGCCGCCCAACTCGGCCATCCGTTCGGCCATGCCTTGCAAGCCATTGCCCGGGGTCAGGCGGGGGGCGCCTTTGCCATCATCGTCGATGCTGACGCGGATCTCTTCGGCAGCGTTGCCGTCCGGTCGCGTTTGCACGCTCAAGCCGATGTGAACCCGGGACGCTTGCGCATGCCGCACGCTATTGGTGACCGCCTCTTGCACGCAGCGCAAGAGCGCATGAGCGACGCGCGGGCTGAGGTCGCGCGCGGCGGGGGCGATGTCGAGTTCGATGCGGATCAGCGCAATGCCTTCGGCCAGGGCTTGCAGCGCGGCGCTGAGGTCAATGCGCTGGGAGCCACGTTGTTGCGACACCGCTTCGCGCACATCGGCCAGCAGCTGGGCTGCGCACTCGCGCGCCTTTTCCACCGCCTGGCCGGCGCCCTCGGTCTTGCCTCGGTGCAAAAGGGCGCCGCCCAGCTGCAGCTGCAGATTGAGCGCGGTCAGATGGTGGCCCACCACATCGTGCAGCTCGCGCGCCATCAGGGTGCGTTCGCTGTAGCGCAGCTGCTCGGCCTGCAATTGCTCGGCACTCATGCGTTCGGCCAGCATTACCTGCAGCCAGCGGCGCTTCTCGGCCTCGGCGGCGGCCATGCGGCCCAGGCCAAAAGCCATGCCATGCAGGGCCACCATGGCCATCACCAGGCCCAGTCCATCCAGCCAGGCCGGAATCGCCGAGGGTCCGCTGGCGGCCACCGGCTCGGCCAGCGGCAACAGGGCGTTCAAGAGTAGGCTGACGCCGATCTGCGCCAGTCCGAAGAGGAAGGCCGCGCGCGAGGGCAAGACCACGGCGGCCAGCGCGGTGACCAAGAAAGGAAGGCCCGGGGTCACGCAGATCGCCAGCACATCAATCAAGACGAGGCGCGTCAAGGCATGGCGGGGCGGCTGATCGGCGCTGCCGATGACAGCCAGCCGCCAGTAAGCCCAGGCGAACAAGAGCACCAGCGCGAAGCAGCCGATCAACAGCTGCGGGTCATTGCTGGCTCCGCCCAGGCGCAGATAGATCGCGGCCACCGCACCGTCATAGGCATCGCTGCGATAGCCCAGCAGGCTGGCCACCGTGGCCGTCAGCTCCAGCAGGCAGACGGCCAACACGGCAATGCGCAGCACCACGCCGGGTTGGGCGATGCGGTCAAGCTGGCGATCGAGCGTGTTCAAAAGAGGGAGCGGGGCGGCTAGGCTGAAAGGGTCGGCAAGGGTGCCACAGCCCGTGGCTGCTGACCCGTGCCCTTGGTCATGCTGACCCCTTGTCTAAGGGTATGGCCTGAGCGATCACGCCGCCGCCCAAACAAACCTCGCCGTCATACAGCACCGCGCTTTGGCCCGGCGTGACGGCCCACTGCGCTTGGGCAAAGTCAAGCCGGAACTGCCCGGGCACCGGGGTGTCGGGCGAGAAGGCGCAGGCCGCATCGGCTTGGCGATAGCGGCTCTTGGCGCCGAAACCGCCGAACTTGGGCGGCGCGCTGGTCCAAGCGATGTCATCGGCGATCAGGCTTTGGCTCAGCAGCCAGGGGTGCTCATGGCCTTGCACCACATAGAGCGTGTTGTTCGCCATGTCTTTGCGCGCCACAAACCAGGGCGAGTGATCGCCGCCGCCGCGCGCCGCGCCTTTTTCTTTGACCCCGCCAATGCCCAGGCCCTGACGCTGGCCCAAGGTGTAGAAGGACAGGCCCAGATGCTCGCCCAGCTTGCGGCCGCGTTCGTCTTTGATGGGGCCGGGCTTGTGGGCCAGATAGCGGTTCAAAAACTCCCGGAATGGCCGCTCGCCGATGAAGCAAATGCCGGTGGAGTCTTTCTTCTTCGCATTCGGCAGACCGATTTCTTCGGCAATGCGGCGCACCTCGGTCTTGTGCAGCTCGCCCACCGGGAACAAGGTCTTGGCCAGCTGAGCCTGGTTCAGGCGGTGCAAGAAGTAGCTTTGGTCCTTGCTGTTGTCCACGCCTTTCAACAACTGGGTTTGACCTTCGAACTCGCGGACGCGCGCATAGTGGCCGGTGGCGATCTTGTCGGCGCCCAAGCGCATCGCATGGTCGAGAAAAGCTTTGAACTTGATCTCGGCATTGCACAGGATGTCGGGGTTGGGGGTGCGCCCGGCCTGGTATTCGCTCAGAAATGCGGCAAAGACCCGGTCTTTGTAGTCGGCGGCGAAGTTGACATGCTCGATCTCGATCCCGATCACATCGGCCACGGCGGCCGCATCAACGAAGTCGATATTGGACGAGCAGTACTTGCCGTTCTCGTCATCGCTGTCGTCGTCTTCCCAGTTCTTCATGAAAATGCCGACCACCTCATGGCCCTGTTTTTTCAAGAGGTAGGCGGTGACGGCGGAGTCCACGCCGCCGGAGAGCCCGACGACGATGCGTTGCTTGTGGTTCATGGCCTGAATTGTCCCGCATGGGCTGCGCCTTTGCGCCGTGACCCCTGCTTCTACAATCGCGCCACTTTCCTTAGGCGCGTCTTTTGCGCCCAGCCACCGAGCCCAGCCCCATGACCCAGCGCCCCTTAAAGATAGCCTCGCGAATCTCCGCGCTGGGGGAGCGCATTGGCTTCAAGGACAAGGCCAAGATCTACGCCGGCGCGCTGCTGCACCCGGAGTCCACCCGCCGCTGGCTGGCCTTTGTGGATCAACACCCAATGCTGGGCGGCGCCTTGAGCGTGCACCCCAAGCTGCTGACCAAGATCTACCGACCCTATTTCTCGACCCAGCTGGGCTGCGCCAGCCGGGTGGATCTGTTGATCGAGCATTACAGCTTTTTGATCAATCATGGCTGGTCCGATCTCTTGGCCGCCTCGGCTTTGCAGAACCAGACCCTGTGTGAGTTCGAGGGCAAATCGGGCGAGAAGTTTCAGCTGGAGCTGTCCGCCGTGCACGAAGGCCACCGCGAAGGCGAGCTGTGTTTGCGCCTGATGCTGGGCACCGAGATGGTGTTCAACGCCTCCTTCTTGTTTTTGCAGCGCCAGGGACGTCCTTGTGTGGCCATTGGCCGTTTGCAAGGCGGCAATTCCGACGGTGCGCGCGAGGCGGTGAAGAAGGCCACGCGCGACTTTTACGGTGCGCGGCCTTCGGCCGTCTTGGTGCAGGCGGTGCGTCAAATCGGGCTCTTGATGGGCTGCGAGAAGCTGCTCTTGATCAGCAACCGCGAGCGCATCGCGCTGAACCCTTGGCGTCGCCGCAAGATCACGTCTGACTACGACACGATGTGGACCGAGTTGGGGGCCACCCAAGGCGATTCGCGCCAGTTCGAGCTGCGCTGCGCCGAGGTGCCGGCGCCTGATTTGGCCGAGGTGGCCTCGAAGAAGCGCGCCGAGGTGAAGCGCAAGTTTGCGCTCTTTGATGAGATGTATGCCGGCTTGGCCCAGCGACTTGAGGGCTTGCAAGCAGGCCCGGCCGCCGCTAGTTCGACTTGATCAAGGGCGCATACAGCGAGGCATCGACCTGAATCGCCTCCAGCGGCAGGCGGCGCCCGCTCAGATGGTCTTCTACACAGCGCAAGACCAAAGGGCTGCGATGCCGAGGGGCGCTGGCGCGCAATTCTTCGGCTGTCATCCACACCGTGCGCACAATGCCGCGGTCCAAGGCCTGGCCGGCAATGGCCTCACCCACCGTTCCGGTGAAGGCCAGACGCACATAGGTGACATCCTCTAATCGTGCCGGGCGCACGAAGCGGGCCATATAAATGCCCAGCAAAGCCTCGGGCAGGAAGTGTCGGGCGGTCTCTTCCAAGGCTTCGCGCACCACCGCTTGCATGGGCGATTCCCCCGGGTCCAGATGGCCTGCCGGGTTGTTCAGCTGCAGGCCCTCGGGGGTTTCTTCTTCTACTAACAGAAAGCGCCCACGGTCTTCAATCACCGCGGCGACGGTGACCGCTGGCTTCCAGCGTTCGCTGTTGTTTGACATTCACGACTCCTTGTTCCCCAGGGATGCCCGGGTGTCACATAGCGGCTCTATTGTGTAAGCTCGTTGCAAGCATCCGGGGCGGCATCGCCTTTTGATGATCCTTTGTTGCAAGACAGTTCGGCGCCATTGCTGCGCAGGAGGGAAACGTCCATGCTGATAGGAGTTCCGCGCGAAAGTGCGGCCGGAGAGACGCGCGTGGCTGCCACGCCGGAAACGGTCAAGAAGCTGAAGGCCCAGGGTCATGTCTTGCGCATCGAGCGCGGCGCCGGTTTGGGCGCCAGCGTGACCGACGAGGCTTACACCGCCGTCGGCGCCGAGATTGTCGATCGTGCCCAGGCCTTTGCGGCCGACTTGCTGCTCAAGGTCAAAAGCCCCAACGCCGAAGAGTTGGCCCTGATCAAAACCGGCACGGCCTTGGTGGGCATGCTCAATCCCTTTGACCGAGATGGCTTGCAAGCCATGGCTTCGGCAGGGTTGACCTCTTTTGCCCTGGAAGCAGCGCCGCGTACATCGCGGGCGCAGAGCATGGATGTCTTGTCCAGCCAGGCCAATATCGCCGGCTACAAGGCGGTGATGATTGCCGCTGACAAATACCAGCGCTTTTTCCCCATGCTGATGACGGCGGCCGGCACGGTCAAGGCCGCGCGGGTGGTCATTTTGGGCGTGGGCGTGGCCGGCTTGCAGGCGATTGCAACCGCCAAGCGTCTCGGCGCGGTGATCGAGGCCTCGGATGTGCGGCCCTCGGTCAAGGAACAGGTCGAATCCTTGGGCGCCAAGTTCATCGATGTGGCTTATGAGACCGATGAGGAGAAAGAAGCCGCCGTCGGTGTGGGCGGTTATGCCCGGCCGATGCCGCAGAGCTGGCTGGACCGTCAAAAAGTCGAAGTGGCCAAGCGTGTGGCGCAGGCCGATGTGGTCATCACCACCGCCTTGATCCCCGGCCGCGCCGCGCCGGTGCTGGTCAGCGAAGACATGGTCAAGAGCATGAAGCCCGGCTCGGTGATTGTGGACTTGGCCGCGCCGAACGGCGGCAACTGCCCGCTGACCGAGGCCGGCACCACAGTGGTCAAGCATGGCGTGACCTTGGTCGGCGAGACCAATCTGCCGGCCCTGGTGGCGGCCGATGCTTCGGCGCTTTATGCCCGCAACATCCTCGACTTTTTGAAACTGGTCATCAGCAAGGAGGGCACTTTCCAAGTGCCCATGGATGACGACATCGTTGCAGCCTGCTTGGTGACCCAGGCCGGTGAAGTGACTCGAAAGGCCTGACGCCATGGAATTTGTCGATCCCACCATCACCAATCTGATCATCTTCGTGCTGGCTATCTATGTGGGCTACCACGTGGTCTGGACGGTAACCCCTGCTTTGCATACGCCCTTGATGGCTGTGACCAATGCGATCTCGGCCATTGTCATCGTCGGTGCCATGTTGGCCGCCGCCTTGACCGTCACCGATTTGGGCAAGCTCATGGGCACGCTGGCGGTGGCGCTGGCGGCGGTGAATGTCTTCGGCGGCTTCTTGGTGACGCGCCGCATGCTGGAGATGTTCAAGAAGAAGGACAAGAAGAAGTCCGAGGAGGCCAAGCCATGAGCATGAATCTTGTCACCCTGCTGTACCTGGTCGCCAGCGTCTTCTTCATCCAGGCCTTGAAGGGCTTGTCGCATCCGACCACCTCGATTCGCGGCAATCTCTTTGGCATGGCCGGCATGGCGATTGCCGCCGTGACCACGGCCGCGCTGATCGTCAAGTTGGCCCATGGCAGCGCTTTTGGCTTGACTTATGTGCTGGCCGGCTTGGTGCTTGGGGGCGGCTTGGGTGCCTATATGGCGCAAAAAGTCGAGATGACCAAGATGCCCGAGTTGGTCGCCTTTATGCACAGCATGATCGGCCTGGCGGCGGTTTTCATCGCGGCGACTGCGGTGTTGGAACCGGCGGCCTTTGGCATTACTTCAGCGGGCAGCATGCGCATCCCCGGTGGCAACCGAATCGAGCTGGCGCTGGGTGCCTTCATTGGCGCCGTCACTTTCAGCGGCTCGGTGATCGCCTTTGGCAAGCTCTCGGGCAAGTACAAGTTCCGCCTCTTTCAGGGGGCACCGGTGTCCTTTGCCGGCCAGCACAAGCTCAATCTTGCGCTGGGCTTGGCAGCGCTGATCAGTTGCTACGGCTTCTGGGAAACCCAATCCTGGGCCGCCTTCATCACCATTCTTGTGCTGGGCTTCGCGCTGGGCGTCTTGCTGATCATCCCCATCGGCGGTGCCGATATGCCGGTGGTGGTCTCAATGCTGAACAGCTATTCGGGTTGGGCGGCGGCCGGCATCGGCTTCTCGCTGAACAACGCCATGCTGATCATTGCTGGGTCCTTGGTGGGCAGCTCGGGTGCTATCCTCAGCTACATCATGTGCAAAGCCATGAACCGCAGTTTCTTCAATGTGATCCTGGGTGGCTTTGGAGGCGACGCCGCAGAAGCCTCGGCGGGCGGGGCGGTGCAGCGCTCGGTCAAGAGCGGCAGCGCCGACGATGCGGCTTTCATCTTGGGCAATGCCGAAACCGTGATCATCGTGCCCGGCTACGGCCTGGCCGTGGCGCGCGCCCAGCATGCGGTGAAAGAACTGGCGCACAAGCTGACCGAGAAGGGCGTGACCGTCAAATACGCCATCCACCCGGTGGCGGGCCGCATGCCCGGCCATATGAATGTGCTGCTGGCCGAGGCCGAGGTGCCGTATGAGCAGGTGTTCGAGATGGAAGACATCAACGCCGAATTCGCGCAAGCCGACGTGGCCATCATCCTCGGCGCCAACGATGTGGTGAACCCCGCCGCCCACGTCAAAGGCAGCCCCATCTACGGCATGCCGATTCTTGAGGCCTACAAAGCCAAAACCATCATCGTCAACAAGCGCTCCATGGCCTCGGGTTACGCGGGTCTGGACAACGAACTCTTCTACATGGACAAGACCATGATGGTCTTTGGCGATGCGAAGAAGGTGGTGGAGGATTTGGTGAAGGCGGTGGAGTGAGTGCCTGTGCATGATCCCCGATACAGGGGCAGCTCATGCACTTTTAAGGTGCGCTCCCTAGTTGCGCTATCGAATCCCCTGAGCCATTCGCGGCCTGGCATCGGAGAGAATCCGTCCCAAACGATCGGAGACAAGACCCATGCAGAAGACCTGGCTCAAGAACTACCCTGAAGGAGTTCCTGCCGAGATCCACGCCGAAGAGTACCCATCGCTGGTGAATATGATGGACTCGGCGTTCAAGAAGTACCCGAGCCAAGCGGCCTACAAGATGATGGGCCGGCAGATCACTTTCGCGCAGCTGGACGAGGCCTCACGGGCCTTGGCCGCCTATTTGCAAAGCCTGGGGCTGGAGAAGGGCGACCGCGTCGCGTTGATGATGCCCAATGTGATGCAGTACCCGGTGGCGGTGGCTGCCGTGCTGCGTGCTGGTTATGTGGTGGTCAACGTCAACCCGCTGTACACCCCGCGCGAGTTGGAGCATCAGCTCAAAGACGCCGGCGCCAAGGCCATCGTCATCCTTGAGAACTTTGCGACCACCTTGCAGCAGGTGATCCAGCAAACTCCGACCAAGCATGTCATCCTGGCCTCAATGGGCGATATGTTGGGCTTCCCCAAAGGCTTGATCGTCAATTACGTAGTGCGCAAGGTCAAGAAGCTGGTGCCGGCTTTCGAGCTGCCGGGCGCCGTGGCCTTCAACGATGCCGTCTCGCGCGGTCGCCAGCTGAGCTACAAGGTGCCTAACGTCGGGCCCAATGACATCGCGGTGCTGCAGTACACCGGCGGTACCACCGGTGTGTCCAAGGGCGCGGTGCTGCTGCATCGCAACCTGGTCGCCAATGTGATGCAGGCTGCGGCCTGGTATCAGCCCGCACTGAAGAAGATCCCGGCCGGTGAGCAATTGGTCAGTGTCTGCGCCTTGCCGCTGTATCACATTTTCGGTTTCACCACGAACATGATGTTGTCCATGCACGTGGGCGGCTGCAATGTCTTGATCCCGAACCCGCGCGATATTCCTGGCACTTTCAAGGAACTGGCCAAGCATCGCTTCCACAGCCTGCCGGCGGTCAACACCTTGTTCATGGCTATGGCCAATCATGCGGACTTCAATACCGTCGATTGGCGCGGTTTGGTGATCGCGGTGGGCGGCGGCATGGCGGTGCAGCAAGCCACCGCCAAGCTGTGGCTGGAGAAGACCGGCTGCCCCATCTGCGAGGGCTATGGCCTGAGCGAGACCTCGCCGGTGGCCAGCTGCAACCCGACGGACAGCACGGCTTACACCGGCTCCATCGGCCTGCCCATGCCCAGCACCGAGCTGTGCTTGCTGGACGACGCCGGCCAGCCGGTGGCGCCGGGCGAGCGCGGTGAGATCGCGATTCGTGGCCCGCAGGTGATGGCCGGCTACTGGCAGCGCCCCGATGAAACCGCGCAGGTCATGACGGCCGACGGCTTCTTCCGCACCGGCGATATCGGCACCATGGATGAGCGCGGCTTCTTCCGCATCGTGGACCGCAAGAAGGACATGATTCTGGTCAGCGGCTTCAACGTCTACCCGAACGAGGTGGAAGATGTGCTGACGCAGATGGACGGCGTCTTGGAGTGCGCCTCGGTCGGTATCCCCGATGCCAAGGCCGGTGAGGCGGTCAAGGTGGTGATTGTTCGCAAGAACCCGGCCATCACCGAAGCCGATGTGCGCGCCTATTGCGAAGCCAATCTGACCGGCTATAAGCGACCCAAGGTCGTCGAGTTCCGCGATGAGTTGCCCAAGACCCCGGTCGGCAAAATCCTGCGCCGCGAACTCAGAGACAAAAGCTGAGCCGGCAGCGCCTTCCAGCAATGCCAAAGCCGGGACCGAAGCCGATATCAGCCCCTTGGAATGGCAGCGTCTCTGTGGTTTCCTGGCCCGGCAGGCCTAGCGGTACCGGGGGCTGATGAAGGGTTGCCGCATGAACTAGGCGGTGAAGCGCTGCGTCGATCAAGGATGCCGCGCAAGGCTGACCAAAACGCGTTGAACTTGCTGGCACACTGCGAGCTTGTCTGTCTGCCCTGAGTCGAGTTCACCATGCCGCCGCGTTTTTTTGTCGACACCCCGCTGCCTCAGTTGTCCGTTGACACCTCGGATCTGAGCTTGCCGCCGGCCGCGGCGCGCCATGTGCAGGTTTTGCGCTTGCAGCCGGGCAGCCCGATCACCTTGTTCGATGGCTCCGGTTTTGAATGGCAGGCCGAAGTCGCCGCCATGGGCCGCAGCGAGGTGCGTGTGCATCTGCAAGCCCGCCAACTGGTGCAGCGCGAACTGCGCCAACACATTACCCTGGCCCTGGCCATGCCGGCCAATGACCGGATGGACGGCGTCGTCGAGAAGGCCACTGAATTGGGCGCTGGCGGCATTCAGCCTTTGATGAGCGAACGCTCGGTGCTGCGCCTGAGCGGCGAGCGGGCCGAGAAGAAACAAGCCCATTGGCGCGGCGTAGCGGTCGCTGCTGCCGAGCAATGCGGCCGCACCCGCATCCCCGAGATCGGCGCGGTGCAGTCCTTGGGCTCATGGCTGGCCGGCTTGGGCCCGCAGCCGGAGGGGCAACGCCGCTGGCTGCTCAGCCCGACGGCGGCTCAACCCCTGCAAACCCTGGCCGCAGCTCAGGCCGAGGCCACCCGCACCTTGGTGCTCAGCGGCCCGGAAGGTGGCCTGAGCCCGGCCGAGGAAGAGGCCGCGCGCGCGCAAGGCTTTGTCGCCGTGCAACTCGGCCCACGCATCCTGCGTGCCGACACGGCGCCGCTGGCGGTGCTGGGCTGGCTGGCGTTGTCGGAAGCCTGATACGCAGGCTAGCGTGACTTAGGCGGGGGCACTGCCCTCGTCTGTGCTGGCCTTGTCTTTGCGCGCCGAACCCTTGATCAGGTCGAAACGGAACAAGCGGCATTCGATCGGGCCGTTCCACATCGGGAACTTGCGAGATTCCTTCAGGCGCATCTTGCTGGGCAGCTTCATGTCGGGGCAGAGCAACCAGGCGGTCCAGCCGGCTGGGTTCAGCGTGTAGGCACGCTTCCAGTGCGAGGCCAGGCGGGGGAAGAAGTCGTCACCGCCATCGCGGGCCTCAGAGCCATAGGCATCGCGGCTCATCTGCACATTGCCGGCCTTGCCGCGCACCTCGATACGCTCGCCATAGGGCGGGTTCATCATGATGACGCCGGGCATGCCCTCGGGCAGCTCGGGCGCCGGCCGCTCCAAGGCATCGCCACCATTGAATTGGATGTACTGGGCCACGCCGGCGCGCTCGGCATTGCGGCGCGCGAAGTCCACCATGCGGAAGGACACATCGCTGCAGAAGATCGGCACCGCTGGCGCATGCTCGCGATCCTTGGCGGCTTGCTTGATGGCTTGCCAGCGACCGCGCAGCGGCACGAAGGGGAGTTGCTTTTCAAAGGCGAAGCGGCGTTGCATGCCGGCGGCCATGCCGCAAGCGATCTGCGCCGCCTCAACGGCGATGGTGCCGGAGCCGCAGCAGGGGTCGTGCAAGGCGCCGCCGGTCTCGGGCGTGCCTTTCCAGCCGGCGGCGGCCAGCATGGCAGCGGCCAGGGTTTCCTTCAGCGGCGCGTCGCCCTTGTCTTCGCGCCAGCCGCGCTTGAACAGCGGCTCGCCCGAGGTGTCGATATAGAGCGTGGCATCGGTCTCGCTCAGGTGCATCATCACTGGCAGATCCGGGAAGCGCGTGTCCACGCTGGGGCGCTCGCCGGTGGCGTCGCGCAGCACATCGCAGATCGCATCTTTGACGCGCAGATTGGCGAAGTTCAGGCTTTGCAGCGGCGAGTGGCGGGCGGTGGTGTCGACCCGAATCGTCTCCGCCGGTGTGATCCACTGCGTCCAGTCGATGCGGCGCGCCAGAGCGTAGATATCGTCCTCATGGCGATAGCCGCCCGAGATCAGCTCGATCAGCACGCGCTGCGCCAGTCGGCACTCGAGGTTGAGCTTCATCACGCCCTCGAGATCGCTCTTCAGCGCGATGCCGCCGCGCAGCACCTCGATATGGGTCTTGGGCAGGATGGCCCGCACTTCTTCGTCGAGCAAACGCTCCACGCCCGAGGGGCAGGAGACGAAGAGATAGTGCAGGTTCTTGGGGGATTCTTTGGCGGCCATGGGCGCTATTGTCCCAGGAAGCTCGCGGGCCGCCAGTTTGGCTCAGCGAAAGGGCATCAAGCGATCATCGTCAAAGATCATGCTGTAAGTGGTGCGCAGCACCACGCCGTCTTTGAAATGCACATTGAAACGCTGACGCTTGCCATCGGGCTCGCTGGGAATGGTCCAGTCCCAAACGTCCTCGCCGCTGAGCTTGAAGTACATGCGGCTGCGCTCCTTGCCCAGCACACGGCTGACTTGTTCGGGTGTCATGCCGGGCTGAATGCGGTTACGGCCGGAGAGCTGTAAGGTGTCTTCGATGCGGATGAGTCGCTCATCCGGCCCGATCTTGATCATGAAGCAGTGCTGCCCCATCGGTTGCTGCGAGTACTCCAAGGTGCGCCCGCCGTCGGCATCTGTCCAAACGCGCACCGCTTGGCCCATCCGCGCCACCACTTCGCTCGCCGGCAGGCCCGGCGTCAGGCCGCGCGCAGGTTCCAGACTTGCGCAGCCCATCAAGCTCATGAGCACAAAGGCCAGCAAGAAAAGCGATTTCAGTGGGCGTGTCATGGCTTGTGTCCGTCGAGTTGGGTCGTCATGAGCATGGCGTGCCTTGCCCCGTCCCCTTGAATTCAGCTGACCCGGCGCATGGTGGTGGTGCCGATCTTCATGCCTTCGCGGTACTTGGCGACGGTGCGGCGCGCGACTTGGATGCCTTGTTCTTCCAGCATGCCGGCGATGGCGCTGTCGGACAGCGGCTTGGCCGGGTTTTCCGCTTCGATGAACTGCTTGATCAGCGCCCGCACTGCGGTGCTGGAGGCTTCGCCGCCGGCCTCGGTGCTCAGGCCCGAGCCGAAGAAGTACTTCAGCTCAAAAGTGCCGAACAGCGTGTCCATGTACTTGGCGGTGGTGACGCGCGAGATGGTGGACTCATGCAGGCCCAGCTCATCGGCAATCTCGCGCAGCACCAGGGGCTTCATCGCCAAAGCGCCATGGGTGAAGAAGGCTTTTTGCCGCTCCACAATGGCTTGCGAGACCCGCAAAATGGTGTCGAAGCGCTGTTGAATGTTTTTGATGAACCAGCGCGCTTCTTGCAACTGGCCGCCGAGCGCGCTGTTGGTGATGCCGCCGCGCGTTTGGCGCAGGGCATTGGCGTACATCTCGTTGATGCGCAGCTTGGGTGCCACCTCGGGGTTGATGATGACGCGCAGTTCGCGTCCCACCTTGCGCACGATCACATCGGGGATCACCGCCGCCGCCGTGCTGCGTGCAAAGGCCCGGCCCGGCTTGGGCTCCAGCGAGACGATCAAGGCCTGCGCTTCGCGCAGCAAGGCGTCATCGGCGCCGGTCAGCGCCATCAGCTTTTTGTGGTCGCGCCGGGCCAGCAGTTCCAGATGGCGCTTGCAGATGATGATGGCAATCATCTGCGCTTGGCTGCGCGGCAGGGCGCGCAGTTGCAACTCCAGGCACTCGGACAAGTCCTTGGCGCCAACGCCGCTGGGCGTCATGTGTTGCAGCCATTTCAGCGCAATGCGCAGATGGTCGAGCAGATCCTCGCGTTCCTCAGCGTCTTCGCTGAGTGAGGCGGCGATCTCGTCCAGGCCGTCTTCCAGATAGCCGTCGTCGTTGAGCGATTCGATCAAGACATGCAAGGCCATGCGGTCGGCATCCGACAAGCCCATGCCCGCCATTTGCTGCACCAGATGTTCTTGCAAGCTGATCTCGCCGCTCGATTGGTCTTGGCGCTCGCCGTCTTCATCGCCGCCGCTGCCGCTGCTGTTGGCGGGTTGTTCGCGGATGCCGTCGAAGTCGTCACGCTCGGTGCCGTTCTCCCAGTCTTCGCGCTCGGTGCTGCCAAAGTCTTCGGCCTGAATCTCGGCCGGGCCTTCGCTGCCACCGCCCACTTCCAGATCGGCGCCGCTGTCTTCGGCGGCGGTGGCTTCACTGATGCTGCCGCGCATTTCGGCCAACTCGGGCGCGGCCACGCTGTAGTCCTCTTCGGTCTCCAGCAGCGGGTTTTGCGCCAGCATCTGGTCGACTTCTTGGTTCAGCTCCAGGGTCGATAGCTGCAAGAGCCGAATTGACTGCTGCAATTGCGGCGTCAATGAAAGATGCTGGCTCAGCCGAACCTGTAGTGAGGGCTTCATTTGTCAGCCCGTCAGGCCTGGCGCCGGGCCGCCCCAAGGCAGGCCTGCGCCCCCTCGGGGGGGAGAGCCCGCGCAGGACAAGCGCCTGCGCGCTTGTCCTTGGCTGGCGAGCGCCATGCGGCCTGCATGCCGCTTGGCAATGAACGGAGTGAGTGTGGGGGCTCCATCATTCACATGCGGAAGTTTTCGCCGAGGTAGACCTTGCGCACGTCGGCGTTGTCGACAATCTCGTCCGGTGTGCCTTCGGCCAGCACCGAACCCTCGCTGATGATGTAGGCGCGGTCGCAGATGCCCAGCGTCTCGCGCACATTGTGGTCGGTGATCAGCACGCCGATGCCGCGCGCCTTCAGGAAGCCGATGATGCGCTGGATCTCCAGCACCGCGATCGGGTCCACCCCGGCAAAGGGCTCGTCCAAGAGGATGAAGCGCGGCTGGGTAGCTAGAGCGCGGGCGATCTCAACCCGCCGGCGTTCTCCGCCCGACAAGGCGGGCGCCGGGCTGTCGCGCAGCGATTCGATGCTGAGGTCGTGCAGCAGGCCTTCCAGCAATTCATTGATGCGCTTGGGCGGCAGCGAGCGGCCATCCGGCCCGACTTGCAACTCCAGCACCGCGCGGATGTTTTGCTCGGTCGTCAGCTTGCGAAAAATCGAGGCTTCCTGAGGCAGATAGCTCAGGCCCAAACGGGCGCGTTGGTGGATGGGCAGATGTTCGACGGCCTGGCCGTCAATGCGGATCTGGCCAGCATCGGCGCGCACCAGGCCGACGATCATGTAAAAACTGGTGGTCTTGCCGGCGCCGTTGGGGCCCAGGAGCCCGATCACTTCGCCGCTGCCGACGCTCAGATGCACATTCTTGACCACGCGGCGCACGCCATAGCTTTTGGCCAGGCCTTCGGCTTCAAGGCGGCTGCGCGGGCCGGATTCCAAGGCGGCCGGCGGATGCGAGACGGCGGCGCTGTTCATGAGGGCTTGCGGGGCGGCTGCAACTCGGTGCTGGGTTTCAGCGGCAAGGCAGGCGCACTGGCCTCCGCGCCCCCAGTGGCTGCGGCACCGCGAGGCATCATCACCACGCGTACTCGTCCAGTGGGGTGGGGCGAACTTTGGCCCCCTTCGACGGTGAACACCTCGGTCCGGTTGTCGTACACGATCACCGCGCCGGTGACTTCGTCTCCGACCGCCGTCCCGACGGTGCGCCGCACGACCGCATTGCCGATGAAGCGCACGGCGTCGCTGCGGGTGTCGTATTCGATCTGGTCGGCAAAGCCTTCGATGGCCTCGCCCGGCACATCGCGAGCCTGGCGGAAGCTGACCTGCTTGCCGGTCTGTCCGCTGGCATAGGCTTGGTAATAGCCATCGCCGGTTTCGCGCAAGTCGACGCGTTCGGCGCGCAGCAAGATGCTGCCCTTGCTCATCACCACATCGCCGAGGAATTCGGTGCGCTGATTGGCGACATCAATGCGGCCGCCTCTTTCGGAGGCGATGTTCAGCGGCTTGAGGCGGTCCGCTTTTTCGGCCGACGCCGTCCCTGTTCCCAGGCTCAGCAAGGCGGCCACAACCAAGCCCAAGGCCTGTTGGCTCAGGCGTTCGGTGGCGGGGTTCATGGGGCGGAGCTCAGGGTTTTGCATGGCGGCACAATTCTTGCAGTTCATTCTAGCCCGAGCGCCGCTGTCCGAATGACTCAAGCCTTGCCGCGTACCAGCTTGATCAGGTGATCGGTCACGGCCAAGGCCTGTGCATTGCCCTTGGCCATGCTGGGCGCCGTCAGGAAACGGCCGCCCACGCCCATCGCGGGCACGCCTTCAACCTTGTAGTCGTTGGCCAGCTTGGCCATTTGGCCGATTCGGGTTTGGGCGCCAAAAGAGTTGAAGGTGGCGCTGAATTTGGCGGTATCGACACCCAGCCTGGCCATCAAGGCGGTGATGGCCTTTTCATCGCTCAAGCTTTCTTGCCCCACGTGGATGGCCTTGAACACCGCTTCATGCAGATCGCCCAAGCGGCCCATCGCTTCCAGCGTGTAGAACATGCGCTGGTGCAGTTTGTGCATGGCGCCAACGCCCACATGGATGCGGCGGACCACCACATCCGCTGGCAATTGCTTGCTCCAGGTGCTCAGCAGCGGGTCCAGGGCATAGCAGTGCGGGCAGGTGTAGAGAAAGAACTCGAACACCTCGATCTTGTTGCTTGCGCTGGCTGGCAATGCTTGGGCCAGGCGTTGGTAGTGCGTGCCTTCGATCGGCGTGCCGCCTTGGGCCCAACTCAGCTGGGGCAGCCCAGCGGCGGTCAGCGCGGCGGAGCCGAGCAGGCTGGCGTTGAAACGGCGGCGTGGAATCTTCATCATCGACTGTGTTTCCTTGTGAGTTGCGAGCCGGGCGGTTTTAGCCCTTGCGCTGGCGCGCCAGATTGATCAGGTGGTCAGCAACGGCAATCGCTTGCTTGCCTTGCAATTGTTCGGACTGTCCGCGAACGCCGGCTTTCGATGGCGAGGTCAGGAACATGCCGCCGATACCCAGGGCCGGCACACCATCGATCTGGTAAGCCTCGGACAGCTTGTTGGCTTGCTCGCACTTGGCGTTCATGCCGAAGTTGTTGAAGGCGGCCGAGAACTTGGCGCCGTCCAAACCCAGCTTGACGGCCAGTTCGGTGATGGACTTTTCGCTGTCCAGCGGCAGGCGCTCGACTTGGAAGGCGTGGAACACCCGCTCATGCAACTCGGCCTCTTTGCCCAGGGCTTCCAGGGCGAAAAACAGGCGCTGATGCAGCTTGTTGTAGGCGTTCCAGGAGACGTGGACGCGGCGGAAGCTCACGTCCGCCGGCAACTGCTTGACCCAGGCATTGAGTGTGGGATCAAAGGCGAAGCAATGCGGGCAACCGTACCAGAAGAACTCGATCACCTCGACCTTGCCCGGTTGTGCCAGCGGCAGGGGCTTGGCCAGGCGAAGGAACTGCTTGCCTTCGACCGGGCCGCCTTGGGCCTGCGCCACGCCGGGCAGGGCCGCAGCGATGGCCAGGGTCCCTAGACCCAATGAGCCCAGTGTGGCGGAAAAATCGCGTCGCTTGATCATCTTCAAATCCTAGGGCGGACAGTGGAATTCAGCTGTGAAATCAGGGGGGGTACTCAGGGCGCCTGCAAGGAGCGCCGCCGGGCTTCAACGCTGCACGCGGACCAGATTGGCTTCGATGCCAGCGGCCTCGACCTTCTTTTGCAATTCTTCGGCCTCATCGCGCACATCCATCGGGCCCAAGCGCACCCGTAGCACGGTGCGGCCCGATTGTTCGCGCTCCATCACCTTGGCGCTGAAGCCCAGCATGGCCAGCTTGGCGCGTTGCTGCTCGGCGTCTTCCGCTTTCACGAAAGCCCCGGCTTGCACAAAGTAGATGAAGGGGTCGGCCGCAGCGGCGGCTGCCGTCTTGGCATCGGTCTTCTTCTCTGCGGGCTTCTCGGCGGCCTTGTCGATGGGTTTCTCGACCGGCTTTTCGGCCGGCTTTGCGCTGGCCGTCGCTGCTGCGCTGGAGGCTGCCGGTGTGGCCGCCGTTGTGGCTGTTGTCGCTGCCGGCATCACGGCAGCCGAAGCGGCGCCATTGGGGGCCGGGGCCACGCCACCGACCACGCCGCTGGAGATCTTGGCGCCGGCCTTGCCGGCCAAGGGCGCGTTGGGGTCCCAGTTCTTGTTGCGGGCGGCTTCTTCGGCGTCGTTCTCGGCGGTACGTTGCGGCACCTTGTTGATGAAGGGCACCGGCACCTTGGTGATGTAGAGCGCCACGCCCAGGGCAACGGCCAGACCCAGCAGCAGGCCGACGATCATGCCCAGAACAAAACCCCCGCGTTGACTCTTGGCCTGACCTTTGGCTGCGGTCTTTTGTTGTGGCTTTGCGCCCTGTTGACTCATGCGTTCTCCGTGGACTCGTTGGCGACTTCGCGCGACATCACCTCGGGCGCGCTAACGCCCAACACCGTCAGTGCATTGCGCAGCACCTGGCGGGTGGCGGCCAGCAGGGCGACCCGGGCCTGGCTCAGCTCGGGCGCCTGGTCCAGCACGCGCTCGGCCGCATAGTAGCTGTGATAGCAGCCGGCCAGGTCGCGCAGGTAAAAGGCCACATCGTGCGGGGCCAGCGACTCGGCGGCGCTGCTGAGCATGCGCGGGTAGTCGGCCAGCTTCAGCATCAGCGCGGCCTCGGTCGGCGCGCTCAGCAGGCTCAGGTCGGCGCTCTTCAGCGTCGACTCATCGCCGCCGCGTGCCACCCAGTTGCGGATCACCGAGCAGATGCGGGCGTGCGCATACTGCACATAGAACACCGGGTTCTCGTCGTTTTGCTTCAGCGCCAGGTCGACGTCGAAGATGAACTCGGTGTCGGCCTTGCGCCCGATCAGGAAGAAACGCACCGCATCGCGGCTGGTCCAGTCGATCAGGTCGCGCAGCGTCACGTAAGAGCCGGCGCGCTTGGAGATCTTGACCTCCTCGCCGCCCTTCATCACCGTGACCATCTTGTGCAAGATGTAGTCGGGGAAGCCTTGCGGGATGCCCACCTCGGCCGCCTGCAAGCCGCCGCGCACCCGGGCAATCGTGCCGTGGTGGTCGCTGCCCTGCACATTGATGCACTTGCTGTAGCCGCGCTGGAACTTGTCGATGTGATAGGCCACATCGGGCACAAAGTAGGTGTAGCCGCCCTCGCTTTTACGCATCACGCGGTCTTTGTCATCGCCGTAGTCGGTGGTGCGCAGCCACAGCGCGCCGCCTTCTTCATAGGTCTTGCCATTGGCGATCAGCTTGGCGACGGTGTCTTCGACCCGGCCGCTGCTGTAGAGGCCGCTTTCCAGGAAATAGCTATCGAACTTGAGGCCGAAGGCCTGCAGGTCCAGGTCTTGCTCGTGGCGCAGATAGGCCACGGCGAACTGGCGGATGCTGTCCAGGTCTTCGATATCGCCGGAGGCGGTGAACTGGCGGTCATCGGCCACCACCGTCTTCTTGGCCAGGAAGGCGTCGGCGATGTCCTGGATGTAGTCGCCGTTGTAGGCGCTCTCGGGCCATCCGGCGTCGCCGGGCTTGATGCCCTTCAGGCGGCACTGGGTGGAATTGGCCAGGGTGGCGATCTGCACGCCGGCGTCGTTGTAATAGAACTCGCGGGTGACGTCCGAGCCCTGGGTCTTGAACAAGCTGCACAGCGCATCGCCCAGCGCGGCTTGGCGGGCGTGGCCCACATGCAGCGGCCCGGTCGGGTTGGCGGAGACAAATTCCACCATCACATGGCGATCATTGGCCGGCTGCTGGCCGAAGGCCTCGGCGGCGCCCAACACTTCGCTGACCACGGCCTGCTTGGCGGCGTCCTTCAGACGGATATTGATAAAGCCGGGGCCGGCAATTTCCAGCGCCGCCACCCAGGTTTGGAAGGCGGGCTTGGCATTCAGCGCATCAATCAGCGCCTGAGCCAGCTCTCGGGGGTTCTTTTTCAGCGGTTTCGCCAGCTGCATGGCGGCCGTGCAGGCGAAGTCGCCGTGGCTGGCCTGCTTGGGCGATTCAAAGGCGGCCGCCAGCGTGGCGCCGGGGCTGTTTTCCTGGATGGCTTCGCCCAGGGCGGCGAGCAGGTCGTGCTTGGCTTGGATCATGCAGCAATTCTACGGGTGCCTACCGCTGCCGCTTGCGTATGATGTTCGGCATGTCCTCGGACCTCGACCTCCCCCTCGAAGCCAGCCCCGACTTGCCCGCCTATATCGGCAAGTACAAGGTCCTGCGGCGCCTGGGTGAGGGCGCGACCAGCGATGTGTTCTTGGCGGCGGATGCGTTTCGCCAGACCGAGGTGGCGATCAAACGCATGCGGTCTTGGGCCACGCACAGCCGCAGCGGCCAGCAAAGTGACTTTGGCTCGCGCTTTTATGCCGCCGAGGCGGCTTTGGCGGGCCGTTTGCAGCATCCCAATGTGGTGCAGATTCTGGATGCGGTGCCGGATCAAGATGCGCCCTTCTTGGTGATGGAGTTTGTCCCCGGGGTCACGCTGAAGCATTTTTGCCGCAGCGATCGGCTCTTGCCGCTGGATCAAATCGTCGAGCTGGGTTTCAAGTGCGCCATGGCCTTGTCCTATGTCTTCAGGCAGGGTTTGATCCACCGTGATGTGAAGCCGGCCAATTTGCTGGCCGTGCTGGATGCGCAGGGACAGGTCACCGATGTCAAGGTCAGCGACTTCGGCAGCGCCTTGAATTTGCATTCCGATTCGACCCAGGTGCACCGTGTCGGTTCCCTCGCCTACATGCCGCCGGAGCAGATCGAGGGCGGCGATGTCGACTGCCGCGCCGACATCTATGCGCTGGGCGCCGTGCTTTATCACCTGATCGCCGGCCGGCCGCCTTTTGATGCGCCCAGCCAGATGGCCTTGATGCACCAGATCTACCACCAGGCGGCGCCGACGCTGGTGGGGCTGCGGGGCGGTGTCACGGCCGAACTGGATGCGGTGATTCTGAAGGCCTTGTCCAAGCATCCTCAGGAGCGTTACCCCGATTGGGAGTCTTTTGCTCGGGCGCTGTCGGAACTCGTCGCCAAGCAACTGGTGCCGCTGGCTCGGCTCTATGAGGTGAAGGATTCCGAGCGCTTCAATATGTTGCGCGAGCTGGAGTTTTTTGCCGACTTTGGCGATGTGGAGCTCTGGGAGGTGGTGCACCGGGCGCGCTGGCGGCGCTTTCCCTTGGACCATGCGCTCTATAAAAAAGGGCAGGAGGGCAACACCTTTCACATCATTGCCCAAGGCGCGGTGGAGGTCTTCCGCGACGGCAACAAGGTGGCCACGCTGGGGCAGGGTACCTCGGTTGGCGAAATGGCCTATCTGGCGCCTAACCCCGATTTGCGCCGGCACAGCACCGATGTGCGGGTCAGTGAAATTTGCACCACGATCTCCTTCACGCCCGAATCGCTGGGCCAGTTGAGCCCCGAATGCCAGCACCGTTTTGACCGTGGCTTCATTCAGGTGCTGGTGCGGCGCCTGCATGCCGCGCACGAGGCTTTGGCGCATCCGCGCAGAATCATGTAAACCCGTCTTGAGTCTGTCGCGTTGTCATGCTTGAATGTCGCTAACGTTCAATCCGAACTCCCTGCGCGGCTACTCTTTCCCTTCAATCCAAAGGATTCATTTATGAAAAAGCTGTTTGGTTTTGTGACCGTGCTCGCTCTTGCTTTCGGCGGTGCCGCCCATGCGGCTGAGGCGACTTGTGATGCCCAGGCGGCCGAGAAAAAGCTGGCCGGTGCCGCCAAGACCAGCTTTTTGAAGAAGTGCAATGCCGATCATCCGGCCGCCGGCAACCCCGCCTGCGAAGCCCAAGCCGCCGAGAAGAAGTTGCATGGCGCGGCCAAGACCAGCTTCGTCAAGAAGTGCGTGGCCGATGGCGGCCCCAGCGCAGCCTCTGCACCGGCCAATGATGCAGCGACCAGTTGCGCAGCCAAGTCGGCAGAGAAGAAGCTGCATGGCGCTGCCAAGACCGCCTTCGAGAAGAAATGCGTGGCTGACGCGGCCAAGTAAGCGTCCACAGTTCAGAAGTGAAGGCACCGAAGCCCTCGCTCAGAGGGCTTCGGTGTTTTGGCTTGTGATGCTGCGTACTTGAGCTTGGTTTTTATCGTCAAATTCGGGTTACAACGCTTGAGGCCGTGACAAGGCCAAGATGTCCGTCCAATAAAGGAATGCATGAACGACGGTATCGCGCCCGCGGCCCCAGTGCCGGTGAACTCGCCGCCCCCCGCGGCATCAGACCCAAGCGCGCCGGAGCTGCGCGCCTTCCCTATCGTGGCGATCGGGGCCTCGGCCGGCGGCTTGGCGGCTTTTGAAGCTTTTTTTGCCGGCTTGCCGAGCGATGTCGAACCCGGCATGGCCTTTGTGCTGCTGCAACACCTGTCCCCCGACTACAACAGCATCCTCGGCGATCTGGTGCAGCGCTACACCACGCTGCCGGTGCAGGAGGCCGAAGACGGCATGCCGCTGCGTGCCAACCATGTCTATGTGCTGCCGCCGAATCGCGACATGGCCTGTCTGAACGGCCTGCTGCAGTTGCTGGAGCCGAGCGCCAAGCGCGGCCATCGCTTGCCGATCGATCTGTTCTTCCGCTCCTTGGCCGAGGATCAGGGCGAGCGGGCGGTGGCGGTGCTGCTGTCGGGCACCGGCAGCGACGGCAGCCAGGGTCTGCGGGATATCAAGGCGCATGGCGGCCTGATCCTGGTGCAGGCACCCGAGTCGGCCGAGTTCGACGGCATGCCGCGCGCCGCCCTTGCCACCGGCCTGGTCGACTTTGAGTTGGACGCGGCTGAGATGGGCGCCAAGCTGCTGATCTATGCCGGACGCGGCGCCACCACCATGCAGCCGGCCGAAGGGAACAATAAAAGCGACTCGCAGCTGCGCAAGATCTACGCACAGCTGCGGGCGCAGACCGGCCATGACTTTTCCAATTACAAACCGACCACCATTTGCCGCCGCATCGACAGGCGCATGGCGGTGCATCAGATCGACGCGGTCGATGCCTATGCGCGCTATCTGCAGCAGTCGCCGGCCGAGGTGGAAGCGCTGTTCCGCGACCTGCTGATCGGCGTGACCAATTTCTTCCGGGATCCGGAGGCCTTTCATGTGCTGGCGCAGCAGGGCATCCCGAGCTTGTTTGAGGGCAAGCCGGCCGATGCGACCATCCGCGTCTGGGTGGCCGGCTGCAGCACCGGTGAAGAGGCTTATTCGATCGCAATGCTCTTGCTCGAGCATATGGACAGCTTGCCCAGCGGCTACCGCCTGCAGGTGTTTGCCTCCGACATCGACAGCCGGGCGATCGCCGTCGCACGCGAGGGCCGCTACCCCAGCAGCATCGCGACCGATGTGTCGGCCGAGCGCTTGGCGCGCTTCTTCGTCGCCGAGGCCGATGGCACGGCCTACCGCGTGCGCAAAAGCCTGCGCGATCATCTGGTGTTCTCCGAGCACAATCTGATCAAAGACCCTCCGTTTTCCAAGCTTGACCTGATCAGCTGCCGCAATCTGCTGATCTACCTCGGCGCCGAGTTGCAAAAGCAGGTGATCCCTTTGTTTCACTATGCGCTGAAGCCGGGCGGTAGCCTGTTTTTGGGCTCCAGCGAGGGCGTCGGCGAGTTTGACCTCTTGTTTGGCGCGGTCGACCGCAAGGCCAAGCTGTACCGGCGCCGGCCCGATGTGCCGGGCCAGCCGCGCGCCGGCAGCGGCCGCATCCAGGCCTCCTTGCCGCAGTTGTCGGCGCAGCGTCCGGCAGTGCCCGGGGCGCAGGGGGCAAGTTTCAGTGCCGGGCCGCTGCGTGGCGGCCCTCAGTCAGCGAGTCTCATGAAGTCATCCTCATTGCGAGAAATTACCGAGCAAGCCTTGCTCTTGCAAGTGGTGCCGGCCGGAGCCCTGGTCAATGGGCAGGGCGACATCCTGTATCTGCACGGGCGCACCGGCATGTTCCTGGAGCTGGCGCCGGGCGAGGCCGGCGTCAACAACATCCTGAAGATGGCGCGCGAAGGCTTGCAGCATGAGCTGAGCATGGCCTTGCACAAGGCGGCTGTGTTGAAGGACACGGTGCAAGTGGCCGGTTTGCGGGTGCGCACGAATGGCCATTTCAGCCGGGTCGACCTGACGGTGCGGCCGGTGCAGCCGGGCGCGCTGCCAGCGGGGCAGGTGCCGCTGTTCCTGGTCATCTTGGAAGAGTTGGGGGCGGCCGACCTGGCCCCGGCAGCGCTCACCCCGGGCCTGGCCGGTGAGGCGGAGTCGGCCATCGCCGCTACCGAGGGCTTGGGCGAGGGGTCGGCGGCCAGCGCCGTGGCCGCCGCAGCGGCCGACTTGGCCCTGTTGCGCTTGCGGGTCGAGCAACTGGAACGCGAGCTGCGCGCCAAGGACGAATATCTGCAGAGCACCCAGGAGGAGCTGGAGAGCGCCAACGAGGAACTGAAATCGGCCAACGAGGAAATGCAGTCGGTCAACGAGGAGTTGCAGTCGGCCAATGAGGAGCTGGAAACCTCCAAGGAGGAGTTGCAGTCGGTCAACGAGGAGTTGGCCACCGTCAACACCGAGCTGAGCACCAAGGTGGTGGACCTCTCGCGTGCCAACAACGACATGAACAATCTGCTGGCCGGCACCGGCATCGGCACCGTGTTTGTCGATCATCAGCTGCGCATCCTGCGCTTCACGCCGGCGGCCACCCAGTTCATCAACCTGATCCAGAGCGACACCGGCCGGCCGGTCGGTCATCTGGTGTCCAAGCTGGTCGGCTATGACCGCCTGGTGCCCGATGTGCAGGCGGTGCTTGACAGCCTGGTGTCCAAGTCCATTGAGGTCGAGACCAGCGAGGGCAAGTGGTGCACGATGCGCATCCAGCCCTATCGCACGCTCGACAACGTGATCGAGGGTGCGGTCATCTCCTTTGTGGACATCACCGATATGGTGCGGGCGCGCCAGCAGCTGCACGATGCCAACGAGTTGCTGCGCCTGGCCGTGGTGGTGCGCGATGCCTCCGACGCGATCACTGTGCAAGACCTGAGCGGCCGCACTTTGGCCTGGAACCCCGCCGCCACGCGCTTGTATGGCTGGAGCGAGGCCGAGGCGTTGGCCATGAATGTGCGCGACCGGGTGCCGGCCGACTTGCGCGAGCAGGCGCTGGATGAGTTGGCCTCGGCCGATCTGCTGCAGCCGCTGCAGACCCTGCGCCTCAGCAAGGACGGCCGGACGCTGGCAGTGCTGGTGGTGTCTTCACCCTTGTGCGACAGCGCGGGTCGGCCCTATGCTGTGTCGACCACCGAACGGGCACTGACCGCCCAAAGCTGAGTTGCCACACCGATGAGTGTTGATGATGCTTCCGCTTCGACCGCTTCGACCGCTGCGCTGCCGAGCCTGCGTGAGCGCGCCGAAGCGCGGGTTCTCGACCCGCTGAAACTCGGGTCACCCATGGATGCGCTGGGCGCGGCGCTGGTGCAGGTGCCGCAATCGGTGCTGCATGAGTTGCAGGTGCACCAGATCGAGTTGGAGATGCAGAACCAGGAGTTGCGCGATGCGCAGCTGGCGCTGGAGGCCTCGCGCTCGCGCTACTTTGATCTCTATGACCTGGCCCCGGTCGGCTATTGCAGCCTGAGCGAGGCGGGCATGATCGAGCGTATCAATCTGGCCTTGGGTACGATGCTCGGGCTGCCGCGCAGCCAACTGCTGCGCCACCGCTTCTCGACCCATATCTGCCCGGACGACCAAGACATTTTTTACCGCCACCGCCTGCTGCTGCGGCGCAGCGCGGAGCCGCAGTCTTTTGAGCTGCGATTGCGCGACCCCAATGGCGGGATGCGTTGGGTGCAGATCCAAGCCTCGATCGCGCAGGGCGAGGGCAGCGAGACCTTGATGCATCTGGCGGTCATGGACGTGGAGGCGCGCAAGCGGGCCGAGCAGGCCAATGCCTTGGCGGCCAAGGTCTTCACCCATGCCCGCGAGGGCATGATGATCACCGCGCCCGACGGCACCATCCTGACGGTCAACGAGGCCTTCAGCCGCATCACCGGCTATGCACCGAGCGAGATCATTGGGCGCAACCCACGCGTGCTTGCCAGCGGGCGGCAGAACACGGCTTTTTACCGCGGCATGTTTGCCGAGCTGCGGAGCCTGGGCCATGTGCAGGTCGACATCTGGAACCGGCGCAAGAGCGGGGAGTTGTTTGCCTCGATGCAGACCATCATTGCGGTGCGCGATGCGGAGGGAGCTACCCTCAACTATGTGTCGCTGTTTTCCGATGTGACGCTGCAGCGCGAGCAGGAGAACAAGCTGCGTCATCTGGCGCATTTTGATCCGCTGACTCATCTGCCGAATCGCTTGCTGCTGGCCGACCGGCTGCAGCAGGCCATGATGCAGGCGCAGCGCCACGGCGATCAGCTGGCGGTGGCGTTTTTGGATTTGGATGGCTTCAAGGGCATCAATGACGCCCATGGCCATGAGGTTGGCGATCAGTTGTTGGTGGCCTTGGCCGAGCACATGAAAAAGACGCTGCGCGAGGGCGATACGCTGGCGCGTCTGGGGGGCGACGAGTTTGTGGCGGTGTTGGTGGATCTGGCCGATGTGGCGGCCAGCCTGCCGATGCTGACCCGGCTGCTGGCCGCGGCGGCCCAGCCCTTGCAAGTGGCGGGCAAGACTCTGCAGGTGTCCGGCAGCCTGGGCGTCACCTTTTATCCCCAGGGCGTCGACATTGATGCCGACCAGTTGCTGCGTCAGGCCGACCAGGCCATGTATCAAGCCAAGCTGGCGGGCAAGAACCGTTATCACGTCTTCGACGCCGAGCAGGACCGCAGTGTGCGCGGCCATCATGAGAGCCTGCACCGCATCCGACAGGCGCTCGAAGACAAAGAATTTGTCCTGTACTACCAACCCAAGGTCGATATGCGGGCCGGTCGGGTGGTGGGCGTCGAGGCCTTGATCCGCTGGCAGCATCCGCAGCGCGGGCTGCTGGCGCCGGCCGAATTCTTGCCGGCGATCGAGGATCACCCGCTGGCCGTGTCGGTGGGCGAATGGGTGATCGATACGGCGCTACAGCAGATGGCGTTGTGGCAGGCCCAGGGCTTGGAGCTGTCGGTCAGCGTCAATGTGGGCGCGCGGCAGTTGCAGCAGAGCAATTTTGTCGAGCGGCTGCGGTTTTTGCTGGCCGCGCACCCGGAGGTGAACCCGGCCGGGCTGGCGCTGGAGGTGCTGGAAACCACCGCGCTGGAGGACATGGCTCATGTGGTGCAAGTGGTCAATGAGTGCAAGGCCTTCGGCGTCTACTTTGCGCTGGATGACTTTGGCACCGGCTACTCCTCGCTGACCTATCTGAAGCGGTTACCGGTCACGCAGCTGAAGATCGACCAAAGCTTTGTGCGCGATATGTTGGACAACCCGGTCGATATCGCCATTCTCAAGAGCGTCATCGGCATGGCGCAGGCCTTTGGTTGCGAGGTGGTCGCCGAGGGTGTGGAGACGACCGAGCATGGCGCCTTGCTGCTCAGCCTGGGTTGCAGGCTGGCGCAGGGCTATGGCATTGCGCGGCCGATGCCGGCGTCGCTGTTGCCCGCTTGGGTGCGTCAGTGGCGGCCGCAATCGGCTTGGGTGGGCTCGCCGCCCTGCTGAGGCCCTGGCCGCACGCCTGCTTCAAGCCGGCGGCCGGGCGGCGCTGATCCAGTAATCGGGCCGGGCGTAATGGTGCTTGAGAAAGTCGATCCACAGCCGCACCCGCAGCGGCAGATGCTTGCGTTGCGGCACCAGGGCGTAGATGCCGTTGGGCGGCGCGGCAAAAGCGTCCAGCACGGTTTGTAGGCGGCCGGCCTGGATGTCACCCTCGACCTCCCAAGTGCTGCGCCAAGCCAGGCCCAGGCCGGCCAGGCACCAGTCGTGCAGCACCTGGCCGTCGCTGCAGTCGAGTCGGCCGGTCGGGCGCGAGAACACCACTTGCTCATCGATCAAGAAGGCCCAGCCGCGCGTTTGGCTGGCGTCGGAGCTCAGCGTTAGGCAGGAATGCCGGGCCAAGTCGCTGGGGTGCTGCGGCAGGCCGGCGCGCTTCAGGTAGCTGGGCGCGCCCACGCACAGGCGGCGGTTGTCGGCCAGGCGCATGCTGACCAGGCTGGAGTCGGGCAGGTCGCCCACCCGCACCGCGCAGTCAAAGCCTTCGCCGGCAATGTCCACCACCCGGTCGCTCAGATTCAGCGACACGCTGACCTCCGGGTGCAAGGCCAAAAACTCCGGCAGCAGCGGCGCCACATGGCGGCGGCCAAAGCCGGCCGGTGCGGTGATGCGCAGATGACCGCTGGCCTTGATGCCGCCAGCGCTGACGCTGGCCTCGGCATTGTTGAAATCCACCAGCAGGCGTTGGCAGTCCTCCAAAAAGGCGCTGCCTTCGTGGGTCAGCGTGATGCGACGGGTGGTGCGCACCAGCAGCTTGACGCCGAGGCGGGCCTCGAGCGCATCGATGCGCCGCCCCATCACCGCCGGGGCCACGCCTTCCAGTGCGGCGGCAGCGGTCAGGCTGCCTTTGCTGGCCACGCTGACAAAGGATTCGATTTGCTTGAGGCGATCCATGGGGCCTGATTCTGCTACTTCGCCGCGCTAAAAAATTGGTTTCTCGATCTATTTGTGCATTTTCGTCATGGATTCAATGCGCGCGTGCGCATGAATCCGTCATTCAATTTGGCATAAATTGAGGGCCATCTTGTTTTCATTTCATCTCTGTCGAGGACTCAGGCCATGACCGCACGCACCACCGTCCACAGTCTGCAAATTGCCACCCCGCTGTACCGTTTCATTGAAGACAGCGTCCTGCCGGGCACCGGGGTCGCCAGCGCCGCCTTCTGGGCCGGCTTTGATGCCATCGTCCGAGACTTGGCGCCGAAGAACATCGCCCTGCTGGCCGAGCGAGACCGTCTGCAGACCGAGATGGATGCCTGGCACCGCGCCCACCCCGGCCCCATCACCGACATGCCGGCCTACCGCGCCCATTTGGAGCGCATCGGCTACTTGGTGCCGCCACCCGGCGCGGTGCAGATCAGCACCGCCAATGTGGATGCCGAACTGGCCGTGCAAGCCGGCCCGCAACTGGTGGTGCCGATCCTGAATGCGCGCTACGCCTTGAATGCCGCCAATGCGCGCTGGGGCTCGCTGTATGACGCGCTCTATGGCACCGATGCCATCCCCGAGACCGACGGCGCCGAGAAGGCCGGCCGCTACAACCCGGTGCGTGGCGCCAAGGTGATCGCCTATGCCCGTCAGGTGCTGGACCAGGCGGCGCCGCTGGCACAAGGCTCGCACAAGGACGCGACCGGCTACCGCGTGGAAGCCGGTCGCCTGGTCGTGGCTCAGGGCGCTGGCGTGACCGGCCTGGCCGACCCGGCCCAGTTCATTGGCTATCAAGGCGAGGCCAGCGCGCCCAGCTCGGTGCTGCTGCGTCACAACGGCCTGCACCTGGACCTCCAAATCGACCGAAGTACTGCCATCGGCAAGAGTGACCTCGCTGGCGTCAGTGATCTGGTGCTGGAAGCGGCGCTGTCGACCATTTTGGATCTGGAGGATTCGGTCGCCGTGGTCGACGCCGACGACAAGGTGCTCGCCTATGGCAATTGGCTGGGCATTCTGAAGGGCACGCTGACCGAAGAGGTCAGCAAGGGTGGCAAGACCTTCTCGCGCAGCCTGAACCCCGACCGTGTCTACACCGGTGCTGCCGGCGGACAGGTGGTCTTGCATGGCCGTTCGCTGATGTTTGTGCGCAATGTCGGCCATTTGATGACCAATCCGGCAATTCTTTACGCCGATGGCCGCGAGATCCCTGAAGGCATCATGGACGCGGTCATCACCACGACCATTGCGATTCATGACCTGCAACGCAAGGGCAATAGCCGCACCGGCTCGGTCTACATCGTCAAACCGAAGATGCACGGCCCGGCCGAGGTGGCCTTTGCCTCGGAGATTTTTGGTCGCGTCGAAGCGATGCTGGGTCTGCCCGAAAACACCGTCAAGCTGGGCATCATGGACGAAGAGCGCCGCACCAGCGTCAATTTGAAGGCTTGCATTGCCGCAGCCGCTGCCCGCGTGGCCTTTATCAACACCGGCTTCCTGGATCGCACCGGCGACGAGATGCACACCGCCATGTTGGCCGGGCCGATGATCCGCAAGGGCGATATGAAAACCAGCGCCTGGATTGCCGCCTACGAGCGCAGCAATGTGCTGACCGGCCTGAGTTGCGGTCTGCGCGGCCGTGCCCAGATCGGCAAGGGCATGTGGGCCATGCCGGATCTGATGGCCGCCATGCTGGAGCAAAAAATCGGCCACCCCAAGGCCGGCGCCAACACCGCCTGGGTGCCGTCACCCACCGCTGCGACCCTGCATGCCTTGCATTACCACCAGGTCAATGTGGCTGAGGTTCAGCAGGAATTGGAGAAGATCGACGCAGATGCTGGGCGTCACGCCATTTTGGACAAACTTCTGCAGATCCCGGTGGTCGCCAAGGCCGAGTGGACGGCCGCCGAAATTCAGCAAGAGCTCGATAACAACGCGCAAGGCATCTTGGGCTATGTGGTGCGCTGGGTGGATCAGGGCGTGGGTTGTTCCAAGGTGCCGGATATCCACAATGTGGGGCTGATGGAAGATCGAGCAACCCTAAGGATTTCAAGCCAACATATTGCCAACTGGCTGCATCATGGTGTAGCTACCGCGGCGCAGGTTCACGAGACCTTTCAGCGCATGGCTGCGGTGGTGGACGGGCAGAACGCCGGCGATGCGCTCTATAAGCCGATGGCTGGGCGTTTTGAGGCTTCTTCCGCCTACCAGGCCGCGCTGGATTTGGTCTTCAAGGGCATGGCGCAACCGAGTGGGTACACCGAGCCTTTGTTGCATGCGTGGCGACTCAAAGTGAAGGCTTGCGAGGCTTGAGCGCAGGTCGTCTGCGGTACTTGGCTTGTTCATCCCCATGATTTCGGGGGAGTGTTGCATCCCAGTCACGGGGGGATGCCACCATGTCAACAGTCATAGCTGGTAGGTAAAGTTTTGTCACAAATTGGAGCTAGTCCATCCCTAGTTGTTTGAAAAAGGCAGCGTTGGATGGCGGCGGTTTGGACGAACCCCACTACCCCGAGGTTTTTTATATGTTGAAGACACCTAAAGTCAGCGCAGTGCGCATTGCAGTCCTGGCTGCACTAGGTTCCATGTCTGTGGTGACGCATGCCCAGACGACTCAGCTGGAACGTATCGAAGTGACGGGCTCGAGCATTCGTCGCATTGCGGCCGAAGGCTCCATTCCTGTTCAGACGCTGACTTCGGCAGACATTGCCAAGACCGGCGCGACCTCCGTGAGCGAACTGATCCAGAAGCTGCCTGCGATGCAGGGCTTCTCGGTGACGACAACTGCGGTGGGTACCAACTCCGGCGGCTTCACCTCGGCTTCGATCCACGACATCGGCGAAGAGTACACATTGACACTGTTGAACGGTCGTCGGGTTGCCCCGACAGGTTCAGGCAGTGCGGTGAACTTGAACTCCATTCCGATGAGCGCCATTGAGCGTGTTGAAATCGTGACGGACGGCGCGTCCGCGCTGTATGGTTCCGACGCGATTGCCGGCGTGGTCAACTTCATCTTGAAGCGCAATCTGCAAGGCGGCAATGTGGAAGCCCGCTATGACATGCCTTCGGGTGGCGGCCAGAGCTGGAACGCCAGCGCGGTCTGGGGTATCGGGAATCTCGATACCGATCGCTTCAACATCATGCTGTCCTATCGCCATGATGAGCAAAAGCGTCTGCTGGCGACCGATCGTGATTTCGCCAAATCGGCTTTTGTGCGCTTTGAAAATGGCGGCAAAGAGTACTTCTACAACCGTGGCGCGCCTCACGCCGTACCCGCCAACGCATCCATCGCTTTGAAGGATACCAAGGGCGGAACTTATGACGGCCAGTACACCGCCTTCAACCCAGAGTACGAAAAGACAGGCAAGTGCGCTCCCAAGCATGAGCTGTACATCCAGGCCAATACGCTAGCCAACGGCAAGGATGCGCAGTGCTACTTCGACTTCGCCTCGACGCTGGAAATCTTCCCCGAATCCAAGCGTGACAGCTTCTTTACCAATGTCAACTTCATGTTGACTCCCAAGGCTCGCTTGTTTGCGGACTATGCGTACTCCAAGTACGACTTGACCGCTGTCATTGCGCCGAATGCGGTCAACATCCCAATCGCAACCAATTCAGCGCAATTTGCGACCTTCATCCAGCCTTATCTGGGTACGATCCCGGTGGCCAATGTGAGCTCGGTGACCGCCACCTATCGCATGATGGACTTCGGTGGCCGCACTTCGCGTACCCTGACGGAATCCAACCACTTTGTCGCCGGCGCAGAAGTTGATATCGGCGAGTGGAGTGCCTCGGGTGGCTTCACCTACTCCAAGAATGAGGTGGATGAGCAGTACATCAATGGCTACTCCAAGCGGACCGAAACCAATGCGCTGCTGAGCTCCGGTGCCTTGAATCCTTTCGCGCTTGCCGGTGGGCAGTCTGCTGAGACCATGGGCAAGATCCGTGACAGCATTTTCAATGGCTCGGTGCGTTCTGAGTCCACTGAACTGACCGGTGCTGATCTGCGCGCTTCCGGCCCTGTGTTCAAGGTCGCGGGTGGTGATGCAATGCTGGGCGTTGGTGTCGACGTTCGCAACTACCACTACAAGCAGGTTCCGACCGATGCAGGCAAGGTCTCGACCTTCCTGTTCAACTTCGCCGCGATTCCTGCCTTCGATCTGGAGCGCAAGACAGCGGGTGCCTTCTCTGAGTTGATCGTCCCGATCACGAAGGCGCTTGAAGTGTCGGGTGCTTTCCGTTACGACACGATCAGCGCAACCACCAACAAGGCGTCCGGCGCCACGGTGGGTGAGGACCTGAGCGCCACAACCTACAAGTTGTCGGCCAAGTATCAGCCGATGCGTCAATTGATGTTCCGTGGTTCTTACGGAACAGGCTTCAAGGCACCTTCGATGTTGGCGATTGCACGGCCACAGACCCCCTCGGGCGTGACCTCCAATCCCTACACCTGCCCCTTCCCTGGCACCGAGTTCTGCAAGCCTGGTCGTGCTCAGTACCAGCGTTTGAGCGAAGGCAATGCACTGCTGCAGCCTGAGAAGTCGACTCAGTTCTCGTTTGGTCTGCGTTTCGAGCCCAATGCTGCCTTCTCGGCCGGCATGGACTACTGGAACATCGAGATGAAGGACCAAGTGACCAGCGTCAGCGAGGCCCTTGGGTTTGGCGATCCAAAGACCTATGCTGATCTGTTCACCACGTTCACAGACCCAGGCGACGGCAAGAAGTACTACGCTTACAAGCTGGCTTCCATCAACATTGGTCAATCGAAGACCTCGGGTGTGGATTGGGACTTTACGACTCGATTCAATACCGATTTCGGACGTTGGACCAACTCGATTGCTGGTACTTACCTGATCGAGTCGAGCTACACCCGTCCGGGAACGCGTGATAAGTTCGAAACAAGCTTGGACAAGTTCGGTATCAATAATGCGGTGTCGTTCCGGAACATCTTCCGCGTGACCAGCAGCATGCAGACCGGCGCTTTCCAGAACACCTTGTCGATGAACTATCGCTCGGGCTACACCGACATGCCGCGCAGCGACGTGATTGATGTTGCCGCAAGTGCTGCAGCGAAACGGCCAATTCTTGCCAATGTGACTTTGCAAGTGCCGGCTTACTACACCTTCGACTGGCAGACTCAGTACGACTGGAACAAGGCTCTGAACATCAAGTTCGGCGTCAAGAACCTGTGGGACAAGGCTCCTCCGCTGTCGCTGCGTACAGGTGGTTCGCACCACGTGGGCTACGACCCACGTTACACCGACTCCCTGGGTCGCACGTTCTACCTGAGCGCTGGCTACAAGTTCTAATTTGCTGCCAGAGGGTCGAGAGATCGACCCGCAAACCACAAAAGGGGCTTCGGCCCCTTTTTTTTGCTTTTTTGAAGCCAAATCATGGCTTGCGATGAAGGTCTGTGCGAACAGCGCACCGAAAGTGTGCCGGCATGCAGGCCCGCTGGAGCCCGAGGTTCAAAAAACTCGGAGCAGATTTTGAGTTTTTGTAGACATCAAGGCCTAAAAGTCATGCCAAACGTCAATCCGCGCAAACCTATGTGCGAACTTCGCGCAAAAACCGATTGACTACACCAAAAAAATAGCATTGCAGGAAGTCTGTAGCGGGTCGCCGACAGGTGTTGACCCGCGCGGAACTGGGCCAGTTCAGTCCATAGACTTGTTCCGGCAGTGGGTAGCGAGGCGCAGGCCGTCCATCCGACGGTGAATCGTTCCGGCCCATTGTTTGTTTGGTCATCCACCAAAAATTCCGGAGTAGTCCCACATGTTGAAGCAGTACAAAGTCAGCGCCATTGGCGCTGCAGCATTCCTCGCGGTGAGCGCCATGGGCGCCAGCGCAATGGCCCAAACCACCGGACAGACACAGCAGATCGAGCGTGTCACTGTCACCGGCTCGAACATCAAGCGCGTGCAGTCGGAAGAGGCCACCGTTGTTCAGGTCATCAGCAAGCAAGACATCGAGCGCTCGGGTGCCACCACGGCCAATGAAGTGTTCCTGAAGCTGCCTGGCTTCAGCTCCTACAACGATGAAGCCAATGCCACCGGCGCGCCCGGCCGCTCCACCCTGGGCTTCCGCCAGTTCTCGGCCGATGATGTCTTGGTGCTGATCAATGGCCGCCGCATGGCCAAGAATTCGGCCAATGCCAGCGCCTATGACCTGAGCAGCATCCCCTTGGCCGCCATTGAGCGCGTTGAAGTGCTGAAGGACGGCGCCAGCGCCATCTACGGCAGCGACGCGATTGCCGGCGTGGTCAATTTCGTGACCCGTCGCGATTTCCAAGGCATCGAAGGCAATGTGATTTACGGCAAGACTTCGCGCGGCGACGGCGAAGAAAAGCGTTTCTCGGGTGCTCTGGGTTTTGGTGACTTCGACAAGGACGGCTACAACGTCTTGGTGACGCTGGATCACCTGAAGCGTGACCCCATTTTGCGCCGCGATCGCGAGATCACCTTCCGCAAGGGCCCGGGCATGTACAACGATGCCTCGCCCACCGGCAACGTGATTTCCGCCAGCACCGGCGGCACCACCATGCCCGTCAACAAGTGCTCGGAAGACCTGGTCACCGACAACGCCGGCACCTATTGCCCTTATTACTTCAACAAGGCCATCAACCTGCTTCCGGCGACCGAGCGTACCGGTGTCTTGGGCGTGCTGACCAAGAAGATTGGCGCCGAGTCCAGCGCATATCTGGAAGCCCTGGTCAGCACCAACAAGACCACCAACTTCTTCTCGGCCCCTCCCGGCACCTTCTCCAACGTGACCGTGCCTGCGGGCGGCATCACCTTGGCCAACGGCACCAAGCTGCCGGCCGGCGAGGTGGTGGACAAGATCCGCATCCGCTATGACCAAAACGGCGTGCGTCGCTGGATTCCCCAGACCGACTTCAACCGCATTGGCGCTGGCTTTGAGACCCGCGCGATGGATACCGATTTCACTTTTGAGATCGGCAGCAGCGAAAGCAAGACCGACTACAAGGCCACCGGATTCTTTGACTACGCCACCGCCAAGAAGGACATCGCTGCAGGCACCTTCTCGCCATGGACGGTTCCGAATGCCGCCGACATCGCCAAGTACAACGTCAGCGGCACCACGATCTCCAAGGGCAAGGTGCAGTTCTTCAACGCCAAGGCCACCCGCGAGCTGTTCAAGCTGGACGGCGGCATGGCGGCAGGTGCGGTGGGTTACTCGCACAACAAAGAGTCGATCTCTTATCAGCCCGATGAACTGTCGGCTGCTGGCCGCCTGAGCGCGACCGGCGCACCAGTCACCGCCATCAACGGCAGCCGGAAGCTGAACGCCGTCTATGCTGAGTTGGGCCTGCCCCTGCTGAAGACATTGGACGCGCAAGTGGCGGTTCGTCATGACCGTTACAGCGATGCCGGTTCCGTTACGACGCCTAAGCTGGCCATGAAGTGGACCCCGGTGCGCAGCCTGGCGATCCGTGGTTCTTACTCCGAAGGCTTCCGTGCTCCGGCATTCGAAGACCTGCTGAAGGACAACGAAGAGTCGGCCGAGTTCGCCAAGGACTATCTGGTTTGCGCCGACAAGGGCATCGACAAGTCCAAGTGCGTGCAGACGCAGTACGACGTGGTTCGCCACAACAACCCGAACCTGAAGCCTGAGCATTCGAAGAACTTCGCCTTGGGCGCGGTGTTCGAAGTCAACCGCGATCTGGTGGTGTCGGCCGACTGGTACGCCATCAACAAGACCGACGCGATCGGCCGCAGCCTGCAGTACATCTTGGACAACCCGGACAAGATGATCGGCGGCAAGCTGGGCAAGGACTGGGTCACCCGTGCCGCTCCTGGCGCAGGTTCCAAGGTGGGCAATCTGGTCGGCGCGGACTTGCCGATCCTGAACGTGGCCAAGATTGAAGCGCAAGGCCTGGAGTTTGGTCTGAGCTACCGCCTGTCTACCGCCGTGGGCCGTTTCGCCCTGGAAAACCAGTTCAGCTACAACCTGCACTTCCGTCAAGCCCGCGCCCCTGGCGAGCCGCTGAAGGACTATGTGGGTCTGATGGACAAGCCCAAGTACGTCAACAACGTGACCGTCAACTGGGACTTCGGCCCCTGGATGGCTTCGGTGTCGGACCGCTATATGGACGGTTTCAAGGACGCGAACGAGCCGGCCGACGTGACTTCCACGACCAAGAAGGTCAAGGGCTTCAACACCGTGGACTTGCAACTGGGCTACAAAGGCCTGGGCTTCAAGAACAGCAAGCTGACCTTCGGTGTCAAGAACGCCTTCGACGCCATGCCGGGCGAGACCGACAACGACCAAAATGCTGGTTTCCCGAACTCGATGAGCGCGGTCGGCCGTCAGTACTACCTGGGCTACTCTTTCGGCTATTGATGCCGTCTGAATAGACTCAAGCATGGAGCCTTCGGGCTCCATTTTTTTTGGCGTCGGCCTGGAGCGGTCGCAGGCCTGAAGCCTCCTAGAATGAATCTCCTGCATGAAAAGAAAAAGAACTCGATCGATCCGCCTGTCATGTCTCAGTCAGAACACACTCCCCAGCATTCCCCCGCAGCGCTCCCTCAGGCATGCGAAGTTTTGATCATTGGCGCAGGGCCGGCCGGCAGTGCTTGTGCGCGGGTCTTGGCGCAGGCAGGCGTCGATGTGGTCTTGGTGGACCAGCAGCCGCAGGGCCGCGACAAGATTTGTGGCGACGGCCTGATCCCCGATTCGCACGCCGCCTTGGCGCGTTTGGGTCTTTTGGATCGCGTCATGGCGCGCGCCGAGCCGGTCGCGCATGTGGCTTGCATCGGGCCGCGTGGCGGGCGCATCGATGTGCCGGGCACCTTGGCCGTGTTGCCGCGCCAGCAACTGGATGAAATCCTCTGCGTCGCTGCCCAGGAAGCGGGAGCCAAGTTTTTTGCGCCGGTGCGCTTTGAGGCGCCGCTCTTGGACGCTGCGCAGCAACGCGTCATCGGCGCGCAACTGAAGGTCGGCGATGGGCAGCAGGAGCTGCGCGCCGACTGGGTGATTCTGGCCACCGGCGCGGTGCCCAAGGCCTTGACGGCTGCCGGCCTGTGCGAACGCCACACCCCCAGTGGCGTGGCTTTGCGGGGCTATGTGCGCGCGCCGGCGATGGTGGGGCGCATCAAGGCCATGGAAGTGGTCTGGTGCAAAGCGGTGCAGCCGGGCTATGGCTGGATCTTCCCCGCGCCGGATGGCTGCTTCAATATCGGCGTGGGCGTGACCGACAGCCACAAGGCGGTCGGCGGCAAGGGTGCCAAAAAAGAGTTGAACCTGCGCAAGATCTTCGACGCCTTTGTCGAGCATTACCCGCCGGCGGCGGAGCTGATGCGCGAGGGCGAGTTGCTGGGTGACCTGAAAGGCGCGCCGCTGCGCTGCACGCTGAGTGGCGCCAAGTGGAGCCGGCCCGGTCTGCTGGCCACGGGCGAGGCCGCTGGCAGCACTTATTCCTTCACCGGCGAAGGCATTGGCAAGGCCATGGAGACCGGCATGCTGGCGGCCGACGCGGTGCTGGCCGGGCGTAGCAAGGCTTGGGACGAGGCCCAGGTGCGTGCCGCCTACGAGCAAAGCCTGCTGGCACTGAAGCCCAAGTTCGACCTGTACGAGCGCGCCAACAAGGTCAACGCGCACCCCTGGTTGATCGATCTCTTGATCTGGCGCGGCAACAAGAGCGAGCGCCTGCGCCGCCGCATGAGCGGGGTTTTGAACGAGACCAGCAATCCCGGCAACTTGATCAGCCTGAAGGGCATCAAGCGTTTGTTTTTTGAAGGTTGAGTTGCGATGTGCCAACTGCTCGGCATGAATGCCAATGTGCCCACCGATGTGATGTTCAGCTTCACCGGTCTGGCCAATCGCGCCGATGAACACAAAGACGGCTTTGGCATTGCTTTCTTCGAGGGACGCGGCCTGCGCCATTTTGTCGACCACCACAGTGCGCGGGTCTCACCCTTGGCCGAGTTGGTGCAGCGCTACCCGATCAAGAGCGATAACGTCATTGCCCATATCCGCAAGGCCACGCAGGGCCAGGTCTCGCTGGAGAACACCCATCCCTTCCAGCGCGAGCTGTGGGGCCGCTACTGGGTGTTTGCCCACAACGGCAATTTGAAGGACTTTGAGCCACGCCTGCATGCGGCCTTCAAGCCGGTCGGCCAGACCGACAGCGAGCGCGCCTTTTGTTGGCTGATGCAGGAGCTGGCCAAGGCGCATTGCGATGTGCCCAGCATTGCCGAGCTGACCCGCACGCTGGCCGAGCTGATGCCGCAGCTCAACGCCTTTGGCACCTTCAATATGCTGCTCTCCAACGGTCAGGCCTTGTGGGCGCATGGCTCCACCCATTTGCATTACTTGCTGCGCGCCCACCCCTTTGGCCGGGTGCATTTGCAAGACGAAGACATGAGCGTGGACTTCGCGGCGCACACCACCTCGCAAGACCGCGTGGCCATCATTGCCACCGAGCCGCTGACTCGCGACGAGCCCTGGGTGGCTTTCCAGCCCGGCGAGTTGAAGGTGTTTGTCGGCGGTGAGTTGATGTCGGTTTAAGCGCCATTCGGCGCGGCGATCCGCAGTTCGCCGCATCCGGCCAATCGACATTGCGAGCCTGGCCTAGACTGCCGGCCATGCGATGCTCTTCCTCCCCCCCGTCCGACAAGGATGCACAGAAGCTCAAGCTCGATTGGAGCCAATGGGTCTGGCCTGGCCCGCGCCGGGTGTTCAGCGCCGACGAGATGGCGCGCGCTGGCGACCAGCCTTGGCCGGGCTCGATTGACCACTACGTCTATGGCAATGTGTTGGCGCTGCTGGCGATCAACTACAACCTGTTGCCCCGCAACTTGGTCATCTGGGTCGTGCTGGGCGCCTTGTCCCTGAGCTATGCCGGGCTTTGGGTGGCAAAGTCCCTGTGGCGGCAGCCGACGCGCACCCGCTTGAATCTGTCCACCCTGGCTTGCGTGTTGCTGATGTTGGGCGTCTTGCTGTGGCTGAAGTTTCAGCCCTTGGGTTTGGGCCCCGACTTGGATCACACGGAGACGAGGGGCCTGATGCTCGCCTTTGTGGCTGGCGTGGTGTTGGCTTTGACGGCCTGGTTCTTCTTGGTCGTCATTCGGGTGCAGCAGATCGAGGCCAAGCTGCGCGAGTTGGAGGAGCAGGCACAGAACCTGAAGCTGGCTCGCCGCCTCGCTACCGCGCAGATCCAGCCGCATTTTTTGTTCAACACCCTGGCCTCGGTCCAGCATTGGGTGGACACCCAAGACCCGCGGGCCGGCAGCACCTTGCGCTCCTTCACTCAGTACCTGCGCGCCACCTTGCCAATGTTTGAGCGCGAGAGCTTGACGCTGCAAGAAGAGCTGCAAATCGTGCGCAGCTATCTGGAGGTGATGCAGGCGCGCATGGGGGCCCGGCTGCAGTGGAGCGTCGAGCTCGGCGAGGGCGTGGACGAGTCGCTGCCGCTGCCGCTGCCACCTGGCCTCTTGCTGACTTTGGTGGAGAACGCCATTGGTCACGGCATTGAGCCGGCGCTGCGAGGCGGCCGCATCGAGGTGCGGGCGAGCCGTCCGGCGCAGGGTCAGGTCTTGATCGAGGTGGGCGACGATGGTGCCGGCCTGAGTCCGCAAGCCGAAGACGGCACCGGGCTGGCCAATTCGCGCGCCCGCCTGCAGCAGCTGTATGGCGAACGGGCACGCTTGAGCCTGACGGCTTTGACGCCCGGCTGCCTGTCACAACTCCACATCGAAACCGAGGGAACTCAAGCATGATGAACCCAGTCAAAGCCCTGATCGCCGACGATGAAGAAGGTCCGCGCGAACAGTTGCGCGCCGCGCTCCAGCGCCTGTGGCCTGAGTTGCAGATCGTGGCTGCCAGTGAAAACGGCGTCGACGCCTGGGATGACTATCTGGCCCACGAACCGGATTTGTGTTTTCTGGACATCCGCATGCCGGGCCTCAGCGGCCTGGAGGTGGCCAAGCGCCTGAGTGAGCTGGCCGCGCCGCCGCAGGTGGTGTTTGTGACGGCCTATGGTGACCACGCCTTGTCGGCCTTTGAAGCGGGCGCGGTGGACTATTGCGTCAAACCGGTGGAAGACGCGCGGCTGGCGCAGGCGCTGCAGCGGATTCGCGCCCGCCTGGCTAACGCCACGACCCCTGCTGCACCCACCTCGGATTTGCAAAAGCTGCTGAAAGAGTTGCTACCCGCTGCCAGGCCCGTCTCACGGCCGATCCAAGCCTCCCTGGGGCGTGAGATCAAGCTGATCGCCCCCGAAGAGGTGATCTACTTTGAGAGTGACAACCGCTACACCCGTGTCGTCTACCAAGGCGGCGAGGCGCTGATCCGAACGCCGCTCAAGGAGATGCTGGCCCAACTGGATCACGAACTGTTCTGGCAGCTGCACCGCTCGGTGCTGGTCAACAGCCGCCATATCGCCAGCGCGGTGCGGGTGGACGAAAACAGCATGCACATCACCCTGAAAGGCCGGGACGAGAAATTGCCGGTGTCGCGGCAGTTCCAGGGCCTGTTCAAGGGCCAATAGTCTTGGTGTCAAGGGGCGGGGAGTCCCGGCTATACAAGCCGCCGTGTTTGGGCAGAATGGGCCGATCCATTCCACTTGATCTGAGACCTCATGGCTGCACTCCCGACCCCTCGATTCGATGAGTTCTATCGCTATGAGCCCTTGACCGAGTTGCTGTTTGCCTATGCTGAGGCCTGCCCCAATCTGGTGTCGGTGCGCTCCATCGGCCGCAGCCACGAGGGGCGCGCCATCTGGGTGCTGGTCTTGACCAATACCGTCACCGGCGCCGATGTGGACAAGCCCGCCTTCTGGCTGGACGGCAATATCCACGCCGCCGAGCTGACCGCTTCGACCACCTGCTTGTACTACCTGCACCATCTGCTCAGCGGTTATGGCAGCGACCCGCAAGTGACGCAGCTGCTGGACACCCGGGCGGTCTATATGGTGCCGCGCCTGAACCCAGATGGTGCCGAGCTGGCGCTGGCCGACCGGCCGCGTCACATCCGTTCTTCGACCCGGCCCTACCCCTTTGACGAAGAGCCGGTCGATGGCCTCACGCCCGAAGACGTGGACGGCGATGGCCGCATGCTCAGCATGCGTGTGCCCGACCCGCACGGTCCCTACAAAAAACACCCCACCGAGCCGCGCCTGCTGGTGGCGCGCGAGCCGGGCGAGTTTGGCGGCGAGTACTACCGCCTCTACCCGGAAGGCTTCATCAAGAACCATGACGGCCTGACCGTCACCGTCAACAAAGACCGCGAAGGCCTGGACTTGAACCGCAACTTCCCCAGCGAGTGGCGGCAGGAGCACAAGCAGGTGGGCGCCGGGCCTTATCCAACCAGCGAGCCCGAGGTGCGGGCCATGGTGGACTTCATCACCACCCACCCGAATATTGGCGCGGCCATCAGCTATCACACCCACAGCGGCGTGATCCTGCGCCCCATGGGTTCGCAGAGCGACGATGACATGATTCCCGAGGATTTGTGGAGCTACAAGCGCTTCTCGGCCCTGGGTGAAAAGCACAGCGGCTACCCCGCCATCAGCATTTGGCACGACTTCAAATACCACCCCAAGGAAGTCATCACCGGCACGCAAGACTGGGTCTATGAGCATCTGGGCGCGCTGTTCTGGGTGGTGGAAATTTGGTCACCCAACAAGGAAGCCGGCATCGAAGGCTACAAATGGATCGACTGGTACCGCGAGCACCCGGTGGAAGACGATTTGAAGCTCTTGAAATGGAGCGATGAGCAATGCGGCGGCCAGGCCTATGTGGACTGGAAGCCCTTTCATCACCCGCAGCTCGGTGACGTCGAGATTGGCGGTTGGGACAAGATGAACTACTGGCGCAATCCGCCACCCGCTCTGCGCGAACGCGAGGCGGCGCGCTTCCCGGCCTGGATGAACCAGATCGCCCTGAGCCTGCCCAAGCTGGAGTTGCTGCGCACCGAGGTGCGCGCCCTCGGCCCCGACAGCTGGCGCATCCGCATGGCGGTGGCCAACAGCGGCTATTTGCCGGCCTATGTGACCAAGCGGGCGCTGGAGCGCAAGGTGGTGCGCGGCGTGATGTTCGAGATCCACTTGCCTGCGCTGGATCCGACCGTGAGCCTGGTCAGCGGCAAAGAACGCATGGAAGGCCCGCAGTTGGAGGGTCATGCCCCCAAGAGTTCGCAGCAAGCCTTCTTGCCCACCCGTGAACTGACTGCCGACCGTGCCATCGGCGAGTGGGTGGTGCGTGCGCCCAAGGGCACACGGCTGGCGCTGACGGCCAGCGCGGAGCGGGCGGGCACGGTGCGCACGGAAGTCGTGCTCGACTGACATCATTCGCTGGCCGGCCGGCCGGACAGCCAGCCTCCCAGTTAGCTAGCTGCTGCAGGGCTCACCGCGCCGGGCGTCGCCGCCAAGCCAATAGCCCCAGCCCGCTCAGCAACAAGGCCCATTGCTGCGGCTCGGGCACGGCCGTCACGCCGATCACACCATCGATGTACAGCCGCGACAGATCCAACTGCGCACCCTCGGCCAGCAGCAAGCCGCTGCTGTCGATGCTGCTGAACTCGCCTTGCAGCGTGCCCCAGTCGAACAGGTCGAAGCTCTGCCCGGCCTGGCCGCTGAAGCCGGCGAAGGAGGTGAGCTTGAGCGTGCCTCCCAGGGTCAGTGTGCCGGCCACGCGGTAATGGTCATAACTGCTTCCCAGCTCGGTGCCGCCGAGCTCGGCCAGGTAGACATTGCCCAGACCGAAGCTGACGTTGCCTGCATCCTCTCCCAGGCCGGGCGAGTTGCCGACGCTGAAGCCACCTTCGAAGTACTTGTGGCCCGTGCCCGTGAGCAAGGCGCCGCTGCGCTGCGCCACCGCGCCGAAGAACACGGCGGTGGCGCCGGCCGAGGTGCGCAGCTCGCTGTTTGCCTGCAGGTCCACGGTGTCGTAGAAGGTGGTCGTACCTTGGCCGGAAAGCAGGATCTGGCCGGCCTTTTGGTTCGTCACCGCACCGAAGAACTCGCTGCTGCCCGACGTGATCAGCACCTGGCCGGCGTTGGCCAGGCCGCTGCTGGTGCTCAGCCGAGCGTCGTTCATCAACAGCCGGCCGCCGATGTCGTTGCGCCAGGCGCCGTCGGCCACCGCAGTGGCGTTCTTCAGATCGACGATGCCACCCCGGGCGTTGGCCAGGTCACCCGTGGTTTCCAGCCGGCCGCCGTTGACCTCCACAACGCCAGCGTTCTGATGCGCCTTACCGATCAGCTGCAACAGCTCGCCGCTGCCCACGCGCACGCGCCCGGTGCTGCTGTTGTTGAGGTTGGCCTCCAGCCGGCTGCCGAAGCCGGTGGACGCCCGCACGCTGCCCGCGTTCTCCAGTCCGCCCGTGATCTGCAGATGCTCCACCTGCAGCACACCTTGGTTGTGCACGAAGCCGTCGAAGCTGCCGTGGCCGCTGAGCACGCCCAGCGCGCCGACACGCACGCTGTCGGCGTTGATGCGCCCGCCGGACATGGTCAGCGTGGTCAGGCCGGTGCCGCCGCCGGCGCCCAGCTGCAGCGTCTTCACGCTCACCGTGCCGGTCGGGCCAGTCACGGTGAGACGGCTGTTGGCGTCCAGCACTACGTCGTGTACGTCGGCCGGGTTGAGGCCGAGCGTCCAGTTCGCCGTGTCGCTCCAGCTGCCACTGCTGCCGCTGCCGCGCCAGCGCAGCGTTGGCGTGAAGATGGAGGCGTTCTCCTTGCCCTTGGTGAGATCAGCCTGGTAGGCCACCTGGCCCTTGTCGTTAACGGTGGCAGCCCCCAGACGCAGCACCACGTCGCTGCTGCCCACCGCGTCGCCGGTGCGGGCCACCAGCACCTGCTCGATGCCATCGGTCAGCACGAGTGCGTGGTCATTGCTGGTGGTCACGCCTGCGCCCACCAGCTGTGTCTGCATCAATACCTGCCCGCCCTTGGCCAGTGTGCGGAAGCTCAGGCCGCCCAGCGCCAGGTTTTGCAGGCCGTCTGCGCTGCTGGCTTGGCCGGTGTGGGCCAGCACGACCTGGTCGCGCCACAGGGCGTCCAGTGTTTCGCTGTTGCCGATCAGTCGGCCTTCATAGACAACCGCGCCGTCGCGGGCAATGCCGTGCAGGCCGGGGTCGCCCAGCCTGAAGTTCTGTCCCGCCACGCTGATGAAGCTCCCCGACAGCGCCACCAGGGCGTTGTCCCGCCAGATCGACAGCTCGCTTTGGTTGAAGTCTTGTGGCGTCACCCGCGCGCTGTAGGCCACTTGGCCGTTGTCGGCCAGCATCACCTGGCTGAAATTGATGAACCTCTGCCCCGTGCCGGCCGCGCTGCCGCCCGAGCGTGCCAGCAGCGTCTGGCCGCGCCATACGCCCTGCTGCACCACTAGGCCCGACGTGGCGCCGGTGAAGCGCTGGCTGGTGTCGTTGTGGTTGGCGACGAAGGCCAGCGCTCCAGTGGCATTGCTGTCGGCTTGGAGGAACTCGGTGAAGCTACCCGCCAGCCCCGGGGCTGCGTCGCCGCTGAGCCGGAGCAGGCTGCCGTCGCGCCACAGGCTGTGGCGGGCCGGGTCGGACGGGGTGCTGCTGCTTTGCAGCGGTGCGCTGTACAGCAGCGCACCGCTGCGGCTGCGCCAGGTGTTGTCGATGCGTGTCAACTGGCCGTTTACGGCGCGGCCGGCCAGGTCTTTGCTGATCAGGGTGCCGGTCCGTGCCAGCAACTGTCCGCCGGACCACAGACCCACCTCGTTGCCCGAGACGGTGCCCGGCCCGGTGATGAAGCCCATGAAGCTACCGTCACCCAATGGGTTGAAGCCGAACAGCGTCTGGCCCTTGGCCAGCCCATTGACGGCCGCGCCTTCCCGCGCGGCCAGCGTCGTGCCCTGCCAGTAGGCGGCATCGTTGCCCTTGGTGACCGACTTGCCGGCCAGTAAGCTCATGAAGCCGAGATCCCCGGCCTCGCCCAAGGAGAGAGGCCCCTGCACCTGGCTGATTGTGGTGCCTGCCTCCAAGCCGCTGAGGCTGTCGCCCGTGCTGACGACGATGGTGGTGCGGCCGCCGGGTGCGGCCAGCGCGGCGGGGCCGGACAGCAGCAGGCAGGCCAGGGCGAGGGTGTTCAGGCGCAGGCGCTCCGGGGCAGTGCGCGAGGTGTTGAAGGGGGTGCTCATGGGCTATTCCTGTTGCATTGAAAGCGTGGGCGGTGAATGGACTGCTGTGTTTAGGCGCCGGCCTGTGAGTTGCGAAGGCGACGGCGCTGCAGCGCACCCAGACCTATCAGGCCCGCAGCCATCAGCGCCCAGCTCTCGGGCTCGGGCACCGCAGCCGTGGCCGTCACATAGACCGGCAGAATGTCGATGAAGCGCTGGCCGTTCGTATCGGTCTGCAGCAGTGGGCTGAGCAGGATCTTCTGGATTTGCACCTGGGTGAGGCCCGCCGGGTTGTTGGCGATGTCCAGGTAGGTCGGGTTCATTAGGTTGCCGTTCGAACCCGCCACCGTGGTCAGACCCATGTTGTAGCCCAGGCTCTGCGCGGTGACGTGTGCGCCAAACAGCCTCGCCATGGCCGCGGCTTCGATGGCCGTCGCGCCCAAGCCGACCCCGGCAACAGCATCCTGGTTGGCGCTGAAATCAGTGAAGTTCAGGGTGTCCACGAACACCAGGGCCACGCTGGGATTGGCAGCGGCCAAGCCCAGCGTCGAACGCAGCGAGAAGAACTCGTTGCGATTCAGGTCTAGCAAACTGGCATTCACCAGGCTGCGGCCCGCCGAAAGACGCAGGTCAATGGACAGGCCTGTATTGGCGAAGATGGACTCGATGGCCGCCTCGGGTACATCGATGGTCGCCACGGCGTGGGCGGGTGCCAGGGCCAGCGCCAGGGCGAATGCGAGAGCGGTATGTCGAAGTTTGTTGGAGTTCATCGGGCTTCCTGAGAGGTGTTCGTTGTCAAGGGCCGGGCCGCGTTCACACACAGCCCTGCATGAGCTGCGATGCAACCCGCCCGTCGCCGAGTCCACCAGCCCAGGCCCAGCAGGCCCGCAGCCATCAGCGCCCAGCTTGCGGGTTCCGGCACAGGGTTCGTGATCGGCAGTCCGCCATCGATGCTCACTTGGCCGCCGGCCAAGAAGAGGCCGTTGAAGGCCAGGGCGTCGCCGGTGAACACATTGGTGCTGAAATTCAGCGAGGCGGTGAGTACCTTGCCCGGCTTGCCGTCGGCTTCAATCGGGCGGTAGTTCAGGACGACCTTGCTGAAGTTGAAGCTGCCTGCGGCATTGATGTCATTGCCGTTGCTGTCCACCGTCATGCCGTTCACGATGGCATTGCTGAAGATCATCTGGAAGAACTGCTGACCGGCGTTGTTCTCGACCTCGAAGGTCACCGGATTGAGCACTTGCTTTCTGGCGCCGGCCAGCAGCAGGGGCACGGTGGAGCTGTCCATCAGTTGTTCCCAGCTGAAGTCCATCGCTGTTGTCTTGCTGGCGCCGTCGCTGCTCAGGCCCCAGGCGAAGGATGCGATCTCGGTCCAGGAACGATGCTCCTGGTCGGTTGAACTGCCCTTGATGTCGTCGAACTGAACGAAGAATTTGTTGGCCTGGGCAGGCCATGCCAGCGCCAGCAGCAGCAAGGCGCTGGATGCGCGGGCAATCAGGGTGGTGAGGGACATGAGGGACTCCTTGAGTGAAAGAGTGAGAGAGAGAAAAAGGAAAAGGCGTGTGGGTCAGCGGATGAGGGCGTGGACGGGCGTCGCAGCCCCAGACCTCAGACCTGCGCTGCTTTGCGCCATGCCCGGGCTCCCAAGCCCAACAAGCCCGCCGCCATCAGCGCCCAGCTCTCGGGCTCGGGCACGGGTGCCAGCGTGGCGGCGTAGCTGAGGTTGTCGATGGCGAAGTTCCAACGGCAGCAGCCATTCCCAAGGAAGATGAGGCGGTTGAAGGTCTGGTCCGACGTGAAGCCGATGAATTGCAGTGCGCTTTGGGCGGCGAACTCGGGGCGCAGTTCAGCGACGTGGCGGTAGGAGCCAAAGCCGTCCAGGCTGTCGCCATCCACCTTGATGGCTGTGGGCGCGCCGCGGAACCAAGCGCCGAAGGCCTTGGTGGGTGCGTCAAATCGCAGGTCGGTCCCGCCGCCCCAGGCCAAGTCGATGAGCACATGGGTGCTGCCGTCGATGGTCCGCAGCGGGTCTGTGCCGGGGTCTGGGGCATCCACGTTCCAGGCACCCTTCAGCGTGAAGCCGCTCAGAGTGAGCGCTTTGGGTACGCCAAACAGGTCGTTGTTAGTGTCCGTGCTGAAGGCGTTGAAGGTCTCAGCATTGACCGCGCCTACTGCTGCCAGGAAGCTGGTCTCGCTGTTGAAAGTCACATTCGCGGCCTGGGCGTTGGCCGCCGTGCACAGGGCGGCCAGCAAGGCGAGACGGCTCAGCTTGGGCTTCTCCACGGCCGCCACGCGCCAGGGTTGACGCGCCGTGGTGGTGCTGGGCCACCGACGCCAAAGCAACTCAGCGACGGACCCAGGTTGAGACGGGCTGAAGCCATGAGACTTCAAGTTAGGGGGGCAATCCCCCCGGGCTGCGAGCCGGGCTCCCGCACAATCATCCGGCGTGCCGGCTGGGTCCAGCATGTGGCTCTGAAACGGTGTTTGAGTCTGCTTGCTGCGCATCGGGGCTCCCTGGCGTGATGTCAATGTGGTGCCATGGTCGGCGGCCACGCCCGGCGAGTCCTGATGGAACTCTTACGCTTCTCTCAAGGTTTTGTTTTTCAATGAAATCAATGGTTTACGGGAATTTCTCATGAACGGGGGCGAGTCACTGAAGCCGGGCGCAGACGCCGATCCCCTGGCCGCGCGGACCGTGCAGATCGGCGAATGGCAGGCCGATCCGGTGTTGGACGAGCTGCGCCGGGGCGAGCAAGTGGTCAAGCTGGAACCGCGCAAGATGCGCTTGCTGATGGCACTGGCGCGCCGGCCGCAACAGCTGGTGACCCTGGATCAGCTGCTCGACGAGGTCTGGGCGGACTTGGTAGTAACCCCAAGTTCGGTGTACCAATCGATCTCGCAGCTGCGCAGCGTGCTCGGTGATGAGGCCAGCCAGCCGCGCTACATCGTCACCGTGCCGCGCAAGGGCTATCGTCTGGTGGCCGCGGTCAGCGAGGTGTCGGCCGAGGCCGAGGTCATGCGAGTCGCAACACCCGCCGCAACACCCGCCGCCACATCAACCCAAGTCTTGTCTGTCGCGGCATCAGCGCCACAGCAGGCCGAGCCTGCCCCGGAGCCGGCACCGGAGCCTCCGCGGCTCGATGTTGCACCGCTGGCGCTGGCGGCCTCGCCGACGCCGCGCCGCCGTCGCCTGCTGCTTGGCGGTTCGGCAGCCGGTGCAGCGGCCATGTTGGGCTCGGGCGGCTGGTGGCTCTGGCAGCGCGCTGCGCGCATGCCGGCGGGTGATATCACCCTGGCCGTGCTGCCCTTTGATGACACCTCGCCCAAGGCGCTGGAGCAGCCGTTGGCCGACGGCCTGGCCGAAAGCGTGATCGGCGCGCTGTCCGGCCATCAGCAGATCCGGGTGGCGGCCCGCGCCACTTCTTTCAAATTCCGCACTGCCCAGGCTCTGGCGCCGCAGGCCAAGCAGTTGGCCGTGACCCATGTGCTCTGGGGGGAGCTGCGGCGCTGGCAGCAGGGCCTGCAGCTCAAGCTCAGCCTGCACCGTGCGGTGGACAGCGAAGTGCTCTGGCAGCAGGTGCTGGAGTCTCCTGCCGCTGCGTTGGGCAGCCTGGCTGTCAGCGCCGCCAACGCCGCCTTGCAGGCCCTGGGCGTGGCGCCGCTGCCGGCCAACACGACACCCGTGCCCCTGGCCGACGCCTATGAGTTTTACCTGCTGGGTCTGCACTATCAGCGCGACGCTCAGATCGAGGGCATTTTGAAGGCGCGCGCCTACTTCCAACGCGCCATCGACGCCGATCCCGGCTTCGCCTTGGCCTATGTGGGCCAGGCCGTGACCTGGATTGGCGAATATTTCTACGGTAACGGGCTGAGCTTTCGTGCCATGGATGCACGTGCCCAGCCCTTGGTCGACCGGGCCTTGCAATTGGACCCGCAGCTGCCGCTGGCCCTGGGCGCGCAGGGCAGTCTGCTGTCCCATCGCGGCCAGCATGACGAGGCCAGGGTTTGGCATGAGCGTTCATTGGCCAAGGCGCCGCACGATGCCACCCTGCTGTTCTGGGCTGGGGGCACCGAGAACAGCGCCGGCTGGCCGGCCCGGGCGCTCGGCTACTACAGCCGAGCGGCTGAGCTGAGCCCCCTATCGCCGCAGATCCAGCACTTAACGGGCTGGGCCGCCACCAACGCAGGCCGCTACGAACTCGCCGAGCAGGCCTACCGGCGCGCGCTCAGCCTGGCGCCCAAGCATGCCAACGGCACTCGGGGTTTCGGCATCATTGGCTTTGCCAGGGGGCGGCTCGATGAAGCGGTGCAGGGCTATCGCCAAGCCCTCATGATCAAACCGAAAGACGCCTACTTTTGGGATCAACTGGCCTGGATCTACCTAGATCTGGGAATGATTGAAGAAGCCCGGCAGGCCTTCGCCCAGTTCCAGGCGCAAAGCCCGCAGCCGGTCTGGGCGCAGGTCTCAGCGGCGCGGCTGTGGGTCTGCGCGCAAGACCGGCCGGCCCTGAGCAAGGCGGTCGATGCCTTGCCGGTGCAGAGCAAGGAGCGCGATGCGGTCATCGAGACTGCCTTGCTGCGCCTCTTGCTGGGTCAGCCCGAGCAGGCCTACAAGACCTTGAGCTCTGTGATTGGGCTGGTTCTGGCCGACCCCGTGCCCTTGTACGACGACTGGAGCACCTTTCTGGGCCAGCATGCCTGGCTCGATGTGGCCGCCATTTACTGCGCCACCGAGCGCCGCGAGCAAGCCGAGCCCTTCCTTGAGCAGGCCTCCAGCTTCATCGAGCGTTATGCCAAGCAAGGCAATGTCTGGCACGCCATCGGCTATCACCGCGCCCGCATTGCTGCGATGCGCGGCCAGCCCGAGGCGGCGCTGGCGGCCTTGGAGGACGCGGTTCGCCTGGGCTGGCGGCGAGGCTGGTGGCTGGCGCAGGACCCGGCGCTGCAAAGCTTGCGGGAACTGCCCCGTTTCAAGGCGGTGCTGGCCCGCATCGATCAAGCCAATCAGGCCCAGCGCAGCAAGCTCCTGGAGGTTTGAAGCCTTAGGCCTAGCCTTGGGGCGCTGGCGACAGCGGCTCCGAATCATCCAGCCAGGCTTGCAGGACGGGTGGCAATTCCTCCCGCTCATCCTCTGTCGGCCAGGGCGCACCGGCCGCCAACAAGGCTTGCAGCGTGCCCAGATAGTCGCCGCCGGGCTGCGGCAGATGCACGGCGGCATGCTGCAAGCTGCCCATCACATCGCCGCCAAAGCCGTTGATCTCTTGCCAGCGGGCGCCGTGCTCCAGCAGCAGTTGCACCAGGCCGGCGTCGCCGTTGAAGGCCGCTTGGTTGAGGGCGCTGGCGTCCCAGTCGCCTGTCACCGCAATCGGCCAGCCCAGCGACAGCATCAAGGCCACGGAGGCTCGTGCGCGGCGTTGCGCCTGGTCGGGCAGCAGGCGCAGCTCTTGTGGGCCGAGCAGAATCAGCAGATCGGGCTGCGCTTGCAGCAGGGCCCGGGCACTGTGTTCATCGGCGGCCGCGCAGGCCGCCAAGAAGCGTTCTCGCGTGGATGGCAATTCAGGCTGGGCGCCCTGTGCCGCGAACAACTTGAGCGCTTCAAGCTCACCGAGCAGCGCCGCCAAAGTGGCCGGCGTGCGGCCCTCGGCGTCGCGTGCCGAAAGATCGGCACCCTGCGCGATCAGCAGCTTCAGGCAGGCGCTGGAGCGGCCCCGGCGCAGCGCATGGTGCAAGGCATGGCCGCCTTGCGGGCCAGCTTCATTGACATCGGCCCCCAGGCTCAGCGCCAACTCAAGGCCGGCAAGGTCCTCAAAGTCGAGCAAGCGCAAGAGCGCGTTTGTGCCCTGCAAGCGCGCGCCATGGGCGATCAGTTGGCGGATTTGCAGTGCCGCGCGAGCCCGGTCGGGGTCTTCGCAAGCGTGATACAGCGACTCGCCATCGTTGGGCTCGGCGCCGGCAGCCAGCAGGGCGGCGGCGAGCGCCGGGCTTTGTGCTCGGGCGATGGCGCCGTACAGCAGCGGCAGACTGGGCACTTCGGCTGAATCGGATGAATCGGCTTCAGCGGGCAGATCGGGGTCGGGCATGCGCAGTGCATTCAGGGCGGCCGGGCTCAGCGGTGAATGCAGGGTCTGGGCGCTGCGCAACAGGCCGCTGGCCCAGGGCTCGCCCAGCCGGTGCAGGCCGGAGAAGCAGACATAGGCCAAGGCCGGTGCATCGAAGGGCGGCAGACGCTGCCCGGCCGTGGGCGGGCTCTCGAGCGCGTCCAATTCGCCGCGCAGCAGGGCCAGGGCGGGGCGCAACTCACGGGGGCAAGCGCCTTGCATTTGCTGCAGCAGGGCCAGGGCGCGTTCAGGCTGGGGGCTGTCCCAGCCGCGACCCAGGCTCAGCGCCAAGACGCGTTGCACCAGGGCCGCGCTGTCCAGCTGGCGCGCTTGTTCTTGGGTCGACACCGCCGCTTGCAGCGCCGGCCAGCTCGGGAAGCCCAGCTCACGCGCAATCACCAGCTGAGCCAGGCTCAGCTTGGGTGGCTCGGGGGCGTGGGCCCGTTGATAAGGGGCGGCGCGTGCCAGGCTGGCTGGGTCGGCGGCTTGCCAGGCGCGCAGCAGTTCACGCGCTTGGCGTTTGAGTTGCTGCAGATTGGCTTTGGCAGGCAGTTGGGGCACGGCCCCGTCGTGGCTTGTCTTCAAGGGAAACCTCCATGCGTGGTAAGCCTGCGATCCGCGCAATCAGGCCGCACAAAGGCGTCAATCAAGCAAGTGATGGTTCGGACGCGGTCTTCAACTCGCGCCCGCCCGGGTGGGCTCAGCCCTGTCTGCGGATCCAGCAGCGCCCCGGTTGGCGCTGTGCCCGGAGTTTGCCATAACGGCAGCTCAATGCGGAGCTTGCTTGTCTTGTTCGGCTGCAGCCAGTTGGGCTTCGCGCCAGAGCCGTGCCGGCACAAAGGTTCGCAACTGCTGCATGGCGCGCTCGATCAACTCGGGGTGCAATTCATGGCCCAGATCGGGCAGCACATCGGCGGTGATGTCGGCGCCTAACTGCACCAATCGGCGTGCCGCATGGACCTGGTCCTGATAGGGCAGCACCGGGTCACGTTGGCCGTGCAAAAAGTGCAGGCTGACTTCATGTGGCGCATGCGTCGGCGGCGTGGCGTAGGCACCCGAGAAGGCCAGCACCCGACCGGCCAGTTGCGCCTCGGCTTGCACGGCTTCCAGGGCCAGCACGGCGCCCTGCGAGAAGCCCGCCAGAGCGACGCGTTCCCAGGCCATGTCGAACTGCTCGGCCCAGGCTCTCACCGTGGCAATAAAGCCGGGCAGGGCGGCGCCGACGCGCTCGGGGTGGTTGTCGTCATTGGCGCCTTGCAGCGAATACCACTGCCGGCCACCATCAGCATGCGCTTCGGACGAGGGCGGCTCGAAAGCCTCAGGCCCGTTGATAGACACCACCGCCGCCTGCGGGTACTGAGCGCGCAAGGCCTGGGCCAGCGGGCGCATTTGCGAGGCATCGGCGCCGGCGCCGTGCAGCAGCAAAAAGAGCAGATCGGGCAGGCCTTTGTCGGGCAGCAGGGCGAGGGCTTGGGAGCGTTGGGGCGTACTCATGCCCCAATTGTCTCTTGCCCGGCAGTAAGCGGCCGGGCAGGATTTCAGCTGCGGGTCTGATCGTTGTCGCGGTGGCCGATCAGGCGCACCAAGGTGGCGCGCAGCTTGGGCGCATCGATGGGCTTGGTCAAAAAGTCATTCATGCCTGCCGCCAGCGCCTCGTCGCGCTCGGACACCAGCGCCGCCGCGGTCAGCGCCACGATGGGCAGCTCTTCGGCGTCGTAGCGTTTGCGCACCTCGCGGGTGGCTTCATGGCCGCTCATGACCGGCATCTGCACATCCATCAAGACCGCGTCAAAAGGCTTGCCCATGCTGGCGGCGGCAAAGATCGCCTCCACCGCCTGGCTGCCATCATTGGCTTGCGAGACCTCCATGCCCCATTGCTGCAACTGGGCCACGGCAATCATCATATTGACCGGGTGGTCTTCCACCATCAGCACCCGCAGGCCTTGCAGGTCCTCGTTGTTACGGGCTTCGCGTGGCTGGCTGCTGATCGGCGTGGGCGCGGCCGGCAGCGGCAACTCGGCCCAGAAGGTCGAACCCTGGCCCAGCTCGCTTTGCACCCCGACCTCGCCGCCCATCAAGGTGGCCAGCTCACGGCAGATCGACAGGCCCAGACCGGTGCCGCCGAAGCGGCGCGTGGTGGACTCATCCGCTTGCGTGAAGGCTTGGAACAGGCGCTGGTGCATCTCGGGGGCGATGCCGGGGCCGGTGTCGCTGACTTCGATGCGGATCTTGTCATCGCCCAGGCTGCGCACATGCACCGCCACCGAACCGTTGGCGGTGAATTTCAGCGCATTGCTCAAATAGTTGCTGAGGATCTGGCGGATGCGAACCTGATCGCCCACCACCCAGGCCGGCACCGCTTCCTCGACCTCGATCTTGAAAGCCAACTTGTGGGCCTGCGCCAGCGTCAGATAGGCCATGCGCATGGTGGCCAACATATCGCGCAAACCGAACGGTGCCGCTTCCAGCGTCAGGCGGCCGGCTTCGATCTTGGAGAGGTCCAAGATGTCCGAGATCAGGCCCGACAGGCTTTCGGCGCTGTCCAGCATCTGGTCCAGGTACTCGCGCCGGGTTTGCTCGTTCAGATCCGGCTGTTGCAGCATGCGCGCCAGGCCCAGCAAGCCGTTCAAGGGCGTGCGGATCTCGTGGCTGGTATTGGCCAGGAAGGCGCTCTTGGCGCGGCTGGCGGCTTGAGCCTCGTCCTTGGCCTGGGCCAGAGCCGCTTCGACGCGGCGGCGCTCGGTGATGTCTTCCAAAATCCAGATCGTGCCGCCACGGCTGGGGTGATTCGGGTCCACCGCCTTGGCCAACAGGCGGCACAAAAAGCTGCTGCCATCACGACGCCGCATCAGACGTTCGATTTCCACTTGTTCGCCGGCCGCCAGGCGCGCACCCAGCTCATCACCGGCGGCCACGTACTCTTCCTTGCTGGGCCAGACGATGGAGCCATGCTGGCCGATCAGTGCGCCGCTGGGCCAGCCAAACATTTCTTCCACCAGCCGGTTGACCTGCACGAAATGCTGGTCTCGGGTCAGGGTGATGCCGATCGAGGCGTTCTCCAGAATCGCTTGATGGACCAGACGGGTGCGCTCGGCCTCGGACACGTCGCGGGCATTGATGACCAGGTATTGCTGGCCGTCCATGGCGAAGGGCGCGGCCGACATCAGCATTGAAATCGGCTCGCCCGACTTGGTCACAAAGGTGACCGGCAACTCGGTGACGCGGCCATGCAGCCGCACGCCTTCCAGCACCCGCTCGCGGTCGCGTGGGTCTTTCCAGACGCCTAACTCCTCGGCCGTGCGGCCCAGCACCTCTTCGCTGCTGTAGCCGCTGAGGCGCTCGAAGGTCTTGTTGACCATGGCGTAGCGGCCGGAGCTGAGCTCGGTCAGCGTGATCACATCGGGGCTGGTGGCCACCAGGTGCGAAAGCAGGCCTTCCGAGCGGCGCAGCGCGTCTTGAGCGCGCGATTGCTCGGTTTGGTCGATGAAGAAGCTCAGCGTGGCCGGGCCGCTGGCGGCGTCCACGCGCACGCTGGTGGCCGACACCAGGCGGCGCCGCCTTGACAGCGTGCGCAGGCGGAATTCGGCCATCGGCAGCATGGCGCCGACGGCCATGGTTTCGATCTTGCCGGCGCGTTGGCGCGCGCGCTCGTCGTCGCCGGGCTCGTAATGGGCGAACAAGTCCTGGCCGATCATGCTGCTGCGCTGGGTGTAGCCAAACATGGCCATGGCCGCCGGGTTGGCGTCTAACACCCGGCCCCAGCGGTGCAGCACCAAGGGGCTGGGCGAGCGGCGGAACAGTTCGCGGTAACGGGTCTCGGTGGCGTGAATGGCTTTTTCGGCCTGTACTTCTTCGGTCACATCGCGGCCCACGCCCCAGTAGCCGCGGAAGTTGCCTTGCGCGTCAAAGCGGGGCTCGCCGCTGATGGAGACGTAACGAATATCGCCGTCGCTGCCGCGGCGCCGCGCCACCAGGCCATGAAAGGGGCGGTGCGATTCCAGGTCGGCGCGGTGGGCGTCCATGTCCTCGTCGGACAGACCGATCTGCTCCACTTCCCAAGGCGTTTTGCCCAGTCGCGCCTGCAGGTCCAGGCCTGACTTGCCGGGCCGGTCTTCGGCCAGGTGGGTGAAGCGGTAGTCGCGGTTCATCTCCCAGTACCAATCGGCCGCCATGCTGAGCAGGCCGCGAAAGCGCGCATTGCGTTCGGCGGCTTCTTTGGTGGAGCGCTGCACCATGCGCAGCATGGCATAGCCCACGACCAGGCCGGCCAGCAAGAGCACGGCATGCGAGAGGGTGCGCAGCAGCAGGGAGCTCAGGGCCGTCGGAGAGCTGGCCCAGCCGGCTTGTTCGGCCAGCGCCAGACCCAGCACCCCGAGCAGGCCGACCACCGTGAGCGCCAGCCCGGTGCGTTGCCCCAGCATGGCGGTGGCAAAGGCGACCAGCAGGGCCATCACCGGCAGGCTGATCGAATACAAGCCGGTGGCGCGCGACACGGCGATCAAGACCGCCAAGCCCATCAGCAGGCCCAAGAGCGTGACGACGGCCGCCGAGCCGAGGCGGCGAGGCAGCTTCCACAAACACAGCAAGCTGATCAAGGCGGTACCCGCGGCCATGGCCGGGGGCAGCAGGCCTTGCAGCGGTTCGCTGGCCTGACGGCCGAACAGCAAGACCGCAAAGGCAAACAACAAGATGATGGCCGAGGCCCCGATGAAGAGCCGGATCGAATGCCAGCGCACCTTGCGTTCTAGCATCGTGTGCTGCTCGCCCGCGGGCAGGTCATGCCCCACCAGGCTGCTCAAATCATCGAGGGAATCCTTGCTCACAATGCCGACCGCTCCGCTACTTCAGCGCATGCCAAGGCCAGTCCTTGGCGAAAGCCAGCAGTCTCCCCGACAAAACTGGCCTTGACCATGAGGGCAGGCCCGGAAAAGCGGTGCTTATCTGCGTCGGGACTGCTTTGTGAGCAATTGTGCGCAGCTTGGGTCTTGCGTTTTTTGGGAATCAGGCCTTGCGCGCCAGATTCAGTTGCTCGCGGGTTTGCTGTGCCACCCGGCGGGCCGCGGCCGCAAAGTCTTCGCCCGAGCTGGCGTAGAGCACCGCGCGTGAGCTGCTGACGATGATGGGGGCGCCTGCTTTCCAGCCGGCCTTGACGGTGGCCTCGGCGTCGCCACCCTGAGCGCCGACACCGGGGATCAGCAGCGGCAGCGTCGGCGCCAGTTCACGCACTCGGGCGATTTCGCCCGGGAAGGTGGCGCCCACCACCAGGCCGAGTTGGCCGTTCTTGTTCCAGTCGGTCTGAGCCAAACGGGCCAGGTGTTCGTAGAGCTTAGGGCTGCCGGGCACATCGGCGAGGCGCTGGTTTTGCCAGTCGCTGCCGCCGGGGTTGGACGTGCGGCAGAGCAGAATCGCGCCTTTATCGGGGTAGCGCAGATAAGGCTCAATCGTGTCAAAGCCCATGAAGGGCGACAGGGTCACCGCATCGGCTTGGTAGCGCTCGAAGGCTTCTTTGGCGTATTGCTCGGCGGTGGAACCGATGTCGCCGCGCTTGGCGTCCAGAATCACGGGCACTTGTGGCGCCACACGCTTGATGTGGGCCATCAGCTGTTCCAACTGCGCTTCGGCGCGGTGGGCGGCGAAGTAGGCGATTTGCGGCTTGAAGGCGATGACCAGGTCTTTGGTTGCGTCGACGATGGCGGCGCAGAACTCATAGATGCGGCCCGCGTCGCCCTTCCAGGCGCCCGGGAACTTGGCCGGTTCCGGGTCCAGCCCCACACACAGCAGCGAGTCATTGAGGCGTTCGGCGGCGTGGAGTTGCTGGATGAAATTCATGGCGGTCCTGGGGCTCGTTGAAGGTGTCGTATTGTCCAAGCTTTTGTCGGCAGGGGCTTTGGATGCAGGAAAAGCGCTTGAAGCATCCCTGGGCGTCGGCATGTGCGGACGGCCGCGGCGCCTTTTTCGCGTCTTCAACAAGCGGGATGGTCGGCTGCCGGCGTTGGCCGCCTTGCCCTATATATGTTGCCGCCGTGGCATGGGAAGATCTCCGCTGAAACTACACTCGCGCGAATCCGGGGCTTGGCCCCGTCCGTCTGAACTGTCAAAGACAAAGCCATGAGCACTGAAAGCACGGCCAGCGCCGCCCGAATTCTCTTGATCGAAGACGATGAGCGCCTGGCCGAATTGGTTCTGGAGGCCCTGACGCGCGCCGGCTATGAAGTCAGCCATTGCGCCAACGGCCTGGAGGGCGAGGCCCGCATGCGCGCCGAGGCCTTTGACGTGGTGCTGCTGGACGGGCACCTGCCCGGCAAAGACGGCTTTGATGTGCTGCGCGATGTACGGCGTGACTTCAAAGGCCGCATCGTCATGCTGACCGCGCGCGATGACGATATCGACCAGGTGTTGGGCTTGGAGGGTGGTGCCGACGACTACATCACCAAACCGGTGGCGCCGCGCGTCTTGATGGCGCGGCTGAAGGCCTTGTTGCGTCGCGAGCCAGCCGGCGCTGCTGAGGATTCGGCCGATGAGTTGCGCTTTGGTGAGCTGCTGATCAAGCCGAGTGCGCGCGAAGCCCGCTTGGGTGAGGTCACCATCGAGTTGACCACCGCCGAGTACGACCTGCTGCTCTTCCTGGCCGAACGCGCTGGCACCGTCGTGACTCGCGAAGACATCATGCAAGGCCTGCGCGGCATCGAGTTTGATGGCCTGGACCGCGCCATCGACGCCCGGGTCTCGCGCTTGCGCAAGAAAATCGGCGATGACGCCCAGGCGGCCGCGCGCATCAAGACCGTGCGGGGGCAGGGTTATCTTTTCGCCAAAGACTGAGTGAGGAGGCGCATGGCCCTATCGCAACGCCCCTTGGGTCAGGCCATGGCTTCCCCGATGACTCGGGTGGCGCTGGGCATCGGCCTGGTGGTGATGGCCCTGGTGCTGCTGGTGCAGGCCTTGTTGATGCTGGCGGTGGACGGTGTCACCGACGACTATGTGCGCCGCTTCATGCGCGGCACCGTCGATATGCTGGTCAAGGAACTGGCACCGCTGGACGCCGCCGCGCGCCAGAAGCGCGTCAAGGTCTTGGATGAATTGTTCGCCTACCCGGTGGTGATTGTTTCGGCCAGCGAGCTGAAAGAGTCGGAGCGGCGTCAGCTGCAGGCCGGCGAGTTGCTGGTGCACGGCTTCAATCGCAAGGTTTACGCGGCCTTGCCGGCGCCGGCGGCTGAGGGTCAGGGTCAGGTTTTGCCGGTCCAGCAGGTCTTGCGCCTGGGGCCCTTGAATGCCGACAACCATCCCGGCAATGAGCTGCAGTTGCCGCGTGAACTGTGGATGCAACTGGCCGCGGCCTTGAGCCTGGCGCTGCTGGTGTTTGGTTTGGCGGCGTGGTTGTTGCGCCCGATCTGGCGCGACATTCGCGCCTTGCAGCAGACGGCCGATGAGATGACGGCCGGCCGCTTTGACAGCGTCGTGCCCGAACCCGAAAGCCGTTTGTTTGCGCCGATTGCGGCCGGCGCTCGCGCCACGCTGGCGCGCTTGGCTGCGGCTTTGGCCACGCAGCGTGAGCTGACCGGTGCGGTCTCGCATGAGTTGCGAACGCCCCTGGCGCGCCTGCGTTTTGCTATCGATGCCCTGGTGGAAGAAGACGACCCGGCTCGGCGTGAATTGGCGGTGCAGGCCTGTGACCGCGATATCGACGAGCTGGATGCCTTGATCGACGCCAGCCTGATGCTGGCCCGACTCGATATGGGCGCCTTGCAAGCCCAGTGCGAGCCGGGCGATTTGCGCGCCTTGCTTTTGAGCGAAGCGCAAAGCCTTGCGCCCTTGCTGGAGGGGAGGGAGCTTCAAACCGAGTTGACGGGCTTGTCCGAGGCAGTGCGCTTTGATGCTCGACTGCTGCCTTACGGTCTGCGCAACGCCTTGCGCAACGCCGCACGCCATGCCCGCAGCCGCATCGCCCTGAGCGCCTGGGTCGAAGCCGGGCAGCTGTGCTTGGCCGTGGATGACGACGGCGAAGGCGTGCCCGAAGCCCTGCGCGAAGCGGTCTTCACTCCCTTCAAGCGGCTGGACCGCGCCAAAGAGCGCGGCAGCCGCGGTTTTGGCCTGGGCCTGGCCATCGTGCGCCGGGTGGCCGAGGCCCATGGCGGCGTGGCCCTGATTCAGGCCGCGCCGGTCCTCGGTGGGGCGAGGCTGTTGCTGCGCTGGCCGGTTTGAGTCCACTGGGGCGCTAGCCAGCATCCGAGGAACGGCGCTGGCGTCAGCGCAGGACTTTGGGCTCAGGCAGGTGTACCAAGCGCCCATAGTTCTGCGGCTGACGTTGTCGGCGCACCCAAGCGATGCCGGCCAGACCCAGCATCAAGAGCGCATAGCTGGCGGGCTCGGGCACGGGCTGGGCGATCAGGCTGACCGAGCCGGTGAAGCCCACCGTGCCGCCCAGCAACTGCCCCGTCACTTGGATCAGCTGCGGTGCGGGGCTCCATGAGGAGGTGCTGAACAGCCACAGATCAGCGCCGCCAAGACCTGGATAGGTCTGATCAAGCAAGGGCTTGAAGGCCTGGCCACCGAAGCTGGCGCTGCTGATGTCATAGCCGCTATTGCTCAAGAAGTTGGAGGACAGCAAGACCGTCAAGCCACCGAGCTGCATGCCGGCGAAAGGGCTCAGGTCCAAGACGAAGCTGTTGCTGCCGCTGCTGAGCGCGGTGAAGCTGCCCGACCAGGTGTCGGTGCCGTTGAAATTGAGCGTAATGGGCGTGGGCGCGACCGGGCCGGCCCAACTGAAGGCTGATGACAAGCTCAAGAGGCCGGCGGCAAGAAGAGGGCGCGACGAAGGCATGGCGGGACTCCAGAGACAGGAAGGCGGGGCAAGAAAGCAGCAGCTCTTGGCTTGATGCGTCTGACTTCATTCTGGACAGCGTGCTGCCGCCTGTCTGTGCCTGATGCGTGCCGCCTTTGTGACCGTTTGTGATCGGCAGGCGAAAAAAAGGCGCCCCGGTGGGCGCCTTCTTGACTATGAGTCAGCCGACTCAGATTTTGCGGGCCAGTTCGGCGGCCTTGCCGGTGTAGCTGCCCGGGGTCATCGCCAGCAAACGGGCTTTCTCGGCCTCGGGGATTTCCAGGCCGCTGATGAATTCGCGCACGCCCTCGGCGGTGATGGCCTTGCCGCGGGTCAGCTCCTTCAGGCGCTCATAGGGGTTGGGCAGGCCGAAGCGGCGCATCACGGTTTGGATCGGTTCGGCCAAGACTTCCCAAGCGGCGTCGAGGTCGGCGGCCAGGGCGGCTTCGTTGACTTCCAGCTTGTCCAGGCCCTTCAGCAGCGACTCATAGCCCAGCACCGCGTAGCCGATGGCGACACCCATATTGCGCAGCACGGTGGAGTCGGTCAGGTCGCGCTGCCAGCGGCTGATCGGCAGCTTCTGGCTCAGGTGGGTCAGCAGGGCGTTGGCCAGGCCGAAGTTGCCTTCGGCGTTCTCGAAGTCGATCGGGTTGACCTTGTGCGGCATGGTCGAGGAGCCGATTTCGCCGGCGATGGTGCGCTGCTTGAAATAGCCCAGCGAGACATAACCCCAAACATCGCGGGACCAGTCGATCAGAATGGTGTTGGCGCGGGTGATGGCGTCGAACAGCTCGGCCATGTAGTCGTGCGGCTCGATCTGGATGGTGTAGGGGTTGAAGGTCATGCCCAGTTGCTGCTCGATCACGCGCTGGCTGAAGGCTTCCCAGTCGAACTCGGGCCAGGCGCTCAGGTGGGCGTTGTAGTTACCGACAGCGCCGTTCATCTTGGCCAGCAGCTTGACTTCGGCGATGCGAGCGCGGGCGTTGCGCAGGCGCGCCACCACATTGGCGATTTCCTTGCCGACGGTGGTGGGGCTGGCGGTTTGGCCGTGGGTGCGGCTCAGCATCGGCGTGGCGGCCATGGCATGGGCCATCGTCGTCAGCTTGGTGATGATGCGGTCGACGGTGGGCAGCAGCACTTCGGCGCGGGCGTGGCTCAGCATCAGGCCGTGGCTGGTGTTGTTGATGTCTTCGCTGGTGCAGGCGAAGTGCACGAACTCGCCGGCCGCCTTCAGCTCGGGCTGGGCTTCAAAGCGCGACTTCAGCCAGTATTCGACCGCCTTGACGTCGTGATTGGTGGTCTTCTCGATGTCCTTGATGGCCTGGGCATCGGCCTCCGAGAAGCGCGTTACCAGACCACGCAGCAGGCCGCGTGCGGCGCCGGTGAGGGGCTTGAACTCGGCAAAGCCGGCATCCGACAGGGCGATGAACCATTCGACCTCGACCTGGACGCGGCGATGCATCAGGCCGAACTCGGACAGCAGCGGCCGCAAGGGGGCGACGCGCGAGGCGTAGCGGCCGTCCAGGGGCGAAAGGGCGCTGATCGAGGAGAGGGCGTGTTGAGTCATGGCTTGAGACGGCAAGGTGCCGCTTTGAAAGAGAGGTGGAGCAGGGCGCCCATTTTAAGCGCCGGCCATGGCAGGCTTCTTGCCTCGCTGATTCGCAGACTTGATGCGCTGAAAATCACCGCTTGTATGCCTGAGATCAGGTCTTTTGTACAGGACGAGTTGCAACAATGCCATGGCTAGAATGGTTTCAACAGAGTCGAACTCACAGCAGCAACCATGAAATTAATCGGATCACTCACCAGCCCTTACGTTCGCAAGGTGCGCATCGTGATGGCCGAAAAGAAGCTCGACTATCAGTTGATTCTCGAGGACGTTTGGAACAGCGACGCGATTCTCAAAGTGAATCCGCTGGGCAAGGTGCCTTGCTTGGTGATGGAAGGACAGGACTCGATCACCGGCGCGGTGTTCGATTCCCGTGTCATCGTTGAATATGTGGACACGCTGTCGCCCGTGGGCAAGCTGATCCCTGAGCGCGGCCGCGAACGCACCGAGGTGCGGACCTGGGAAGCGCTGGCCGATGGCGTGCTGGACGCCGCCGTCGCCGCCTTGATGGAGAACCGCTTTGCCGGGCGGACGCCCGAGCAACGCTGTGAGGCCTGGGTGCAGCGCCAGTTGGACAAGGTGGTCGGCGCCTTGGCGGCCATGAACCAAGGCCTGGGCGAAAAGCCTTGGTGCTCGGGCAATCATTTCTCCTTGGCCGACATCGCGGTCGGCTGCGCTTTGGGCTATGTGGACTTCCGCTTCCCAGCGATTCAGTGGCGTGAATCAAATCCCAATCTGGCCCGCCACTTTGAAAAGCTCAGCGCGCGCCAGAGCTTTGTGGATAGCGCGCCGCCTGCGGCCTGAGGGCCGCGTCAGAAGGCGGGACTGATTCAGGACAGCTGAAGGTCGATGGCCGAAGCGGCCTTCAACAAGTGCAGCTTTCGGTAGATCGCCGCAATCCGGCCCTCAATCTCATCCACCGCCAATTGCCAACTCAAGGCTATCTCGCTGGCCAAGAGGCCATGCGCCAGCAAGGACAGCAAGGCCTGTTCCGAGCGCTGCATTTCGCCTTGGGCAGACACCGGGCTGAGATCGTGTGCGATCGATGGTTTGTGCAGACAGCTGGCGCTGCCGCGGCTCAAGTCGAAGGCGGCGAGCGTGTCGCGGGCGATTTGCGGTGACATGCGCGCCCGGTCGGCCTGGGCTGCTGCCAGTGCGGCCGGCAAGGCTGCGGCGGGTTTCTCGGGCTCAACCCAATAGCCATGCGCACCGTTTGCCAAGGTCGGGAACAGCAGCGGGTCATCGGCGCTGGGGGTGAAGAGCAACACCTTGGGCGCCTGCCCCTCGATGCGTAGCCGGTGCAAGAGGCGGTCCACATGACCATCACTCATGCGCAGATCACAGGCCAGCACGGTCGGACGGGCCTGATGCAGGGCCGGCAAACACTCCGATGCCCGCACACTCGTGCCCGCCAGAGCCCAGCCCGCCGTCCCGAGAAGAGCGGCGCAAGACTTGGCGATGGATTGAGCGCTGCGGCGCAGCAAGAAGACGGAAGGCATGCAGATCGGTCACAGGGAACGGCCGGATTCTTGCCTCAGGGTCGGGTGAGGGCAACCCCGCGAGTCGGGGTAGTGGAGCGGGCACAATCGCAAGCCCATGCTGACGACCGAACTGCCCATCCTGTACTCCTACCGTCGCTGCCCTTATGCCATGCGGGCTCGTCTGGCCTTGCGCTATGCCGGGGTCACCGTCGAGATTCGAGAGATTCAATTGCGCGACAAGCCGGCGGCCCTGTTACAGGCCTCGCCCAAAGGCACGGTGCCGGTCCTGGTCTTGGCCAACGGCCAAGTGTTGGAGCAAAGCCTGGACATCATGGCCTGGGCCTTGGCGCAGCAGGACCCCGAGGGCTGGCGGCAGCCGCAGTTCGAGACCGAGGCGCAGGCCTGGATTGCCCGCAACGACGGCCCGTTCAAACAGCTCTTGGATCGTTACAAGTATCCTGAGCGGCATCCCGCTGCGACACAGGCCGAATGGCGCGCCGAGGCCGAGTCCTTGATGCTGGCCCCGATGGAGCAGGTCTTGCAGGAGCGGCCCTATCTGTTGAGCGAATCGCCCTCATGGGCCGATATGGCCTTGATGCCCTTTGTTCGCCAGTTCGCCCGGGTCGATTTGGCTTGGTTTGAATCAGCGCCCCATGTCGCGCTGCGCGGCTGGCTCGGTGGGCTGGAGGGCAGCGATTTGTTCCAGTCCATCATGGACAAGCAAACCGTGTGGAAACCTGACTAGTTCATACCGTGCATGCTTGCTGCACAATCCTTGCGCATTCACTCATTGAAAAGGGAGCGCCAAGATGGGCGTCAAACGCGTGTTTACCGGCTTGTGGTGGGTCCTGAGCAAGTTCTGGGCCTTCTTGGACGGCAGCCGGCGGTTCGTCTTGAATCTGCTGATGCTGGCCATTTTGGTGGCCTTGGTCTCGGCGCTGGTGTCGCGTGGGCCGGCACCCTTGAAAGACAAGACCATTCTGGTGCTGGACTTGCATGGCGGCTTGGTCGAGCAGTTTTCGGGTTCGGCGCGCGATCAGGCCATGGCGCAGTTGCGTGGCCAAGCCCAGAAGCAAACCCGCTTGCGCGATGTGCTGGCCACACTGGATGCGGCCGCCAAAGATCCCAAGATCAGCGCGGTCTTGCTGGACCTGGACGAATTCGGCGGCGCCGGCATGGCGGGCTTGCATGAGGTCTCGGCCGCCTTGGCGCGCTTCAAGACCAGCGGCAAGAAGATCGTCGTCTATGGCGACAACTTTGATCAGCGCAGCTACTTCTTGGCGGCGCAGGCCAGCGAAATCTATCTGAACCCCCTGGGCGTGGTCTTGATTGAGGGCTTTGGCCGCTATCGCAACTATTACAAGGACGCGCTGGACCGCCTGGGTGTTTCAGCCAATGTCTTGCGTGTTGGCACGTACAAGAGCTTTGCCGAGCCCTATTTCGCCAACGGGCCTTCCAAGGAATCGCTAGAAGCCGAGAGCTATCTTTACGGTGAGCTGTGGACCCGCTACACCGATGCGGTGGAAACGGCCCGCAAGCTGCCCAAGGGCAGCATTGCCGCCGGCATTGAGAAGTTGCCCGAGGCCTTGGCGGCAGTCGGCGGGGACGCGGCCAAGCTGGCGCTGAACGCCAAATTGATCGACGGCATCAAGACTCGCGACGAGGTGCGCGATTTGCTGATCGCTCAAGGGGCCAAGGATGAGACGGGCAAGAGTTTCCGGCGCGTTTCTTTGGCCGAGTACCAAGCGCATATCCAGCCGATCCTGACTCATGGCCCCGCGGTGGGCGTGGTGGTGGCGGAGGGTGAGATCGTCGACGGCAGCGCCACGCCGGGCAAGATTGGCGGCGACTCGACCGCGAAATTGATCCGCCAAGCGCGCGAGGACGAGAACATCAAGGCGGTGGTGCTGCGTGTCAATTCACCGGGCGGCAGTGCGTTTGCCTCCGAAGTGATTCGGCGCGAATTGGAGCTGACTCAAAAGGCCGGCAAGCCGGTGGTGGTGTCCATGGGTGATGTGGCGGCCTCGGGCGGCTATTGGATTTCGATGTCGTCGGATGAGGTGATCGCCGAGGCCGGCACCATCACCGGTTCGATCGGCGTCTTCGGCATGCTGCCGACCGGCGACAAGCTGCTGGAAAAACTCTCCATCCACACCGGTGGCCACACCACCACCTGGTTGGCCGGCGGTTACGACCCGCGCCGGCCTTTGGACCCGCGCATGGCCTCGGCGGTGCAGTCCGGCATCAATCACATCTATGCTGAGTTCACCGGCAAGGCCGCCAAGGCCCGCAAGAAGCCGGTGGCGGAGATCGACGCCGTGGCCCAAGGCCGAGTCTGGACCGGCGCCCAGGCCCTGGAGCGCGGCTTGGTGGACCGCTTGGGCAGTCTCGATGACGCCATCAAGTCCGCCGCCGTCAAGGCCAAGCTGGGTACCGATGCGCGCGTCAGTTATGTTGAAGGCGAAATGGGGCGCTTGGAGCGTTTGCTGTCCAGCCTGGACGAGGTGGTGGCTCCGTCGATCGCCGCCGCGATTCGCGCGGAGCTGGGCTTGACCCTACCCAAGGCAGTGCAAGAGGCGCAGGCGGAGCTGGCCTTCGTCAGCGAGATCAGCAACAGCGGCAAGCCCTTTGGGGCGGTGGTGCATTGCTTGTGCCGGGCCCCTTGAGCTAGCAAGCCTGGGCGCTGAGCGAGTTTCAGCGCCCTTCTATAATGCCGTCCATAGCGCCGATTTGTTCCGAATTGCGGGCGCTCAATAAATGCCGCTAAAGAGGGACTCCGAACAGCCGGCGTCCGCTTCTTTCCAGCGGTGCCGGTTTTGTTTTTCAGGAGGCCTTGTTCATGCCACACAGCGGTCAATTGGGTGACGTCAGTCCCCAGCGCATGGCGTTTGCGCAGCCCTTGCGTTTGCGCAGCGGCGCTGAATTGCGCGACTATGAAATGGTCTACGAGACCTATGGGCAGCTCAATGCCACGCGCAGCAATGCGGTGCTGGTCTGCCATGCGCTCAACGCCAGCCACCATGTGGCCGGCACCTATGCCGACCAAGACAAGAGCGAAGGTTGGTGGGACAACCTGATCGGGCCTGGCAAGCCCTTGGACACCGACAAGTTCTTCGTCATCGGCATCAACAACCTCGGCTCCTGCTTCGGATCGACCGGGCCGATGCACACCAACCCGGCCACCGGTCAGGTCTACGGCGCTGACTTCCCGGTGGTGACGGTGCAAGACTGGGTCGATGCGCAAGCCCGTGTGCTCGATCAACTGGGCATCACACAACTCGCGGCGGTGCTGGGCGGATCGCTGGGCGGCATGCAGGCTCTGGACTGGGCGCTGCGCTACCCCGAGCGCATGCGTCACTGCATTGCAATCGCCACCGCGCCCTGTCTGTCGGCGCAAAACATTGCCTTCAATGAGGTGGCGCGCCGTGCCATCATCACCGACCCTGACTTCCATGGCGGTCACTTCTACGCCCATGGCGTGGTGCCCAAGCGCGGCCTGCGGGTGGCGCGCATGATCGGGCACATCACCTACTTGTCCGACGATGCGATGGAGCAGAAGTTCGGCCGCGAGTTGCGCTCCACCGAACTGGGCTATTCCACCCAGGACATCGAGTTCCAGATCGAGAGTTACTTGCGCTATCAGGGCGACAAGTTCAGCGATTACTTTGATGCCAATACTTATTTGCTGATCACTCGCGCGCTCGATTACTTCGACCCGGCGCGCGAGCATGGCGGCAATCTGAGCCGGGCCTTTGCCAGCGCCCGTTGCAAGTTCTTGCTGGCCAGCTTCACGACCGACTGGCGCTTTTCGCCGGCCCGTTCGCGTGAGATCGTCAAGGCGCTGCTCGACAACAAGCTCGATGTCTCCTATGCCGAGATCGATGCGCCGCACGGGCATGACGCCTTCTTGTTGGATGACCCAAGGTATCACGGCGTTCTGCGCGCCTATTTCACCCGCATTGCGGGCGAGCAGTCAGGAGAGGCAGCATGAGCAGTGGCGTGATTCAACACATTGCGGCCCTGGTGCCCAAGGGTTCACGGGTGCTGGACCTGGGTTGCGGTACCGGCGAGTTGTTGGCCTATCTGCAAAAGCACCGGGGCTGCACCGGCTATGGCGTGGAGTTGGACGATGCCAATCTGCTCGCCTGCGCGCAACGCGGGGTGAACGTCATTCAGCTCAATCTGGAAGACGGCTTGAACATCTTTGAGGACCAGAGTTTTGACGTGGTGCTGCAACTCGAGACCTTGCAGCACTTGCGTAATACCGAGGCCATGCTGCGCGAGACTGCGCGGGTGGGCCGCACCGGCATCGTCAGCTTCCCCAATTTCGCCCATTGGCCGAACCGCTTGCAGGTGGCGCTGGGGCGCATGCCGGTGACGCGCGTGCTGCCTTACGAGTGGTACAACACGCCGAACATCCGGGTCGGTACCTTTGCCGATTTTGAGGTGCTGGCGCGCAAGAACCGGCTGCGCATCTTGGATGGCTTTGGCATCCAAGATGGACAGGTGGTGCGCAGTTTTCCGAACCTCTTGGCCAGTATGGCGGTGTTCAAGTTCGACCGCGGTTGATCCACCCAGGCCCCCGAGGCAGCGCGGTTTTTCTTTGATTCAAGGAGATCGAGATGATTGGCTACACCACCTTGGGCACCAATGATTTGCCGCGCGCGGCGGCGTTTTATGACGCCTTGTTTGAGGTCATCGGCATCAAGCGCATGATGGAGTTCGGCCGAGGCTACGCCTGGGGCGCGGGCATGGATCAGCCCGGCTTTGCCGTGATGCTGCCTTTCAACGAGCAGCCGGCAACGGTGGGCAATGGGGTCATGATTGCGTTGGCGATGGACAGCCGAGCCAAGGTCGATGCCCTGTATGCCAAGGCATTGGCGCTGGGAGCTCAGGATGAAGGTGCGCCGGGTCCGCGCGGAGAGGGCTTTTATGCGGCGTATTTCCGTGACCTGGATGGCAACAAGCTGAACGCGTTTTGCTTCGCTTGATTCGAGGGGGTCAGGCTTCTGGCCGGCCTGGCTGGTGAGCGGGGCAGGACTCACGCTGCTATGCTGAGCCGCTCGCTGCCCGGGCTCCATCGTTGGGAGCAACTTCTGCAGAGGTAAGGATGGCCGGATAACGCCCCCGACTCGTGGGTCTGCTGGGACTTCTGAGCTTGTGCCTCAGTCAGTTGGCCTGGGCCCAGCCTTGTTCTCGCGCCGTGCGTGTGCCGGTGGCCTCTGCTGGCTTCAATGTCCGTGTCATCGGGGATCGGGTGGACGGCGTCTACCCGGATTTGCTGCGCCAAATTGGCCGTGCGCTGGACTGCCAGTTTGTGTTTCCGGTGGTGCCGCGCGCTCGCGTGACCATGATGTTTTTCGAGAGTCAGGAGGCGGACCTTTTTTTGCCGGCCTCGCGCAACTCAGAGCGGGATCAAAAGGCCCAGTTTGTGCCCATGCTCAAGCTCAGTCCAACGCTGATTTCGCTGGCCAACAGGGCCGACGTGCCGACCGATGTGCGCAGCTTGCTGAGCCGCAGCACCTGGCGTGCCGCGATGGTGCGCAGCTACAGCTGGGGCGATGAGTATGAGCGGCTAATGCGACAACTGGAGGCCGAGAAGCGTGTCGACTATGTGTCCGATTTGCGCACCGTCGGCGCGATGTTGCGAGGGGGGCGGGTGGAATTCACCATCTTGCCGCCGACGCTGCTGTACTCGGCTTTGCAGGAGGGGCGCAGCGACACCGACGCGGGCGGTGATTTTCGCTTCACCGAATTGCAGGGCTTGCCGCGCTCCGAGGTGGGCGCCTATATCTCGCGCCGTTCGCTCAATGAGGTCGATCAACAGGTCTTGCGTGAGGCCCTGAGCAAGGCTGCGCGCGACGGCAGCCTACAGCGCACCTTGCAGCTTTACTACCCGCCTGAGGTCTTGCTTCACGATGCCGTCTTGCCATGACGCACCGATGTCTTCGCCGGATCAAGCCGCTTCGAAACGCCCCAGCCTGACCATGGTGTTGCCGGGCTTGCCGTGTTGCATGCTGGGCATCACCAAGACGGTGTCGTCATAAGGGGTGACAAAGACGGTGTCGCCGTCACGAGCAAAGGCGGTGCCTGCCGTGGCAATCACGTCCAGGCCGTGTACGGGGGAAAGGAAATGAAAGTCGGTGCTGAGCGCGGTGATGGCACGATCCACCCGGATGGTGTGCTGCGCTGGCGGAAGCGGCAGACGCAGATGAGCCGAGGCCCAGGTCGGGCTCACCATGCCGGTCAGTTGAAGGAAGCGCACCAGGCTGTCGATGGCGACATCGGCCGAGCTTTGCTCCCAGTGTTGGCCGCACTCGATCAGCAAGGCATTCTTGGGGCTGGCCGGGTCGCCAAAGCCGCCGCGGTCGCGCATGCGCAGGCCCGAGGGGTGGCCGGTGTCGATCAACAAATCACCCGGCATGCCAAGTTCTCGCGCGAAGGCCGCGCCCTTGTCCAACATGCCGCAAACCATCAAGGGGCGGCAAGCATCTTGCATGGAGTGGATATCGAACAGCAGATCGGCGCGGTCCACAAAGGGCTGCAACTGGCGGGCGCGCCGTAGTTCCAGTGAGTCCCTGGAGCCAAACAGTACCTCGTCGGCCCAGACGCGATTCAGATCCTCATCCACGCAGCGTGAGGCATTCGGGTTGGCCGGGTCAAAGCGCTCGAAGGCCTCGACATTGGCAAAGCTCAGAATCAACTGGCCGCAACTCGGCTGCCATGTGCGGCCCATGCCTTGCTGGAGCAGCCAGTCCAGCGCAATCGCCCCGCACAGCTCATTGCCATGCGTCAAGGCCTGCACCATCACGGTCGGTCCCGGTCGTCCCGAGTCGAACAGATGCACATAGTCGACGCCACTGAGGCTGTGGCGATAAGCGCTGATGTCCGGCGGGCTCAGTTCTATGGGCTCGCGATTTTTGGCTTGCAAGGGAGGTGTCCTCAAAGTCACTCTTTGCGGATGATGAGGCCGTCTTCGGTGCGTTCATCCGCCTTGAAGAGGCCTTCCCAGCGGTCGCCGCTGGGCCAGTGGAAGGTGCCCTGGCCGTCCTTCAGCCCGTTGACCCAGGCGCCCACATAGCGTTCACCCGATTTCCAGTGGTAGCTGCCCTGACCGTGCGGCTTGCCTTGGTGGAAGCTGCCTTCGTAGCGGTCTCCCGAGCTCATCTCCATCTTGCCGGTGCCGTGCGGCTGCCCGGCGGACACCATGCCTTCGTAGCGGTTGCCGTTGGCATAACGCAGGATGCCCTTGCCATGGGGCTTGTCTTGCACCCAGTCGCCATCGAACTGCTGGCCGTTCTTCCAGCGGTAACTGCCTTTGCCATGGGGAATGCCCTGGCTGATCTGCCCCTTGTAGACATCACCACTGGCATAGCTCATCTGTCCTTCGCCATCGGGCGTGCCGTCAATCACGCTGCCTTCGTATCGGTTGCCATTGGTGAATTGAACCTTGCCCATGCCGGTGGCCTTGTTCTGCACCCAATCGCCTTCGTAGCGTTGCCCATTGGCCCAGATGAACTCGCCCTTGCCTTGGCGGGCGCTGCGCACCAAGGCGCCGATGTAGACGTCACCGTTGGCCCACTCGACGCGGCCGGTACCGGTCACCACCTGACCCTCTTCGCGCACGAACTGACCTTTGTAATGGGTGTCGCCGGCGCGTACATCCAGATCTTGCAGGGCGCCGGCGGGCTTGCTGGCGCTGCTGGGCTGTGCCGCAGCAGGCGCTGGTGCCGCGACGGCTGGCGGCGTCGTTGCGGGCGCCGGAGTGCTTGTAGCAGCGGGTGCGGGCGAGGCCACAGCCGTGTTGCTGCTCTTGGCAATAGTGCTGGCTGTCGTGGCCGTACCCGTGGTTGCAGCGGCCGCATTCCGTCCACTGACGATGGATAGGGCGGCGGCGCCCACAGCCGCTGCGGAGACTGCGGGTGCAGCAGTGCTGGGTTTGGCGGCTTGCGCGGCTGCGGCGGGCTCCGGGACAGCGCTTGCGACCCAGGGGGTGCCGCGCTCGCGCGCCAAGGCTTGGGCATTGTTGCCGGCCAGTTCAAGCGCGGCGCCCTTGCACATGGTGCTGGTCTTGCGCCACAGGGTTTCGGCGATTTGCGACTGCTGCTGGCGCTCGGTGACCGCCAAGCCCGAGGACGCATTGCGGAACTTCTGCGTGAACTCGCGTGCGCGGTCAAACAAGGGGGCACAGAACTCGGCGTTGTGGGCGTCGATCTCGGCTTGCTCGCGACGCTTGGTGGCGATCTGCTGCTGGCTGCCGGTGCAATGCTCGGCGGCCAAATCCCACATGGTTTCGGCCTTGCCGTAGAGCGAGGCGGCATCCGGCCAGCGGCGCTCGCCAAAGGCTTGCTTGGCCAAGTCCTGCAGCGCCGCCGCGTCACGGTGCGACATCTCACATTGGGAACCGGCCGCCTGGCGCTCGGCAATCAGGCTGCGTTGCCGCTCTGCATCGCTGAGGTTCTTCTGGGCGCGTTCACGGGCACGCCCTTCACAGGCGTCCAGCGTCAGCGTCCATTGGGCGATGGCCCGGTCGAACAGCTTGGCCAGTTCGTCGACCGGCTTGTTCTGCGAGGCGGCCGTGGCGGCCCGCAGATCGGTGGACATGGCGCGCTGGGTCAGGGTGGCGCAACTGGGGGGCGGGGCGACCGGCTCGCCACTCTCGGCTCCTGAGGCTGCGGCACTGGGCATGCCCGGCATGGCGATGTCGTTGGCGGGCGTGGGGGCAGATGCCGCAGGCGTTGGCGTTGGTGCAGAAGCGACCGGGCTTGCGGGCGCGACCGAAGTCGCTGGGCTGGTTTGGGCCAGCGCGAGCCAAGGGCTCAGGGCCAGGGCGGCGCAGATCAGTTTCGGGTGCATCGTGAAAAGCCGGGTCGGGGAACGGGTCATTTCTTGCTGCCCGACTCGGTCGGGATCTCCAGCATTGCGTCAATCAGGCCGCGCGCAAAGCGCCCGCTGCCGGGGTCGGTGGGACTTTCAAAAGAGAAGGCATCCGGGGCCGAGGCCAGCGGCATGGCACCCATTTCCAAGGCCAGATCGCTGGCCTTGAAGCCGCGCAAAATGGCTTGCACCTGATCGTCGATGCCGCGGGTCTGGGCCAATTTACTCAGCGACTCCAGCCGTTCCAAGTCCAAGGCAAAGGCGTTGCCCGACAGGCTTCGTTCCAACATCTTCTGATGCAGGCTGAAACCGGCCAGCGGGTTACCGCCGAGCTTGGCCATGCGGTCAAAAGCCCATTGGTCGGCCCGGTCAAATACGGTCGCGCCGATGCGGGCCACGCCTGACAAGGAGCTTCGGTTCAAGGCCGCAGCCTGCAGGCCATTCATCACCTGTTGCTTGGTCAATTCACGGGCGGCATCGATCAGGCCTTCACGCACGCGTTGCGCCGCCAGGGCCTTGCCTTGCTCGATCAATTGTTGCTTGATGATCTCCGAGGCCACGGTCTGTGCGGCCTGCTTGGCGGCGGAGATGGCCGCTTCAGCTGCCAGTGCTGCCCCTTTCAAGCCGGTGGCCAGGGTGACCAGGTTGTAGAGCGTGCCGGCGATCTTGGTGCCGTAGTGGTAGGTCTTCATACGAACGCCGCCCTCCTCGGACAGCCCCTGCGTCCAAAGCACCGCCCACAGGGCCTCGTCCTCGGTCGGCTGGATTTGGCTGAACTCCAGCGAGTGCATGCTCAAGAGCCAGTGGTAGTCCTGCACCTCGGGTGTGTTGGGTGGGGCCAGACGGGTATAGCCGCGACACACTTCGAAGGGGGTGATCACCCGCTGCACGCCTGTGCTGAGTGTGACAAAGAAGGGTTTGCCAGCGTCCCGGCGTTCGGCCAAAAAGGCGAGCATCTTCTCGCTGTTCTCTTCCTTCAGGGCGGCCACAGACTGTAATTTTTCACCCAAGTTCAGCGGTGAAGTGGGGGCCGCCGCCACCACCGTCAGCCGTTCATCAACCTGCAGGCCGCGTACCCAAGCCACGCGGTCGTTCTCGGCCCAACCATAGCTGGTAGCCACCGCGAAAGGCAGCTCCCATTGGCGATCACATTCCGGATCCTTCAGGCTGGCGCTGCGCACGATGGCGGGCCGCAAGCTTTGTTCGCCGGCGCCGTAGTTGCGAATATTGGTCAGCAAGGTTTCGTCCACCTTGCGTCCATCATCCACGGTGTACTTCGGCGCCGCACAAGCCGCCAGCAGCAGACACAGCAACAGGGAAAGCAGCGTTTTCATCAGCGAGATGGGGGCCAAAAGCCGCAGTGTAGGGCGGCAGTATGGCGCGGGGCTGACGGCGCTGCGTCCCCGTTGCAAAAGTGAACTCATAGTCGAGCAATTTCTGACAGCGGGGCAAAGTCTGCGGGGGTTTTGCTTTGCCAGGCGCTGATGGCCTGACCCATTTCGGCGGTGTCAAAGATGGCACTTTGCAAAAGACTCATCTGTTGCAAAGAGGCGGCCACACCATGGTCGCGCGCATGGTTCAAGGCCAGCTTGCTGCCGGCGATGGCCAAGGGGGACTTGGCTGCGATCTGGTGAGCCACGGCCATCGCATGAGTCAAGAGCGCTTGCGCATCCGGCAACACCGCATTGACCAAGCCGCAACTGAGTGCGCGTTCGGCGAGCAGTCGTTCGCCGGTGTAGGCCAGCTCGCGCGCCAGGCCGGCCGGCATGATGCTCTGCAGGCGCTGCAGCACGCCCAGATCTGCCGTCATGCCGATGTTGATCTCTTGCACGCTGAAGAAAGCGTCGGCCGAGGCATAACGGATATCGCAGGCGGCAGCCAGATCCAGGGCACCGCCGATGCAGCCACCTTGTACCGCGCAGATCACCGGGAAGCGCGCCTCGTCGATGACGCTGAAGCAAGCCATCAGCTGGCGCAGCGAGTCTTGAAAGCTCAGGCGGGCCCGAGCACTGCGGGTGTCTAGCAATGCGCCTTGGCCGGCAAAGGTCTCCAAAGCCATGCCGGCACTGAAGTGCTTGCCCGTGGAAGAAATCACCAGCACCCGGGCCTCACCACTTTGGTGTAGCCCCAGCACCGCGTCTCTGAAGGCCGGAAAGAAGGCGGGCGCCATGGTGTTCAAGCGTTCCGGACGGTTCAAGATCAGATGGGCGACGCCTTGGGCATCGGTACTCAGGCTGAAAAAATCGTTCATTGAAAGGGTTCCAAAGTGCCAGAACTGCTGAGCCTAGCGCGTCTTGCCCTGTGGATCCATGGGCGTTGCGCCGCCCTGCTTGCGTACTTCTACCGACCGGGCAAGCCCTGGGCTGCGGTCGGGCTCGGTTTGCCTACACTGCGAGCATGCGTACCCTGAGATGTGATGATGGCGTGCCCTTGCACTGGCGCCAATGGAGCAAGCCCGGCCTGGAGCCCGCGCGGGGCACGGTGCTGATCGTCCATGGGCTTGGCGAGCATATGGGCCGTTATGAGGCGGTCGCCGCGCGCTTGAACAGTTGGGGCTGGCATGTGGTGGGACACGATCAGCGTGGCCACGGCGCATCGGGCGGCAGACGCGGGGATGTCAAGGATGATGAGCGGCTGCTGAAGGACTTGGCCCAGGTTATTGATGAGTTGCGTGCTGACCCGCTGCTGGGGCAGGGCCCGATGCTGCTTTTGGGCCACAGCATGGGGGGGCTGGTGGCGTCCCGCTTTGTGGCGGGAGGCTTGGCGGCCAGCAGTGGCGGGCAGTTGCCGTGTTGGTTCCGCCCTGTAGATGCCCTGGTCTTGTCTTCCCCGGCCTTGGATCCCGGCATGTCGGCGTTCAAGCGCCTGCAGTTGGCCCTGGGCGTGGCCTTGTTGCCGCATGTGGCCGTGGGCAATGGGCTACAGCCGGCTTGGATTTCACGCGATGCGGCCGTGGTGCGAGCCTATCTGGCCGACCCGCTGGTGCACAACCGCATCACCCCAACACTGGCCAAGGCCATTGTCGATGGCGGCGAATTGGTGCGCCAACATGCTGCGGACTGGGTGGTTCCGACGCTCTTGCTTTGGGCCGGCAGCGACCGCTGTGTCGCCCCGGCCGGCAGTGCTGAGTTCGCTGCTCATGCCCCATCTACCGTGGTGCAGAGCGAGTGTTTTGGCGCCTTGTTCCACGAGATCTTCAATGAGCCCGAAAAGGAGCAGGTGTTCGCCCGACTGCAGCATTGGATGGCCGCGCGCTTCGGCTGAATCTGCCTTGCTGGCCTAAACTAAAGGCTTCCCCCGCCACAAGCTGGAAGCCCACCATGAACGCTCGCGACCCCTCGCTGCCACTGCAGCCCGCCCAATCCACGGCCATCGCCGACTTTGCCTCCCAGGTTTGGGACGATGAGATCGTCCCGGCCCTGACCCAGTACATCACCATTCCGGCCAAGAGCCCGATGTTCGATGACGACTGGGCCGCCAACGGTCATATTGAGAAGGTCTTGCGCGACGCGGCGGCCTGGGTCGAGAGCAAGAAAGTCGCCGGCCTGAAGCTGGAAGTGATTCGCTTGCCCGGCCGCACCCCGGTGATCTTCTTTGAAGTGCCGGCCACCAAGGCCGACAGCACGGACACCATCGTGCTCTATGGCCATTTGGACAAGCAGCCCGAGTTCAGCGGCTGGCGCAATGATCTGGGCCCATGGACGCCTAAATACGAAGACGGCAAGCTCTACGGGCGCGGCGGCGCCGACGATGGCTACGCCGTCTATGCCTCGCTGACTGCCATCATGGCGCTGGACAAGCAAGGCATTGCCCGCCCTCGCTGCGTTGGCATCATCGAGACCTGCGAAGAGTCGGGTTCTTACGATCTACCCGCTTATCTGGACGTGCTGAAAGAGCGCCTGGGTCAGGTGTCTCTGGTGGTTTGCCTGGATTCCGGCGCTGGCGACTACAACCAGCTGTGGCTGACCACCTCGCTGCGCGGCATGGTCAGCGGCGTGCTCAAGGTGGAAGTGCTGACCGAAGGCATTCACTCCGGCGATGGCTCGGGCGTGGTGCCGTCGAGCTTCCGCATCCTGCGCCAGGTGCTGGACCGCTTGGAAGATTCCAAGACCGGCCGGCTCTTGCCCGAGAGCTTCCATTGCGAGATCCCGGGCAATCGCATTGAGCAAGCGCAGGCGACGGCTGCGATTTTGAAAGACGAGGTCTACAAGCGCCTGCCCTGGGCCTGCGGCGCCGACGGTGGCCCCGTGCTGCCGATGACGGCCGAGCCAGTGGAAGTGCTCTTGAACCGCACCTGGCGGCCGACCTTGTCGGTGACCGGTGTGGACGGCTTCCCGGCGATGAGCAATGCCGGCAATGTCTTGCGCCCCTTCACCGCCTTCAAGCTGTCCTTGCGTCTGCCGCCCTTGGTCGATGGCAATGAAGCGGCCTTGCGTCTGAAGGCCTTGCTGGAAGACAACGCGCCCTACAACGCCAAGGTGACCTTTGTGCCCGATGGACGTGCTGGGGCTTATGGCGCCACCGGCTGGAACACGCCCGACCTCTCACCCTGGTTGAGCCAGGCCTTGAACCAGGCCAGCGAGACCCATTTCGGCGCGCCAGTGGGTTATATCGGCCAGGGCGGCACCATCCCGCTGATGAGCATGCTGCAAAAAGGCTTCCCGGCCGCGCAGATGATGGTCTGCGGCGTCTTGGGCCCCAAGAGCAATGCCCATGGCCCGAACGAGTTCCTGCATGTGCCCTATGGCAAGCGTCTGACCGCCGCCGTGGCACAGGTGATGGCGGCGCACCCCTGAGCGCCTTCTAGCTCAATATGGGGCGGCCAGGTGCCGCCTTTTTTTGTGCCTAGCGCAGAGTGAAGGAGGTCTCCACCATCGAGCCCTGCAGGTCTTGCAGCAAATGGGTCAGCGGTGAGAGTTGCACATAGCGGGTGCTGACCTTGATGGCATAGGCAAAGAAGCGCGGCAGGTCTTCGGCATAGGCGGGCTTGCCGTCGCGATGCTTGAGGCGGCAGAAGATGCCCAAGATCTTCAAGTGGCGCTGCAGGCCGGTCCACTCCAGCTGCTGCCAGAACTGGCCGAAGTCTTCATTGATGGGCAGGCCGGCTTTGCGGGCCTGCTCCCAGTAGCGAATCGCCCAGTCCAGCTCCTGTTCTTCGTCCCAGGAAATGAAGGTGTCGCGCAGCAGCGAAACGAGGTCGTAGCTGATCGGGCCGGCGACCGCGTCTTGGAAGTCCAGAATGCCGGGGCTGCCGCTGGCGGGGTCGCAAACCATCAGATTGCGCGGCATGTAGTCGCGGTGCATCGCGATGCGCGGCTGTTCGAGCATGTTTTTGACCAGTACGTCGCAGCCGTGCGCCCACCATTTTTCTTGGGTCTCGGTCCAGCTGCGGCCGTACTCGCGCTGCACGCACCACTCGACAAAAATCTGCAACTCGCGCCGGATGAAGGCTTCGTCATAGATCGGCAAGCGGCCGGCATCCATCTTCAGCTGCCATTGCAGCAAGGACTGGGTGGCGGCGCGCATCAGCCGATCGGCCTCGGCAGGTGTAGCGGCTTTCAGGGCTTTCAGATAGGTCAGATCGCCCAGATCTTCCAGCAGCAAAAAGCCTTGGGCTTCGTCTGCGGCATGGACGCGCGGCGCATGCAGGCCGGCTTCAATCATCTGCCCAGCAATCTGAATAAAGGACGCACAGCTGCCGGCTGCGGGCGGCGCATCCATGATGATGAAGCTCTGGCCCTCATTGGCTTGGATGCGCAGATAGCGCCGGGCGCTGGCGTCGGCGCTGGCAATGGCCAGCGTTTCCAGGCGCAGCGCATGGCTGCTTTGCAGGCTTTGCAGCCAGGAATCAAAGCCTTGCTTGCGTTGCTCGTCGGGCCAGGAGATGGAATTCATGCGGGGCGCTTCTCGGGTCGGTGTCGAGCCCGCTGTTTGGACAAGCGGCCTCATGGATAATGGATTTTACAAACCGCAGGCTCATGGGTCGCGATCCGCTCAATACGCGGATGCATCGCTCCGCTGAGTCGATTCCAGCCCTCTCTTTGCCAGCCTCTCGCCGACGCAGTGCCGCGCCCTTTGTCTACGTTTGATCGCCACCCTTTCGCTGAGTTGTTCAGACCGACGCCGGCCCGCGTTGCGGTGTCGCGCCCGCAGATTCGTCCTTGGCTGAGTCTCTTGCTTGTTTGCGCGCCGGGCTGGGTCTTGGCGCAGGGGACGATCGATTCCCAAGGCACACAAGGGCTGAAACTGAAGCCCGCCAAGACGCTGGGCCGAGCGGCCGCGGGGGATGCCAGGCCGGCGCTGGCGCTCAGTGCTCAGCGATTGAGCTCTCGGATTGATGAGGAGATGAACGCCGAGGGTGAGGCCGAGTTGCGTTATGGCGAGTTGCTGTTGCGGGCCAAGAACTTGCGTTACGAGCAAGTCGAAGACTTGGCCACCGCGCGCGGCGATGTGGAGGTGAGTCGCGCCGGCAATGTGTTTCGGGGGCCGGAGCTGCACCTCTACCTCAAGCGCTTTGAGGGCGAGTTTCTCAATCCAAGCTATTTCTTTTCGCTCACCGGCGGTGGCGGTCAAGCGGAACGCGTCACCTTCGCCGGACCTTCCAGCATTCAGGCGATTGCCGGCACCTATAGCAGCTGCCCTGTGAGCGAAGACGCCTCACCGCGGGCCTGGGAGGTGACGGCGCGCAAGCTCGACATGGACTTTGAGGCGAATGAAGGCGTGGCCCATGGTGCCGTGCTGCATTTTTATGGTGTGCCTGTCCTGCCGGTGCCGATTCTCAGCTTTCCGCTGGGCGGACAGCGCAAGTCGGGGTGGTTGGCGCCAAACATCAGCTTTGGCAACCGAAGCGGCGTCGAGTTCGGCATGCCGTACTACTGGAACATCGCACCGCAGCGCGATGCGACGGTGACGCCTTTCATGATGTCTCGGCGAGGCGTCGGCCTGGACAGCGAGTTTCGCTACCTTGAGCCCGAACATGCGGGCAAGTTGAATCTGGCCATGCTGCCGCATGACCGTGCCACAGGGGATGCCCGTTGGGCGCTGAATCTGGATCAGCGCGGCACACTCGGCCAGAACTGGGATTACAAGCTGCGGGCCGAGCGGGTGTCTGATGATGACTACTGGAAGGACTTGCCCGACCGCATGCAAAGCCAGACCGAACGGCTGCTGGCGACCGATTTGCAGTTCAGCCGACTTCGGCAGTCGACCTGGGGTGATGCGCTGACCTATGCCCGGGTGCAGCGTTGGCAGGTCTTGCAGGAGTTGGACTCGCCGATCCAGTCGCCGTATCAACGCTCACCGCAGGTGGGGGTTCGACTGACGACCGCAGCCGATGACGCAGTTTTTGAAGGCTTCCGGCCTTGGGGTCGTAAAGCCCGATTGGAAGGCTCGGTCGAGCTGGAGTACAACCGCTTCGACCTGCCGCGCAATGCGCAGTTGCGCAATCTGCAGTTGACCGCTTTACCGACGGGCCAGCGAGCGCATGTATTGGCCCATGTCAGCGCACCGCTGGGTGGCGCGGCGTGGTGGTTGATTCCCCGTGTGGCCGTCAACTCGGCGCATTACCGGCTCGACCAAGCCCAGTTGGATGGCCGTACAAGCATGAGCCGCACCGTGCCAAGCTTCAGTCTGGATCATGGCTGGATCTTCGAGCGCAGCACCTCCTGGCTGGGGCACTCCTTGCTGCAGACCTTGGAGCCGCGTGTGCTTTACGTCAACACGCCCTACCGTTCGCAAGCCAACTTCCCCAAGTTCGACTCGGCCCCCAAGGATTTCAACTTTGATTCGATCTACACCCCGAATCAGTTTTCCGGCATCGACCGGGTTTCTGATGGCCATCAACTGACCGCCGGAGCCGTCAGCCGGTGGGTCAATCAATCGCAAGGTGATGAGGTCTTGCGCTTGGGGCTGGTGCAGCGCTATTTGTTCCGTGACCAGTTTGTCACGCCCAACGAGAAGCCCCTCACGCAGCGCTTCTCTGATTTGTTGCTGCTCGGGGCCGTTCACCTGGATCCGAAGTGGTGGTTGGATGGGGCGGTGCAGTTCAATCCGGATGAAAACCGTTCGGTTCGTACCGTCATGCGGGCGCGTTACTCACCCGGCCCCTTCCGTACCATCAGCACCGCCTACCGTTTGGCGCGCGGCCAAGCGGTGCCGAATGGCCAAGGTGTGTTGGACGGCCAAAGCGAACAGCTGGAACTGGCGTGGCAATGGCCTTTGTACGGGCAAAGCTCGGTCAAGCGTGATGCCAGCAGTTGCAGCGGCGCTTGGTATACGGCCGGACGCTTGCAGTACAGCCTGGTGGATCGAAAACTGACCGATTCGGTGCTGGGTTTCGAGTACGACTCCGGCTGCTGGATTTTGCGTTTCGGGGTCGAGCGGCTTTCCGCTGGTCGTGCCGAAACGAACAATCGTTTGATGTTGCAGATGGAACTGGTGGGCCTGTCCCAGCTGGGCTCCAATGCGCTCAATGTCTTGAGGGACAATATCCCCGGTTACCGACGCCTGAGCTCTGATCGCTCGGCAAGCCTTGAAGCTCCCTATGACTGATATGTCGATTCGATCTCTGACTCTGCTTGGCTCTTTCATCCTGCTTGGCCTGCAGGCCAGCCAGCCGGCTTGGGCGCAGCAGCGAGCCTTCGACCTGAAGCCCGGCGATTACATCGCCGTGGTCGTCAACCAAGACGTGGTTGCGGCCAGCGAGGTGGTGCAACGCACCGCCCGCCTGAAGGAAGAGGCACGTCGTCGCGGCGAAGCGATGCCCGACTCTGTGGCCTTGCACAAGCAGGCAATGGAGGCGCTGATCGAGGACCGTGTTCAGGTCACCTATGCGCGAGAGGCCGGCGGCAAGGTCGATGAGCCCGAGCTGGATCGGGTGGTGGCCAATGTGGCGGCGCAGAACAAGCTGACTCTGGAGCAGTTGCGCGAACGGCTCAAGCAAGACGGAACCGACTACCGCACCTTCCGTGAGAACCTGCGTGATCAGATGATGTCCGAGCGCGTGCGTGAGCGCGAGGTGCAGGGGCGCATTCGGATCACCGACGGTGAGATTGACAAATACCTGGAGCAGCGTCGCGAGAAGCTGAGCGGCTCGGGTCAGATGAATTTGGCGCAAATCCTGATCAAGGTTCCAGAGGGCAGCAGCGATGCGGTGCTAGCCGAGCGCCAGGCCAAGGCGGAACAGGCCTTGGCCCGCGCTGTGGCCGGAGAAGACTTCGCCAAGCTGGCGAAGGAGATTTCCGATGACAGCAGCAAAGAGCGCGGCGGCGAGTTCGGCATGCGTCCAGCCGACCGGCTGCCCGACTTGTTTGTCGAGGCGGTCAAGGGCTTGGGCAAGGGTGAGGTGAGTGCGAAGCTGCTTCGCTCAGGCGCAGGCTTTCATGTGCTGAAGGTGGTTGACCGTGAAGGCTCGGGCTCCTTGAGCACGGTGATGCAAACGCGCGCACGACATGTCCTGCTGCGTCCCTCCGCTCAGTTGACGCAGGAAGTCGCGACACGCCGCTTGGCTGAGTTCAAGCGAGCCATTGAATCTGGCCGCACCAGCTTCGAGGCAATCGCGCGTGAGAACTCGGAGGACGGCAGTGCGCCCGAGGGGGGTGATTTGGGCTGGATGTCGCCCGGAGCCTTTGTGCCCGAGTTTGAGCAGGCGATGAATATGCTGCCAGTGGGTGGTATTTCGGACCCGGTGCCTTCGCGCTTTGGCTTGCACCTGATTCAAGTGCAAGACCGCCGATCGGTTGAAATCGAAATGAAGCAGCTGCGAGAGCAGGCGCGCGCCGCCCTGCGAGAGACCAAGTACGAAGAGGCTTACCAGGAGTGGGTCAAGGAGTTGCGTGCGCGGGCCTATGTCGAAGTGCGTGAGTGGTTGGACTGAGGTCGAAGCGTGGCACAACATATTGCTCGCAAACGCTTTGGTCAGCATTTTCTGACCGATGTCCATGTGATCGAATCCATCGTCGATGCGATTGACCCCCGGGCCGGCGAGGCCGTGGTGGAAATCGGCCCGGGCCTGGGTGCGATGACCTTGCCTTTGCTCAAGCGCATCCAACCCTTCACCGTGATCGAGTTGGACCGGGACTTGGCGGCCAAACTGCGTCATCAGAGCGGCCTGGAGGTGATCGAGTCCGATGTGTTGAAGGTCGATTTTGCGGCGCTGGCTGCAGCCAAGGGCCAGCGACTGCGCGTCGTCGGCAATCTGCCTTACAACATCTCAACGCCGATTCTGTTTCATCTGCTGGGCTTTGTCGATCATGTGGTGGATCAACACTTCATGCTGCAAAAAGAGGTGGTGGATCGCATGGCGGCCTCGCCGGCGTGCAAGGACTATGGTCGTTTGACCGTGATGCTGCAGTGGCGCTATGCCATTGAATCGGTCTTGGATGTGCCACCGAGCGCCTTTGATCCGCCGCCGCGGGTGGACTCCGCCATTGTCCGTATGCAGCCCTATGCCCAGCCGCCGCAGTTGGATGCCAAGCTCTTCGGCGAAATGGTGGCGGCAGCGTTTTCGCAACGCCGCAAACTGCTGCGGCATAGCCTGGGGGTTTGGTTGTCGGCGCGGGGGTTCAGCGGCCAGTTCGACTTGCAACGGCGCGCCGAAGAGGTGCCGGTGGCGGAATATGTCAGCCTGGCGCAGGCGCTGCAAAGCTAATCCAAGCTCGCGGTCTTCGGCTCTGCTTTCTGCTGCTATCGGCTTCGAACCGACGAAAAAAAAGGAGCCCTAGGGCTCCTTTTTTATGGGTGCAACTGAGTCGCTCAGGCGGCGCTGAGCCACATGGCTGTGTCGAACGCGCTGCTCATCATCGGCATATTCATGCCGAAGTTGGCGTTGGCGGCAGCTTTGGAGTTCTTGGCGGCAGGCTTGGCTGCCACGGCGGCGGCTTCTTCGGTAGCCCGCTCCCAGGACGTAGTGTCTTGAGAGCGGGCTACTGAAAAGAATAGAAGCACCTGAACTGGATCTTCCGATCGGCCCAGTAATCGGCCGCTTCACGGAAGACGTCGAGCAGTTGTTCGCGTGCTTCGCGATCGAACTTGACGTTGTCGGGCAACTGCTCAAGAACAACGACAAATCCCGGCTGCGCGCCTGACTTGTGAACCAGATCGGTCATGCAATCGTGGAGGGCGTCCAGATTCTTGCCAAAGTGGGCCGGAAAGAGAAATGCCTGAGCAATCGCTTCCAGCACGTCCTGCTTGGACTGTGCTTCGGTCAAGTTGGCATACAAGAAATGCTGGCCGGCATCTTGGGCGGCTTGCATCAAGTCCTCTACGCGGTAGGCCCGTATGGCCTGCACGATATTGGGACGGACGGTCTGCAAAAGCATGGTCGCGATCCTCCTATATAGTCACAGAACTTTTCATCACCATCGAATCAATGTTCAACGCGTTTGAAGCTTGAATAATGATCGCTGGTGTAATAGCAAACATCAGGATTTGTAGGGGGTTTGCCTCCGCAGACCAAACGTCTAGCGCCACGGTTACGTGCGCCGGGCGTTCTGACGGTGTACTCGCGGTAGTAGCCACGTGCTTTGGCGGGAAGCAAGCGTTCGCGATTGCCAAAAACGCTGCCATCCTTGTCGTACGGAAATGGTCCTCCGTCAAGGATCAGGCGATGCGTCGATTGGGCTTCGCGGGGCAGCTTTGACAAAGCAACCGTTTCGGTTGTCGCTGACAACTGATCCGGTGCGGCTACCGATTCTTTGGCCTGCACCTGAACGCTTGCCGCCACCACCAAAACGCTGGCGATGACTGACTTACACCAAGTGGACCACATTGGTGGTCGAGAGAGCAAAGACACGGGATTACCCTGTTCCTGAAAGCGCAATGGTAACGAAATCGCCTGAAAACCTCAAGCGCTAGGCCCGGGGTGGAACGGGAATCTGGTAATTGTTTGTGTGTGCACACATTCGCAATATGTTGCGAAATCGTGTAGTTTTTGTAACCGGATCAGGTCCGGTAAGCCCTTACAAACTTTTGTAAAAAACACCCCCCGCCCGTTGCGATGCGCACTTTTTTGGTGCGCGATGCAGCGGGCTGGATGGCTGAAACTCTTTGAATTTCAGCGTGCGGCGTTGGCGTCGGCCACCGTCAGGGCGGTCATGTTGACGATGCGTCGCACGGTTGCCGAGGGTGTCAGCACATGCACCGGCTTGGCTGCGCCAAGCAGCACCGGGCCGATGGCGATGCCGCCGCCGGCCGAGGTCTTCAGCAGGTTGTAGGAAATATTGGCGGCGTCGATATTCGGCAGCACCAGCAGATTGGCCTCACCACTGAGCGTGCAGCGCGGCATGGTGATCGCGCGGCTGGCGGGGTCCAGGGCTGCATCGCCGTGCATTTCGCCGTCCACTTCCAGCCAGGGGGCTTGTTCTCGTAGCAGAGCCAGGGTCCGGCGCATCTTCAGCGCGCTGGGGTGGTCGCTGGTGCCGAAGTTGGAGTGCGAGAGCAGGGCGGCCTTGGGCTGGATGCCAAATCGCACCATTTCCTCGGCGGCCATCACGGTGATCTCGGCCAGCTGTTCGGCGGTCGGGTCGTAGTTGACGTGGGTGTCGACCAGGAAGACCTGGCGGCCCGGCAGCATCAAACCGTTCATGCAGGCATAGACCGGCACGTCTTGCGGCGTGCTGGGGCTGCCACCCAGGTGCTTGCCGATGACTTGGTCGATGTAGTGCAGATGATTGGCCGTCGTGCCCCAGGTGCCGCAGAGCATGCCGTCGACCTCGCCCTTGTGCAGCAACATGGCGCCGATCAGGGTCAGGCGGCGGCGCATTTCGATCTTGGCCACTTGCACCGTCACGCCCTTGCGCTCGGTCATCTGGTGGTAGGTTTGCCAGAAGTCGCGGTAGCGGTGATCGTTCTCGACATTGACGACGTCATAGTCGCGGCCTTCCTGCAGGCGCAGGCCAAAGCGCTCGCAGCGCTCGGCGATCACGGCCGGGCGGCCGATCAGGGTGGGGCGGGCCAGGCCCTCGTCCACCACCACTTGTACGGCACGCAGGATGCGTTCTTCTTCGCCCTCGGCGTAAGCCACGCGCTTGTTCGCAGCCCGCTTGGCCACATTGAAGATGGGCTTCATGGTGGTGCCGGAGGCGTAGACAAAGCTTTGCAGCTTCTCGCGGTAGGCGTCCATATCGGCGATCGGGCGCGAGGCCACGCCCGAAGCTTGCGCCGCTTCAGCCACCGCCGGCGCGATCTTGATCATCAGACGCGGGTCGAAGGGCTTGGGGATCAGGTACTCGGGGCCGAAGCTCAGGTTGGCGCCCGCATAGGCTGCGGCGACCACTTCGCTCTGCTCGGCCTGAGCCAGCTCGGCAATCGCGCGAACCGCGGCGATTTCCATCTCGTCATTGATGGTGGTCGCGCCGCAGTCCAGGGCGCCGCGGAAGATGTAGGGGAAGCACAGGACGTTGTTGA
>NZ_JBMLSK010000370.1:0-1892 GCF_049240545.1 Roseateles sp. | reverse complement strand
GCGCGCCCCCTTGTGGCCCTCACAGTGAGTTTCGGAGCTTCGCTGACAGCTGACCGCCGACACCATTCGCTGGGTCAGCATCAGGCATCGGCCAGCGTGCGCAGGTGATGCCGCCGGTCGCCCGCGCCGACCAGCTCGATCGATCACCGCCCGGCAGCGACGAAGGCGAGGATGACGTGGCACACCGCCCGGCGGGCCGGCCGTCCGTGTTGCGCCGCACATGCTCGAACACGCCTTCCGAGGAGCCGAAGGACAGGTAGCCCGCCAGCCAGTGGATCTGGACCTGCTCGCCCGCCTCCTGCAGCAGGCGCGATGCCTCGCTGGGCCCGATGACGCTGCCAGCATAGTGCGCGCGAGAGCTGCAGTCGCAGCGCCCCCCGCGGCGCTTGGCTGGCCGCGAACAGCAGGCATGCCCTTCGGCCATCGTGTCTGCCGCTCGGCGAGATCGTGTCCCAACGCGTGGTGTAACTCCACAGCCCGGACGGGCTGAGATGCACGCTGTGCTCAGCGCTGCACTGCTGGCAGGCGAGCTGGGGCAGTATCGCTGAGGGTCTGCAGGCCTTCAAGCTGCATGTAGCGGCGCTGCAGGGCCCACTCGTCGCTCTGCTCCAGCAGCATGGCGCCGACCAGGCGCGTGATGGCGCGGTCGTTCGGGAAGATGCCGACCACGTTTGTGCGCCGCTTGATCTCGGCGTTCAGTCGCTCCAGCGGGTTGGTGCTGTGGATCTGCAGCCAGTGCGCCTTGGGGAAGTCCATGTAGGCCAGCACCTCGTGCTCGGCGCCGTCCATGAGGCTGCCGATCTTGTCGAACTTGCCGCGCAGCTGGTCAGCCACCACACGCCACTGGCCATGCGCGTCCTTGGCTGTCTCCTGGGCGAAGACGGTGGCAATGGCCGCGCTGACCATGCGCCGCTGGGTCTTGGGCGCGTAGGCCAGGGCATTGCGCATGAAGTGCACACGGCAGCGCTGCCAGCTGGCCTTCAATACCTTCGGCACAGCGGCCTTGATGCCCTCGTGGCTGTCGCTGATGACGAGCCGCACGCCGCGCAAGCCGCGGCGCATGAGGCTGCGCAGGAACTCCGTCCAGAAGGGCTCAGCCTCGCTGGCGCCGACCTTCATCCCCAGCACCTGGCGCTGCCCGTCGGTGTTGACCGCCACAGCCACTATGACCGCCACGCTCACGATGCGCCCGGCCTCGCGCGTCTTCACGTAGGTTGCATCGATCCACAGGTACGGCCAGTCGCCCTCGATCGGGCGATCCAGGAAGGCCTGTACGCGCTCGTCGAGCTCGCCACAGAGTCGGCTGACCTCGCTCTTGGACACGCCGCTCATGCCCAGGGCCTTGACCAGGTCGTCCACCGAGCGGGTGGACACGCCGTGCACGTAGGCCTCCTGGATGACGGCGGCCAGGGCCTTCTCGGCGGTGCGCCGGGGCTCCAGGAACTCCGGGAAGTAGCTGCCGCGGCGCAGCTTGGGGATCTGCAGCTCGACGGTGCCGGCACGGGTCTCCCAGGTTCGCTCGCGAAAGCCGTTACGGCTGTTCAGCCGTGTTCCTGGCGCCTTCTCGTCGTAGCCCGCGCCGCAGCGCCCTTCGACGTCGACATCCATCAGGCGCTGGGCCATGAACTGCACCATCTGGCGCAGCACGTCGACGTCGGGGCCCTTCTCGGCCAGTTCGGCCAGTGTCATCATGGGTGCGGTCATCGTGGAATCTCCTTCGGACAAAGTTGGTGGGTCGCACCTCAACCTTATCCGGGACCACGATGGCCACCGCCGATGGCGGGACGGCCGGCGCCGCGCGCGGCAAGCCACTACGGGTTTGGCCCTACGGGCCGCACCCTCCGCGGCTTGCCGCGCGCGAAGGACTTACACCACTTCCTGGGACACGAGCC
>NZ_JBMLSK010000369.1:0-1030 GCF_049240545.1 Roseateles sp. | reverse complement strand
ATTCAGCCGGGGGTGAGGGATGGCGAAGAGCACTGCAACCGAGCGAGCCGGCCGGCCCGGCCGCAAGCCCTCGTTGAACGCCGAGCACACCGCGGTACTGCGGGCCATCGTCCGCGAGCGACCGCGCTGTTCGCTGGATGAGCTGACGCGAGAGTTGTTCGTCCGCACGGGCATCCAAGTCAACCCCGTGACCGTGCGCAAGGCCTTGCGCACGGCGGGTATCGAGCGTCTGAAGCCGCAGCGCCGCGCCGGTGAGCGCGCCGCGGCGCAAGGGTCGGCGCCCAAGCGCTATGGCTATACCGAGGCCCACCGACGCAGCGACGGCGCCAGCGGCATGAACACGGACCTGACCGATGCCGAGTGGGCGCTGGTGGCCGACCTGTTCGAGCGCGCTGGCCAGCGCGGCGCACCGCCGCGCTTTGAGCGCCGCCACATGGTCAACGCCTGCTGCTACGCACTGCGCACGGGCTGCGCGTGGCGCCTGCTGCCCAAGACCTTCCCGCCCTGGCAGGCGACCTACATGGCCTTCAAGCGCTGGGCCGCCGCGGGCGTGTTCGAGGCCATGCACGACCGCTTGCGCCAGCAGTGGCGCGACCGTGTGGGCCGCGCCCCCGAGCCGACGGCGGCGATCATCGACGCACAGAGCACGCGCAGCACCGCGCAGGGCGGCAACACCGGGTTCGATGCGGGCAAGAAGGTCAAGGGACGCAAACGTCATCTGGTGGTCGATACGCTGGGCCTGCTGTTGGCCGTCACCGTCACCGCCGCCAGCGTGCAGGATCGCGACGCGGCCGCTGAGGTCGTCGCGCACGCCTGCACCAAGGTCCCCGGCCTGAAGAAGCTGTACACCGACGCCGCCTACGGGGGCCAGTGCGCCCGCAGCATCGAGCAGGCCCACGGCATCAGCGTCGAGGTGGTGCGCCACCCCGGCAACCGCAGCACAGGCACCTGGCAAGACCCGCAGCAGCCGCTCGATCTCATGTGGCCCGAGGTCGTCGCCAAGGGCTTCGTGGTGCAGGCCAAGCGATGG
>NZ_JBMLSK010000368.1:0-1526 GCF_049240545.1 Roseateles sp. | reverse complement strand
CCCGGCTCTTTCACGAGTGCCGTACTGGATGGCTTTCCGGAGCGAATTTAGTAGGTGATTCGGCGATTTGAGGCGCGGCCTCGTCGTTTGCCGCGTTCAGGAGTGCTCATGGCGCCCAGCCGGACGCATTTGCCCCTTCCCCGGCTTGGGATGCGGGCCTTTTTGTCGTCAGCGCGCGGGCCAGGCACTGGATGGATTTCTACGGGCCCAGGGCGCGCGCAGCAGCGAGGAAGACGTGCTTCATCGGGTGCGCCGAGGCCAGCAGCACCCGCACGCGGCGGGTGTTGCGCAACACAGCCGCGCCGATCTTCAGCAGCTTCGTGCGGAGGGTTGCGGTGCAGGCCTGGGCCAGCTCGGTGCCCTGCAGGCCCAGCCGGCGCAGGTTGATCATCAAGGTGTAGGCCAGCGCCGCCAGCAGCAGCCGAAGCTGGTTGGACTGGAAGCGGTGGCAACTCGCACGCCTGCCGAACAGGTCGAGTTGCGCTTCCTTGATCCGGTTCTCGGCTTCGCCGCGCGCACAGTACCTGCGCTCGTACAGGGCCTTGGGCGAACCCGGCAGATCGGTGACGATGAAGCGCGGGTTGGCACCTTGCTCACCGTGCTCCAGCCGCGCGATGACGCGACGGGCCTTGTCCCAGGTGCCGGCGGCGTACTGGAACTCGCCGAACATGCGCTGCTTGGTCTGCTTGGCCGCGTACTGCTCGGCCAGGGCCAGCTCCGCCAGTGCCACCTGCTCGTTCAGGCGCGAGTTCTTCTGCAGCCCGATGATGTAGTTCACGCGCCAGCGCTCCAGGCGCTGCAGCACGCGCGGGCGGCAAAAGCCCGAGTCCGCCCGGACGATGATCTTGGTCTTGGGCCAGGCCCGGCGCAGCGGCACCAGCAGCCGCTTGATCAGCGCGCTGACCACGCTGGCCGGGTCACGGTCGCTCGGGCGCAGCACGCACGCCAGCATGTCCTGGCCAGCGAAGACGTACAGCGGCAGGTAGCAGTAGTTGTCGTAGTAAGCGTGGAAGTGGCCGCGCTCCTGCTCGCCGTGCAGCGGCACATGGGTGGCGTCGACGTCGAGCACCAGCTCCTTGGGCGCCTTGTCGTGGCTGGCGATGAACTGCTGCATCAGCACCTCGTGCAGCGCAGCCGCATGCGCGGGCTTGGCCGCCGTCTCCAGCCGGCTGAGGGTGGGCGCACTGCCCAACGGCTCGGCACGGCCCACGGCCGTCTGCATCACCAGGTCGTTGCGCAGCGCGTTGTGGTCGCACACGTCCGACCAGCCCAGGCACAGGCCATAGATGCGCTGCGCCAGCAGGCTGCGCAGATCGTGCTGGACGCTGGCGGCGCGGCGCTCGTCGCCTAGCGCCAGCGCCGCAGCGCGGGTCAGGCCAAGGCGTTCATCGACCCGCCTGAGCAACAGCACGCCGCCATCGCTGACGATGTCGCCACCATCGAATGCGGCCTCCACCACACGCCTTCCGACCCGTCCAAACTCGACGGTCCCATCGGTACACTTTGGCATCGGCAGTCCTCGGTTG
>NZ_JBMLSK010000367.1:0-1937 GCF_049240545.1 Roseateles sp. | reverse complement strand
GCGCGTGCGAATACTGCCCCCAAGGCTCCACATGCGACGAACAGCCCGGCGGTCGCTAGTGCCTCCGCATCGGTCCAGCGAGCGACACGATGGAGAGTACCGAAAAGGGCCGCGAGCGAAACGGCGGTGACACCCAACCAGGCGAGCCATAGGGCGTAGCGATTGCGGCGCTCGCCCGAGTCAGGTTCAAGGATGAGGTGCCGGATGCGGCCTACCGCCACCCAGCCTCCACCTACCACCACGCCAGCAAAGCCGACCACGACGGCGTCAAGCAGGGTCATGCTGATCTCACCGCGATCACCTCCCAGGAATGAACCCGCCGAAGGATGCGGGCACACCAAGGTTTGCCCAAGTCTGCGTCGCGCCGCCAGCGATCACTCCCGTCATCGACGCTGAGGCTGCAGGCATTGTCAGTGCTGTTGCACCGAACCCAGCGCCGCCAGAAACGGCGCCAATGACGGCCTGTGCCATCACTTGACGACCTTCGACCGGTTGACAGGTCAACAAGCTGCTCGCGATGTTGCCTCCCGCGCCACCCGCAGCACCTGCGACGGTTGCCACGCCAAGCCCTGACTTGAATGGAACCTTTGCGCCAAACGCGCCCGAAATGCCCCCTGCCAATGCACTCCATCCGATCTTTCCCCAGTTGCCCGACTGTTGGCGCCGACCGAAAACTGAGCCACTTTTGAGGGTAGTGCCGACCCAAAACTGAGCCAGGTGAACAACCTACCCTGCTGCTTTTTTGTGCAGCAGAGGACGAGGAGTGATCACCATGGACATGATTGGCAGGATCCGGCGTTTGCATAGCCGGAAGAACAAGTCGGAGCGCGAGATCTCGCGCATCACGGGGCTGTCGCGCAACACGGTTGCGAAGTGGCTGCACGGCGAAGTTGATGGCCCGCCCAAGTACCGGCGCGGCGAGCAACCCAACAAGCTCACGATCTTCCACGAGGCTCTCAAGCAGGCGCTGAAGGCCGATGCACGGTGGCCCAAGCACGAGCGGCGCACGGCCAAGGCGCTGTACGCCGAGATCAGAGCAGCCGGCTACGACGGTGGCTACACCCGCGTGACCGACTTCATCCGGGCGTGGCGCCAGGGTGAGGGTCAGGGTGCAGCGGTCAATGCCTTCATTCCGCTGGCCTTCGAGCTGGGCGAGGCCTACCAGTTCGACTGGAGCGAGGAAGGCCTGGTGGTGGGCGGCATCTACTACCGGGCGCAGGTCTCGCACATGAAGCTGTGCGCCTCGCGGGCGTTCTGGCTGGTGGCGTACCCCAGCCAGGGCCACGAGATGCTGTTCGATGCCCACACGCGGTCGTTCGCGGCGCTCGGCGGCGTGGCTCGCCGGGGCATCTACGACAACATGAAGACGGCGGTGGACAAGGTCAGGAAGGGCAAGGGCCGCATCGTCAACGAGCGCTTCGCAGCCATGTGCACGCACTACCTGGTCGAGCCCGACTTCTGCAACGTGGCCAGCGGCTGGGAGAAGGGAGTCGTCGAGAAGAACGTCCAGGACAGCCGCCGACGCATCTGGATCGATGCGGCCAAGATCAAGTTCGGCAGCTTCACCGAACTCAACGCTTGGCTGGCTGATCGGTGCCGGGCCCTGTGGGAGGAGGTTCGCCACCCCGAGCACGAGCAGTTCAGCGTGGCCGAGATGCTGGAGCACGAGCGGATGCAACTGATGCCCATGCCCAATCCGTTCGACGGCTACGTCGAGAAGCCGGCGCGGGTGTCGAGCACTTGCCTCGTGTCGGTGGCGCGCAACCGCTACTCGGTGCCGTGCGAGCTGCACGGGCAGATGGTCAGCACGCGGCTGTACCCGGCCAGCGTGGCGGTGGTGGCCGATGACAGGATCGTGGCGCGCCACGACCGGTTGAGCAACGCCGGCGAGACGCGGTACGACTGGCAGCACTACATCCCGCTGCTGCAGAGGAAGC
>NZ_JBMLSK010000366.1:0-1394 GCF_049240545.1 Roseateles sp. | reverse complement strand
GTGCGCGGCTGCGCGAGGGGGGTAGCGCTTGGGCGGCAGTGCTGATTCAGTGTGCTGGCCTGTTCCATGGAGCTGATAATGCGCCCCAAGCCACCTGTCCGTGATGTACCCGATGACCTGTTCCGCCAGCGCCTGACCTCGATCATCGATGCACGTCATCCGCTTGTATTGCTGGCTGCCCGGATCGACTGGGCGGGGCTGGAGACCCGGTTTGCCGGGCGTTTCGTGTCCGAGCGTGGCAGGCCTGCCTTGCCGGTGCGGCTGATGGTGGGCCTGCACCTTCTGGGCCAGATCAAGAACCTGTCGGATGAGGCAGTGTGTGCGGCATGGGTCGAGAACCCTTACTTCCAGCACTTCTGCGGCGAGACCTTCTTCCAGCACACCCTGCCTGCTGATCGCTCGTCCATCAGCCGCTGGCGCTCGCGGATCAAGGAGGAGGACCTTGAGGTCATGCTGGCGGCAACCATCACCATGGCCACCAAATCCGGCGCGGTAAAGCCCGGTCAGCTTGAGCGCGTAACGGTTGATACCACTGTGGCCACCAAGGCGGTGGCCCACCCCACTGATAGCCATCTGATGGTGCGCGCCATCGAGCATCTGAACTCTACAGCCGAGGCCTGTGGGGTCCGCGTGCGTCAGTCGTATCTGCGCGTGAGCGCCCATGCCCGGCGCGAGGCTGCCCGCCTGATCCATGGGCGTGGCCACAAGCAGGCCATGGCCCATCTGCGCTTCATCCGCATCCGGCTGGGTCGCTTGATCCGGGATATCACAGCAAAGACAAAGCCTGAGGACCGTGGCCCCGGTACTAGGCTGGCCACAGTGCTGGAGCGCGCCACCACCATCCATGCCCAGGCCTTTGGAAAAAAGCCCGAGGGTGGCAAGCTCTATGCGTTTCATGCACCCGAGGTCGAGTGCATCGCCAAAGGCAAGGCCCGCGTGCGCTACGAGTTCGGCGTCAAGGCAAGCTTTGCCGTCACCAATGCCCGCTGTCCCGGGGGCCAGTTCGTGCTGGGTGCCCAAGTCCGCCCCGGTCTGCCGTATGATGGCCACACGCTGAAGGACCAGCTCGCCCAGGTCACCCGCATCACCGGCACACAAGTCCAGCGTGCCTATGTCGACCGGGGCTATCGTGGCCATGGCATCAAGGATGACGATGGACCCGCCGTCTATGTGAGCCACACCCGTGGCATCACCTCGCCCACCATCAAACGGGAACTGCGGCGGCGCAACGCCATCGAACCTGTCCTTGGCCACATGAAAGCCGACGGCCGCCTCGAGCGCCACGCCTATGCCGGCACCCATGGCGATACCTATGCCATCATGATGGCCGCCATCGGCCACAACCTGCGCCTGCTGCTGGCATGGCTCAAAACACTTTTGCGCGCCATGATCCT
>NZ_JBMLSK010000365.1:0-5721 GCF_049240545.1 Roseateles sp. | reverse complement strand
GCGTCCACGAGGGACAGCGACTGGCGCAACGTCTGCGTCAGGAACTCGTCGGCCCGGCTGGGCTCGGCGACTCCCGACGGGTGGTTGTGGGCCAGGATCACCGCCGCCGCGTTGTGCACCAGGGCACGCTTGACGACCTCGCGCGGGTAGACGCTGGTCTGGGTCAAGGTGCCGCGGAACAACTCCTCTGCGGCGATCACGCGGTTCTGCGCATCGAGGAACAGGGCCATGAAGACCTCGTGCTCCAGACGGGCCAGGGCCACGCGCAGGTAGTCGCGCACGGCCTGGGGCGAGGCCAGCACGTCGCGATGCTGCATCTCCTCGGCCAGCGAGCGACGCACCAGCTCGCGCGCAGCCTGCAGCTTGCTGGCGACGCGGGGCTGGGCGTAGACCGCCGGAACGGGTTCGTGCAGCAGTTGCGCGAGGCTGCCGCTGGCATCCTTGAGCAGATGGGCGGCGGTACGGGTGCCGACCAGCACGCCGAGCAGATCGGCGTCGGACAGCGACTGGATGGTGGAACGCATGGAACTCTCCTGATGGAACGTGTCCGGAGAGCTCCGCCCCGAGGGGAGGAGACTCCCCAGGGGGTGGATAAAGAAACGACGGTCAGACGATCAGCACGGCTCAGAAAGGCACGTCTTCGCGCTCCATCGGGCGAGCGGGTTGCGGCACATCGATCGCCACGCCATTGACCTTGGCGAACTTGATGCGCAGCAGCCGCCCCTTGATGGCGACACCGGGCTGCCCCTTGCGCTCACCCTTCTCGAAGGTGAACAGCTCGGGGTAGATGTCGGCGATCCGAAAACCGATGATCACCGCCTTCTCGGCGGCGACGTCGGCCTCCAGGCGCTGGACGACGCTCTGGGCGTCAGCACCGCTGACACGGCAGTCGAACTTCGTGTAGCTGACGTCGGCGTCGCTTCCGCGCAGGGCGGAAACGGTGCAGGCCAGGAACTCCTGACCTTTCTTCGGCTTGATGACGCGGACGCGGTTGAGATAACCGACGCCCTCGACATGCAGGTTGAAGAACGACGCGCTGTTGGCTTGAGTGGACTCGGACATGATGGCCTCCTACGGACATGGAACACAAGGAATGGGAAGACCACCCCCTGCTCGGGGACGGAACTCCCCGGCTGGGTTGAAGCAACTCACGACATCTCCGAGCCTTGCGGCTCCCGGTTTTCAGGAGATCTGACCGGATTCGGGCGATGCGTTACGCGCATCAATCGGGCTGACTCAGCCAGCGGTGGAAACCTCGGCGTTGACGGCGTACCGGCACGGGCAGCGCCACGCGATGGCCGATGCTGATCCGGGGTTAATGTGGAAGTCTTCCATGATCCGGGGCGTTGTCCCACATCATGAAAGTTAGCGCACCGTGCAACTTCAGTGCGGACACTGTCTGCTCGGGCATCGCTGCCGCAGGGCGCGCGGCTCAACGTGAGCTCGATGACCGCGTCGCCATCGACCACGAGGCGGCGGGCGACTACGCGGTAGCCGCCGAAGACGACGGTCTCCGCACCGTGCTCGCGAGCCGCGGCGATTGCGTCGAACGCGATGGCACGCAGCATCCGCCACTGCGCGGCATCCGGCTGCGGGACGCTGTCCGATGGGTACACGGTCGCCCTCACAGCAGTTGCCCCCTGGCCGGAGGCGACAGCTCGACGGCCGGGCTCAGCGAAGCCTCTCGCAACAGCCTGAGCTCCGCCGCCGTCGGGGTGACGCGGCGCTGGGTGTGGCGTGGCGCCTCCTCGCCGGTGAAGACCGCACGGGGTACCTCGCCGAATAGGCTCACAGCGGCCTGCACCCGCAGGCATGCCGCCTCGTCGGCACCGGGCAGGAAGTCCGCGCGCGACAGCGGCAGCATCTCCTCGCGCATCAGCGCTCGCTCCCAGCGGATGGGCTCGAGGAACAGCGCTCGAAGCCCCCGGCCGATCTCACGGATCGCCTCGCGCCCCGCCTCGTCGCTCAGCCGATCCTTGAGCATCAGCGTCTGCACCAGTCTCACGTGGTAGTCGAACTCCACGATCGCCTCGGCAGTGGCATAGCCGTAGGGGCTGCGGAAGCCCAGTTCCACGGTCACCGGCCGGCTGGAGGCCAGCACCGACAGGCTCAGGCCCCGGGCACGCAGCCGATCCAGTTCCGCCTCGCGGGCCTCGATCGTCCCGGCCATCTGCGCGCGGATCTCGCCCAGGCGCTGGGTGACGCGGATGAGGATCCAGTCGGCATAGGGGTTGTCACGAGCGGACAGCGCCCAGATCGACCGCAGCACGGCGGCGAAACGTCGACCGCCAGGGATAGCCGCCACCTGCCCCGCCGCGTCCCCCCGGCGGCCAGCGAACATCTGCCAGGCCTCGCGGGTGTGCAGCGTCATCGAGTCCGGGGTCTGGTCGGCCAGGCGGCCGACGGCGCCGCGCGGCGAGGCTCGGCGGGTGTCGCCAAGCGGCGCTGGGTCGCGTGCGGTCACGGATTCGTTGTCGACCGGGTCGCCGGCCAGTGGACGGCCATACCCGGCGATGTCGGCAGCGCTGTCGATCTCGGTGTCGGTGCTCGGTTGCTGGGTCTGCATTCACGGCTCCTCGTGCTTCATACGTGATCGGAAGTGGGCTTGCGGAACAGGGATGGACGCAACGGCAGTGGTGAGCGGCCGGCGCGCATCAGAGCTTCGGCGGCCTGGTGAGGCGACTGCGCACGTCACGCAGCAACGCGCTGACGCGCTCCCGCCGCTCCCGCTCGCGGGCCTGGTACTCGGGCGTGGCGCGCTCGGCGGCGAGTCGTTGCCCCTCGACCTGCTGCGCCCGGCGCGCATCGGCCTCACGCCGCAGACGGTCACGCTCGGCCGCAACTCGCGGCGCAAGCTCCGGGACGAACTGGCCGGCAGCGGCACGCTGGACGAGCCCGCGCAGGTAGGCCACGGGGCTGCGCACACGCTCGGTCTGCAGGCGGCCGGCGAGTTCGTCGAGAAGGGTCTGGCCCAGGGCGGGTGCAGTGCCGAGCAGCAGCCGGGCAGCGTCGCGCTCGGCTGGCAGCAGACGCTCCGGAAAGATCAGGGCATCACCACCACCCACCGCATCGCCGGGCAAGCCCTGGCGCGTTGGTCGCGATCCCGTGTCCTGTGGTTGTAGTTCTTCACCTGTACTCTGTTCCTTATGAGGGATGGCGCTTTCGTCGGAACAGTGATGGCGGTTTCGTCGAATCTGTGATGGCGGATCTGTCGAAACAAGACTGTGGGAACGCCGCAGACTTGTTTCGACGTTCGGTGACATCCAGGGTGCGGCATCGCCACGGACTACGCCGGTACGCGCCGGGCCGCCCAGGAATCCCTCGGAACGCTGGCTGAGCAGTGCTGCCAGAACCTCCAGCCGCACGCGTGCGAACAGGCTCGGCGGCATGCCCCGTATCCGCTCTTCCCAGACGCCTGCGGCCAGCAGGTCGCGGCGCGCGGATTCCTGCTCACGCCTGGACAGCCCCAACTGGTCGAGCCAGTGGGCGGCGGAGTCGTCGATCCAGGCATCCTGCTGACGCCTGGCCTGCAGACGCGTCAGGTGCAGCGCACGCGACAGCAGCAGCCCGGCGTGGACACCCCCTGCGACCGCCGCCAGGGCGCGATGAAACACCACCGCTGGGCCCAGCAGTTCGGCGATCAGCATGCGGTCATGCCGGTCGGTGTCCGGTGCGCTGAGCAGCCGGGCATCCACCCGCTCTGCCAGCCGGCGGCCGAGCTCCTCGAGGTTCAGACGGAAGTGCAGTCGGGCTGGCAGCCCGAGCAGTTGCTCGTCCAGCAGGGCGAGCATGCGCAGCACCTCCCGGGCGCTTGTCTGCTCGCGGGCTGACAAGCCCAGCTCCAACTCCCAGTGACCGGCGGTCTTGTGAAACCACCCGTCGCGCAGCGCGATAGCCCTGCCCTGCCGGGTCCAGTAGATCGCCTGGGAGAGCAGCAGCGCAGCCTTGACGTTGGTGGTGACGTCGACCAGCCGCCGATGGAACGCGACGTGGCGCCCCAACAGTGGCCAGATCGCCTCCAGCAGCCTCTGCGGCGCCTCGACGGGGCACTCTGCTGGGTTGGTCCCGGCGGAGTGCTCAGGCACGGCCATAGGGCTCGCTCCGCGGCCTCATCGCGCCCTCCTCACCGCGCAGACCTGGCGGCCTGAGCCTTTAGAGCCGCCCAGACCGCCGACGCCCGCACCCGGAACCACAGCCGGGCCGGCATGCCGACGCGACGCTCCTCCAGCAGACCGGCGTCGCGCAGCGCACGGCGGGCTGTTTCCTGCTCCCAGCGCGACAGGCCGGTCTCCTCGGACCATTGCTCCTGGGACTTGAGGAACCACCCGTCGGCCTCGCCATCGAGCGCCTGGGTGGTCCAGATCGCGTGCGACAGCAGCAAGGCCGCATTGACGCCGCCGCTGACCGGGACTAGACAACGGTGGAAGGTGACCGGGGTGTCGAAGACATCGAGCAGCAACGCCGGGGTGATGCCCAGGTCTTGTGCGCGCGGGTTCATGCCATCGCCTCGAAGTCGCGGACCACCACCTCCAGCACAGCGATCGGCAGTTGGGGAAAGGCCTGGTGAAGCTGGAAGTAGCGGGTTCGCGGTGAGGGATCGCCGATCGCGCGCCACGCGAGGTAGATGCGCTCGCGCGTGGCGTGGTCGTGCAGCGCCACCCGGCCCGAAGGCCGGTGCGCGCCGAGTTCCCGGCGCAGCTTCAGCGTGAGCTTGCGACGCAGCTTGAAGAGGCGCCCCATGAGTGCCGTTGAAGCGCCGTGGCGGATGAAGTAGATCTCCAGCGCCTTGGCCTCGTTGACGAGCGCCACGGTCCGCAGACCCGCCTGCAGTGCCTCCCCATCGAGCGCGATGCCGATCGTGAGGCTGCGCATCGTGGCCAGCCGGTTCAGATCCACCGCCGAGAGACGCCTCAGGTTGGCGAGTTGGTCGGCCGCGAGGCCGGCGGCCCGCACCTCCTCAGGGCCGGCGTCGGCCAGGCGCACGGCCACGTGGTTCAGCAGGACGAACCGCACCTGGGGGTCGAGCAGCGGCAGCATCACGGCCCCTCCTTGCCGCCGTCGCCGGGCGTTGCCGCACGGGACTGGCGTAGGCGTGTCAGCAGCGCCAGGAACGCCGCGGCCGTGGCGTCAGCCGGGTCGGTGAGCCAGCGGATGAGTTCGGGCGAGGACCGCAGTGGCGACGGCCCGCTGCCCTTGAGCGCCGACTCGTCGGTGACCAGCGCGAGCGCCGACCACGCGCGCTGCTTCGCGGGGTCGGATCGTTGTGGAGCCGGCAGCGCGCCAAGCCGGTATCCGGAGCCGGAAGCGCGGGAGCGCTGGAGCACACCCTCCATGCCCGCCTGCCGCGCGAAGGCTTCGACACCGTCGGTCGGATCGCTGGCAACGTGGTCGGCGGTTGGGACAGACCCGTCTCCGGGTTCATCGTCCCGAACCGGGGCCGCCATCGACCCCGCCCCCACCGCACTCGGTGCGGTGCCCATCCCGCGTCCGCCGCGCCCGGCGATGGCAGCGCGCAACGCGTCAACGGGCTCACCGAGCCGGCGGGCGAGCGCCACCTCGCACGCCTCGACGGTCGCTGCGACGGTGAATGATCCGGCCACCGCACGAAACACCGGCTCGAAGACCTCGGCGTACAGGGCGTCCTCGTCGATGTCGGCCTGGGCCTGCGCATCTGATCGTTGCACACACTTGACACAAGTGTTTGGTCCCGCTATTCTCCCT
>NZ_JBMLSK010000364.1:0-29745 GCF_049240545.1 Roseateles sp. | reverse complement strand
GATGCCGATGATGGCGGTGGCCAGCTTGACCTTCAGCACCGAGGCGTTCACATGGCTCAGCCACTCGGGTTGGTCGGGGTGGTCTTCCAGGCCCATGCGTGAAACAAAGGTCTCGTAGCCGCCCACGATGACCATGATCAGCAAGTTGGAGATCATCACCACATCGATCAGACCCAGCACGACCAACATCAGAATGGTTTCATTGAGTTTGGCGATTGGCTGATAGCCGATCACCGCGCCCGATGCGTCCTTGATGGCGGTGGCTTGATAGCCAATGCTCTTGACCAGCGTATTGAGCGCTTCGGAATTGCCAAAAGCCGCTTCGATCAAGTGCACCAGCTCGGTCCAAAACTGAAACACATAGACGGCCTGGGCCAGAATCAAACCCAGGTACAGAGGGACCTGCAACCAGCGGCTGGCAAAAATCAAATTGGACAGCGGGCGCATCGCGCGCTGTTTGGAGCTCTCATCACTCATGGGGTTTCTATCTAGATGGCGAAGCAATTTCAGGCCCGATCCGGGCGGGAGCGGGATTCTAGGCTGCCGAGCACCTAGGACCTTCCCGGGGTACGTCGAGTTACGAGGCTAGAGTAAGCACTTCGTCAGAGAGGGGACGCACATTAGCAAGCCAGTGCTGCGTTTGTCAGTCCCGCGTTTCTATATTGCTCCCGTCAGAGGAAACACATCATGAGCCAGAACGATCTTTATCTGCCCAGCCCCGAGTGGCAGGCACAGGCCAACGTCAAGGGCATGGCGGGCTACCAAGCCCTGGTGGCCGAATCGGAGGCGGACTACCAAGCCTATTGGGCTCGTCTGGCGCGTGAGTTCGTGACCTGGCAAACCCCGTTCACCAAGGTGCTGAACGACAGCGATGCGCCGTTCTTCAAGTGGTTTGAAGATGGCCGATTGAATGTGTCCTACAACTGCCTTGACCGCAATGTCGAACGCGGCCTGGGCGACAAGGTCGCGCTGATTTTTGAAGCCGACGATGGCGCGGTGACCAAGGTCACCTATAGCGAGTTGCTGTCGCGCGTGTCGCAGATGGCCAATGTGCTGAAGGCGCGTGGCGTGAAGAAGGGCGACCGCGTTGTCATCTATATGTCCATGTCCATCGAAGGCGTGGCGGCCATGCAGGCCTGCGCCCGCATCGGTGCGATTCACTCGGTGGTGTTCGGCGGCTTCTCGGCCCAATCGCTGCGCGACCGGGTTCAAGACGCCGGCGCCGTGGCCATCATCACCGCCGACGAACAACTGCGCGGCGGCAAGGCCTTGCCCTTGAAGGCCATCGTCGACGAAGCGCTGGAAGGCGGCAGCTGCCCAACGCTGAAGGACGTGGTCGTCTACCAGCGCACCGGCGGCAAGATCGGCTGGGTCGAGGGCCGCGACCACTGGCTGCATGAAGAGCTGGCCAAGGTCGGCACGAGCTGCGAGCCTGAGTGGGTCGAGGCCGAGCATCCGCTCTTCTTGCTCTACACCTCCGGCTCGACCGGCAAGCCCAAGGGCGTGCAGCACTCCACGGGCGGCTATTTGCTGCATGCGGCGCTGACCACCAAATGGACCTTTGACCTGAAGGACAACGACGTCTTCTGGTGCACCGCCGACATCGGCTGGGTGACCGGCCACAGCTACATCACCTACGGCCCCTTGGCCCTGGGCGGCACCGAGGTGGTCTTTGAAGGCGTGCCCACCTATCCAGATGCAGGCCGCTTCTGGAAGACCATCGAAAAGCACAAGGTCACGATTTTCTACACCGCACCGACGGCCATTCGCTCGCTGATCAAGGCGGCCGAAGGCAATGAAGCCGTCCATCCGGACCGTTCGGACCTGAGCAGCTTGCGCCTGCTGGGCTCGGTGGGCGAGCCCATCAACCCGGCCGCTTGGGAGTGGTACCACAAGCATGTCGGTGGCGGACGTTGCCCGATTGTGGACACCTTCTGGCAGACCGAAACCGGCGGTCACATGATCACGCCGCTGCCGGGCGCCACGCCGTTGGTGCCGGGTTCGTGCACCTTGCCCTTCCCGGGCATCACCACCGCCATCGTCGACGAAATGGGCAATGATGTGCCCAATGGTCAAGGCGGCATCTTGGTGGTCAAGAAGCCCTGGCCTTCGATGATTCGCACCATTTACGGCGACCCCGAGCGCTTCAAGAAGAGCTACTACCCCGAGGAGTTGAAGGGTTACTACCTCGCCGGCGACGGTGCCATCCGCGATGCGGAAACGGGTTACTTCACCATCACCGGTCGTATCGACGATGTGCTGAATGTGTCCGGCCACCGCATGGGCACGATGGAAATCGAATCCGCCCTGGTCAGCTGCACCGAGTTGGTGGCCGAAGCGGCGGTGGTGGGTCGCCCCGATGACACCACCGGCGAAGCGATCTGTGCCTTCGTAGTGCTGAAGCGCCCACGCCCAAGCGGCGACGAAGCCAAGGCGATTGCCAAGCAGCTGCGCGACTGGGTCGCCAAGGAAATTGGCCCGATCGCCAAGCCCAAGGACATCCGCTTCGGCGACAACCTGCCCAAGACCCGCTCCGGCAAGATCATGCGCCGCCTGCTGCGCTCGGTCGCCAAGGGCGAAGCCGTCACCCAAGACACCAGCACGCTGGAAAACCCAGCCATCCTCGATCAATTGTCGGAAGCCAACTGATCCAGGAGAGGCCTGCGCAGCAGGCCTCAGCGCCAATGGCGCTTGGCTGGGTTGGGCATCACTCATATCGCGCAGCGATGTGGGTGATCACAGAACCCGGCAATCCTCGATCAATTGTCGGAAGCCAAAGATCCAGTTAAGGCCTGCGCAGCGGGCCTCAGCGCCGAGGCTACAAAAACAAACAGGCCCTTGATATCTCAAGGGCCTGTTTTTCATGCGGGCTGCAAACTTGAGCGTTCGCAGCCTTGCATCACTTGGCTGCCAGCACCCACTTGGCCAATGTTTCCGCTTCGGCTGGGCTGACTTGAGCGTTGGCGGGCATCGGCACCGGGCCCCACACGCCAGAACCGCCCTTGATGATTTTCTCGGCCAACTTCTTCACCGCGTCTTTGTCCTTGGCATATTTTGCTGCCACATCCTTGTAAGACGGGCCGACCAGCTTCTTGTCCACCGCGTGGCAGGCCATGCAGTTTTTCTTCTGCGCCAGATCCGCACTGGCGAAAGCGGAGGGAGCCAGCACGGCGGAGGCCAGGGCGGCAGAAACAGCAAAAGTGAGGGAGAACTTCATGGCTTCCTTTCAGGTACTTACAACAGGGGTGTCGACGAGGCTTCGATGTGAACTACAGTTTGCAAGGAGCAGCGACGCAGTGATTCTAGAGCCCTGTGTGCGCTGCATCTTCAGAGGAGTGAGTTCACATGTGGTTTGTCCTTATCGGCGTTGTGGTGCTTGGGCTGAAGCTCCTGGGTGTGGCTCCTGTGGCGGATTGGTCCTGGCTGCTGGTCTTGAGTCCTCTCGGGCTGGCCGTGGCCTGGTGGGCTTGGGCCGATTCCAGCGGCTACACCCAGCGCAAGGCGATGCAACGCCTGGATGATCGCAAAGCCGCACGGCGGGAGCGGTCTTTGGAAGCCCTGGGGCAGGGCGACGCCAAGAAGAAGCGCCGCTGAAGTTGGCGGCATCTTTGGTGCCTCAGGCTTGCAAACGCAGCCCTCAGTCCTCGTCCTTGAAGCGGTGGCGTATGGCCAACACTTCGGTCCAGTGAGCAAAGAAGACCTCGACGCAGGCGGGGTCGAAATGGGCCCCTGACTGAGTCTTCAAATGCTCGGCCGCTTTTTCCAGAGACCAGGCTTTCTTGTAAGGGCGCTCAGAGGTCAGCGCATCAAACACATCCGCCACCGCAACAATGCGGCTGAAGATCGGGATCTGGTCCCCGACCAAGCCTTGCGGGTAGCCGCTGCCATCGAACTTTTCATGATGGCCCAACGCAATAGCGGCACCGGTTTGCAGGACCAGCGAGGAGCTGTCTTTCAAAATCTCATGCCCAATGCGGGCGTGGCCTTTCATGATCTCGAACTCCTCCGGCGTCAATCGACCCGGCTTGAGCAAGACCGAGTCGCTGATGCCAACCTTGCCGATATCGTGCATCGGGGCGGCCTCTAGCAGCAGTTGCTGATCAGCCTTGCTGAGCCCTAGCCCACGTGCAATCAACTCCGAGTAGTGAGCCATTCGCAAGATGTGGGCACCGGTCTCCGGGTCGCGGTATTCCGCCGCCTTGGAGAGGCGAATCACCGTCTCGCGCTCCCGTTGCAAGATCACCGAGGTGGCTTTGCTGACCTCCTCGGCGAGCGTATCCGCGCGCTGCGCCAGCTTGGCACGAGCAAGCTCCAGGTCATTCAGGGCCGCCGTGGCCTGCTTCTGGGCCCGATCGGCGAGGGCGTAGGCCTTGGCATTGTCCAGCGCGATGCTGCCGTAGGAACACAGGGTGCGGCAGATGGCGAGCTCTCGTTCGCCGTAGGCATCGGCCTGTCGGGATTGCACCGAAAGAACGCCCAATAAGCGCTCGCCGATCAGCAAGGGCATGAACAGCATGCTGGCGTTGTCCTGCGGCCCCTGCAAGGGATTGGGGCGGCGCAAATTCGCCCCCGCCCCCAAGATCAACTCCTGCCGCGATCGCGCGCACAGCGCGGTGTAGGACTTGGGCTCAAGCAGCGCAATTCGGCGCGGGCCTGCGGACGTGTCGCCGGCCTTTCCCGCACTGCCATCAAAGGCGGCGTGCAACTGCTGCTTTTGTTCGTCCAGCAGATAGACAAAAAAGGAGCCGACATCCATGAGTTGCTGGATATGGCGATAGAAGGTCGCAAACACTTCCTCTTGATTCAGATTGGAGGTGAGCTCCAGCCCGATCTGGCTCAAGACCTCCAGCGTCGCCGTGGTCTCCTGCAAGGCCTGGGCGCGCAAAGCCTCGGCTTCGGCGTGTCGGCGCTGGCTTTCGGCCTCGGCTTTGGCCCGCTCGCCGTCCTGGCGGATGCTCATGGTCTCGGCGCGGTTGCGGGCGTCGTCCAGTTTCTTGCTGGCTCGCGCTTGGGCCGCTGCTTGCCCGTAGCTTTGCGCTGACGTCGCATTGCCGTGAGCCGCATAGGCGCTGGACAACTCCTCCAGCAAGCCGCAGGGGATGACATAGCCGTCGATCTCAGAGGCGACACGCAAGGCCTGTTCCAGATAATGAAGAACGGGACTGCTCGCACTTAAATCGGCGGGCTTGGGAAGTGCATAACTTTGATACAGCTCGGCGTGGATGCGCAGGTTTTTGATCTGCTCATCGGTGCTCCCCTGCTCGTGGGCCAGGGCCAAAGCCGCACCGGCCTTGGCGAGCGCCTCATTGGGCTGACCCAGTCGGCACAGCGCCAGGGCCTGCCCGCTCCAGGCGCCCATCAGTTGGGAAACATTGCCGACCGGCGCGGCGCGGTCTTCGGCTCGGCAGAAGTGCACCAGAGCGGTGGCGGGTACGCCCATGTCGATGGCCAAATCACCCAGATACAACTGAGTCAACACATGGCCTTGTGAGCCCGGCGCCTGTTCCAGTTGGGCCAAGGCCTCGTTCAAGGACTCTCTGGCGTCGGCAAAGCGCCCCAGCATGCGCTGAACCTTGCCCACCTGCATCAGTGCCAAGCCGGTCGTGGGCGGCCAGTCGCAGCGGCGAGCCAGCGTGAGGCCGCGTTCGCCCCAGTCCATGGCGGCATCCAGGTCCCCCAAGGTGGCCAGCGCATCGCCGGCGTTGCAGGCCGCGTAAATGGCGTGTCGCAACTGGCCTGAGCTGAGGGCGGCGTTGTAGGACTGGATGAAATAGCGACTGGCGCCCCCGGGTGAGCCGGTGAGGCTGGCCACAATGGCGCGGGTACTGGCCAGCCAGGTCAGCATGGCGGCGTCGGCCGTGGGATCGGCTGGCGCGCGGCCTTCATCGAACAACTGGTTCAGCGCTTCGGCGGTGGCGCGCGGCTGATGAAAGGCGTGCAGCGCCAGCGAGCGGGCTTGTGCGGCCATCAGGCGCAAGCGATCGCCGCAGGCCCGGTAGTCCTCGATGGTCAGGGCGATGAATTCGTCGCGCAAGGCAATGTTGCCGCGCTCCAGCCAGACGGAGGTCAGCGAAAGACGCGCGTCGCCGGCGCCACAGCGATGGCCAAAGGTCTCAAAGACGTTGAGTGCGCTTTCTGCCAGGTGTTCGGTGGCGTCGATATGGCCGTAAAGCCAGCTGATCTCGGCGCTGAGCAATTGCAGGCGCGCACGCGCCAGTTGGGCGGCCTCTTGATCGGGGTCCAGCGCGCTTAACAGGGCTTCAGCCTCATCGGCCAAGAGCAGGGCGCGACGGCAATCGCGTTGCCGCAAGGCCCAGGCCAAAGCCAGCAGATCCGGCAGGCGATCCAAACCCTGTTGGCTCTGCAGTGTGGCTTCCATCTGAGCCACGGTTTCGTCGAGCGCAAACCAATCCATGAGCGACCTTGAGCAAGGGGGTGAGGGGACTCAAACGCGGCAATCCTTCATCGATGCCACTCGGTTCTAGGGCATTGTGTCGCACAGCGCGCAATGCGCAACTATGGGGGAATTGGCGCCTTAATGAAGCGGAGATGAGGCGCTTTCCGGGCGTCTTTTTTTGGCGCGCGCTGTCGACTCCTTGCTCCCTTGTGATGCGGCGCAGTGAGCATGAGTCCGCTGCGCTCAGAGATGGGGGCGTCAAGGGGCGGCCGAGAGCGCACAGGCTTGCGGGGCGAGGGTGCTGCAGCGGCCGTTAGAATCCGGCGCGACCGAATTCAATCCTGCCCGTAACCTTTTGGAGTTAGCCCATGTCCAACGACAATCAAGACAACAGCGAACGCATTGCCCTCTGGCTGGTCGGCCTCGTTGTCGCTTTTCTGCTGGTCAGCGTGACGGCCTTTGTCGTCATCAAACAGCGCCACAAGGCACCGGCGCCGGCTCCCGTGATCGCCGCGCTTGAGGAAGCCTTGTATGACGCGCCGCTGAGTGGCGAGATCGTTGGTGTGGTGCTGTTTGGCTTTGCTGAATCGGCCGTGCCTGCCGACGCGGCCCCTGAGTTGGCCAAGGCCATGGCCATCTTGATCGCAGCACCTGAGCGAAAGATCGTCATCGCGGGTTTCCATGACGCCAGCGGCGATGCCGCCAAGAACGCCGAGTTGGCCAAGGAACGTGCCAAGGCCACCCGCGCCGCATTGACGGCGGCAGGGATTGATGCCGGCCGCGTGCTGCTGCGCAAGCCGGAGTCGACGCTGGCCGAGGGCAATGCTGAAGCGGCCCGTCGCGTTGAAATCCGCATCATTGAGTGATCGGGATTTATTGATCTGATGTCTGTTTGATCGTTTGAGAGAGGCCCGAAACAGGGCGGCTTGAACGGCTCAAGAACCTCTGACATGCAGTTCGGGCGGCCCCGTGCGCGATGCGATCGCCACGGGGCCGTTTTTCATTTCAGCGCACCTGGAGTTGCCCGGATTGATGGCTTGACTTGGCCATCTGGCCAATCGGGGCTGCTTCGGCAAAACCGTGTTGGTGGAAGACCCGCAGCACCGACTCGAGCGAATCCGGCGAACAAGCGACCAAGAGGCCACCGCTGGTTTGAGGGTCGCTCAGCAAGGCTTGAGCCTGAGGCGAGAAGCCTTCCGGCAGATGCACCTCATGGCCATAAGCGGCCCAATTGCGAGCCGAGGCGCCGGTCACCACGCCTTGTGCGGCCAAGTCCTGGACGCCGGTCAACAGCGGCACCTGTGCCCAGTCGAGGTGCACATCGCAGCCGGAGCCCCGGGCCATTTCCAAGGCATGGCCGGCCAAGCCGAAGCCCGTGACATCGGTCATGGCATGGACGCCTTCGAGCGCCGCCAGATCGGGGCCGGCGGTGTTCAGCTGGGTGGTGATGGCGATCATCTGTTGATAGCCCTCGGGGCTGAGCCGATCTTTCTTGAGTGCGGCCGACAGGATGCCAACGCCAATCGGTTTGCCCAACACCAAGACATCGCCGGGGCGGGCATCGGCGTTGCGCTTGACCCGCTTGGGGTGCACCAGGCCCAGGGCCACCAGGCCGTAGATCGGCTCCACCGAATCGATGGTGTGGCCGCCGGCGATGGGAATGCCCGCCGCCCGGCACACCGAGGCGCCGCCCTCCAGGATGCGGCCGATCGTGGCGGTACTCAGCACTTGGATCGGCATGCCGACCAGGGCCAGCGCCATGATGGGGCGGCCGCCCATGGCGTAGACATCGCTGATCGCATTGGTGGCGGCGATGCGGCCAAAGTCGAAGGGGTCGTCGACGATGGGCATGAAGAAGTCCGTGGTGGCGATCAGCGCCTGCTCGTCGTTGAGTTGGTAGACGGCGGCATCATCGGAGGTCTCGATACCCACCAATAACTCGGGCGGCACTGGCAAGGCCGTCGTGCCCTTGAGGATCTCGGACAAGACGCCGGGGGCAATCTTGCAGCCACAGCCACCGCCGTGCGAGAGCGAGCTCAGACGCGGTTCGGCGGGGCTGGCGCTGGGGGATGATGTCTCGGTAGACGCACGCATAGGGGACTCCAACAGTTCTTTGATCTTGACGAGCAGGGCAGGCAGCATAGCCGGCCCTTGGCCCTCGACCCGCCACCGCTTGCCTGCAGGCTTGAGTCAGGCCAGCAATTGCTGCTTGCCGGGCCGACTGGGCCGTGCACAATAGATTCAGTATGCTGAGGGTCAGGGTCCTGACCTTGGGTCTCCACGTTGCCCGGTGCGGCGTGTTTGAAAAGTGAGCGTCTATGCCTCAGAAGCCCGCTGCTGCAGAGCCCAGGACATTGCGCCGCAGCCTGGCTGTGCTGTTCGGGATCGGCTTTCTGCTCCACGGGCTGAGTCTTTGGTTCAGCCAAGTGCTGGGGCCTGAATGGCGTCTGCCGAATCTGGCCTTGCATGCTGGCATCGAGATGGCGGGTGCGGTGCTGGTGCCCATGGTCGCCTATCTGCTCTTGCGTTTGGATGCCATGGGCGAAGGCAGCAGTGCCAACCGCCAGATCGCCGCTGCGCTCTTGGCCATGGCCTGTCTGGACGGTTTGCATGCGGTACAGGGGGCCGGCAATACCTTTGTCTGGTTGCACAGCTTGGCCACGGCCCTGGGTGGGGGGCTGCTGGCCTTGGTCTGTTTGCCTGCGGCCCGCTTCGGTCAGCGCGGCAGCAAGACCTGGCCGCTTGCTTGTCTGGCCGCGGCGGCCTTGCTGGGGCTGGTGTCGCTGTTGGCGGCTGAACGACTGCCACGGATGCTGGTGGAGGGGCAGTTCACCGACCTGGCGGTGCTCTTGAATCGCTGCGGAGGCCTGGGCATGTTGCTGGCGGCGCTGCGCTTGCTTTGGCTCTACGCCCACCACGGCCGCTCGGCCGATCTCTTGTTTGGTCTTCAATGTCTGTTGCTGGGCATGGCGGCGGTCATGTTCGAGCAGTCGTCTTTGTGGGACTTGTCGTGGTGGACTTGGCACGGCCTGCGTTTGTCGGCCTATGTGATGGCGCTATGGTTGGTGCTGACCAGCAAGTTGTCGCTCGACCACGACATCACTCAAGCGCAAGAACAACAAAGCAGTCAGTTGCGTCGCGACAACGAGGCCTTGCTGGCCATGATCAACCAGCAGGCCATCGTGTCGGTTGCCGATCATGCCGGGCGCATCACCGCCGTCAACCCGGCCTTTTGCCGCATCAGCGGCTACAGCCAGGAAGAGTTGCTGGGACAGAACCACCGCATCGTCAACTCCGGCGTGCAGTCGCGCGATTTTTGGTCCCAGATGTGGCGCACCATTGTCGCGGGCACCGCCTGGCGAGGGGATGTCTGCAACCGCGCCAAAGATGGCTCTTTGTATTGGGTCGATACCTTCATCGCGCCCTTCCGTGATGAGTCCGGCGGCATCGAAAAGTTCGTGTCGATTCGCTTCGATATCACCGCGGCCGTGCAGGCCAAAGCCGAGGCGCGCCGCAATGCCGAACTGCTCAGCGGCGCGATTGATGCAGTCGGCGGCGCCTTTGTGCTCTGTGATGCCGATGACAAGGTGGTGATGTGGAATGCAAAGTACCAGGCCATGTACCCCGAGTCGGCCGAGCTGCTGGCACAGCCGGGTATCGATTTCGAGACGCTGACCCGCCATCAAGCTCGCTGCGGCCGCTTCGCCGACGCCAAAGGGCGGGAGGACGACTGGGTGGCGCAACGGATGGTGCAACACCGTCGCGCCGACAGCGCCTTTGTGGTCAAGCTGGACAATGAACGCTGGATTCGGGTGATTGAGCAACGCATGCCGGACGGGCATATCGTCGGCTTCCGGCTCGATGTCACCGAGTTGATGCAGGCCACCGAGGCGGCTGAGCAGGGTTCACGTGCCAAGAGCCAGTTCTTGGCCAATATGAGCCACGAGATCCGCACGCCAATGAATGCCATCCTGGGGATGTTGGCCTTGCTGCGGCGCACCGAATTGACGCCTCGCCAGTCTGACTATGCCGCCAAAAGCGAGGGGGCTGCGCGCTCCTTGTTGGGCATCCTGAATGACATTTTGGACATCTCCAAGGTCGAAGCCGGCAAGATGGAGCTGGAGTTGCACCCGTTTCAGACCGACACCTTGTTGCGCGAAGTGGCGGTGATCCTGTCCGGCAATGCCGATGGCAAGGACTTGGAGCTGTTGTTCGACATTGATCCCGAGCTGCCTCCGCTATTGCTTGGCGATGCGCTGCGCTTGCGCCAGGTGCTGATCAATCTGAGCGGCAATGCGCTCAAGTTCACCGAGCGTGGCGAGGTGCGTCTGACGCTGCGGGTACTGCAGCGCAGTGATCAGGACGTGACGCTCGAATTCAGCGTCAGTGATACCGGCATTGGCATTGCGCCGGAGAACCAGTCGCGTATCTTTAGCGGCTTCAGCCAAGCCGAAGCCTCCACCACGCGGCGCTACGGGGGGACCGGCTTGGGCGTGGCCATCAGTCAACGTTTGGTGGCCTTGATGGGCGGTGAACTTCAGCTTCAAAGCGCCTTGGGTGAGGGCAGCCGCTTTTATTTCAGTATCTGCCTGCCAAGAGTGGCGGGTGAGAACAGCCGGGGCGCTGTATTGCCCAAGCCCGAGCGGGTGTTGGTGCTAGACGGCAGTCCCGCTGCGCGCGAGGTCTTTCAGCGCATGGGGCAAGGTCTGGCTTGGACGGTGGATCCGGCCGAAAGCCTGGAGCAGGCCCTGCAGCAACTGCAAGCACGGGGAGAGGGCGCGCAGGATGGTGCGGGCTATGACGCGATCTTTGTCGATGGGCAGATGCTGGGCCAGCAGTTCAGGCAGGCTTTGGCGCAGCTGCGCGCACTGGCCCCAGCCGACTCCACCCGCATCATTGCCCTGTTGGATGCACGGGGTCGTGAACTGCTGGCGCAAGGCTCGGAGGCGGAACTGGCCGGCCTGGATGGCACCTTGTTCAAGCCCTTGACCGCATCGATGTTGCTCGAGGCCCTGCGGGATGCGCGAGCGGGGCGGCCGCTGCCCAGGGCCTTGTCGACCACGGATCGGGCTGGCGTGCCCGGCGACGCACATCTGCGCTTGCCCGTGGAACAAGGCGAGGGCGCAGCTCAGGGCGAGGCTCATGCGCCGAATCTGGCGGCGCCTCTTGCCGGCGTACGTTTGTTGCTGGTCGAGGACAACCTCAACAACCAGCAGGTGGCGCGCGAGTTTTTGCAGGAGGCGGGCGCTGTCGTCGAGGTGGCCGACACCGGCAGTTTGGCGGTGGACCTTTTGCGTGCCCAGCCTGATGCGGTGGATCTGGTCTTGATGGACCTTCAGATGCCGGTCATGGATGGCTACACCGCCACCCGCTTGATTCGCCAGGAGCTGGGGCTGACCCAGCTGCCCATCGTGGCCATGACGGCCAATGCCATGGCTTCGGATCGGTCGGAGTGTCTGGCCGCCGGCATGAACGAGCATGTGGGCAAGCCCTTCGAAATTGGCCCCTTGCTGGCGGTCTTGAACGGGCAGCTCAGGTCGCACCGCAGGGGCGGCGAAGCAGAGGCCAAGGGGCTTGCTTCCGACCTTGGCTCGGCCGACAGGGCTGAACCCACGGAGCGTGCCCCTGAATCGGGGCGTGATGGCGGCAGCACTTCCTCTCGTTTCAGCTTTGCCACGCTGGCCGTGCCCGAGGCCTTGCTTCAGCGTGCCGCTGCGCAGGGCTTCGAGCTACAGGCGGCGATGGATCGTTTCATGGGCAAGGCCGCCCTGTTTCGGCGCATGGTGGCCAGCTTCTCCATCTCCGCGCGAGCCCTGTCGGCCCAGCTGATGGGTATGTTGGCCGAGGGCAAGCTGCCCGAAGCCCAGATGGCGCTTCACAGCGTCAAAGGCCTGGCTGCCACCCTGGGCGCGGTCCGCTTGGCGCAGCTGGCCAGTGAGGGCGAGTCCATGATCAAGCAGGGTGACATGCCGGGCGCTGATTGGTGTCAGGCTTTGGACGAGCAGATCCAGTCGGGCACCCAGGCGCTGGGGCTTTTGGCGGATGAACTGCTCGCCTTGTCAGCCGAGGCGCAGGGCGCTGAAGCCGGACCGCAGGGCGCTTCGGCCGGGGGGGCCATCAGCGCTTGATGGCGCTCCCGCTCAGCAGGCGCTCCAGCTCGGCGCTGTCGACCGCGCCCAAAACCATCTTGCCGCTTTCAAACACGCTGGCCGGCGTGGCGGTGATGCTGTGCTTTTTGGCCAAGGCCAGGTTGCGGTCGATGGCCGAGCTGTCGCAGCTGGCTGCCGCCGGAGGCAGCGCCTTGTTCTCAACCATCCAGTCTACCCAGGCCTTGCCGGCATCCTTGGCGCACCAAGCATTGCGGCTTTTCGCCACCGAGTCGGGGCCAAGAATCGGAATCAGGAAGCTGTAGATGGTCACGTCTTTGATGGCACGCATGTCTCTTTCCAGCCGCTTGCAATAGCCGCAATTGGGGTCGGTGAACACGGCGATTTTGCGTGCGCCGCTGCCTTGCTTCCAGACGATGGCGTCTTTTAGGGGCAGGCTCGCGAAGTCCACCATATTCAGCTCGTCCAGGCGCGCTTGGGTCAGATTGAGTTTGGCCTTGGTGTCGAACAAGACCCCTTGCATCAGGTAGCTGCCCTCGGCGTCGGTGTAGAACAGGTCCTTGCCGATACGCAACTCGAACAGGTTGTTGAAGGGGGTTTTGCTGACCTGATCAATTTTGGGAAAGCTGGGCATGCGCTCGCCGAGATTTTTGCGAATCTGCGCTTCTTGAGCGAAGGCGGATGACAGGGCGAATGCGGCCCAGGCGAAACAAAGCGCGGCGCGGAGCAGGGTTCTAAAGAAACTCATGAGCGGTCAGTCCAAGGTCGGGGGGGCAGGTCGTAGGAATTGGAATCAGGGCGGAAGCCAGGGCTTGACGCGCCTACTTGGCGGCTCGGGTGGGCGCGCTGACGCCGCACAAGTCCACATGCTGCGGGTTGTAGACAAACCAGCCGCCCCGCTTGCGGCGGGTGTCCAGCCAGAGGGGCCAGGTCTTGCTGTCGGTGCGCAGCACTTGCAGCGCGGGTCGTTCGGCTTCAGGTACTTGGGCCAAGAGGCGCACGCGCTGGATGCCGTGCCGCTGTTCGGGCTTGTCGTAAAAGCCCATATTGGTGCCACCGCGCGGCAGGCTGGACAGCAGCTCGATGCCCTTGAGAACGCGACCCACGGTGGTGATGTTGAGGTCAAGACCGCGCGGCGCTTGGCCAATCACCGCATAAAGCTCGGCGCCGGTGCTGGAGTCCGGCGCATCGCTGCGACCCGCGCCCACCGTGGCATAGCAGTGCGCCAACCAGGCACGGCCTTTTTGGGGGTCGGCAGCGACCGGAAAGCCGTCGACAAAGCCGGTCAGCTTGGCCCAGCCGTCCAGGTCCGGCAGCCGGGCGAAGTCGGCCTTAGGAATGCTTTTCAAGGGAATCGAGAACTCAGCCGGAATCTTGGGGCTGGCGCCGGCGCTCAGCGGCTTGGCTTTGGCTGCGTCTTCACCCAAGGGGTCGCCCCACTGGGCCACGAAGTTGTCTTGCACCCGCACGATGGCCAGGCCGTCATAAAAGCCACCGAGCGCCAGCGCACGGATATTGGCCACATGGGCCGGGGCGAAGCGCGGCGCCAGTTCGATCAAGACCTGACCCTGGGGCAACTCCATCAGCAAGGTGTTCTCGGGGTCGAGGGGGCGCCAATCGCTGTCGGGTGACTGGGCCAGCACCTCGGCGCCGGTTTTGGGCTTGGCGATATTGGCATGGGCCGGCAGGGAGGCTCCCGCAGCCATGGCGGCCATGGCCAAGCTCAACAAAGAGCGTGGGATCAAGGTGAGGGGCATCTTCGGCATCTTCGCTTCTCCTTCCGTGGAGGCGCAGCATAAGGCCTCCCGATGACAGTTCAGACTTGAAGCTGAGTGCGCTTCGTACAATGCTTCGATGGCTTTTGTACATCTGCGCACCCACACCGAGTTTTCCGTCGTTGACGGCACTTTACGCATCGAAGATGCCGCCCCGCTGGCGGCCAAAGATGGGCAGGTGGCCTGCGCCATCACCGATTTGGCCAATATGTTTGGCGGCATCAAGTTCTACAACGCGATGCGCAAAAAAGGCGTCAAGCCGATTCTGGGTGCCGACTGCTGGCTGGAGCCGGAAGGTTCAGACAAGAACCCCAGCCGCTTCTTGCTGCTGGTGCAGAACAATCAGGGCTATCTGAATCTGTGCGAGTTGCTGTCGCGCGCCTGGATTCAAAACGTGCAGCGTAACCAGGCCTGCTTGAAGTGGGAGTGGATGGCCGAGCTGAATGAGGGCTTGATCTGCTTGTCAGGTGCGCAGTTCGGTGGCTTGGGTCAGGCTTTGCTCAGTGGCGACAAGGCGCGCGCCTTGGATTGGACTCAGCGCTTCACCGCGATCTTCCCTGGGCGCTTTTATATCGAGCTGCAGCGTGCCGGTTTGCCCGGCCAAGAGGCTTTGGTGCAGGCCAGCGTGCCCTTTGCCGCCGAGCAGGGCTTGCCGGTGGTGGCCACGCACCCGGTGCAATTCCTGGGGCCAGATGATTTCGAGGCGCATGAGGCACGCGTTTGCGTGGCCGAGGGCGAGACGCTGACCAACCCCAAGCGCATCAAGCGCTTTCTCCCGGGCCAGTATTTCCGCAGCCAGGCCGATATGGAGGCGCTGTTCGCCGACATCCCGTCGGCCATTGCTAACACGGTGGAAATTGCACGCCGCTGCTCGATCAGCCTGGTGCTGGGCAAGCCGCAGCTGCCGAACTTCCCGACGCCGCTGTTGGAAGACGGCACGCCGATGCCGATGGAACAGTACTTCCGACAGCTGTCCTTTGAAGGCCTGGAAGACCGACTGAAGCTGCTCTTCCCCGACGAGGCCAAGCGCAACGCTGAGCGGCCGCGTTATGTCGAGCGCCTGGAGTTTGAGCTGGGCACCATCATCAAGATGGGCTTCCCGGGCTACTTCTTGATCGTGGGTGACTTCATCAAGTGGGCCAAGACGCACGGCTGCCCGGTGGGCCCGGGCCGGGGCTCGGGTGCTGGCTCCCTGGTCGCTTATGTGCTCTTGATCACCGACTTGGACCCGCTGCAGTACAACCTGCTGTTCGAGCGCTTCTTGAACCCCGAGCGGGTCTCCATGCCCGACTTCGACATCGACTTCTGCCAGGGCAACCGCGACCGGGTGATCGATTACGTCAAGGACAAATACGGCCGTCCGGCCGTCAGCCAGATTGCCACCTTCGGCACCATGGCCGCCAAGGCGGCCTTGCGTGACATTGGTCGGGTGCTGGGCATGGGCTATGGCCAGGTGGACTCCATCGCCAAGCTGATCCCGGCGCCGCCCGGCAAGACGGTGACGCTGGCCAAGCTGCCGGAGAACTTCGACCCTGACAAGGAGAAGATGATCTTCGCCCGCCATGAGGCGCCCGAGATCAATGAGCGCGAGGCCCAGGAAGAAGAAGTGGCCGAGCTGTTGAAGCTGGCCGCCCGCGTGGAAGGCATGGTGCGCAATATCGGCATGCACGCTGGGGGTGTGTTGATTGCGCCGGGCAAGATCACCGACTTCTGCCCGCAGTACCAGCAGCCCGGTTCCAACTCCGCCGTCAGTCAGTACGACAAAGACGATGTGGAAGCCATCGGCCTGGTGAAGTTCGACTTCTTGGGGCTGGCCACGCTGACGATTCTGGAGTTGGCCAAGGACTTCATCGTCGCCCGCTACCCGGACCAGAAGAGCTTTGCCTTCGAGACCATCCCGCTCGATGACCGCAAGACCTACAAGCTGTTCTCCGAGGGCCTGACCGAGTCGGTGTTCCAGTTTGAATCCAGCGGCATGCAGCGCATGTTGAAGGACGCCAAGCCCTCGCGCCTGGAAGACCTGATCGCCTTGAACGCGCTCTACCGTCCAGGCCCTATGGACCTGATCCCCACCTTTGTGGCGCGCAAGCACGGCAAGGAAGTGGTGGAGTACCCGCACCCGCTGACCGAGCCGGTGCTGGCCGAGACCTACGGCATCATGGTCTACCAAGAGCAGGTGATGCAGACCGCCCAGGTGCTGGGCGGCTACTCCCTGGGTGGCGCCGACATGTTGCGCCGCGCCATGGGCAAGAAGAAGGCCGAGGAGATGGCCGAGCACCGTGCCATCTTCCGCAAGGGTGCGGCGGTCAATGACTTGGATGAAAAGCAGGCCGACGAAGTCTTTGACTTGATGGAGAAGTTTGCGGGCTACGGCTTCAACAAGTCGCACGCCGCCGCTTACTCGCTGCTGGCCTATCACACGGGGTGGCTCAAGGTGCATTTCACGGCCGAGTTCTTCGCCGCGAACATGACCATCGAAATGGACGACACCGACAAGCTCAAGGTCTTGTTGAATGACGCCAAGCTCTTCGGCATCGACTTCGAGCCGCCTAACGTCAACCTCGGTGTGCACCGCTTTGAGCCCATCATGCCGGGCGACGGCGTCTTCCCGCATTGGGTGGCGCCGGGTGCCGGCGTGCGGCCCAAGCGCATCAACTACGGCCTGGGTGCCATCAAGGGCACCGGCAAGGGCGCGATTGATTCCATCGTGGCGGTGCGCGAGAAGGGCGGGCCCTTCAAGAGTTTTTATGACTTCTGCTGCCGCATCGACCGCAAGGCTTGCAATAAGCGCGTGGTCGAAGCCTTGATCAAGGCCGGCGCTTTTGACTCCTTGCAGCCGGACCGTGCGCGCCTGCTGGCCAGCGTGGCGCGGGGCTACACCCATGCGGAAACGCAAGAGGCCAATGCCGACCAGGGCGGCTTGTTCGACTTTGGCGACAGCCATGCCTCCAGCACCGCCGAGCCGGACTTGGTAGATGCCGCCCCCTGGACCATCAAGGAAAAGCTCAGCCTCGAGAAGACCGCCATCGGCTTCTACCTGAGCGGCCATTTGTTTGACCAAAGCGGCGAAGAAGTGCGCCGCATGGTGCGCCGTCGCGTGGCCAATGTGGAAGACGCGGCCCAAAGCCGTGAGGTGGTGATGTTGGCCGGCATCGTCAGCGATTTGCGGGTCATCAATGGCAATCGCGGTCGTGTGGCCATCTTCAAGCTGGACGACAAGAGCGATGTGATCGAAGCAGTGGCCAATGAAGAGCTGCTCAATCTGCACAAAGAGCTCTTGGTCGATGACGAGCTCTTGATTCTGCAGGGCAAGGTGCAGATGGACCGGTTCGCCGGAGGCTTCCGCTTCAATGTGCAGGCGGTCTGGGACCTGGCCGCGGCCCGGGCGCGCTTTGGCAAGTACTTCTACATGCCGGTGAAGCAAACCTTGCCCGCGCTGCAAGAGGTGCTCAAGCAATGGCCGGCCCGATCTGTGGAGACGGAGCAGGGCGTGGTGAGGCAAGGCTTGCGCATGCAGACCCATCATTTTTTGAGCGGCGAGCACGAGGGCGCCGAGTTCAAGATCGACTTGGGCGAGGACAGCAAGTTCTGGCCTTGCGACGAGGCCTTGGCTCAGTTGGGCGTGAGCGTGGGGTTTGCGCCCAGCGCGACGCCTGCTGAAACCAAGAAGAGCCCGCTGCCGCAGATTGTTTACGAAGCGGGCGCCTGAGCCCCCCTTGCTGCATTTTGCTTTTCGCTCGAATCGAGCCTTGATGGACCCCGTTCAAAACCATGATCACCATCGTTACCGCGTTTTTTGATATCGGGCGGGCGGATTGGAGCGCCTATGCTCGATCGGTCGATCGCTATTTCAAGAACTTTGCCCGGCTGTGCTTGCTTGAGAACGACGTGATTTTGTTCACCGAGAGCAAGCACCGGGCTCGTTTGGCGCCGCTGCAAAGCCGCAAGCCCAATCTGACGGTTTATTACGACGACGATCTATTCACTCGTCATGAGGACTTGCTGGCGGCGATCAGCCGCGTTCAGCAACTGCCGGCGTATCGGCAAGGCTTGAATGATCCGACTTGTCCCGAGTACAACTCGCCCAAGTATGTGTTGGTCAACTACCTGAAGAGTCAGTTTTGCGTAGAGGCGATTCAGCGCAGCCGCCCCGCGAGTGATACGGTCGCCTGGATTGATTTCGGCTACCTGCGCAAGAACCGCTTTCTGCCGCGCTCGCTGCGTTGGGACTACGACTTCGGCGACAAGATCCGCATGTTCAGACTGCTGCCAATCGATGGTGAGATCGATTGGGTCCACGCGATCAAGAACAACACGGTTTACATCCAAGGCTGCCATTTGGTCGCACCTCAGGCCAAGTGGCCCGTGATGGCGCGCTTGATGGAAGAATCTTTCCAGCGCTTGTTGGCGCAGGACTTGATGGATGATGATCAAACGCTGTTGTTGATGTCCTGCTTGAGTGCACCAGAGCACTTTGAGGTCTTGCCCGCCGAGCTTGATGCTCGCCTCAGCTGGTTTTTCATCTTCCGCAAGTTCAATCGCCATGAGGTGACGCTGAGTCTGATGCAAAAGCTGCGTTTCTTTTTGCGCACGGTGGCCATTGCACGTTAGGTCTTTGATGTTGCTTTGAGCCGCCTGTTCCGGCTCCTTCGACTCAGCCGACCTTTTGTTGCCTTGGCTTGCGGGCTTTTGCCCGGCTTTTGCTCGGCTTGTATCGCAGGAAATCGGCGATGATTCGCCACATAGCAAACCTTCAAGCCAGTGCAAGTACCCGCGCCATCTCTTCAAGCCCAGCAGCCCGCAACCGGATTGATTCTGACCGGGGGCGGCGCTCGCGCGGCTTATCAAGTGGGAGTTTTGGCGGCTCTGGCGCAGCTGCGGCGTGATGCCGGCTTTCAGGGCGCCAGCCCCTTTCCGGTCGTGGCCGGGACTTCCGCCGGCGCGATCAATGCCGCGACCCTGGCCTGTCATGCCGATGATTTCGACGGCGCGGTCGACGGCTTGGTCCATCTTTGGCAGAACCTGCATGTGGACCATATCTACAGCGCCGATGCCTTTGGCATCATTCGCACCGGTGCGCGCTGGTTGACGATGATGAGCTTGGGCTGGGCCTTTGTGCGCTGGCGTCGTTCGCGCCCGCGCAGCCTTTTGGACAATGCACCCCTGGGTCGTCTGCTCAAACGCTGGATTCAGATGGAGCGCATCGAGGAGATGCTGAAGGCAGGCCATATGCAAGCCTTGGCCATCAGCGGTTCGAGCTACACCTCGGGCCAGCATGTGACCTTCTACCAAACGCACAAGCCGTATGAGCCCTGGTTGCGCTCGCAGCGCATCGCGGTGAAGGCGCGTTTGACCATTGAGCACCTGATGGCCTCTTCGGCCATTCCCTTTATTTTCCCGGCCGAGACCTTGGATTTGGATGGTCAGCCCGAGTGGTTCGGTGATGGTTCGATGCGCCAGAGTGCACCGATCTCGCCCGCCATCCATTTGGGCGCAGATCGTGTGCTGGTGATTGGCGCTGGTCGCATGCATGAGCCGCCCGGGAGCCGCCGCCCGGCCTTGGTGACCGGCCACCCCAGCATGGCGCAAATTGCGGGCCACGCCTTGTCCAATATTTTTCTGGATGCTTTGGCGGTGGATGTGGAACGTTTGCAGCGTATCAATAACACCTTGGCGCTCTTGCCGCCTGCGGCTCGGGAGGCCACGCCCCTGCGTCCGGTGGATGTGTTGGTGATTGCGCCGAGCCGTCGGCTGGATGATTTGGCGGCCGAGCATCAGGGTAGTTTGCCGCCCACCATCAAGGGCTTGTTGCGCAGTGTCGGTGTGAGTGGCGAAGGCAAGGGGGCCAGCGGCTCGGCCTTGACCAGCTACCTGTTGTTCGAGCCGTCCTATACCGGGGAATTGATCAATCTGGGCATGAGTGACACGCTGGCCCGTCGCGCGGAGGTGCAAGCCTTTTTCGGTTGGCCCTCGCAAGCGCCGCAGATGGATCCGGCCGCGATGCGGCGTCGCAAAGCAGGATTTGCGGAGACGCTGCCGGGCGCTCTTGGCCCCTGATCGGCGCGTTAGCGAGACGGCGGTGTTTGGGCCGGGGTGTCAACAGCCTCGTTGCTGAGGCTGACTTCGGCCTTGGTGTAGGCCAAGCCCGCCACCCGCAAGCCTTGCGTCGAGAGTTTTTGGGCCGATGGCTCGCCGATGCCACGTACGCGGCGGCGTAAATCGTCCCAGTCTTTGAAAGGCGCTTGGCTGCGCGCCAGCAGGATGCGCTCCACCAAGGCCGGGCCAAGCCCGCTCAGCGATTCCAACTCGGCGCGGCTGGCTTGATTGATTTCCAAGGGCCTGGGCTGTGCTTTGAGCCCTCGCGCGCCGCAGAGGGCCAAACAGGCGCAGAGCAGGCAGCTTCGGCGTCGCATGAGGAGTCTGCCTCGAGGCTGGCCTTGGGCTCGATTCAGTCGCCGTGCTGGGCCCGGACCATGGCGGCGTAGGCACCGTCACGCGCGCTCAGTTCGGCATGGGTGCCGCTTTCCAGCACCCGACCTTTGCCCAGCACATGGATGGTGTCGGCCGAACGAATGGTGGACAGGCGGTGGGCGATCACGATCAAGGTCTTGCGGCCGGCCCATTGTTCTAAGGCCTGCTGCACCGCACGCTCGCTCTCGGTGTCCAGGGCCGAGGTGGCTTCGTCAAACACCCAGATCGGGGCGTCTTTGTAGAGTGCTCGCGCAATGGCCAGGCGCTGGCGCTGGCCGCCGGACAGCTTGCTGCCATTGGCGCCAATCAGGGTGTCCAGGCCCTCAGGCAGGCTGCTGGCGAAGTCCCAGAGATTGGCGGCGCGTAGGGCGGCCTCGAGCTTTGCATCGTCGCGTGGCTGGGCGTAGGCGATGTTGTCGGCCACCGAGGCATCAAAGAGCACGATGTCTTGCGAGACCACGGCAAACTGCTGGCGCAGATTGCCTTTGCGAATGTCTTGTACTTCCACTCCGTCGATCAGAATACTGCCGCTGTCGGCTTGGCCGAAACCCAGCAAGAGATGAACGATGGAACTCTTGCCCGCTCCCGAGGCCCCCACCAAGGCGGTGGTGCGGCCAGCGGCAAAGCGCAGGTCGAGCCCATCCAGGGCAGGCTGGTCCGCGCCGGGATACTGCAGGCGCACCTGCTGCATTTGAATCTCACCCTTGCAGTGCTTCAGCTCCTGCGTCCCCTTGTCGGGCTCCACCGGCATGTCCAGCAAGCTCATGCAGCCACGGGCAATCACCAGGGCGCTGGTGATTGGTTGCATCAAGTCGCTCAAATGGCGCAGACGCGAGGTCAGCAGCAACAGCGCGGTGACAAAGGCGGCGAAGTCACCCACACCGGTCTTGGCTTCACGGGCTTGCAGCAAGGCCAGGCAAACAATCAAGGACAAGCCCCAACTGGCCACGAACTGCGAGAGCGGCTGGGACAAGGCGCCCGCGGCCGCCTGCTTCAAGGAATTGCGCTGCACTTCACGGGCGCGCTCGGCAAAGCGTGCGCGCTCGTGCTCACCCGCATCAAAGCTGCGCACCACCCGCCAGGCCCGGGTGATGTCGTCCACCTTGTTGACCAGGTGCAGTTGTGCGTCATAGGCCAAGCTGCCCATCTTGCGCACCCGACTGTTGACGGTGCGAATCACAAAAGCCATGGCCGGCGTAACGATCAAGGACAGCAGGGTCAGCTTCCAGTTCAAAGCGAGCAAATAGCCCAGCATGGCCAGCGCCGGCAAACCATCGCGAAGAATGCTGATGAAGGGGCCGCTCAGCAGGTGCATGACCTGTTGCGGATCATTGACGACCTTGCTGACCGCGGTGCCCGGCTGAAGGCTGGTGTACACGCGGGCGTCGGCCTTCAAAAGCGTTTCCAGCAGCGCGCAGCGGAAGTCCATCACCGTGCGCGTGACCGACCAGTTCAGCAGGTACTGGCCCAGAAAAGAGAAGAGGCCCCGGACGGCGAACAAGCCAATCAAGACCACCGGTACCCACCAGACCGAAAAGGACTGCTCGGCAAAGCCGGAGCCGAACACGGTTTTGATCAGATGTGGAATCAGCGGTTCGGTGGCTGCAACGGCGGCATAGCACAGCAGGGTCAGCGCCAGCCCGCCGCGATAGGGTTTGACAAACCCTGCCAATCGGCGTGCCACGGGGCGGTTGTCAGAAGTATCAGTCGTCATGGCGGGTGATTGTCGCCGCTGTTTCTATACTGAGCGCCATGACAGAAACAACAGTGCAGGCGCAGGCGCCTGGGCAGCTGGAACCGCCGGTGCAAAGCCGACGCAAGGTGCTGCATTTCGTGACGGGGGGCTTTTCTGGCGCGACCCAGGTGGCGGTTGATCTTTGCTTGGCGAGCCTTCAAAGCGAGCGGATCGAGGCAGCCTTGGTGTTGCGCCGCAAACGCACGACCGACGCGGCACGCGTCCAGGCCTTGCGAGATCAGGGCTTGCAGGTCTATGTGCTGCCGGGCTGGGCGCATTGGGCGACGATTTGGGCCCTGCGCAAGCTGTGCCTGCAGTGGCAGCCCGATGTGCTGGTTGCGCATGGCTTTCCTGAGCATTTGCTCGGTCGCTGGGCGGGTTTGTGGGCCGGCGTCAAGCGCTTGGTCCAGGTGGAACACAACTCACGTGAACGGTACAGCGTTTGGCGCTTGTGGCAGGCGCGATGGCTGAGTCGCCATAGCGCGCGCCTGGTCGGGGTGTCGGAGGGGGTGCGTCAGCGTCTGCTGGAATTGGGAATGCCTGCGGCCAAGACGGTGGCGATTCCCAATGGCATCGATTTGACGCGTTACGCGCTTGCGGAAACTCAGGCCTTTGAGCACCGGGCGCCAGCCTTGGTGATGTCGGCTCGTTTTGCCCGGCAAAAAGACCACCTGACCTTGATTGAGTCTTTGTCTTTGCTGAAGGCCCAGGGCTTGTGTCCTCGCCTCTATTTGGCGGGCACCGGCAAGAGTGCTTACCGGGCCGCTGTTCAGCAGAAGGTGGCCAAGCTGGGCCTCGATGAGCAGGTCGTGTTCTTGGGCCACCATCGTGACATGCCGGGCCTGCTGATGGGAAAGCAGATCTTTGTCTTGTCCACGCATTACGAAGGCATGCCTTTGGCCTTGGTCGAAGGCATGGCGGCCGGCTGCGCCTGTGTGGCCAGTCGGGTCGTGGGCGTGGAAGGCGTGCTGGAGTCCGGTGTGAGCGGTCTGTTGGTGCCCGAGAGTGATTCAAAGGCACTCGCGGAGGCCTTGGCCTCGCTGCTTCAAAACCCTGCTTGGGCCGCCCAACTCGGCGCCGAGGCCCGAAAGCGCGCCTTGGCGCGCCATGGACTCGATTTGATGCGAGATCGTTACGAAGACTTGCTGCTGAAGGTCTGAGTCAGTGTTGCTCAGGCTTTGGCGCGATGTATCCAGTAGCCGAGTCGACCCGCCCGCCAGAACCAGCCGCGCCGCAAGAACTGCTGCAGCAGCGCTTCGGGCGAGAGCACCGAGCTTTCTCTGAACTGTTGCAAATAGGCAGCGAGCCGATCCGTTTGAGCTTCTCTCTCAGCAACTCGGCAAGCGCAGATGAAAGAGCGGGCGGCGAAATAGCCGGCGGCAAAAATGGCCTCAGGGCTCGGGGAGGGCAGCAGGGCTTGGAGGCGCTGTGGGAAGCCCTGCAGCGCCAGCATCATGTCTTCGACCTTCTGCACCGACATGGAGGCCAGGATGCTGTTGGCTCTTTGTCGGTAGCCCACCCACACATGCGGCGCGTAGACAAAACTCTGAGCGCGCAGGGCCAGTTCCGGCGTGGTGGCCATGTCTTCGAAATAACGCCCGGCTGGAAAGCGCAAGTCATCGGCCCACAACTGGCGGCGGCTGATCTTGCTCCAGGCATGCAGATGGCCCAGGCCGAACAAGCCGGCCAGCAGGGCGCTGCGATCCTGGCTCAGTTGGTCGGCGGTGCCGTCGAAGGTGTGGCGGTGCAGCTCGCCACGCCATTTGTGCTTCAAGCGCATGCGCTCGCGCACCGTTCGGAAGTCGCACAGCAGCAGATCGGGTTTGAACTGCTCGACATAACGCTGTAGCCCGACGATCGCACCGGGCATCAGCAGGTCATCGGAATCAAGGAACCAGAGGTACTCGCCCTGACTGGCCTCCATCAGGGTATTGCGGGCCGCGCTAAGGCCGGCGTTGCGCGGGTGCTGGAGCAATTGCAAGCGGCCCGGATAGCGCTGGGCTAGCGCTTGCATCAAGGCCGGTGAGCCATCGGTCGATGCGTCATTCAAGAGCAAAACCTCAACGCCTTCGCTGAGTTGTTCCATCACCGAGTCCACGCAGTCGCCCAAGTACTGCTCGACGTTGTAGACCGGGATGAGGATGCTGAGCCAGGGTTTGTTTGCCATGAGCTGGAACTTACAGTGAGAGTCGGGCGCCTTGATTCAAGCCGCGGAGATCAAGAATCGCTGCACAAAGCTGCTGCGCAAATATCGTTTCTTTGCCAAGCCGCGCTCGAGCAGGCGACGGTCGGAGCCGCGAATCTTGACCAAGGCCGGCACCCGCGCGGGGCAAGGGCTCAGGGCCAAGCGGGCGTACAGGTGTTTTTTTCGCCAACGCAAGGATGCATGCAAACAAAGGGCCGAGTCTTCTGCCCGAAGCACAAACAATCGATATTGGTCGCTGGATTCATCCAACACGGCCGCCGCAGCCATGTGCATGACCAGATACTGCTGCATCCGCGCGGGCAAGTTCTGGGCCACACGTTCGAGTCGACCGGCGGTCTTCAAGTCTTGCAGATAAGGGGCTTCACCCAAGCGCAGGGCTTTCTCCAACTCGGTCGCCCAAGCCTGGATGAAGGGGCTGCCGGGAACTGCGGCAATGAACCAGTTTTCCAGCATCGGCAACTCGGCCTGCTTGCTGTATCCCTGAAGATAGAAGCCGAGGTACTCGCTGGCATGTTCTTGCTGCAGCCGGTGCACCCAGTCGAGTGATTCGGTCAGCACAATGGTCGCGTCGAGCCAAATGCCGCCGTGACGCGCCAGCAATTGCAGACGCAGCCAGTCGGCTTGCCGGTACGGAGGTAGCTGCTCGAACTCGGTACCTCCTTGATCGCCCTCGAGCCAGGGCTCGAAGTTGGCGCGATGCAAGAAGCGGATCTCGTGACCGGGGTTGAGACGCTGCCAGTTGGCGCGGCAAAGAGAAACAAATTCCGGCGTGAGCTCGCTGTGCCAGTAGCTCCAGATGATTTTCGGAATACGGGTGTCGGCGGCCAAGGCGGGGCCACACCCCATGATCTGCTGGTGAACGTTCTCGGGTCTTGGTGCCCGCGCCCGCAGGATTTGCAGCAGCTCCCACGCAAGAGTGCTCACCAGCAACACGGCCACCACTGTCAGGCCGTTTTGCATGAAGATGCCGGCCCCCTCCATCATTCGCGCCAATGCTCAGCGATCCATGTGGCCGGGCGGGCATGGCGCCAGTTGCCATTGTTGCGACCGGCCAAGGCATCGGGCGGGTTCATCACGCCGTGGAAGATCAAAATGCGCGCGCCCTTGGGGATGATGGGGTCGCGCCAATAGCTGCTTGGCCAGGTCGGGATGCAGTGGTATTTGTAGCTGGCGCACCAGCTTGAGTCCCAATACTTCACCTTGCCCTGCTTGTGCAGCACGTCGGTCAGATAAGCCTGCTCGTTACGGAAGTCGGCTTTGGCTTGCGCCTGGTTTTGTCGGAACTTCTCCAACACATCGGCATGGGCACCAAGTTGGAAGCGGTAGACCGAGGAATTGCCGGTGATGCGCCAGGGGCGCTTCCAGTCATGGATGATCAAGAACTCGCCCGGCACTTCAAAGAAGGGCGTGATGTCGCCCACGATCACCACGTCCAGATCGAGGAACAGGGCCGTGCCTCGCAGACCATAGAGGTCCGCTTCAAAGGTGGTGAGCTTCTTCCAGCCACGCTCGGGTTCGCCGTTAGGCAGGGTCAGCTCGGGAATCGGCAAACACTGAACTTCGTCCCGAATGCCTTCGCTGCGGTCCGTCAAACAGACGAACTTGAAATCGCCCGTGAGGTGGCGGCGCACCATGGCGTAGAGCCGGTTGACGTATTCGGGGCCGTACTTGGTGCCCCACTTCATACAAAGAATGATTCGAGGAGCACTCATTTCGATCTTTCGCGGAACACGGGCCGAGCCAAGTGGGGGCCGCGGATCTGGCTTTGCCAGGCCGCTGGCGCCGCCCCCTTGAGGGGGGAGCGCGAAGCGCTTCGGGGGTGGGTCATAGTTCTTCGACGTGGCGCGGTGGGTAGGTGTCCCAGTTCAAGCAACCGGGGCACTGCCAGAAATAGTGTTGCGCTTCGAAGCCGCAGGCTGCGCAGCGATAGCGCTGCAGTGGGCGCACGGCGCGATCGATGGCGCCGGTCACCAGGGGCGCTTCGGCTTCGCTCAGCTGAAACTGGCTTTGCGTCAACAAGGTGCGCGCGGCGGACAGGCTGGGTTGCTCGCGCAAATGGCGAGACAGACGCTCGCGTTGCTGCGCTGCGGCCGGTTCGAGCTTGGCGATGGCCTGCAGCAAATGCATGCCGGGTGTGCGGCTGTATTGATCGCTCAGAATCGCGACCGCACGCTCTTGGCAGCCGCAGGCGAGCGCAGCATCGGCAAAGTCTCGCGCCACCAGATTGAAGGCTTCGGGATTGACGGCCAGCAGCTCGGCATAAGCGCTCATGGCCTGCTTGTGCTCGTTCAAACGGGCGTGGATCTGGCCGAGCAGCACATGGGACCGCGCTGCCTGCGGGGCTGCTTTGCGCGCCTCTGCCAGCAACTCTTGGGCGGCGCTGTCTTGGTCGCGTGCTTGCGCTTCCAAAGCCAGTTCGCACAGGTAATGTGCAATTCGAGCGGCAAAGGAGGCAGTGCCGGTCTGCTCCAGGTGACGTGCCACCTCGGCCGCTTTGCGCCAGTCGCGGGTGCGCTCGTACAGGGCCAATAAGGCCAGTTCGGCTTCGTTCTGGAAGGGGGTGCCGATGAGGGCCTGGAAGGCGGTTTCTGCGCGATCAAACAAGCCGGCTTTGTAGAAGTCTTGCGCCAAGGCGTGCTGGGCGCGGTCACGTTCGCTGCGGGGCAGGTCGCCGCGCTGCAAGAGGTGTTGGTGCACTCGCACCGCGCGTTCATATTCACCTCGGCGGCGAAACAGATTGCCCAGGGCGAAATGCAGCTCGGAAGTGTCGGGGTCGTGCTGAACGGCTTCGATGAAGGCGTCAATGGCCTTGTCTTGCTGCTCGTTCAGCAAGAGGTTCAAGCCCTTGAAGTAAGCCTTAGGCGCACTTTGTTGCTCGCGCTTCCATTGTCGGGTGTCAAGTTTGGAGGCGAGCCAGCCCAAGGCAAAAGCCGCAGGCAGCACAAAGAGCAGCCAGCGCAGGTCAAAGTCCATCGTGGATCACGGGGGGAGGGGTCAGGGGGGCCTTGCTGTCGCCTTCTTCAGGCTGGGTTTGCGCCGTACGGTGGGCGGCGATGCGTCGGTGGTGCCACCAGGCCGGCACCATGGCCAAGACGCCCAGCGCGCATCCCATGCCGAATGCAATCAGCACCACGATCACCAAGGGGGAGTGCCATTCGCGGCCGAAGAACCAGCGCACCACAACCTCCTCGCTGTTGTTCAGTGCGAAGGCAAACAGGGCGAAGAAAAGAAAGGCTCGAAACAGCCAGATGAAGATGCTCATGGAGCGGCGATTCTAGTGCCGCCGCTGCCTACCTCAGGCAGACTCGCTCAGCAAACTGTTGCTTGCTCGGTACTCAGTCGGCGGCCTGCGCCTTGGCATCCACCGCTTCTCGCAGTGCTTTGCCGGGCTTGAAATGAGGCACCAACTTTTCGGGAATCATCACCTGTGCGCCGCTACGTGGGTTGCGGCCGGTGCGAGGCGGGCGACGGTTGACCTGAAAGCTGCCAAAGCCGCGAATCTCAATCCGGTGGCCACGCGCCAGGGCGTCCGACATCGCATCAAGAATGGTCTTGACGGCAAACTCGGTGTCGCGCTGCGTCAGTTGACCGAAGCGGTCGGCGAGCAAGGCAACGAGGTCGGAGCGGGTCATTGGGGCGTGGTCAGAGTGGGTAGGTTCTCATAAAAAAGGCCCGCGCTCCTTGCGGAGGCGGGCCTGATCGGCATTGCACAGCCCCGAAGGGGCTGAGGGCAATCTTTAGCCTTGGTTGTCCAGCTTGGCGCGCAGCAGGGCGCCCAGGCTGGTGGTGCCGGCGTTTTCACGCTCGGACGTGGCCGAGAGGCGCTGCATGGCTTCCTGGTTGTCGGCGTTGTCCTTGGCCTTGACCGACAACTGGATGTTGCGGGTCTTGCGATCGATGTTGATGATCACGGCGGTGACTTCGTCGCCTTCCTTCAGCACATTGCGAGCGTCTTCGACGCGGTCACGGCTGATTTCAGAAGCGCGCAGGTAGCCCAGCACTTCGTCGGCCAACTCGATCTCGGCGCCACGGGCGTCCACAGTCTTGACCTTGCCGGTCACCGACATGCCGCGGTCATTGACCGTGGTGTAGGCGGTGAACGGGTCGCTGTCCAACTGCTTGATGCCCAGGGAGATGCGCTCGCGCTCGACGTCCACGGCCAGCACCAGGGCTTCGACTTCTTGACCCTTCTTGAAGTTGCGCACAGCAGCTTCGCCGGTTTCGTTCCAGGACAGGTCGGACAAGTGCACCAGGCCGTCGATGCCTTGAGCCAGGCCAACGAACACGCCGAAGTCGGTGATCGACTTGACGGGGCCCTTGACGCGGTCGCCGCGCTTGACGGTTTCAGCGAAATCTTCCCAAGGATTGGCCTTGCACTGCTTCATGCCCAGGGAGATGCGACGCTTGTCTTCGTCGATTTCCAGGACCATGACTTCGACTTCATCACCCAGGGTGACCAGCTTCGAAGGAGCAATGTTCTTGTTGGTCCAGTCCATTTCGGACACGTGCACCAGACCTTCGATGCCCGGCTCGATTTCAACGAATGCGCCGTAGTCAGCGATGTTGGTGATCTTGCCGAACAGGCGGGTGCTGGTGGGGTAGCGGCGAGCAACGCCGAACCATGGGTCGTCGCCCAGCTGCTTCAGACCCAGCGAAACGCGGTTCTTCTCAGCATCGAACTTCAGGATCTTGGCGGTCAGTTCCTGACCGACGGTGACCACTTCGCTCGGGTGACGGACACGGCGCCATGCCATGTCGGTGATGTGCAGCAGGCCGTCGATACCGCCCAGGTCCACGAAGGCACCGTATTCGGTGATGTTCTTGACCACGCCCTGAACGATGGCGCCTTCGGCCAAAGTTTCCAGCAGCTTGGCGCGCTCTTCGCCCATCGAGGCTTCGACCACAGCACGACGCGACAACACGACGTTGTTGCGCTTGCGGTCCAGCTTGATGACCTTGAACTCCATGGTCTTGCCTTCGTACGGGCTCATGTCCTTGACCGGACGTGTGTCCAGCAGGGAACCCGGCAGGAAGGCGCGGATGCCGTTGACCAG
>NZ_JBMLSK010000363.1:0-1371 GCF_049240545.1 Roseateles sp. | reverse complement strand
CCGCGCAAAACTGAACACGGCTGAAAGTGGAAAGGCTGCTCCGATGGGCGAGGATAGAGCCCGTGTTCGCAGGAGAGCAGCACATGAGCAGACGACCACGCCGGAACCACTCACCGGCATTCAAGGCCAAGGTGGCCATCGAGGCCCTGGGCGATGGCAAGACGATCGCGGAGATCGCGCACAAGCACGACGTGCACCCCAACCAGGTGACCGAGTGGCGACGACAGCTGCTCGAGCGGGCGGCTGGCGTCTTCGGCGCCGCTGCCGAGCCGGCGCAGCCGGGAGTGGATCTGAAGGCGCTGCACGCCAAGATCGGGCAGCTCACGCTGGAGAACGATTTTTTAGAAGGTGCGCTCACCAAGGCGGGATTGCTGAGCGCAAAGCGATGATCGACCGTGAACACGAGTTGCCGATCAAGCGCCAGGCCGAGCTTCTGGCGATCAGTCGCGGCTCGGTCTACTACCACCCCGAGCCGGTGAGCGAGTCTGATCTGCGGCTGATGCGCCGGATCGACGAGCTTCACCTGGAGCACCCTTTTGCCGGGGCGCGGATGCTGCGCGACATCCTCGACCGCGAGGGTGTGCGGGTGGGCAGGCGCCACGTGGGCACGCTGATGAAGCGCATGGGCATCCAGGCGCTGTACCGCAAGCCCAACACGAGCAAGAAGCACCCAGCGCACCCGGTGTTCCCGTACCTGCTGCGCGACAAGGCGATCGAGCGCGCCAACGCGGCATGGGCGCTGGACATCACCTACATCCCGATGGCGCGCGGCTGGGTGTACCTGGTGGCGGTGCTGGACTGGTACAGCCGGCGCCCGCTGGCGCACCGGGTGTCCATCACGATGGAGGCGGACTTCTGCGTGGAGGCGCTCAACGAGGCCGTGGCCCGGTACGGGGCACCGGAGATCGTCAACACCGACCAGGGCAGCCAGTTCAGCAGCGCGGAGTTCGTCAATGCAGTCAAGGCGTGCGGCGCCAGGCAGAGCATGGACGGGCGTGGCTGCTGGCGCGACAACGTGTTCGTCGAGCGCTTGTGGCGCAGCGTGAAGTACGAGGAGGTCTACCTGCGCGCCTACGACAGCGTGGGCGCGGCCCGAGCGGGCCTGGCGAGGTACTTCGAGTTCTACAACGCCCGGCGTCCGCACCAGGCCCATGGCGGGCGCACGCCCGATATGGTGTACTTCGACACACTGGCGCCGCAGCAGGCGGCGGCCTGAGCATGAGGCCCGGGTTGCCCACCGCGTCGGTCGTGCGTTCGTCGCAAGCGACGCCCGCCCGCCGCCGTGGACAACCCTGCATCGCAGATCACCAACCCGCAGCCGATCCACTTATCTCACCCCTAGGTCGTGTTCAAGCAAGCGGGGCCACCTCT
>NZ_JBMLSK010000362.1:0-6644 GCF_049240545.1 Roseateles sp. | reverse complement strand
CACCAAACGCCTGCCCACTCGGGCTCGCCCCGCTGGCAGCCTTGCCTTGCGCGACCGCGTGCTCACCCACCGCCACCAAAGCACCCAAACGCTTGGAGAACACTGTCTTGTAGCAACCCGAATTCATACTTCACTTCCTGTCGAACTGTGACTTGCGGTCATGGTCCCAGTTCGAGCAGGCGGGGTGTCTTAAGTATTCCTAAACGGAACGTTCATTTGCCCCATAAGACAAGGTCAACGATTGGATACGTAGCAAACCTTGACGGCCGGGTCGAGGGTGCGTTCGCACAGGCATTCAATGGTTCGGCGGTCTTCATCCGCAACGCTGTCCACGCCCAAGTCCTCCGCCGTGCACAGGTCTGGCGTTTTGGGCTGCAACCCCAATTGAGCGGACCAGCGGATCGACTTGTCCCGCTCCCAAGGCGGACGGGGCAGGGGCTTGGGTGGATCCGGTCGGCGTGAATCGCCCGCCAAGACGTTGCCGCTCAAGACCTCCGCCGCTAGCAGATAGTTGGCCGCCAACCCGCCATTCAACCCATTGCTAAGCAAATAGCTGACGTCCACCGGCTTGCCAAACCCGACCTCCGGGCTTTGGAAGGCAGCTTGGCTGGACCCCAGGCCCAGGGTCTCATTGCCAACAAGTCCGATCAGACTGCCCGCCCTCAGGTCTGCGCGCAGGCTGCCGTCGTACACCTTGTCGGCCACCGTAGAGCCCACGATATTCAATTGCTTGGGTGCAATGCTGGCTTGGGCGGTGTATGGCGCCGTACCGGCAAGCTGATAGTCTGACCAACGCCCACTGCCATCGATGTAACGCAGCTGCGCCGGCTCAATGCTGACAGTCAGCTTCCGCCCGGCATTGGGCGAGGCGAATTGCCCATTGCCCTGCAATTGCAGCGTTTCGCCCGGCAACACACCTTGCAATTCGATGGCCTGCATAGTGGTCAAGGCATTGCCGTCATAAGTCTTGTCGGCCGCCGAAAAGACCGGAAGCACGGCCTTGGGAAGAATGGTTCCAGGCGTTGACTGTGTGCTGACCGCATAGTTGGCGCCGCCATTGCCGTCTTGAACCTGGTAGGTCGAGACGAGCAACGTACTGCCATGGCTGCCCAAGACATGAGAGCTTTGGAAGCTTTGCGATGCCCTCGCCGTGTCCGAATTCAAGAGCCCACGGATCGCGACCTCGCCGGTGGAGTTGGTGTTGCCGTCATAGGTTTTGACATCCGTACCGGCGGTCAATGTCAGTGGCGCGGGCGTGATCGTGAGTTCACCACTGCCCGGTGCCACGAAGTAGTTCCCCGCCAACTCGGGGTTAGCCAAGGCCGCGGTAAAGGCGTAGCGCCCCGCATTGCGCGCATTGACTGCCTCACCCGTGACAGAAGCGCCACCTATTGATGCCAAGCTGTCCCCGTTCTTCAAGCCCACCGCAATGACTTGGCCGGGTGCGATTGCAGAAACAAGGCCGTCGTACACCTTGCTGTAGGAGTTGGTCTGCAAATAGAGTGGCGCTGCATCGACCAGATAAGTCATCTCTTGCGTGGTTACGCCCAAGAAGTTGCCCAGCGACAAGCTGGTGCCGCTATTGCTGTTGCTCACGGCACCCGCATAGCCACCTCGGCCCGACTGCACAGACACCTGCGACAACATGGGTGTCACTTGCAAAACGCCGCCCAAGCCATCGGCAAAGGTGTAGCGCAGCCCGGCGGGGCTGAGGTTCGCCGAGACCAATGCGCGCGGCGCGCTGGCCAAAGTTTCTGTGCCGGTCAGAACCATGCGGATGATGGTGTGGCCATCGGCGGTCAGGTAGCGCACATTGTCCGTATCGATTGCCGGCGCCACATCACCCAGCGCCCCGTACACCGTGGACACATCCTTCATCGGAACCAACGCCGTCTGCGCGGGCACGATAGTGAAGACGCGGCCAGGCACAGTTTCAATTTCATAGTTGCGAGCCAAGCCAGGCGCAGCCTCGGAGATGAGGTACTGGCCGGCTATCTCGCCCACGACACGTTTCAGGCCTGGCCGGGTCACCAAGCTTGGATCGTTCGCGATGCTGCTGTTGTCACCATTCTTGAATCCGGTGAACAGACCAGACAGGGTCGGATCCGCCTCGGTCAGCAGTTTCATATGGGCGGTTGGCAAATAGGTGAGCTTTGCCTTGTTGATCGTCAACACGCCCGGTGTGGTCGACCAAAGGACGCTGTAGTTCTGCGCGCTGCCGCCTTGGCCAGTGATGTCATACACACCTGCATCGGCGGTCCGCAGATTAGGCAGATAGCCGGGACTGCGCAGGCTAGCCCCAGTCACGGCCGCATCGTCCAGCGTTTCACCGCTCACCAAGCCGCTGGCCGAGAACGTCAGGGGGCGAACATCGCCATAGCCAGTGCTGACATTCCCTGCCTGCAAAAGCAAATCTCGTTTCAGAATGCTGGCTTGTGTTTGCAGGGGTCCCGAGGCGTTCAGGGTGTAGTCATCCCAAGACCCGCTGCCGTTGACACGCGTCAGCTGGCTCACATCGTTCACCGTCACCGTCCAGTTCGAGCCGGCGTTTTTGTTGGCAAACACGCCCCTGCCGCTGAGGCCAAGTGTCTCCCCACCCACAATGCCATCCAACACACCGCCAAGAATGCTCGCTGCGGCATTGCCGTCATAGACCTTGTCGGCAGCCTGCAAGCCCGTCAGTGTGAGCGCCTTCTTGGCAATGAGCAGCGGGTTGTTATTGATGCTGATGTTGTAGTTGCTACGGTCAGCGCCTCCGACCGTCAAATTGGACACATAGCTGCCCGCGTGAAGTCCGGAAGCTTCGCCCGAGATACGAATGTCGTCGCCTGGAAGGAAGCCCTGGCTTTGCGCGGCGTCTTGGACCTGTACCGAACCGTTATAGACCTTGCTGGTGGCTGCCGCGCTGACCGAGGCATTGGCTCGCGCGATGCTCAAATCAGCATTGTTAAAGGTGATGGTGTAGTTGCGCGCATCGGCACCCGCAACGCTCAGAGACGAGGTGTACACCCCGGCATTGCGGCCGCTGGCCAAGCCTTGGATCTGAATGTCGTCACCCGGCAAAAATCCCGAACTGATCGCCGCTCCCTGAGTCTGGGTGAGGCCGTTGTAGCTGCGGCTGGTCGGTGTGGCGTTGACAGAAGCCACGGCCTTGCTGATGAGAAGGTCCGCATTGGTGGTGGTGACGTTGTAGTTCCCCGCGTCGGCCCCACTGATGTTCAGGCTCGACGCATACAAGCCCGCATCCCTGCCGCTCGCCAAGCCCTGGACTTGGATATTGTCACTAGGCAAGAAACCGCTCAAGACTGCCGTGGTTTGCTGCTGCACCGCGCCGTTGTAGCTGCGTGTGGTGGCCGTCCCGGTGACGGAAGCGGAGGCACGGCCGATGTAGAAGTCAGCATTCGTGATCGTGACGTTGTAATTGCCCGCGTCAGCGCCGCCGACCGACAGCGCCGAGCTGTAGACACCGGCGTTGCGCCCGGAAGCCTGGCCCGCAATGGTGATGACATCCCCTGCCCAGAAGCCTTGCGACTGTGGCGCAGCCTGGGTTTGCGTGCTGCCGTTGTAGACCGCGCTGCCCGCAACGCCACTCACCGTGGCCGAAGCACGGGTGATCACAAGATCAGCGTTGTTGAAGCTGGGGCTGTAGTTGCTGGCATCGGTGCCGCCCAAGCTCAGGGTCGAGCCATACAGACCTGCATTCCGACCGCTGGCCAAGCCCGCCACCGTGATTTGATCGCTTGAGATGAAGCCGCTGGTCTGTGCGGCTGCCTGCTGCTGGGTCTGGCTGTTGTAAGCCATTGTGGTCGCCGTGGCCGTGACGGTGGATGACTTAGGCGTGATGACACCCACCGCCCCTTGAGCCGTCGAGGGCAAGCTGTAGTTGCGAGCATCCCCAGCGCTGATCTGCACCTGCGAGGGTGAAATGGCGGCGCTGACCAGACCCGGTGCGCTTAGCGAGTTGTCGCGCACATTCTTGCTTGCATACTGCCCAGCCACAGGCAGGGTCAGATCCGCAAAGCTGATGACGGCAGTCTCACCCGAAGCCAGCCCACTGACCTGGAAGTTAGCGGCATTCAAGCTCGCATTGAGATTGCCGTCGTAAACTTTGCGGGCCTCGCCGGTGATCACCGCTGTCAATGCGGCCGGATTCACAACAGCCTCATTCACCCCGCTCACATGCTGGGTCAAGTTGGGCACAACATAGTTGCTCGCCAGCCCGCCTGACAAGGCCGTCGCGCCAACCGCGTCAAGTAGCGTAACGGCATTGACATAGCCCGCAGCGGCCGTCGCATCAAACGCATTCTTGCTTTGAACCGTCGCGCCCGAATAGCGCAAGCTTTCTCCGGCGACCAGTCCGGCCACCGTCAACTGTCCCTCGCCCAGCGCGGTAGACCCGTCATATGTTTTACTGCCGGAGAGACTCACCGTGCGAGCCGTCACGCTGGCCTGATTGCCGCCCGTCGTGCCCGATGCGGTCACCGCGCCTGTCAAGCTAGGCGTCGTGTAGTCTGCAGCCAAGCCAGTTCCGTCTTGCAAAGTGATAGCGCTGATGTATTGCGCGCTGCTGGTCGCACTGACATTCTTGCCATTGGCCGTGGCACCGCTGTAATTCAAAGTTTGGCCGCCGACCAGACCGCTGAGGGTGACGTAACCCGTCATATCGGCATTACCGTCGTAGGTCTTGGTGGCCGACAGCGTCACCTGCTTGGGGTCGACAAACAAGCTGGCGGTGGCGCTGACCGGCGTGCTGTCGACCTGCACAAAGTTATTCCCGCTCAAGCCATAGGCGTAGCCCGCAGCGAAGCCGTTGGCCACCGTGCCGACATGGCGAGGCGAGCCATTGGTCGCAGGCTGAGTGAGTGTCAAATCATCGATCAGCGCAGCCCGCGTGACTTGGTAGGCATTGCTGCCCGCGGCCACCGTCTCGACGATGGAACTGCCGCCGCTCAGATTGGCCGCTTTCATCGCATCCTTGACCTGCGTGAGCGTCGGGTCGGCGTCGCCGTAAGTGATGCGCAGGCTGGTGGTGTTGATCTTGTCGGTGAAGCTCAGTTGCTCACGCGCCATCACCTGAGTGTTGCCACCGCTGTTTTGCTGCGGGCCTGAAGCATAGTCGGTGAAGGTCTTGGCATTGGCCAGATTGATGCCCATTGTGGAGAGGTAGAGCATGCTGAAGCCGCTGTCGATGATCTCCAAATCGCCCGAGCTGGCCGCGGCACCGGTATAGACATAGGTCTTGCCGCCGGCGAGGTGTGAGGTGCTGTTGCCACTCGCGGTCTTGAGCTGGCCGCCACTGGCATTGCCGGCTGCCAAAGCAGAGCCCGCCGACAACACCACATTGCCGCTGCCGTTGTTGATGATTTTGGGCGCAATGACGTCGCCTATGCCGCTGCTCTGCACCCGCACGCCTACTGTACCGTTATTGCCTTGGGCCGTGCCGACTCCGCCTTGTGTGATCTGGATGAAGCTGCCATCGATGGCGCCTGCCGCGCTGGCAATGCTGCCAGCCAGCAGTTGAATCACACCGGCCCCTGCCCCACCCACCACCGTCATCAAGCCGTCGGCGCTGATATTGCCTTGCGTGGCTTGAAGCGTGGTGCTCTCGCCGGCGGCGGCATTGTTAGTGATGCTGCGGCCACTGCGCAATTGCACCGCCGTGTTGCCGTCCGCGGTGTTGCCGACCAGGTTCACAGTACCCGCAGCCAGCAGGCTCTTGGCCACATCGATGCTGCCGCTCAGTGCTTTGAGCGTCACTGCCCCGCTGGCGTCCACGCCCACAGCGCTATTGCTGGGGGCGGTGTAGCCGGCCGCATTGCTGACGGCCGGGACCACACTGAAGCTGCCCAAGGTCAAGCTGCCCGTGGTGTTTTGAACATCCAGCGCGGCACCATTGGGCGCCTTGGCGGACAAGGTGAGCGCATCAGCCTCGTTCACATAGGCACTCGTTGTGCTGTTGCCCGCGGCTTGCAGCGCGAGGCTGCTCACTTGGGTGAGCAGGCGCTGGCTGCTGCTGCCAATATTGCCGCCGGCCGTCAGCACTGCCTGGTTCGCGCTGAGCAGGCCGCTGCCGATGTCAGTCATGGCGCCGGTCGCCTCCAAGAAGGCAATGCCGGTGGTGCTGGCATTGGCATCGAGGGCCAGGCTAGCCCCCTTGAGGTTGATCTCGCCACTGCCGGTGCTGATGCCAGTCAAGCTGCTGGCTGTGCTCACGGTTAATGCTCCGCCCGCATTGGCCACCACGGCACCATTGGCGCTTGTGCTGGCCGCGAGGATCACATCATTGGCTTCGCTGATGAACTGGCTGCCGGCCGAGGTGAGCTTCAGCGTATCTGCACTCGTGTTGATGAATTGGCTACTGCTGCCAATGGTGGTGGCGGCGCTGAGCCACACATCATTGCCGCCCACCGTGCCCGCCGTACGGCTGATGCTGCCGCTGCTGGCGGTGAGGGTCACGTCCCCTGCCCCGGCCAGCACATCGGCCGCCTGCACCACGTTGCTTTGCGCCATGGCTAGCACATTGCCGCCGGTCAGATGGGTGTCGATGGCGCCATTGACCTTGATGTCAGCCGCACTGCCGGCGTTGCCGGCGGTGCTCAGGTTCACGCCGCCATAGTTGCCGGTGACGCTGCCGCTGCCGGAGG
>NZ_JBMLSK010000361.1:0-3008 GCF_049240545.1 Roseateles sp. | reverse complement strand
GGTGAATCGGTCTTGATGGCGAGCTTGCGCACCAGCGACTGCGGATGCAGCGCCGCGCTTTGCGCCGCCTTTCGCGGACGCACATGGAAGTACACCAGGCGGGCACCCAGCTGCTGACGGTCCACCCAGTCCACAACGGCCTTGTACTGCCCGTCCGGAACCAGCAGCGCGAGGCCGAAGCCGCGCAGCAGCCGCTCGGCGGCACCCTCCCAATCGCGCTCATCGTCGCGCACCTGGATGAGCTCGCCCGCGAAAGGCAGTTCGTCCTCTCCGATCGCCAGCGCCGCACACAGCGCGTCGCGAATGCGGATCTGTGCAGCGTCGATGTTGCTCTTGCGCCGCTGGAGACTGTCGATCTCCTCGGACAGGGCGGCGTGTTCTTCACGGCCCTTGCGGAACGTGAAGTCCTCTTCGCGCTCGCGGTTGTCCAAGTCGGCAATGCGCTCGCGCAAGCCTTCGGCACGCTGGCTGATGCCTTGTTGCTGGATGAGGAAGCCTGCTTCATCCCCCGGCGCCGACTCATCGATGCGGGCCAGCAGCTCTTGGAAGCGGTCTGACCTTTTCTGGCGTTGAACCTTGTCGCCCTCCAGGCGGCGAGTCTCTGCCGCCAGCTCCTCCAGGCGGTCGCCGCCGTTGTCGCGCAGGGCCCGCTCCAGGCGGCCGACTTCAACGCGCTCGGTCTCACGCTGCGCATCCAGGCGCTCGATCTGTGCATCGAGCCGGGCCGCATCGTCCGCCAGCAAGTCGAGGCGGCGGTCCAGCAGCTCGCCCTTGAGCCGGGCGAAATACGGTCGAAGCTGATCGCGCGCATCCCGCCAGCCCCGAATCTCGGCCGCGAGCAGCTGGTGGCGCGCGCCGTCGTCGACCAGGGGCGTCAGCAAGTCCACCTGCCGCTTGGCCTTGAGCACGGCCTGGTGCGCCCGGTCCAGGTCGTCGAAGTGGCGGATCAGGGCCTCGATGCGGCTGCCCACGTCGAAGGGTTCCAGCATGTGGCTGCGCACGAAGTCAGTGAGGTTGCCCACCGACTTCATCGAGACCGTCTGGTGGAACAGCTCCAAGGCCTGCTCGTGCTCGATGCCGAAGCGCCGGCGGAACCAGGCCCCATACGGCGGGAAGCTGTCGAACAGTTCGCAGCCCGCGCCCCGCAGCTTCTTGCGCAGGGCAGTGATGTCACTGCCGAAGCCGCTGAAGTCATCAGTGATGGTCAATGCCCGCTCAGCCGCCACAAACAGGCGTGCGGGTTGGCCCTGCGGGTCCTTCAGCCAGAAGACCTGGGCCAGCGTCACGGCCTGGTCATAGCCCTCGTTGCGGAAGACGCCCAGGATGACCGAGTAGCTCGACGCATCGCGCAGCGCCACGGGCCGGGCGCTGCCCGTCACCTCATTGCGCTCGCTCTTGTAGTGGCCCAGCACGTAGGACCGCAAGGAGCGCTCGCGGGAATCTGCCCCGGCCGCCTTGTTGTAGGCCACGCGATGCGCCGGCACGAGCAAGGTCGTGATGGCATCGACCAGCGTGGACTTGCCCGAACCGATGTCGCCCGTGAGCAGGCCATTGCGCCCGTCGAGCTCGTAGCGCCAGACACGCTTGTCGAAGGTGCCCCAGTTCAGAACTTCCAACCGCTGCAGCCGAAAGCCCACCCGGGTGTCGTCGACCACGAAGTCCAGCCCCCATGTCCCGTCGTCCATCGGCGCTTCAAGCATCGGCCACTCCTTTGCTGGCCGCCTTGTCGGTCGCTTCGGCAGGCGCTGAGGACAGCGCCGTGCGGTAGACCTCCAGCCGCGCGTCGAACTCCGCCAGCCACTGCGCGTCGACGAAAGCCTTCAGGATGCGCCGCACCTCGTAGTGGCCTCTGTCCTGGCCACCGCCAGCAGCAGGCTTGAGCCGGCGCAGAAAGCCCAGATCGACCACCTTGGTGATCGTCGCGTCCACTTGGTCGATCAGCCGGGCCTCGTTCGTGCCATCGGGCAGAAACACCCGCATCAGCTCTGCGATGTCGTCACGCGAGAGCACCAGTCGGGTGTCCCCACCGCCTGCGTCGAACTCGGCCATGCGCTTGCGCAGCAGCGCCAGCATCAGGCTCACCGGGTAGGAAAGCGGCCGGCGTGCGACAAGCCTTGGCAGGCGCGGGGCCCCCTCAGCCTCGTCCGGGTCCGGACGACTCTTCAGGAAGGCGTGGCCTTCGGCCTCGTCCAGCACCAGGTCGAGCAGCAGCACGGCGGCCTGTTCCCGCACCCGCGCCTGCAGGCGCAGCAGGCTGGCCCACAGGCGCTCATCGTCGTCGCGGTAGAGCACACCCTTGAGCAGGTGCACCATCAGCTGCGACAACTCGGGCACCGCCGGCAGCACGCTGGGCGGCGTCTCCACCGAATCGTCCTCGTGCCGTGCGTCGTCCGTGTTCATGTCTCCCTGGCCCCTCGATACCGTCAGCGCGTGAAGATCACGCGCGGCAAGCGCGCCTCGCGCGTCACGGCTTCGCCCACTGCATTGCGGGCCAGCCAACGGATCGGCTCCTCCACAGCCTCGTCGACCAGGGCGCGCAGGCCCTCCAGGCCGTCGCCGCCGTCCCCGGCGTGGGCCAGCTCCAGGTAGGCCACCAGTTCGGCCAGGCCCTGGTGCAGAGGCTCGGCATCCAGCAGCTCACGAAGCGTGATCAGTGGCTGGCGGCGCAGTACCCGTTGAACAGCCGAGCGCAGGCGCGCCTTGTCCACCACGATCTGGTCGAACAGGCGCGCGGTGTCAATGTCTTCCTCGCCAGCCACGAGCGCCATATCAACCAGGCGCGGCTTCACGCTCGGCGTGAACAACGGCCTCTCCAGCGGCAGTTCGATGTCCGCCGCCATCGCGTCGATGTGCATCACCGAGCCAGCGGGCGTCGCCCCGCGCAGAGCCAGCGCCTTGCTCTCGATACCGTGCAGCAAGTCAAGAATGCGGCGGTTCTCCAGAAAGGCCCGGTCGTCCAGGAAGCGGCGCAACTGCTGCGACAGCTGGGCCACCGTGCGCTGCGTGTG
>NZ_JBMLSK010000360.1:0-20197 GCF_049240545.1 Roseateles sp. | reverse complement strand
CAATCGGCAATCAAACAACCTATCGCTGTGTCCGAAAAAACTTGACCAGCACACCGATGGCGGCCTCACATTTGAACTACCGGCGGCGTTGGATCAAGCTCTGGTCGCTGCTGGCTACAAAGGAAAACTAGGTGCGCCAGCGCTAACGAGCCTGGTGCACCGGGTCGCGGTCTTGTCTAAAGCTCATCAAATCGCGGTTGCTGACAACCCCTGTCAGCAACCGCGGGTTCGTGAGTTGCTAGCCAAATGCCGACGCGCCTATGCCAAGAGAGGCGCCCTGCCCCTCAAGAAGCCCGCCCTCACGCGCGAGCCCTTACAAGCTTTGCTCGATACTTGTGATGACTCTCTGTGTGGGTTGAGAGATAAGGCGCTGTTGCTCTTTGCGTTTTCAAGCGGCGGCCGACGCCGCTCCGAGGTGGTGAGTGCCTGTTTCAGCAATCTGATGCGCGAGGGGGAAAGCTTTGTCTTCGTTCTCAATCACTCCAAGACCAATCAGGCCGGTGTGGAACGTATAGACAGCGACAAACCGGTCGCTGGTCGCGCTGCGGTCGCACTTTCCGCATGGCTAGCTGCCGCCAAGATCAAGGACGGAGCTGTTTTCAGGCGGGTGCGCCGAGGCGGCGTGATCGGTGAGCCGCTCTCGCCCGCCGCTGTCGGACAAATCGTCAAGAGTCGGTGCCTACTTGCCGGACTGCCCGCAAACTATTCTGCGCACTCGCTTCGATCTGGGTTTGTGACGGAAGCAGGACGCCAGCAAATTCCACTTGGTGAGACGATGGCGTTGACTGGGCATCGTTCGACGGCTTCGTTAGTGGGGTACTTTAGGGTCAATGTTGAACAATCCAGAGCCGCGAGGTTGCTTGACGAATAGATTTTGGGCAGCCTTCAATCATCCTGAGGTTGAAGGCGCCAGAACTGTTGTGGGGTCACGAGTTCTATGGCAGGCCTATCCGAATTTCTTCGTGAGGCTCACGGAACCTTCACCGATTTCCTGAAGTTTTGTTGAGTATCCTAAGGCTCGATTTTGTGAAACGGTCTTCGAATGGGATCGCGAATTGGTTCATGGCTTATTTCCAGTTGCTGGCCATCCATCCCCAGTCCTCGGTAATGTTGCGCAGGGCCAGCCAGATCAGCTTGTTCGCTCCATCATCGTTGGAGAAGTGCCCGCGCGTCTTGATGATCTTGTGCAGCCTCGCGTTCACGCTCTCAATCCCGTTGGTTATGTAGATTACGCAGCGCACCTTCGGCGGGAAAGCGTGGAACGGGATGCCCATTTCCCGGGCCCCGGGCCTTGTGCCATGTGCCCACGAGCGTTGGGAACTGCTAGCCCCAAGGCCCGGTCTGAAACACTTTCAGCTCACTCTCAGCGGCCTCGGCGCTCACCTTCCTTCAGGATAGCCACGATCTGGCTTTCGCTGAGCTTGCTCTTTCTCATTGACGCCTCGTCTTCTTTCTTGATGCCCCATTTTCCAGTCATGAGCTGTTTGTTTTCTGGGGAAGCTTTCGCGATCACCAGACGCCAATACAGGCGCTCAAATCGTGGCACAACCGTTCACCTGAACTGTTTCGAAAGCGGGTTCATGACCTCCCGGGTCTTGACACCTAAGGTCTTTCGACACGTCATCAGCGGTTCATTTTTGTTCCTCTCTTGACGCTCCACGTGACGGACTATCACCCGCCTTTTACCACGACGCTCACTACCTGGGCTCTAAACCCACGCAGCACGGGGCGGCTTGAAGCCTGCGCCTGCGCACCGACATAGAGGGGTCCGCCTTTAGATACACCATAGTTGCGCACGTCTTGCTGAACTCCTTTAATCGTGCGCGTTGCGTGGCACACTGTGAGCAGGTCCCGGCTTTGTGTGCAACAAAGCCAATTCAAGCAAGGTGTTTCGGCCGCTCTGACCCTCATTTAGCAACAAGAGGCAAACCTACGATGCCCACATGGCAGATTTAGCTCAATATCAAGCGCATTGCGCTTTCTTGTTGGGGCGCAAGTCAGAACTGGCGCAGCAACTTGTGGAGCAAGTGCAGGCGGCCCTGCGCGCATCCAGCGCCGACATCGCCATGGCCCACGACCGTAACCTGCTGTTCCTGGTTTCTGAAGCGATTCAAACCAACCGTGCCAAGTTCGAAACCGCGCTGATAGCTCAAATCCAGGCAGCAATGCAAACTGCCGGTGATACAAGCCAGAAGAGCCACAAACTCGATGACATGCGGCTGGACCAGTTGACCCTTGTCGACGAGGATCAGGCCGAGAAAGAAATCGAGATATCGCGCACCGTGCAGTTGATCGACCTGACAGCCGAATGGGAGTTGCGAGAGCTGCAAGCTTTTTCAGCCACCCTGCTGGGCGAGCCCAACTTGCGCCCACAGGCCAACCCCTTCAGGCCGGCCATTTACGCCAAAGGCCTCAGCGCTGCGATTCGCGAACTACCGCTGGGAGCGGGCGAGCGCAACATGCTACTGCGCATCAGTGGCCGAGCCTTGGCAGATTTGCTTCGCAACCACTATGCACAGGCCTGTGAGCGCCTGCGGCAGGAGGGCGTGAGCCCGCTGGCCTTCAAGGCCGTGACCACGCCGCGCAAGCCTCGCGTATCGAACGTGGATGTGTCTCAAAACGGCTCATTGCAAAGCCTGCTGGAGCGCCTGCCTGCGTCGATGCAGACGGCGCGAACGTACGCGCTACAAGGCGCCCCAGCCCCCCTTACCTTCCGGCATCTGCCTGAAACGTCCAAGTCAGTGCCCCAGCCAGCACGCCAAATGCCACCCATGTCAGGCGGTGGGCGCATGGTGCCTGAGGCCCAAGTGCTGGCGCTGCTCAACAAGCTCTTTGACCAGATGCATGCGGATGACGACGTACAGCCTGCTATCAAGACCATGATCGGACAGCTGCAACCCGCCGTTATGCGCGTCGCACGGCAAGACCCGGAGATTCTGAACTCGGCCCAGCACCCTGCCTGGCGGTTGATCAACCAGTTGGCCTCGTATGCATCAGGCTATGCCGACACTGATCACACCGAACTGAACAAGTTCATCCAGTTCATTGAGCCTCGCATCAAACAACTGGTGCTGACGCCCGGCTCCACGGTCGAACAATTCCAAAACACGCTCCATGACGTGCAGAACTTCGTCGAGCAACAAAGCCAGGCCCAACTGCTAGCCACACCGTCTGCCGTGACGCAATTGCAAGAGGCTGATAAAAAACTGGCACTGCGCCCTATCCTCTTGCAGCAGGTAGAGCATCAAATCGAAGGCAACCGGATCAAGTCCAGCATCAAGGACTTCCTACTGGGCTCATGGGTAGATGTGCTGACCCATGCCTTCGCCGCCAGAAAAGACGATGACGAGACACAAGCCATGGCCACTACCGTTGATGACTTGATCCAGAGCCTGCACAGGCCGCGAACGCTTGAAGAGCGCGATGCCCTCAAAAAATCACTGCCCAACCTGGTGAACCGATTGCAACGCGGCATGGACAGCATCGCGCTACCGCAGGACAAGCAAGAGGCCATCCTCAAAGAGCTGATGGGCATCCATGGGCACCACTTGCTGGCGGAGCCCAAATATGTTGCCGCAGCGCCGCTGGAGCCCACCGCTGCCGAATTGGTACAAAAGATGCGCGAAGAGATGGCCGCCAACAGAGCCGCCGCTCACCAAGTTGGCCACACCGCTAAAACCATCGACACCAATATAGGTTCGCTGCCCACGGTGCCCATGAATTATGGCGACGAGCACCCCGACCACCCCCATGGAAACACCCCCACAGAGTGGACCCAATCGCTGCGCAAAGGCATGTGGTGCAAGCTCTACCTGCAGGGGCAATGGACGACCGCCCAACTGCTTTGGGTGAGCGACAACCGCCAGTTCTTCATGTTCACCAGCGACTGGGCCGGCGGTATGCACTCGATGACCCGGCGAGCTTTGGAGCGCCTGCGCACCGAAGGCCTGGCTACCAATCTGGAAGAGCGCAGCTTGATGCAGCGCGCCGTAGACAGCATGCTGCAAGACCTGGATGACTGAATCATGCGCGACATGTCAAGGTCGATCGATACTGTATGCAGCAAAGCCCCCGCCATGAATCCAGATCAATCCTGAATTGCCGTAAAACGAGGCAGTGAAAACCGGAGGTGCTTGGTCTCATTCCATTTCAAAATGCGGGACTGGGCTGGGGTCACGCCTTGCATGACAGTATTGACCTGTCATCGCCGTGTCGTTCACGTCCGCGCGCCAAAAACTGCGGCCCATGGACCTCTCGGGTCACTTGCCTCGAGCTTAAACATGCAGGCAAGCCCGCAACCTTTGGTGAAATTGCCCGCCCAGCCCTATGCCGGGAGTTGGGCCCGACGGCCGACCTACTTCTCTGGCTTCGCCAAGAGAAGTAGGTCTGAGAAGGCGCCTCGAACGTCTGGCCCCAGCGGGGTTCGTTGCTGAGTTCGCAATTCAGGGCCGCGCCAAACTCACTGCGCCACGCTGCGCGCTGACAAGGGATCGGCGCTACGGAAGCCTGGCCCGCCGCAAAGGCAAAGTGTGAACGTAACTTCCCTGCCCGGCGGACGATCTCGGGCGCCGCAAGGGGAATTCAGTTTTCTGAGCGGAACAGAGTGAACTCGTTCAGACCAGGTGCTTCCTTGCTGTTCTCAATGATTAGCCGGAACTGCTGCGCCCGGACTGGTGCGAAGTCGATGCGCAAGCCGCTGCCATTAGTTTTGTCGCTGATGACCTTGGTCCACTCTCCTTGCTGGAAGGCCTGCAACTCTAACTTTTGACCGATGTTGTCCCAAGGGTGCCAGCGCTCGACGATGGCCATGGACTGGATAGAAACGGGCTCATCGAGGTCTATCTTAAGCATCGCTGTGTGTACCCCTTCAGCCGCTTTCCAAGCGAAGGAGGGCTCGCCGTCCGTCAGCTTGCGCAAATTGGAGGAAGGGTCAGCGGAACTCACGGTCACACGCTTCCCCGCTGACGGCGCTGGCAACACCATCGGCTCACCATCAAACTCAAGGGCCAGCACTGAGTCGACCTTGTCTGGCGCATAGCTCGGCAGCCGAATCTTGTTGCTGCCGCCAATTTGTTCAATTTGAAGCTCTTGGGTCTTGTTTGCAAGTAGATAGGCTTTGGTGACCCGGTTCGCCATCGGCACAATCAACTCGCCGTTTTTGGGCCAATCAAAGACGTGCAGATATAGCGTTTGGTCCTTGCGCGTGGCGCGCCCCCAAGACAGAAAAGGGAATGGGCTCGCAGAGCTGCTATAAACAGCCTCCCCATTCATGCGCAGCCAATCCCCCATTTCTCGTAGCGTTCGTTGGCTGATCGGGGGAATGACGCCATAAGCATTCGGCCCCACATTGAGCAGGAAGTTGCCGCCCTTGCTCGCGATATCGATCAATTTACGCAGCAGGTCGCCGGTGCTTTTCCAGTCGTCATCCCAGGCGTTGTAGCCCCAGTGCCCATTCATGGTCATGCAGACCTCCCAGTTTTGCCTGGGAAAGCCGGTGGCCGGGATGAACTGCTCCGGGCTCGCAAGGTCGCCCCCTTGCCCGCCGCCCAATCGGTTATTCGTGATCAGGTTTGGATATTTCTTGACAATGGCCGCAAACTTTTTTGCCGCTGACGGAGTCATACCATGCGGCGTATCCCACCAAATCACCGCAACATCGCCGTAATTTTCTAGGATTTCTTTTACTTGCGGGATCGCCACTCTGTCGATATAGCTCTCCATATCGCCTTCTTGGGCTTTGTCCCACTTCGGACCTTTCGATGCCCCACCTGGGTGGTACCAATCCTGTGCCTGAGAGTAGTAAAAACCCAGCTTCACGCCATGTTTACGCGCCGCATCGGCCAATTCTTTCAAAACGTCACGTTTGAAGGGGGTGGCGTCGACGATGTTGTAGGCGGATGCGTTGGACTTGAACATCGCAAAACCATCGTGATGTTTTGCGGTAATGATGATGTATTTTTGCCCCGCATCTTTGGCTAACTTTACCCATTCTTCTGCATTGAATTGGGTAGGATTAAACTGCTTCGCCAACGATGAATATTCGTCGCGCGGTATTTTCTTGAAATACATCAACCATTCGCCGCTGCCGGTCGTGTCACCCCAAACACCGGCGGGAACCGAATAGATACCCCAGTGGATGAACATTCCGAATTTGGCATCTTTCCACCACTGCATTTTCGGTTCATTCTGACGTGAACCGGAGGTGCCTTCAATATTTTGTGCAAGCGCGCCAGCCAGTCCGGTCAGCAGAATCACCACAGCGGCTAGCTTTGCGAATACGTTCAGTTTATTCATATTCTTGGACTCATCGATATGCAGACCGTCAAATTACATAGAGCGAAACAGCATCCACTCATTGAGCGCAGGCGCTGTTTTTTCGTTCTCCAACTGCAGAAGAAACTTTCTTGCTTTGACGGGGCTGAAGCCTTTTACACTGCCCGTCCCCTCGGTCTTGCCGTCATATGCCTTGAGCCATTCGTTGTTTTCTAAATAGAACAGCTGATATTTTTGGGTCATTGCATCCCAAGGATGCCAGGGTTCAACCAAGCCGATCGCTTGAATTTCAACCGATTCTTCCAAGTCGATTTCCAATGTGGCATTCTTTTCACCTCTTTCGGCTTTCCACGCGAACCTAGAGTTTCCATCTGTTAGTTTGCTCAAATGAGAGCTCGCATCCGATGAACTGGCCGAGACATTTTTACCGATAGACGGTGCCGGAAGGGTATTGAGTTCACCTTCAAACTGAATCGCAAGCACTGAAACCACCGAGTCGGGCCCATAGACCGGCAACTGAATGACGCTATGTCCACCCAATTGAGTAACCTCCATCACAGTCTCTTTAGCGGCCAATAGTTGGGCGCTGCTGATCTTGTTAGACATGGGCACCCTCAGCACACTGTCTTTGGGCCAATCAAAAATATGCAAATAGAGCGTTTGCCCCTTGCGGGTCGCGCGACCCCACGGCAGGTAGGCAAACGGACTGGCGCTGGTGCCATATACCGCTTCGCCGTTCAGACGTAACCATTCGCCAATTTCGCGCAGCGTTCTTTGGCTGACGGGCGGAATTTCGCCATAAGCATTGGGCCCGACATTGAGCAGGAAGTTCCCCCCCTTGCTGCTGATGTCCACCAATTTGCGGAGCAACTCTGAACTGCTCTTCCAGTGATCGTCCCAGGCGTTGTAGAAGAAGTGCCCATTCATGGTCATGCACACCTCCCAGTTCTCTCCCGGGAAACCGGTGGCAGGGATGGCCTGCTCTGGACTTGCGAAGTCGCCCCCCAGGCCTCCCCCCAAGCGGTTGTTGGCAATGAGAAGGGGGAATTCCTTGATGATCCCAGCGACCTTGTTGGCCAGCGCCGGCGTCATGCCCCACGGCGCGTCCCACCAGACGATGGCCACATCACCATAGTTTTCCAGCAACTCCTTAATTTGCGGAATGGCGACCTGATCGAAATAGGCCTCGATATCACCCTCTTGAGCCTTGTCCCATTTGGGGAATTTTGAGCCACCACCTGGGTGGTACCAGTCCTGCGCTTGCGAGTAATAAAAGCCCAACTTCATGCCGTGCTTGCGGCAGGCTTCGGCCAGTTCCTTCAAAACATCGCGCTTGAATGGCGTGGCATCCACAATGTTGTATGCGGAAGCCTGGGACTTGAACATCGCAAAACCATCATGATGCTTGGCGGTAATAACGATGTACTTTTGGCCTGCATCTTTGGCAAGTTTGACCCACTCCTCGGCGTTGAACTTTGTCGGATTGAATTTTTGCGCCAAACTCGCATACTCGTCGCGGGGTATTTTTTGATATGCCATCAACCAACCGCCGTGATCGGTATTGGTCCATTTCCCGCCGGTGACAGAAAAAACGCCCCAGTGGATGAACATGCCAAAGCGCGCCTCTTGCCACCAGTGCATTTTGGGGTCATCTAGGCGCGCACCTGTGGTGCCTTCGATGTTTTGTGCGAGCCCTGCGGTCGTGCAAAATGCCAACACGAACCCAATTATTAATAATCTAAACATATGATTTATTAATATATTGGATTTAGGTATTGCAATTTGCAATGCCACCCAATGAATCGCTAAGATGCCTACGTCCATCGCCCTGTTGTTCATCTGACTCTTTTCAGTCATGAATGCCATCATGATGACTCTCTATCGATTTATCAATGGAAGGCATGCTTTGTAACACGAGCGCCTACTCAATATCAACGAGCAGTAGCCAATAGGCGTTGGCGTGAATTTCAAACCATCAGAGGCATTGCTTCTGTTGAATGGCGTTTGTTTTACTTTCATCAGCAAGCCAAGGCAATTGTGTAATTCGACATTTGCACTTACAACTTTTGGTTTGGACGACGCATATTGCGATCAGCAGTTGCTACCCTAGCTACCATCAGAGGTATTCATGAGCCTCGGCCCTTGGGCGTAGCAATTCATGGTGAATTCCTGAAATGCTGTTGCTCTACTTGAAATCCCTATTATTATATGTAATGTGCCCAATGACACAGGTAGTTTTACTCTGCTAGACAATGTCTGGGCTGCGAAGCGAGTAATACCAAGTTGCCGGTCGAGCGGTTGTCGGAGTCGCTCGCTCGGCAATAGTTCCTCAGAGCGGCCGCCAGGGCTGCGCCGCCAAGCGGGCTGAGCGGGTGATTTGAATGCAGGCGACCAATTCACCAAGGAAAGGCTTGCTTGTTTGATAAGAAATATGGTTGATTGCGCCAGGCTTTGGCAGTTGGCTTGGGCGCACACCGAACACCGCTGCCCGCCGCTGCTATTAAAAACAAATCGGCTTGGCAGCTATCGCAATTGCTCGCTCCGAGGTGACACGGCCCAATGTGAATGTGAGAGGTCCATTCGTTTGATCCTTTATTTATTCAGGCCAGAACGTCACTGACAGACACTTCTGCCCGCCGGAGAAGCCCCGTGCAAGATATTTCCACTGTTTCCGCCCTTCCCGTTGACGCCGATCAGGCTGTGTTGCTCGGCCGCGTCTGGCGCAGCCAGCCCGTGGAAGGCCCAGCCCTGGTGGCAATCCGCCAGGGCCAGGTCTTTGACATCAGTCAGCACGCCGCGACGATGTCGGATCTGTTGGATCGCCCCGATGTACTTCGTATCGCTCGGGAGGCTGCCGGCGAGAACCTGGGGTCTGTGCAGGCCTTGTTGGACAACGCGCTAAGCGCCCAGCCCGACCGCAGCTTGCCTCGCTTGCTGGCACCTAATGATGTCCAGGCCATCAAGGCTTGCGGCGTGACCTTCGCGGTCAGCCTGCTGGAGCGTGTGATCGAGGAGCAGGCGGGCGGCAATGCCCAAAAGGCCGAATTGCTGCGCGGTGAGTTGCTGCAGACCATTGGTGCCAATCTGGCCAGCATCAAGCCCGGCTCGCCGGACGCCATGAAACTGAAGGAAGAATTGGTCCGCCGCGGTGCGTGGTCGCCGTATATGGAAGTCGGCATCGGCCCGGACGCCGAAGTGTTCTCGAAGTCGCAGCCGATGTCGGCCGTGGGCTTCGGTGACGACGTGGGCATTCACCCATCGTCGCAATGGAACAACCCCGAGCCCGAGGTGGTGCTCGCCGTCAACAGCCGCGCCGAGGTGGTCGGAGCGACCTTGGGCAACGACGTCAACCTGCGTGATATCGAGGGCCGCAGCGCCCTGCTGCTCGGTAAGGCCAAGGACAATAACGGTTCGTGCTCGATCGGCCCCTTCATCCGCTTGTTCGATGATCAGTTCACGCTCGACACGGTGCGCGCCGCCGAGGTGCGCATGCTGATCGAAGGGCGTGACGATGACTTCGTGCTCGACGGTCTCAGCCGCATGATCGAAATCAGCCGCGATCCGCTCGATTTGGTGTCGCAGGTTTGCGGCACGCATCACCAGTACCCCGACGGGTTCATGCTCTTCCTCGGCACCATGTTTTCGCCGATCAAGGACCGCGGCGCCAAGGGTTGCGGCTTTACCCATCACTTGGGCGACCGGGTCACCATCGCAAGCCCGTCCCTGGGCGCGTTGGTCAACCACGTGCAACGCAGTGATGAGATCACGCCCTGGACCTTCGGCGTGCGCGCGCTGTACAGCAATCTGGCGCAGCGCGGTTTGTTGGGTGGCCAAGAAAGCCAGCAGGTGCCCGCATGAGTGGTGGAACTCAAGTTTTGCGGTCCCCTACAGCTCCGGCCGTGCCGAAAAAAATGAAGTACGCGCTCTACCCCAGCCTGGCAGACAAGCATGTGCTGATTACCGGCGGCGGTACCGGCATTGGCGCCACCTTGGTCGAGTCGTTTGCGCTGCAGGGCGCTCGCGTCAGCTTTCTGGACATCGCCGATACAGCCTCCTTGGCCTTGCAGGAAAGCTTGGCCGCTTGTGCCTATCAGCCTCAGTTCACCCACTGTGATCTGACCAATCTGGACGAATTGGGGCAAGTCTTTGCGCAAATTGAAGCGCGGAGCGGCCCGATCAGCATCCTGATCAACAACGCCGCCAATGACACGCGCCACGATGTGACGCAGACCACGGCCCAGCAGTGGGATGCGAGCATTGCGGTCAATCTACGCCACCAGTTCTTTTGTGCCAAGGCGGTCCTGCCTTCGATGTTGGCTGCCGGTGGCGGCGTTATCCTTAACCTTGGATCGATTTCCTGGCATCTGGCCTTGCCTGATCTGGCCATGTATATGACATCAAAGGCAGCCATTGAAGGCTTGACCCGTGGTCTCGCCCGCGATTTCGGCGCGCAAAACATCCGCGTTAACACCATCGTGCCGGGCGCCATTCGCACCCCGCGTCAGACCATGTTGTGGCACACCACAGAAGAAGAGGCCAAAATTCTGGCCGGCCAATGTTTGAAGCAGCGTGTCGAGCCGGAAGATGTGGCCGCTCTCGCCCTCTTCTTGGCCTCGGACAACGGTGCCCGCTGCACCGGCCGGGAGTACTTCGTCGACGCAGGTTGGTACGGCGCATGAGTGAAATTCGGCCCGACTGTCTCTGGCCCGTGGCCGCCGAATTGGGCGAGGGCCCAATTTGGGTCGAATCCGAGCAGGCCGTGTATTTTGTGGACATCAAGGGGCAGCAGATCCACCGCTGCACGGTGTTTGGCAACGCGCAGCAGAGTTGGACGGCACCGCAGCCGATTGGCTTCTTGCAAGCGCTGTCCGGAGGCGACTTTATTGCCGGTTTGAAGGACGGCTTGTATCGCTTCAAACCCGCGGACGGCAGCTTCACCCGCTGTTCCGCCGTTGAGCCCCATCTGCCAGGCAACCGGCTCAATGATGCCTATGTCGACCGCAAGGGCCATCTGTGGTTCGGCTCGATGGATGACGCTGAGACGGCCCCTAGCGGCACGCTGTACCGCGTCGGCGCCCTTGGCGAACTCCAGCCCAAGGACATGGGCTATGTGATCACCAATGGCCCCGCCATGAGCCCCAATGGCCTGACCTTTTATCACACCGACACGATGCGTTGCGTGGTGTATGCCTACGACGTCTCCGAGAGAGGGGATTTGACTAACAAGCGCTGCCTGCTGAAGACGCGCCATGGTTACCCCGACGGAACTTGTGTCGACGCTGAAGGCTATCTCTGGGTCGCCTTGTTCGGGGGACATCGCGTTGAGCGCTACAGCCCGTCAGGCCGCTTGGTTCAAACCGTCGACCTGCCCTGTGCCAATGCGACCAAGCTGGCCTTTGGCGGGGCCGATCTGCGCAATGTGTTTGTGACCACAGCCTGGAAAGACCTGTCACCCGCGGAGCGTGCCAAGCAGCCGCTGGCCGGCGGGTTGTTCACCTTCAGAGTTGACACGCCCGGCCTCCCTCTCCACGCCATCACGCAAGGATTTCCGTTATGAGCAGCAAACCTCCTGTCGCACGCCGCTTCCGTTCTCAGGATTGGTTTGACAACCCCGATCACATCGACATGACCGCGCTCTATCTGGAGCGCTTCATGAACTACGGCATCACGCCGGAAGAACTGCGTTCGGGTCGCCCCATCATTGGCATTGCTCAGAGCGGCAGTGATATCAGCCCTTGCAATCGCATCCATCTGGAGCTGGCCAAGCGTGTACGCGATGGCATCCGAGATGCCGGCGGTATCGCGATGGAGTTCCCGCTGCACCCGATCTTTGAAAACTGCCGGCGTCCCACGGCCGCCATCGATCGCAACCTGGCCTATCTGGGCTTGGTCGAAATACTGCACGGCTACCCCATCGACGCCGTGGTGCTGACTACGGGCTGCGACAAGACCACGCCGGCTCAGTTGATGGCCGCCGCTTCGGTCGACATTCCGGCCATTGTCTTGTCGGGTGGCCCGATGCTGGACGGCTGGTTCGAGGGCGAATTGGTCGGCTCCGGCGCAGCCATCTGGAAGGGCCGTCGCCAGTTGGCCGCAGGCCAGATCGACGAGGCCAAGTTCCTCGACATCGCCGCCGCTTCGGCGCCTTCGGCCGGACACTGCAACACCATGGGCACGGCCTCGACCATGAATGCCATTGCCGAGGCCTTGGGGATGTCGCTGACGGGCTGCTCGGCCATCCCGGCCCCCTATCGCGAGCGCGGACAAATGGCCTACGAAACCGGCAAGCGCATCGTCGAAATGGCCCACGCGGACCTGCGTCCGTCGCAAGTGCTGACACGTGAGGCCTTCTTGGATGCCATCGTCGTCAATGCCGCCATTGGCGGCTCCACCAATGCCCAGCCCCACATCATGGCGATGGCTCGGCATGCCGGTGTCGAGTTGAGTCCGAGCGACTGGATGGAGTTCGGCCACAAGGTGCCCTTGCTGCTGAATATGCAGCCCGCAGGCAAGTACCTGGGCGAACGCTTCCACCGCGCCGGTGGCGTGCCGGCGGTGATGTGGGAGTTGCAGCAGGCGGGGTTGCTGCGCGCCCAACGCCTCACCGTGACCGGCCGTAGCATGGCCGCCAATCTGAAGGGTCGACAGACCACGGACCGAGAGGTCATCTTTCCTTTCGCCGAGCCCCTGAAGGAGAACGCCGGCTTCTTCGTGTTGTCAGGCAATTTGTTCGACTTCGCGATCATGAAGACCAGCGTGATCTCGGCCGACTTCCGCGCCCGCTATCTGAGCCGGCCCGGTGCAGAGAACGTCTTCGAGGCGCGTGCCGTCGTGTTTGATGGTTCCGGGGACTACCACGCCCGCATCAACGACCCATCTCTCAATATCGACGAAAACTGCATGCTGGTGATTCGCGGCGCCGGCCCGGTGGGTTGGCCCGGTTCGGCCGAGGTCGTCAATATGCAGCCGCCGGATGCGCTGATCAAGCGCGGCATCCAGAGCCTGCCGACCTTGGGCGATGGCCGCCAATCCGGCACCTCGGACAGCCCGTCGATCCTGAACGCCTCGCCCGAGAGCGCTGTGGGTGGCGGCCTGGCCTTGCTGCGTAGCGGTGACACGATCCGGGTGGATCTCAATTCCGGTCGTTGCGACATGCTGGTCGACGAGGCCGAATTGCTGCGCCGACGCAGCGAAGGCATCCCGGCCGTGCCGCCCAGCCAGACCCCCTGGCAGGAGATCTATCGCTCCACCGTGGGTCAACTCGAATCGGGCGCCTGCATGGAGTTGGCCGTGCCCTACCGTGGCTTGGCCGAAAAGATGCCGCGCCACAACCACTGAGCCCATTTTGGCGGCTCGGCCCTGCCCGCCTGGCGGCGGCCGAGCAAGCCCAGACCCCATTCTTAGAAAGCTTCAACCATGTACAAGAATCTCATCAACGGCGAATGGCTGGAAGGCGCACGCGTTTCCCGCAATGTCAACCCGTCCGACACCCGCGACCTGATCGGCGAATTCGCGCAGGCGGACGCAGAGCAGGCCCGCGAGGCGGTGGCCGCCGCACGCGCAGCCTTTCCGGCCTGGTCGCAAAGTACGCCGCAACAGCGCTTTGACATCTTGGATGCGGCCGGTACCGAGATCCTCTCCCGCCGCGCCGAACTGGGTGATCTGCTAGCCCGCGAAGAAGGTAAAACGCTGCCCGAGGCCATTGGCGAAGTTGGCCGCGCCGGCAATATCTTCAAGTTCTTTGCCGGCGAAGCGCTACGCGTCGGTGGCGAAAGCATTCCGTCGGTGCGGCCCGGTGTGGGTGTCGAGGTCACCCGAGAAGCGCTGGGCGTGATCGGCCTGATCACGCCTTGGAATTTCCCGATCGCCATTCCGGCCTGGAAGCTCGCGCCGGCCCTGGCGTTTGGTAACACCGTGGTGATGAAGCCGGCCGATCTGGTGCCCGCTTCGGCCTGGCATTTGGCCGACATCTTGCAACGCGCCGGTTTGCCTAAGGGCGTATTCAACTTGGTGATGGGCCGTGGATCGGAAGTAGGTGCGGTGCTGCTCGACGACACGCGCGTCGACGCCATCAGCTTCACCGGTTCGGTCAGTACCGGCAAGAAGGTCGCCGCGGCCTGCATGAACCGCGCCGACGGCCGCATGGCCAAGTTCCAATTGGAAATGGGCGGCAAGAACCCATTTGTGGTGCTCGATGACGCCGACTTGGAGATCGCAGTGTCAAGTGCATTGAACAGTGGCTTCTTCTCGACCGGCCAGCGCTGTACCGCGTCGTCACGCCTGATCGTCACCGAAGGTATCCATGATCGCTTTGTGGCTGCACTGGCGATGAAGATGAATGCTTTGAAGGTGGACGATGCCCGCAAGGCTGGCACCGATATCGGCCCGGTGGTGGACAACTCCCAACTGGCGCAAGACCTGGAATACATCGCCATCGGCAAAGCTGAAGGCGCGCGACTGGTGGCGGGCGGCGAGCCGATCGAACTCAGCAGCGCGGGCGCGCCAGGTTTCTATCTGAAGCCCGCGCTGTTCAGCGAGGCCAGCGCAGAGATGCGCATCAGCCGCGAAGAGATCTTTGGCCCGGTGGTCAGCGTCATCCGAGTGAAGGACTATGACGAGGCCCTGGCGATGGCGAATGACACGCCGTTCGGACTGGCCAGCGGTATTGCTACAACCTCGCTCAAACATGCCACGCATTTCAAGCGTCACGCTCAAGCCGGCATGGTGATGGTCAACCTGCCGACCGCCGGCGTCGACTATCACGTGCCATTTGGTGGTCGCAAAGGCTCGAGCTATGGTCCGCGCGAACAGGGCAAGTACGCGGCCGAGTTCTACACCACGGTCAAAACAGCCTACACACAGGCTTAAGCTCAAGCGAAGCCCCGCACGGCGTTAAGCAAGTCCACAGATAGCCATCCCATGCTATTGCGCCCATGAGCATCAATCGCAGCCACACCACGCAAGGCCCAGCCGCCCCGGCGCCGGTGTTTGTGCTGCGCAATGACGCGGGCATGCAATTGGCATTCATGGCGCAGGGGGCGACCTGGATGTCCTGCTCGCTGCTCTTGGCAGACGGCAGTCGCCGTGAGGTCTTGCTGGGCTGCTGCGACCAATCCGAGTACCGGCGCCAGCGCCTGTATATGGGTGCGGTGATCGGCCGCTTCAGCAATCGCATCCGTGACTCGCGCTTTGAACTCGATGGGCAGCTTCACCAGCTGAGCCCCAACGAAGGCCCGCATCATTTGCATGGCGGACCGGAGGGGTTTGACCGCAAGGACTGGCAGGTTTTGCAATATGACGAGCGCGAGTTGGTGTTTGGCCTCGTGTCGCCGAATGGTGACCAGGGCTACCCGGGTGAAGTGATAGCCCGAGTCAGCTACCGCATTGGCGAGGATCTCTCTTTGACGATCTCGATGAGCGCCAGAACCACCGCGCCCTGCCCTGTCGGGCTGACTCAGCATGCCTACTTCAATCTCGATGGCGACCGTGGCGGCGACACCGCATCCTGTCTGGGCCAGCGCTTGCGCGTGGCCGCCGATCATTGGCTCCCCATCGATGCCGACAAGCTACCTGCGGCGGACTTGCAATCGGTGCATGGGCGCGGCTTTGACCTGCGCGAAGGCGCGACCCTCGCGCAGGTCATTGAGGCCGATCCGACCTTGCGGGCCGAAGGCGGCTTTGACCATTGCCTGGCGCTCCGCCCGGGCCTAACGTCGTCCAAAGACGGTGAGTCGGCCGCCGAACTCTGGTCTGCCGATGGGCAAATCAGCATGCAACTACGCACCGACCAAGCGGCCTTGCAGGTCTACACCGGCCAGAGTTTGTTCGAAGTGCAGGCCCGCGACGGGCGCCGCTATCCCGCCCATTCTGGCATCGCGCTGGAACCCCAGTTTGTGCCCGACAGCATGAATCAAGCCTTTGACAAAGCGCAGCGCCCCGACTGCATTCTTCGCCCCGGCCAAGTCTGGCGCAGTTGCAGTCGCTTGAGCTTTGCGCTTCACCCCGTCCCACCGGACAAGCGCGATATGACGAAGACCCCCTCAGCGCTGCCTTCGGTCGACTGGCGTGCACCAGGCTTAAATGCTTTCCTTGCCCTAGGGGAAACCGCCAGACATTGGATCGCTACAAAAAAATGGAGACCCACCCTATGAACCACCGCCGCAATTTGCTCAAAGCCGTTGCCTCTTTTGGCGCTGCTGCACCCCTCGCCGGCATCGCCGATACGGGGGGAACGGGTGCAAATCAAAGCCAACAGGAGGCGGAACTGAACGCGCTGCGGCGCCGAATCAGTGGCCCGGACCAGTTTCCGCCCTCGTTCAATCCAATGGCGGGCAATCCGCTGCAGACCCGTGCCGATGTGGTGCAGGCCATCAAAGACCTGTATCTGCCGTTGACGCCGTATTACTCAAAGGGTGGCGCTCGTGTTCGGCTGGACATGGCCGGTTCTATGTTTGACCCCACCTCAGCCGATCTGGAGGGCTTTGCGCGGCCCTTGTGGGGCTTGGCCCCATTGGCCGCGGGCGGCGGCGCCGACTTCGTCGACTGGGACCTGTTTCGCCGCGGCTTGGCCAACGGCACCAACCCTGAGCATCCCGAGTATTGGGGTGCCTGCGCCGACCGGGATCAGCGCTTGGTCGAGTTGTCTTCGCTGGGTTTTGCGCTCTCCCTGATCCCGAAGATCTTGTGGGAGCCTCAGCCCGCGCAGGCGAAGAAACATATCGCGGCGTACTTTCAAAACGCCTATGCACGCATCTACGGCGTCAACAACTGGATGTTCTTCCGCTTGATGATTGGTCTGGGCCTGAAGGCGATGGGCGAGTCGTTCGACCCCGCGCTGACGGCCGACTATGAGAAGCAGATCGACGCGCTCTATCTCGACAAGGGCTGGTACCGCGACGGCCCCTTCCGGCGCGCCGATTACTACGTACCATTCGCCTTTCATTACTACAGCCTGTTGCTCAGCCGGCTCGACTACAAGAGCCCGCGTGTCGCCACATTGCAAAGCCGCGCCAAGGCATTGGCGCCTGAGTTTCAACGCTGGTTCGCCGACGATGGCGCGGCCCTGCCCTTTGGCCGCAGCCTGACCTACCGCTTCGCCTGCGCGTCCTTTTGGTCGGCGCTGGCCTTTGCCGATGTACCGGCGCTGCCCTGGGGACAGATCAAGGGCCTGGTGCTGCGCCATCTGCGCTGGTGGTCCAAGCAGCCGATTGCTCATCGCGACGGTATCTTGTCGCTCGGCTACGCCTACCCGAATCAACACATGGTTGAACACTACAGTTCAGCCTGCTCGCCCTACTGGGCCTTCAAGGTGTTTGCCTTCATGGCGCTGCCGGAGAGCCACCCGTTCTGGACCTCAAAGGAGGAGGCGCTGCCCGCCTTTGAGCAACCCGCTACGCTGACCAATCCCGGCATGGTGATCTTCCACCCACCGGGTGACGCTATCGCGCTGTGCAGCGGACAAGAGGAATATCGACCCTGGTTGCGGCTGGCTCCCGAGAAGTATTCGAAATTTGCCTACTCGGCGCGCTATGGTTTTTGCGTGGAGACACTGCTGGGTGCTTTCGATTCGGCGGCGCTGGACAATATGTTGGGCTTCAGCACCGATGGCCGCCACTTCAAGGTACGCGAAGGCAATCAAATCGCCAAGATTTCCGACAACTTGGTGTACTCGCGCTGGGTGGTTGACGAAGACATCACGGTGGAGACCTGGTTGTTGCCGGCCGCTCCCTGGCATGTGCGGGTGCACCGCATCGTCGCCAAAAAGGACTGCCAGGTGATCGAAGGGGGCTTCGCCATCAAACGCCCGGAAGACGGCAGCCCCATTCAAACCGAGGCCGGCCCGGGTGCCGGCCAAATCGCGACGCTCAGCGACCTGTCCGGCATCCGAGACCTGGGCTCCAGCGTTTCGCGCAAGGGCCGCGTGATCGAGAACTTCGCCAACGCCAATGTGGTCAATGGCAACAGCAGCATTCCGCAGTTGCTGTGCAACATCAGTGAAGGCGAAACCCGCTTGTACACCGCCGTGCTGGCCCTGGGGGACACCAAGGCCGGGCGCAGTGCCTGGGGTCAGCCACCGGCGGCGCCGTCGATTGCGGAGTTGCGCCAAATCATTCGCGGCCAAAGTGTCGACGTCGGCACGATGAAGGTTTGAGGGCTAGCACCGCTTGGATGACGGTTGCTAACCCCAAAAATCATAATGAAGACAAAAACAATCTGTTCATTGGTGCCCTTTGTGTTGATGACAAGCCAGGCCTACGCAGATGTTCGTTTACCACGTCTGGTCAGTGACGGTCTGGTGCTGCAACGCTCGCAGCCCCTCATCTTGTGGGGCTGGGCCGATGATGGCGAGGCGGTGACGGTCTCGCTTGGCAAGCAAGAGCTAAAGACCCATGCTCAGGGTGGACGCTGGCAAGTCCAATTCGATCCGCTGGCTGCCGGCGGCCCCTACCAAATCGAGGTGCAGGGCAAGAACAAGCTGCAGGTCAAGGACGTGCTGATCGGTGACGTCTGGCTCGCCTCCGGGCAGTCCAATATGCAGTTGTCGATGGATCGGGTCAGCTTGCGGTATCCGGGCTTGATAGCGTCCACCCAATTGCCGACCATCCGTGAGTTCAACGTTCCGCAGATTCACGGCTTCAAGGGGCCGCAGCAGGACTTCCCGCAGGGCGCTTGGAAGAAGGCCGTGCCCGCACAGCTGGGCGGTTTTTCTGCCGCTGGTTTTTTCTTTGCGCGCAGCCTACAGCAACAGTATCAGGTACCGATCGGGCTGATCAGCATCGCCGTGGGTGGCTCACCTGCCGAGGCCTGGATGAGCGAAGCAGCGCTGCAAAAGTATCCCCACTACCTGGCCAAAGCGCAGCTCTTCAAGGACGACAGCTACGTAGCCACGCTGACCGAGAAGGAAACGCAAGCGGGCAAGGCCTGGAACGAAAAAATCCTCGCTGCCGACCTTGGTCTGAAGCAGGACTGGGCCAGTGGGGCTGAGACAGAGAGCGACTGGCAGGCCTTCAGAGTGCCGGGCTATGTGAAAGAGCAAGGTAGCGACTTTAGCTACGGCGCCATCTGGTTCCGCCGCAGCCTCATGCTGAACCCGGAACAAGCCGTAAAGCCGGCCACCTTGTGGTTAGGCGCGATCGCCGATGAAGACCGGGCCTTCGTCAATGGCCGAGAGATCGGCAAGACCGACAATGTCTATCTGCCGCGCATCTATGCTGTTCCTGCTGGTGTTCTCAAGGCAGGTCAGAACACGCTCAGCGTGCGCGTGGTCAGCAAAGGCGGCAAGGCGGGTTTCATTCGCGACAAGCGCTATGCGCTGGACTTCGGCGACGAAGAGCTGAGTTTGTTCGGCGCCTGGCAGTACAAGGTCGGGGCCAACAGCAGCGCGCCGCCGATGGCGACCACCCTGCACTATCAGCCCGGTACCTTGTTCAACGCCAAGTTGGCGCCGGTGCTGAAGCAGGCCATCAAGGGCGTAATCTGGTACCAGGGCGAATCGAATACGGGCCGGGCAAGTGAATACACCACCTTGTTCCCCGACCTAATTCGCGATTGGCGCAGTCAGTTCCAGCGACCCGAATTGCCTTTCTTGTACGTTCAGTTGGCGAGTTATCAAGTCGCCAAACCCGATCCATCTGAAAGCATCTGGGCCGCCACCCGAGAGGCGCAACGCCAGACCTTGGGCGTCAGCAATACCGCGATGGCCGTCGCCATCGACATTGGCGATTGGAATGACATCCATCCACTCAACAAACAGGCGGTAGGAGAACGGCTGGCCCTGGCCGCACGCAAGATGGCGTATGGCGAAACAAGTCTGGTGGCCACAAGCCCGAACGCTATTGGCGTTGAACGACAAGGCAAGACGCTGTTGGTCAGCTGTGCTGGTCTAATTTCCCCGGACACCTCGATAGGTGGAATCCACCTGGAC
>NZ_JBMLSK010000359.1:0-6111 GCF_049240545.1 Roseateles sp. | reverse complement strand
TCACCGCCGCCACATGCAGCAGCGCCTTGGACGGGATGCAACCGACGTTCAGGCAAACGCCACCCAGGGTGGCATAACGCTCCACCAGAATGACCTTCAAGCCCAGATCGGCGGCGCGGAAGGCGGCCGAATAGCCGCCAGGGCCGGCGCCCAGCACCAGCAGATCGCAGCTGAAATCGGCATTGCCTGTGTAGGCCTGGGCAGCGCTCGGCGCCGGAGCTTGTACCGGAGCCGCTGCAGCAGTTGCGGCCACAGGTGCATGGCCGGGCACAGCAGCAGCGCCATCCGCACTCTCCAGCGCCAGCAGCACCGAACCTTGGTTGATCTTGTCGCCCAAGGCCACCTTGATCTCCTTGATCACGCCGGCGTGCGAGGAGGGGATCTCCATCGAGGCCTTGTCGGACTCCACGGTGATCAGGCTTTGGTCCACCGCCACGGTGTCGCCCACCTTGACCAGCAACTCGATGATGGCGACGTCTTTGAAGTCACCGATATCGGGAACGAGAACATTCACTAGTGCCATAACTCAGCTCCCGATCAGAGCACGATGCGGCGGAAGTCCGCCAGCAAGGATGCAAAGTACACATTGAAGCGGGCCGCAGCGGCGCCGTCGATGACGCGGTGGTCCCAGCTCAGGCTCAGCGGCAGCATCAGGCGCGGCTGGAAAGCCTTGCCATCCCACTTGGGCTCGATCTGGCTCTTGCACACGCCCATGATGGCCACCTCGGGCGCATTGATGATGGGGGTGAAGTAGCGGCCACCAATGCCACCCAGGGACGAAATGGTGAAGCAGCCACCGCTCATCTCGGCGGGGCCGAGCTTGCCGTCGCGGGCCTTCTTGGCCAGCTCACCCATTTCGGCGCTGATCTCGAAGATGCCCTTTTTGTCGGCATCCTTGATCACCGGCACGACCAAGCCATTCGGCGTGTCTGCCGCGAAGCCGATGTTGTAGTACTTCTTCAGCACCAGCTTCTGAGCCCGCCCTCGGCAAAGTCAGGTTGGCGCAGCCAGGCCAATTTCGCCAGGGCCACCACCTGCGGCAGATCCGCCACCTGGTCGGGTCGATCTTTGGACAAGGAAATATGAGCACCCCAGGACGCCGCGGCCCAATAGGCCAGACCCACCTCGTCCTCGGCCAGGTTCAACACTGCCGCAATGCCATTCGCCGAGGCGCTCGAACCGATCTGGGCTACCGATGCCGCCAGGGCCGTCACAAAACCAGGATGGCGCAACTCCAAGGCTCGCATCGCATGCTGCTGCGCCCGCCAGTACAAGCGCGCCGCCCGCTCGCGTTGCCGCTGCGCAGCGCGGGCGTCGCGCGTGGCCAGTTCGTCCGCAGACTGGGCCACAAAGGCGTAGGCATATTGGGTCAAGCCGGCCGCCACCGATTCGGCCAAGGCCACATGGCCCGGCGTCTGGCGCAGCACCGCTTCCGACAGTTTCAGGTGATAAGCACTTGCCTCGCGAGCCAGTTGCAGATCGTCTTCTTGTGCATCTTGCCCCTGACTGGACAAGCCGTCCGCCACACCGTTCAGCAAGAGCATTCGCGGCGAGCAGGCGCTCAAAAGCGCAAGCAGGCCCCCCAAGAGCAACAGTTGCAGCCAAGCTTGTCTGACGGAGAAACCTTGAGCGTTGGCGGCCATGTGTTGACTCTGAGAATGAAACAAGCATCGCAGCCCGCAAGAAGAACCAAGAAAAAAGGCGGAACTGCGACGAATGCGTTTCAGTCTAGTGACCCAATTTGAAGCGCTGGTGACAGTCAGAAGCCCAGGCCGAGCCGCGACAATGCGCGCCATGCCGCCCGCACTCACGTTCAATCCCCGACTTTTGCCTCAGCGCCGCTCCCTGCAAATCGCGCTGGCCCTGCTGATGCTCTTGGCCCTGCTTCAAGCCGGCCTGTTTCTGTTCGGGCCCAGTGGCAAATTGGTCAGTGTGGAGCGCAAGACTTGGCGCTTGGAGATTGATGTGGAGCGCAGGCTGGAAGAACTAGGCTCCAGTTGGTGCTCAGAGATGCCCACCGACGCCACCGAGCTCTCGCGTCGCCTGATGCCCGACCCCCAGCACCCGGAGCAGCCCGCCGCCCAGCATTGCAAATACCGCGCACCCAGCTGGCGCACCTCTTGGCGCGCCAAAAGCGAAGGCACGGCACCACAAGTGCCGCAATGGCCGAAGCCGCCGCTGCGCGTCGAGCCCCTTGGCACAGCGGCAGGCAGCCAAACACCTCTGGGCATCGAGCGCCTGGGCGAGCGCTACGAGTTCTATGAGCTGGAATTGGCCCATGCCGATGGGCAGACCTGGACCTGCCGCCTGCCTCGAGCGCGCTGGGAGGCGGTGCCGCTGGGCCTGCGTTTTCACTTGCCGGTGGACCGCTACGGTGTGGCCAACTGCGGCAGCATCATTGCGGCACACCCGGACCAAGGCAAGGGCCGGGGAGATGTCGGGAGGCGTGAAGTTTGACCCGCAAAATGCCCTGACTCTCGCCATTCCACCCGCAAGCGGTAAGCGGTAAGCGGTAAGCGGCAGGCGGCAGGCGGCAGGCGGCCGATCATTGCCTCAGCGGCCTCAGCAGGCTGGCGTGAGTCGATCATTGAACAAGCGCATCGCCATCAAGGCTGCGTTGACCCTGCACGCCAGCCTCATTGACTTGCAAGAGGCGTTTGCCCTCCGTGCCCAGGGGGGCATCGCCTGCGCCAGGCCGGCAGCGATGATGAGGCATGCGATGGGCGTGGTGAAGCAGCATCACGGGAAGGCCGGGAGCCAGGGCTACCCCATGGGGCTGCGGGATGGCGAGGAAATGGCGCAACGGCTACGGCTGGTCGATGCGTTTGTGGCCAATGACAGCTCTGGCCCGAAGCGCCCCGCGCTTGACATCAAGAGCGTGGCCGAACAGGTCTGGCAACAAGAGGAATCGCTGACGCCGTGATCGACTGCACATCGGCACGCGCCGCCGGCCGTGACGCCGCGCGCATTGCTCGGCATCATGGGCACGCGGTCATGCCTGCCCGCACCCAGCCCAGGCCCAACCGACCCTGGACGCAGCGGGGATTTTGCAAGATTGCCCTAAAGACTCGCCCTGGATCGGCCGACATCCCTGACATAGCTCTTTGGGGCGCCCACACGTGCCTTGCCTAACGCCATGTTCGAGTTCGACAGCACGCCCACTGCCAGCGTCAGCCCGCTGGCGCGATTTGAAGCGCTGGCCTGTGCGCTGGAGTCTTGCCGCCCTTGCCCGCTGGATGACAGCCATGTGGCCGCTCTGGAGGCCGTCACCACCCCCGTGATGGTGCATGACGGCGAGCGCACCGTGTTTGCCAACGCGGCCATGCTGCGACTCTTGGGTCACAGCCTGGACGAGTTGCGGCGATTGCCGCATTACGCCTGGGTCAGCGACGAAAGCGTGGAGCCGGTGCGCTTGTACGGGGAGCGAACCCTGGCGGCCACCGAGATCCCTCCGGCACTGGAATGTCATGCGCTGACGGCCAGCGGCTCGGTCCGCCACTTGGAGGTGGCGGCGCGACGGGTGGCACTGCCGATGGGGCCGGTCGCGGTGGTCTGCTGCCTGGACCTCAGCGACATGCAGCATGTGCAGACCAGCCTGTTCGAGGTCGGGCGGGTGTTGCATCAAATCCTGGACAGCAGCCCGATTGCGATTTTTGTGATCGACCAATTCCACCGGGTCACACACTGGAACGACAACTGCGCACAACTGACCGGCCAAAGCGCGCAGCGCATGGTGGGCAGCACCGAGGCGTGGCGCGCATTCGGTTCGGAGCCGCGACCGCTCTTGGTCGATCTGATCGTGGACGGCAGCATCGAAGCCGAAGGGGCGGCCCTGTACGGCGCGGCCATGCGGCCGTCGCCCTTGGCGCCTGGCGCCTACGAGTTGGAGGATTTCTTTCCGCAGTTCGGCGCGCAGGGCCGTCGGGTGTTTTGCACTGCAGCGCCGCTGTACGACACGCAGGGCAAGATCGTCGGCGCGATCGAAACCCTGATGGACGTGACCCGCCGCCATGAGGCCGAAGCCGAGATCAAGCGCCATGAACAGGAGCTCGAGCAGCTCGTGGCCGCTCGCACCGATCAGCTGCGCAGCAGCCTGAGTGATCTGGATGCCTTCCTCGAAAACTCGCCCGTGGGCATCCTGTGCACGCAGGAGCGCCGCATCTTGCGCCACAACCGCCGTTTCATGCAGCTCTTTGGCGTCGACCCCGCGCACCCCAAAGAAGGTCTGACGAAGCATTTCCAACTCAATGGCGAGGCCTATCAGGCGGTGCGTAAAGCGTCGGCGGAGGCCTTCGCCAGACGCCAGTCCCTGATGTATGAGGCTGAACTGAAAACCAACGCGGGCGAAGCGCGCTGGGTTCAAACCATCGTTTACCCTTCGCGTCCCGGGCAGGCGGACTCGCCGATCTGGTGGCTGCTGCAAGACCACACCGAAATGATGAACGCGCAGCGGGACCTGATCCAAAACTACCAGCAGATTCAACAGGCCAAAGCCAAGTTGGAAGAGGCGCAAAACCAGCTGCTGCAGTCGGAGAAAATGGCGTCCATCGGCCAGCTGGCCGCCGGTGTGGCGCATGAAATCAATAACCCGGTGGGTTTTGTGGCCTCCAACCTGAGCACCTTGGGACGGTACGTGGAATCGCTGCTGGAGCTCAGCAATCTGTACGAGGCCGTGGACTTGAAGACCGTGGCGCCACCCCTGAGCGCGCAAATCCAGCAGGCGCGCGCCAAGGAGGACATCGAGTTCATCCGTGAGGACTTGCCTGTGCTCATCAAGGAAAGCGGGGAGGGCCTCACGCGGGTGAAGAAGATCGTGCAAGACCTCAAGGATTTCTCGCGGGTGGATCAGTCCGATTGGCAAGAGGCCGACCTCAACCAAGGGCTGCAATCCACGCTCAACATGGTCTGGCACGACATCCGCTACAAGGTCGAGGTGGTGCGGGAGTTCGGCAACCTGCCGCCGGTGCGGTGCTTGGCCGCGCAGCTCAATCAGGTGTTCATGAACCTGATCGTGAATGCCGCCCATGCGATCAAAGAGAAGGGCATCCTCACGCTGCGCACGCGCCACGACGGCGACCAGGTGTGCGTGAGCGTCCAGGACAACGGCTGCGGCATGAGCCCGGACGTGATGAAACGCATCTTCGACCCGTTTTACACCACCAAGCCGGTCGGGCAGGGGACGGGGCTGGGCTTGTCGGTGTCGTTCTCCATCGTCAATAAACACGGCGGTCGCTTGGAGGTGCAATCGGAGCCTGGCGTCGGCACCACCTTCGAGGTTTGGCTGCCCCTCAATGGCGGTGGCGAGGCGCCGGCCGAGTGAGCCTGACCCAGCTCGGGGCGAGGCGGGGCCAGCCCTTGCCCGCCCTTGCCCGCCCTTCACAGGGGCCCGCGTTGGCGGGCCACAGCCAGGCCCCGGATTGCTCGGCCACGCTTGGGTAGAACAGCCTGCGTTCGGGCTGGCGCGAGTTCTAGAGTTCGGGTCTTGCCGACAAAAATAGCGGCATCAACACCCTCTCGCGCAAGCATTCTCGGCGCACGAAAAGCAAAAAGCCCGCTCCGTTGCCGGACCGGGCTTTGCAGGATGGCGTGAAGCCTGCTGGTTGGCTTACTTCCTCGCAGGCGGCAAATCCGTGCACGAGTCATGCGCGACTTCCGCGGCCATGCCGATGCTTTCGCCCAGTGTCGGATGCGGGTGAATCGTCTTGCCGATGTCCACCGCATTGGCGCCCATCTCAATGGCCAGCGCGATCTCGCCGATCATGTCACCGGCATGGGTACCCACGATGCCGCCGCCGAGGATCTTGCCGTGGCCATGGGCTTCGTCGCTGTCGTCAAACAGCAGCTTGGTGAAGCCTTCGTCGCGGCCGTTGGCAATCGCGCGGCCGGACGCCGTCCAGGGGAACAGACCCTTCTTAACCTTGATGCCTTGGGCTTTGGCCTGATCTTCGGTCAGACCCACCCACGCCACTTCGGGGTCGGTATAGGCCACGCTCGGGATCACGCGAGCATCGAACTGGCTCTTGGCCAGGTTCGCATCGCCCAGGATGGCGCCGGCCGCCACTTCGGCCGCCACATGGGCCTCGTGCACCGCTTTGTGCGCCAACATCGGCT
>NZ_JBMLSK010000358.1:0-36690 GCF_049240545.1 Roseateles sp. | reverse complement strand
CCACTGGTGCACCGTCCACTGGCCCACGCCTTGGCGCTCGGCCACGCGCAGGCGGCCAGCGTCCAACTCAGCCATCACATGCTCAACGGCTTCGCGCACTTCGGGCGAGTTGCTGGTGGTGATGTTGGCGCGACCTTCCCAGGCCAGTTCGATGGTGGATTGCAGATTTTGTGTCATGAGCTATTGAGCGCTGATAGGAATGAACAGGGGCAAAGGAGACGGGGCTTGGGGTCAATCAAACAGCCACTGCCGACGCTGGGTGAGCGCGGCAGTAGTCGGCAATTCGCTGAGCGGCTTCCAGGCATTCGCCCACTTCCGCCACCAGCGCCAGACGGATACGCCCGGCACCAGGATTGACACCATGCGCTTCACGCGCCAGCAGGCTGCCCGGCAATACCGCGACATTGTATTGAGCCAGCAAGCCCTGAGCGAAGGCAATGTCGCAGCCGCCATGGATGTGGGCGGGCACGGCGGCCCAAAGGTAAAAACCCGCATCCGGCAGAGCCACCTCCATATGCTCGGCCAGCAGCGGCGTGACCTGGGCGAACTTGGCGCGGTATTGCTCGCGATTGGCGACGACATGGGCCTCATCGCCCCAAGCGGCGATGCTGGCGGCTTGCACCATCGGGTTCATGGCGCTGCCGTGATAGGTGCGGTAGAGCAAGAACTTCTTGATGAGGGCGGCGTCGCCGGCCACAAAGCCGCTGCGCAAGCCCGGCACATTGGAGCGCTTGGACAGGCTGGTGAAGGCAATCAGATTGCGGAAATCGCCGCGACCCAGCTGCGCCGCGGCCTGCAGGCCGCTCAGTGGCGCCTCTTCGCGGAAATAGATCTCCGAATAGCACTCGTCAGACGCAATCACAAAGCCATAGCGGTCGCTCAGCTCGAACAGTGTTTTCCACTCTTGCAGCGGCATCACCGCGCCGGTCGGGTTGCCCGGTGAGCAGACGTAGAGCAGCTGAGTCTTGGCCCAGATGTCCGCGTCGATCTGGTTCCAGTCGGCGGCGAAGTTTTTGGCGGGGTCGCTGTTGGCAAAAGCCGTTTGCGCGCCGGCCAGCAGCGCCGCGCCTTCGTAGATTTGGTAGAAGGGATTCGGGCAGACCACGGTGGCGCCCGGCCGGCTGGGGTCGATGACGGTCTGGGCCAGGGCGAACAAGGCCTCGCGGGAGCCGTTCACCGGCAGCACTTGGTTGGCGGGGTCCAGCGCCAAGTCGTAGCGGCGCTGCAGCCATTGGCAAATGGCTTCGCGCAAGCGCGGTTCGCCGGCAGTGGCCGGGTAGACCGAGAGGGTCTTCACGCTGGCGATCAGCGCGTCTTCGATCAGCTGCGGCGCCGGGTGCTTGGGCTCACCGATACCCAGGCTGATAGCCCGCAAGGCTGGATTGGGCTGGATGCCTGCATTCAGTGCGCGCAGGCGCTCGAAGGGGTAGGGATGCAGCTTATCCAGCAAGGGGTTGTGCGGAGCGGGGAGCGTCATGTACGTTCTTTCGGTCTATTCTTGACGGCGAGGCTTCATGGCTTGGACGCTTGATTGCCGAGGCCAAGCAAGGCGCGGATGCCGCGCCGCTCAAAGCCAGCCAGCGCAGCTGGGCTTGCCGCAACGGCAGGCCAGCCGTCCTTCGTGGTGAGTTGCGCCATAAGCCACCGTGATCTCTTCGCCCACTTGCAGATCGCGCAAGGCAAAGAACTCGATGGCGCCGGCTTCCACCGCAATGCGGGCGTTGGGCGCGCAAGAATGGTTGGTGAAGCGCATCGGGTCGTCGGAGCGGGTGGCATCGATCGCCCGGCTGGCCGAGATTTCAACCAGCATGATGCGCTGCCGACCTTCGGCACGCCGCTTGGCCTCGGCCACGCTGATCGCTTCGCCAGTCAGTTCCCCCAGCTTGGCGCCTTGCGGCACGCTTTCGTCCGCAAACACGCCGAAGCCGTCGATGCGGCTGCGCCGCACACGAACCGCGCTCAGCTGATGGCTGCTGCTGGTGGGAAAGGCCAAGGTCGAAGCTCTTGTCGTGGCGTTCTGGCCTTAGGCCAGCAGGCCCGACTGGAAGCCATGCTCGGGCAAGTCCACCCGCGGCAGCGGCTGCCAGCCCTTTTTGCGATGCTCCACCACCACATTGGTGTAGATGCCGCCGCGCACATACCACTTGGCGGTGATGCGGATGAAGCGCGGATTCGTCACTTTGACGATGTCTTCCAAGATGGTGTTGGTGACCTTCTCGTGGAAAGCACCTTCGTTGCGATAGCTCCAGAAGTACATCTTCAGGCTCTTCAACTCGACGCAGTACTTGTCCGCAATCATGTCGATGGTGAAGTGCGCAAAGTCGGGCTGGCCGGTCAGCGGGCAGTGGCAGGTGAACTCGGGTACCTGGAACTGGATCACATAGTCACGCTCGGGCGCCGGGTTAGGGAAGGCGTGCAATTCCTTGCTGGGGCGCGAGGGCGGATTCGGCGGCATTTCGCGCTGCTTAGGCGCCATCTCCATGCTGACTTGACTTTCGATCACTGTGGCAGCCGCCTTGCGCGGTTTGGCCGCAGCGGAAGACGCCTTGCCTGCGGTGCCCGTCTTGGGCGCTAGCTTCAAGACCTTGCGCGTCTTGGCCTCGAGTTCAAGGTCTTGCCTGGCCTTGTTGGAAGGCTTGTTGGCGGGCTTTGCTGAAGACTTAACGCTAGGCTTAGGCGCTTGCTTGGCTTCTTTGACGGTCGGGCTGTTCTTGGCCATGAATTCAGTGCGGCGCGACATGGGGCCGACAAGCAGCCCGCTGATGCTCACGCTCATGAGTAGAAGGGGGAGGCCCCGATGGTATCATCCAGCCCAGACAAAGCGCCCGCCTGTGGCGCTTTTGTATAAATAAATCAATGGCTTAGCAACGATTGCTGGAGCCCCCGGGAGGCCTTAGGCGGCAAGCGGGGCTTGGGCGATCGGGCTCACCTCATCTCGCACCCATGCGTCTGAATTCGATCAAGCTCTCGGGCTTCAAGTCCTTTGCCGATCCGACGGTGTTTCAGCTGCCGGGGCAGCTGGTGGGCGTGGTGGGCCCCAACGGTTGTGGCAAGTCCAACATCATGGACGCGGTGCGCTGGGTGCTGGGCGAAAGCAAGGCCTCGGAGCTGCGCGGTGAGTCCATGCAGGACGTCATCTTCAACGGCTCGGGCAACCGCAAGCCTGCCAGCCGATCCAGCGTCGAGCTGGTGTTCTCCAACGAAGACGGCCGCGCCGGCGGTCAATGGAACCAGTTCGCCGAAATCGCGGTCAAACGCGTGCTGACCCGTGACGGCACCTCCAGCTACTTCATCAACAACCAGCCGGTGCGGCGCCGCGATGTGCAGGATGTGTTCCTGGGTACTGGTCTGGGGCCGCGCGCCTACGCCATCATCGGCCAGGGCACCATCAGCCGCATCATCGAATCCAAGCCGGAAGAGATGCGCATGTTTTTGGAGGAAGCCGCTGGCGTCTCCAAATACAAAGAACGGCGCCGCGAGACCGAAAACCGGCTGAAAGACACCCGCGAAAACCTGACCCGCGTGGACGACATCCTGCGCGAGCTCAATACCAATCTCGACAAGCTGGAAAAGCAAGCCGAGGTGGCCGCCAGCTACCGCAGCTTGCAAGACGCCGGCACGCTGAAGCTGCATCAGCTTTGGTTCCTCAAGCATCGCGATGCCACATCCGAACAAGGCCGCGTCAAGACCGAGCATTTGGAGGCCGTCAATGCGCTGGAATCGCGGATGGCCGAGTTGCGCCAGGTGGAGGCCGAGCTGGAGACGGTGCGTCAGGCCCACTATGCGGCCGGGGACGAGCTGCATGCCTCGCAAGGCCGCTTTGCCGAGGCTCAATTGGAAGTCAGCCGCCTGGAAGAACGGATCCGCTATGTGGTTGAAGGCCGCCAGCGCGTCGAGGCGCGGCTCTTGGATCTGAAGTCGCAAAGCCAGCAATGGGAAGAGCGCTCGCTGCAAGCCCAGGCGGAGCTGGAAACCATTGCCGAGCAAATCGCCGCAGCAGAAGAACAAAGCGAAATCCTCGCCGCCCAAGCCGAAGAACAGGCCACCAATCTGCCCAATGCCGAAGACGCGGTGCGCGGGGCACAAAACCGTGCCAATGAGCAGCGCGCGGCAGTGGTGCAGGTGCAGCAGCAGATTCAGGTGCTGGCCGCTGAGAGCCGCAGCGTTGACGAGCAGTCGCGCCAGCTGCGCACCCGCCGCGAGCGCCTGGCGGCCGAGCGCCAAGGACTGGCCGCGCCCGAGCAAGATCGCCTAGCCGACTTGAAGCGCCAAAGCGACGCCGCCACCGAGGCGCAAGAAATGGCCGATGCCCGCCTGCAGGAGCTCTCCGAGCAAGTGCCGGTTTATGAAGACGCACGCCGCAACACGCAGCAAGACGCCAATCAGCAAATGGCCAAGCAGTCGGCGCTGTCGGCGCGCTTGGAAGCATTGAAAGCCTTGCAAGAAAAAGTGCAGACCGAAGGCAAGTTGCTGCCCTGGCTGGCCAAGCATGGTCTGGACGGCTTGCAAGGCTTGTGGACCCGGCTGCACATCCAGTCCGGCTGGGAAAACGCCTTGGAAGCTGCCCTGCGTGAGCGCATGAGCGCACTGCAGGTTGGCCGTTTGGAAACGGTGCGCGCTTTCGAGCAAGACGCGCCGCCGGCCCGTTTGGCTTTTTATTCGCCCCCATCGGCGGCGATTGCCAACACGCATGAAACCCTGCCACGGCTCAGCGATCTGCTGCGCTTGGATGACGCCGGCTTGAAGGCCTTGCTGAATGACTGGCTGGAAGGCGTCTACACCGCAGCATCGATGGAAGAAGCGCTGGCGAATCGCTCGCGCCTGACCCATGGCGAGCTGATCATGACGCCGCAAGGCCATGCGGTCAGCCAGTTCGCGGTGAGTTTTTACGCGCCCGACACCGAGCAGGCCGGCATGTTGGCGCGGGCTCAGGAGATCGAAAACCTGATCTTGGAGCTGCGCGCCCAGGCCGTGATCACCGACGACGCCAAGACTTCGCTGGTCCGCGCCGAGGCGGCTTACTCCGACGCTTCGCAGCGTTTGCAGAATCTGCGCCGCGAGGCCGCTGAAACGCAGACTCGGGCCCATCAGCTGCAGGTCGAATTGCTGCGTCTGACCCAGCAAGCCGAAGCCGCCAGCAGCCGACGTTCGCAGCTGGAAGAGGAACTGTTCGAGATCGACGCGCAGTCCGAAGAATTGCAGGAGCGCCGCGTCACCGGCGAAGCGCGTTTTGAGGAATTGGACATCCAGCTGGCCACCACGCAGGAGCGCCACGCCGAATTGGAAGACGCCACGCTGCTGGCCGAGCGCCGCTTGGGCGAAGCACGCGAGCAGTTGCGCGCCTTGGAGCGGCGCGCCCAAGAAGCGCAGTACAGCGCCCGTGCGCTGGCCTCGCGCCGCGGCGAGTTGCAACGCGCCATCGAGACCGCACAAGCGCAGATGCAGACCAACAGCCAGTCCACTGAGAGTCTGCAGCGCGAGATGGAAACGCTCAACGACGCTGCCGCTCAAGCCGGGCTGCAAGACGCGCTGGCCTTGAAGATGGAGCGCGAGCAGGCCTTGGCCGCCGTGCGCAGCGGCTATGACGACCTGACCCTGCGCCTGCGCAAGGCGGATGAACAGCGCCTGACTTTTGAGCGCAGCCTGGACCCGCTGCGCGACCGCATCACCAAGCTGCAGCTGGAAGAACAAGCCGCGCAGCTGGGCGGCGCGCAGTATATGGAGCAGTTGGTCGCAGCCGCCGTCGACCTGGAAGCGCTGGCCCAAGGCATTGAAGCTGGTCAGGTCAAGCTTTATGGTTTGCAAGGCGAGATCGACCGCATCAACCGTGAGATCGCGGCTCTGGGCGCCGTCAATCTGGCGGCGCTGGACGAATTGACTGCGGCGCGTGAACGCAAGACCTTCTTGGATTCGCAGTGCACCGACCTGATGTCTGCCATGAAGACGCTGGAGGATGCGATTCACAAGATCGACCTGGAAACCCGCGACCTGCTGGGCGCAACCTTCGATCAAGTCAATATGCACTTTGGCCGCATGTTCCCGGTGCTCTTCGGCGGTGGACAGGCCAAGCTGGTGATGACCGGCGACGAAATTTTGGATGCTGGCGTGCAAGTGATGGCCCAGCCGCCGGGCAAGAAAAACAGCACCATCCATCTGCTTTCGGGCGGAGAGAAGGCGCTGACCGCGATCGCCTTGGTGTTCGCGATCTTTCAACTCAACCCCGCCCCGTTCTGTTTGTTGGACGAGGTGGACGCGCCGCTGGATGACGCCAATACCGAGCGTTATGCCAAGCTGGTGGCCGAGATGAGCAGCGGAACCCAGTTCCTCTTCATCTCACACAACAAGATTGCAATGGAAATGGCTGAACAACTGATTGGTGTGACCATGCAGGAGCAGGGTGTCTCCCGCATCGTGGCGGTGGATATGGACAAGGCCTTGGCCATGGCGGAGGCTTGACGCGATGACTTTGACAGAAATGCTTGCCGTTGCGGGTGGGGTGGTGTTGGTCGGTGTGGTGGCGCATGGCGCCTGGACCGCCCGCAAGGCCGGCCCGCGCCGCGCCGAGGTGCAACTCGAGCCGATGATGGATGGTGTCGAACGCGTCGAGCCGGGTCTGGGCGATTTGCAGTCCAGCGCAGAGGCGCCGAGCTTGGACGAAACCGTGCCAGTGGTCGCGCGCGCACCGCGCAAGCCCTCGGCCCGCATTGACGCCTTGATCGACGCGATTGCCACCCTCACGCTAGAAACCCCCATCAGCGGTGAAATGGCTTTGTCGCATCTGCCCGGCAGCCGGCGCGCCGGCACCAAGCCCTTTCACATCGAAGGCTTGAATGCCGAAACCGGCGATTGGGAGCTGCCCACGCCCGGGCAGCGCTACGGCGAGTTCCAGGCCGGCGTGCAAATGGCCAATCGCAACGGCGCGATGAACGAAATCGAGTACTCGGAATTCGTGCAAAAAGTGCAGGGCTTTGCCGATGGCATCGGCGCTTTTGTGCAGTTCCCCGACATGCTGGACGTGGTGGGCCGGGCTCGCGAGTTGGATCACTTTGCCGGCGATCATGACGCGCAGTTGGCGATTGTTTTGCGAGCCAAGACGGCCGCTTGGACGCTGGGCTATGTGCAGCAGATGGCCTTGCGCCACGGCTTTGTGCCCGGCGCCATGCCGGGGCGCTTGGTGATGGCTTCGGAGGATGAAGGTGCCCCGCCGATTCTGTGCTTGAACTTTGAGCCGCAAGCGGCCTTGGCCGAAAATCCGCAGCAGTCATCGCTTCGTGAGATCTCGCTGTCCTTGGACGTTCCGCAAACGCCGGAAGCCTTGGAACCTTTTGCCTCCTGGCAAGAAGCGGCGCGCGGACTGGCTCGCGATATCGAGGCCGATATTTGTGATGACCGCGGGCAGATCCTCAATTTGCACGCCTTTGCCGCGATCGGCCAGGAGTTGAGCACGCTGTATCGTGCGCTGGCCTCGCGTGATGTGGCGGCGGGCAGCTTGGCAGCACGGCGTTTGTTCAGTTAAGTTCGGGCATTGCCCGATCCAGGAGTTACCGATTGCTGACCAGCCTGTTGTTGATCGCCGTGTTGATTGCAAGCAGCGCTTTCTTCTCGATTGCGGAGATCTCGCTGGCCGGTTCGCGTCGCCTGAAGCTGCGTCAGCTGGCCGACGACGGCGACTCGCGCGCCGAGCGCGTCTTGCAGGTGCAAGAACAGCCGGGCCACTACTTCACCGTGGTGCAGATCGGCGTCAACACCGTGGCCATCTTGGGCGGTATCGTCGGTGAAGGCGCTTTGACGCCGCATTACCAAGCCGCCTTGCAATTGCTGATGGCGCCTGAGCAGGCCGAGACCCTGGCCTTCGCCCTGTCTTTTGCCAGCATCACCGCCTTGTTCATCGTGCTGGCCGATCTGGTGCCCAAGCGTTTGTCGATGAGCGAGCCAGAACGCATGGCCATGGCGGTGATCGGCCCGATGCTGGGTCTGGTGACCTTGCTGAAACCGCTGACCTGGGCTTTCAGTTCCTTGACCGATTTGCTGATCCGCTTGATGGGCCGTCCGGTGGTTCGTGACAACAGCATCACCCATCTCGACATCCTGGCTCTGGCCGAGGCCGGCAACGAGGCCGGCGTGGTGGCCGATGCCGAGCAGCAAATGATCGAGAACGTGTTCGAGTTGGACACCCGCCGGGTGGAGAGCGCGATGACCACGCGGGAGCGCATCGCTTACTTCTCGCTCACCGATGACGACGCCATCATTCGCACCCGCATTGCCGAGCAGCCGTTTTCGACCTATCTGGTCTGCGAAGGGGAGATTGATCAGGTGGTCGGTTATGTCGACGCCACCGCGCTGTTCCAGCGTGTCTTGCGCGGCGAGCCCATCGAGCTGAGTGCCGAGGGTCTGGTCAAAAAGGTGCTGATCGTGCCGGACCGTTTGACGCTGTCCGAAGTGCTGTCGCAGTTCCGCGAAAAGCTGGAAGACTTTGCTGTCATCGTCAATGAGTACAGCCTGGTGGTCGGCATCATCACCCTGAACGATGTGATGAGCACGGTGATGGGCAATTTGGTTGCGTCCTATGACGAAGAGCAGCAAATCGTGCGCCGCGAGGACGGCTCTTTCCTGGCCGACGGCATCACCCCGATTCCCGATGTGCAGCGCGCCTTGGAGTTTGAAACCTGGCCGCATGCCGGGCAGTACGACACCTTGGCCGGATTCTTGATGGTGATGCTGCGCCGCATCCCCCGGCGCACCGATCAGGTGGTCTGGGAAGGCTGGCGCTTTGAGGTGGTGGACGTGGACAGCCACCGGGTGGACCAGGTCATGATCGCGCGCGTCCCAGCTCCCTGAGACTTTGGATCTTTACTGTTGATCTTTTTTAGAGACTCGAGCTTTCAAAATGGATACCGAAGACCTGTTTGCAGGCGACGATAGACCGCATGGCGAGGTGCCTAAGCACGTTTGGCAACGCGCCGTTGATCTTCGTAAGCAGCTCGATTACCACGGGTATCTTTATTACACGAATGGAACACAGAAGATTGTCGATGAGCAATACGACGCGCTCTTTCAGGCCCTTGTAGCGCTTGAAGAACGGTACCCATTTCTTCGCACTCCCGACTCGCCTACGCAGAGAGTCGGTGGCGCGCCGCTTTCGAAGCTGGCGCCAGTCCACCACGCGATTCCTATGCTCTCCATTCGAACGGAGACTGATGTTCAGGGTGATGTTTGTGGTGCATTTGATCGTCGCGTTCGCAAGGACCTAGAGCTTGGCAATGACGATCCGCCTTTGCATTACTCAGCCGAATTGAAGTACGACGGCCTTGCAATAAGTCTCTTGTACGAGCGTGGTGTGTTGGTCCGAGCAGCAACTCGCGGTGACGGTGAAACTGGAGAGGACGTTACTCATACGGTTCGTACGATTTACCGAATCCCCCTCAAGCTTTCATATGGTGCTCCTGAAAGACTTGAAGTTCGTGGTGAGATCGTGATGGAGAGAAGCGACTTCGCTCGGCTAAATAAATGGCAAGAGGCTGCAGGGCAGAAACTGTTCGTTAACCCACGAAATGCTGCGGCCGGAGCATTGAGGCAACTCGATCCAAAGGTGACGCAGCAGAGAAGGCTATCGTTCTTTGCATACGGCGTTGCTGGTATTGAGGCGATGCAGTTCGGACGTGGGCAGCATGATGTGCTCGCGGGATTGCAAGCGCTCGGAATCCCTGTGGATCAGAACGTCCAGTTGCTGACCGGGCCTGACCAGTTGCGTGACTTTCATCGCCGCGTTGACGAGATGCGGCGTGAATTGCCTTTTGATATCGATGGTGTTGTCTACAAAGTTGACGAGTTCGACTTTCAAGCTCGCCTAGGCTATGTGAGTCGGGAGCCTCGCTGGGCGATTGCACATAAGTTTCCTGCCGAAGAACGTCAGACCCAGCTCAATGCGATCGAGATTCAGGTCGGCCGCACCGGCAAGTTGACGCCAGTGGCCAAGCTGGAGCCGGTGTTCGTGGGCGGCACCACCGTATCGAACGCGACTTTGCACAACGTGTTTGAGCTGCGGCGCAAGGGCGTGCGGGTGGGCGACCAGGTGATCGTGCGGCGCGCCGGCGATGTGATCCCGGAAGTGGTGGGGCGAGTGCCCGCTGCGCGCGCCAGTTATATCCCTAACTTTCGGATTCCACGCGCTTGCCCGGTTTGCGACAGCGAGGTGCTGCGCGAGCGCGGCGGCATGGACTACCGCTGCAGCGGCGGCATCTTCTGCCCGGCGCAGCGAAAGCAGGCCATGCTGCACTTTGCTGGCCGGCGCGCCATGGATATCGAAGGCCTGGGCGACAAATTGGTGGAGCAACTGGTCGATGAAGGCATCGTCAGCAGCCTGCCCGGTCTCTACAAGCTTGGTGTGGCCAAGTTGTCGGCCTTGGATCGCATGGCCGATCGCAGCGCTTTGAACCTGCTTGAGTCCTTGGAGAGGAGCAAGCAAACGACTTTGGCGCGTTTCTTGTTTGCTCTTGGGATCCGCCAAGTCGGCGAGACCACGGCCAAGGATTTGGCGCGACAGTTCGGCTCCATGGATGCCTTGATGGCCGCCAGCGTTGAGCAGTTGCTGGAGGTCCGCGATGTGGGCCCCATCGTGGCGCAAAGCATCCATCACTTTTTTGCGCAGCCTCATAACCGCGAGGTGGTGGAGCAACTGCGAGCCGCCGGGGTGCAATGGCCCGAGGGGCAGGGCGCTGCGGCCGAGCAGGGGCCGAAGCCGCTGCTCGGCAAGACTTTGGTGCTGACCGGCACCTTGCCGACCTTGTCGCGCGACGCGGCCAAAGACCTGATCGAAGCGGCAGGCGGCAAGGTCAGCGGTTCGGTGTCCAAGAAAACGCACTATGTGGTGGCGGGCGAGGAGGCTGGCTCCAAGCTGGACAAGGCGCGTGAGCTGGGTCTGACGGTGCTGGACGAAGCAGGCCTTCAGGCCCTGTTGGCGGCAGCACCCAGCGACGATGGCTCAGCTTCGGCCTGAAGCAGAACTGGGCTCGCGCACAGGGCTGCATATTCAGCCGCAAACTCCGCTGCAGCCCGAGGGTAGCTGAAAAGATAACCCTGGATCTGATCGCATCCCTGCCGCAGCAAAAACGCCAATTGCTCGGGCGTTTCAACCCCTTCGGCGACGGTGCGCAGCCCTAAGCTGCGCGCCATGCCGATCACCGCCTGGATGATGGCCTCATCGCCCAGGTGGGCGCCGATGCCGGTGACGAAGCTGCGGTCAATCTTCAGGGTTTGGATGGGCAAAAGCTTCAGATAAGCCAGCGAGGAATAGCCGGTGCCAAAGTCGTCGACCGAGAGACGGACTCCCAGCTTGTTCAGCGCCAGCAGGGCCTGGATGGCGTTTTCGGCATGCATGATGACCGACTCGGTGATCTCCAGCTCCAGGCATTCGGCGGGCAATTGCGCATCGGCCAGTGCTTGGCTGACGACCTGAACGATATCGTTGCGCTCCAACTGCCGCACCGAGAGGTTCACCGACACATGCGGCACTTGCAGGCCGGCGTCGCGCCAGGCCTTCAACTGCTTGCAGGCTTTGTTCAACACCCAGGCACCGAGTTCATTGATGAAGCCGCTTTCCTCGGCCAGGGCGATGAAGCGGGTGGGTGGGACCTGGCCTAACTCAGCGCTGTGCCAGCGTGCCAAGGCTTCGGCGCCGCAGGGGCGCAAGGCGGGGCCAGCACCTGAATAAGGGGCCGGCTCGGCAAACAAATCCGCCGCCGGGATGCCCATCTTCATCTGAAAGTGCAAATCCAGTTCACCGGCTTGCAGGCTGCGCCGCAAGAGCTTTTCCATGGCGGCGCGGTCTTGGGCGGAGGTGGTCATCTCCGGCTGGTAAAAGTGGTAGCGATTGCGGCCGGCGCGTTTGGCCTCGTACATGGCGGTGTCGGCCGCTTGCGAAAGTTCGTCCGCACTGCGGCCGTCGCCTGGGAACAGGCTGATGCCAATGCTGGCCGAGATCTGCAGTTCATTGGCATGCAGATTCATTGGCGTCAGCAAGGCTTCAATCAGCTTTTGGGCGACAAGCGGGGCTTCCAAGGCGGCATCGCCGCAGCTCAAGACACAAGCAAATTCATCGCCGCCAAGGCGGGCCAGGATATCGCTGCCGCGCACGATGGCACTGAGCCGGCGCCCCACCTCGATCAGCAATTCGTCGCCGACCGGGTGGCCCAAGGTGTCATTGATCTCTTTGAAGCGATCGAGGTCGATGTAGAGGACGGCCAACTGCTCCAGGTTGCGCTCGGCCCGGTTGATCTGGCGGCGCAGATGGTCGATGTAGAGCAGGCGATTGGGTAGGCCGGTCAGGGGGTCGTGTTGCGCCAGATGTTCCAGGCGCGCCTTGGCCAGCGCCAATTCCTCGGTGCGTTCGTGTACCCGTCGATCCAGTTCGGAATTGGCTTTTTGCAGCCTTGCCTCTTGGCAGTGAATGATGCCTTGCGCACGCCGCACCAGCAGCAGCTGCAAGGCATACAGCAGCAGGAGTGTGCCCAAGCCGATCAGCACCAGACGCCGGAGCAAGGCGTCGCGGCGCTTCACGAAGCCCGACACATCTTGATAGAGCTCGATCACGCCGACGATCTCACCCTGTCGCCGAAAGGGCAAATAGCTCGCCAGCAAGTCGATGTCAGCCCGCTGGCCTTCAAAGGCATCGAACTTGTCGCGGTGGGTGAGCATGCTTTGCGCCGCACCCCTCAAGGCCGACTGGATGCCGGGGTTGTCGTCCTTGAGTTCGCCAATCTGCTTGGGGTCGGAGGAGTAAAGGGTCAGGCCTTGCCGGTTGTAGAGCTTGACCTTGACGATCTCCGAGCCCTGCATCAAGGCGGCGGTCTTGGTGTGAAGGCCGAGGCTTTGCGCCAGCACTCGCAACTGCTCTGCATTGAGTTGCAGTCCGGGGGCGGTGATGGGCGCAAAGTCCTGCCCCAGCACATTGGTGAAGACGGCCGTCATGGCCTCATTGCGCCGCTCAGCCATATGACTGACCACCTTGAGCGTCAAAGACTGGGCGAAATAGCCCAGCGCCAAGGCGGCCAAGGCAATCAGACCCAAGGAAACCCAGGAGAAGTAACGGGTCAGGCGAAAGGGCGAAGCCGCCTTGTCTGAAGGCGGGCCAGAAGCGATGGCAGCCTCGCCCATGCGAGGCTCGCCTGCAGCTGAGGCGGGTGATTTTGTCGCTGTGCCAGCTTCTTCGCCGCCTCGCATTCGCATCACTCCTTGGCGGCGGACGCTGATCGTCAAGCCGTTCACTTGACTTTATGCCAAGAAAGAGCGCCTCAGGGCCGGCACTGCCCCCTAAAAACGGAATTGGGCTTAGGAATCGAAGGCGCCGAGCGTGAGGATCTGCTCGGCCATACGCGCAGCGGCGCCGCGATGTTGGGCCGCGAAGGCCAGCGCCCGCTCGCGCATGGCTTGTTGCTGATCTTTGTGCGTGCACAACGCCAGTGCCTGCGTCAGCCCGGCGGCCATATCGGGAACACGCTGCGCTGCGGCGCTGGCAATGGCGAGCTCCGAAGCCTCCGCGAAATTGAAGGTGTGCGGGCCCATGATGACCGGGCAGCCGCAGGCAGCCGCTTCGATCAGGTTTTGCCCGCCCAGCGGCGCAAAGCTGCCCCCCAGCAAAGCCACATCGCTGAGCGCGTAATACAAGGCCATCTCGCGCATCGAGTCGCCCAAGCAGACGTCGGCGCTGCATTCTTGCCGGTTGGGGCCGTCTGGCGCCCATTGGCTGCGGCGGGTCAAGCGCAGGCCGGCCGCTTCAATCAGCCCAGCCACTTCATCAAAACGCTGCGGATGGCGGGGCACGATCAAGAGCAAGGGCTTGCTGGCGGTTGCGCCGGCATCGACGCCCGCAGCTTGCTCCCAGGCTTGCTGCCAGGCCTGCAAGAGCATGGCCTCTTCACCTTCGCGGGTGACCGCGGCCAGCAAGACCGGGCGCTGCAGTTGCTCCCGCCACTGCTGGCCTCGGGCCAGCAAGGCCTCATCCATTTGCATATCAAACTTCAGATTGCCCTGCACCAGCACCTGTTTGGCACCGCTGGCGCTTAAGCGTTCGGCATCGGCCTGGGTTTGCGCCAGGGCCAGCGTGAGGCGCCGGCCAGCCGGTTGCAGCAAGGCCTTGAGGCGCTGGCCACGTCGTTGGCTGCGCTCCGATAGCCGCGCATTGGCCAGCACCATGGGCAACTGGGCCTGCTCAGCTTCGAACTGCAGCGTGGGCCAGATTTCGGTCTCCATCAGCACGCCGAGGGCCGGCTGCCAATGACACAGAAAACGCCGCACCGCGCCTGGCGTGTCATAGGGCAGCCAGGCTTGAGCGTCGTCTTTTTGCAAGAGGGCCTGGCCGGCTTCCCAGCCGGTGGCGGTGCTGTGGGTGAGCAGCAGGCGCAGCGTCGGCTGGCGCTCGCGCAAGGCGCTGATCAAGGCTGCCGCCGCGCGAGTTTCACCCAGCGAGACTGCGTGCACCCAGAGCCAGCCCTGGGCCGTCACGGCCTGCTGATAAAAACCTAAACGTTCGCCCAGGCGCTGGCGGTACTGCGGCTCCACCGAGCCGCGCCGCCACAGGCGCAGCAGGTAGAAGGGCGTCAGCAGGCGCAGCAGCCCCGCATAGGCCCAACGACTGAGCCTTTCAGCGAAGGTCTCGGCGACGGGGCTCAATGCCCGGCAGCGAAGGTGGCGTCGGGCTTGACGCGCTTGAGTTGCGCCAGCACATCGTGCTGGATGCGCTCCAGCGCTTCAGGCGTGTGGCCTTCAAAACGCAGCACCAGCACCGGCGTGGTGTTGGAGGCGCGCACCAGGCCGAAGCCGTCTTCATACTCGACGCGCAGGCCGTCGATGGTGACGATCTCCTTGGAGCCTGGGAACTCGGCCACTTCCAACAGCTTCTTCACCACCTCATGGTGTTCGCCCTCGGCGCAAGGCACATTGATCTCGGGGGTGTTGAAGCTGGTCGGAAGTGCGTTCAGCACGGCGCTCGGGTCGGCGAAGCGCGACAGGATTTCCAAGAGGCGGGCGGCGGTGTACATCGCATCGTCAAAGCCGTACCAGCGCTCGGAGAAGAAGATGTGGCCCGACAACTCGCCGGCCAGCGGCGCACCGGTTTCCTTCAACTTGGCCTTGGCCAGCGAATGGCCGGTCATCCACATCAGCGGCTTGCCGCCATGCTCACGAATCCACGGGGCCAGGCGCTGGGTGCACTTGACGTCGAAGATGATCTCGGCGCCTGGCTTGCGCTTCAGGATGTCGGCGGCGAAGAGCATGATCTGGCGGTCCGGCATGATCATGGTGCCGTCCTTAGTGACCACGCCGAGGCGGTCGCCGTCGCCGTCAAAGGCCAGGCCTAGTTCAGCGTCGCAGGCGTGCACGATGCGCTTCAGGTCTTCCAGATTCTCGGGGCGCGATGGATCGGGGTGGTGGTTGGGGAAGTCGCCGTCCACTTTGGAGTAGATGTCGATCACTTCGCAACCCAGGGCGCGCAGGATGGCCGGGGCGCTGGCGCCGGGGATGCCGTTGCCGGAGTCCACCACGATCTTCATCGGACGCTTCAGCTTGGCATCCTTGACGATGCGGTGGGCGTACTCGGGCACGATGTCCATGGTGGCCGTGCGGCCCTTGCCGGGTTCAGCGGTCTTGTAGTCTTCGGCTTCGATGCGGCGGCGCAGGCCTTGGATCTGCTCGCCGTACACGGCGGCACCCTTCAAGACCATCTTGAAGCCGTTGTAGTCCTTGGGGTTGTGGCTGCCGGTCACCATGATGCCGCTGCGGCAGCCATGCTTGGCGCGGGTGGCGGCCACGTAGTACAGCATCGGGGTGGTGACGGCGCCCAGGTCCACCACATCCAGACCGGTGGACTGCAGACCGCGGATCAGCGCAGCGACCAGGCCAGGGCCGGACAAGCGGCCATCGCGGCCCACGGCCACGGCCTTCTCGCCCAGGGCACGCGCCTCGGTGCCGAAGGCGCGTCCCAGGTGCTCGGCCAGTTCTTCGTTCAGGGTCGTGCCCACGACACCGCGGATGTCATAGGCCTTGAAGATGGACGCGTGAACTTGCATGTGGACTTCCCTTGGAATGTTTAGGTAGAAAACGCGATCTGCGAACAAATCAGTGGGCGGATTGTAGGCAAGGGATTTGACTGTTCCTTGTCGGGCGCGGACTCAGCGTTCGAGGCGCTGGCTCGTCGATTCGTGCCGGTCTGAAACCGCTGATCGCATGCCGGCGCGTCGTTGATCGCCTCAGCCCTAAACTGCCGCGCATGATTCCTCTGAGCATGCCGTGGCGGCGCGGGGTCAGCACCGCCTTTGACGACCTCTGGCACATCGGCGCAGCGCGGCGCTTGCCTTGGTACGCCCACTGGCCCCTGATCGCTCTCACCGGTGCCAGCGTGGGCGCGGCGATTGTGTTTCTGGCCGCCCTGTTCAGCGGCAATCTGCTGCGCATGGCGTGGTGGTCGCCCAATCTGGGGTGGTCGATGCTGACGGGCATCATCATCATGCTGCTCTTGCAGGGCAGTTTCATCGCGCTGAGCTGGCTCATCCCGGCTGATCGACTTTTGCAATGGCGTGAAGGCGTGGGGCGCTCGCGCTGGCTGGCCTACATCGGTGTGCCGGCACTCTGCAGCGTGCTAGGCCTGATCGCGCTGGATGTGCTGATGCGTTCGGTGGACACGGGCAGCCTGGCTCGGCCTCGACTGCCCAATTACGGGCTGCTGATCACCTTCTTGGGCTGCGGCACCCTGCTGGCCGGCCTGAGTTGGTGGCGACTGCGCGCCCAGTTGCAGGCCCACAAGGTTCGTCAGCAGATGACCGAGGCGCAGTTGCGCCTTCTGCAGGCGCAGATCGAGCCGCACTTTCTTTTCAACACCTTGGCCAATGTGCAGGGGCTGATCGACTATGAACCGGCCCTGGCCAAGCGCATGCTGGATGCCTTCACCGACTACCTGCGCGCCAGCCTGCTGCAGATGCGTGCCCAGGACGTGAGCCTGGGGGAGGAGTTCGACCTGGTGCAAAGCTATCTGACCGTGATGCAATGCCGCATGGGCGAGCGCCTGCGTTGGCAGCTGGACATCCCGGCTGAGCTGCGTGCCGCCCGCATCCCACCGCTGCTCTTGCACCCCTTGATCGAAAACGCCATCCACCACGGCTTGGAGCCTCAGATTGAAGGGGGCCAGCTTGTTCTGCGCGCCCGCATGGACGGGCAGGGCCTGTGCATCGAGATCGATGACGACGGCATCGGCCTGGCCGCCGCGCAGCTGCGCCCTCGTCCTGGCAACGGCGTGGCGCTGAAGAACATCCGCGAGCGGCTGTGGGCCGTCTATGGCCCTGAGGCCGGCTTGCAATTGCAGGCGGGGGCGAACGAGCAGGGCACTCGCGTGCGCCTGAGCTTGCCGTGTCTGCACCCACAAACGACGCCCGCTGTTTGACGACTCCCGAGACCGAGCTGAAGCCGATGAGCACCAAGCCCATGCCCCGTCCCCGTGCCTTGCTGGCCGACGATGAACCCCAGCTGTTGCGCGTGTTGCAAGACCGCCTGCACGAGCTTTGGCCTGAGCTGGAGATCGTGGCCACGGCCCAGCATGGCCTCGCAGCGGCCGAGCAGATCGAACGACTGCAGCCGGACATTGCCTTCTTGGACATCCAGATGCCCGGGCTGACGGGCCTTGAGGTGGCCCAAGGCATTGAAGGTGCGACCCGCGTCGTGTTCGTGACGGCCTATGACGAGCATGCGCTGAGTGCCTTTGAGCACGAGGCCGTGGACTATGTGCTCAAGCCGGTGCGGGCGGAGCGGCTGCAGCTGACGGTGGACCGTTTGCGCCGCTCCCTGGCGAATCGTCCCGGCGCGACCTTGCTTGCCGACGAGGCTCTTGGAGCACCGCTTCCGTCTTTGCCAGAGGGCGCCGAGCTGGCCAAGGTGCTGGCCCAGCTGTTGCCCCACGCCACAAGCGCTCCAACGATGCTGCGCCACCTGCGCGCCAGCCATGGCAGCAGCACACACATCATCCCGGTCGAGGACATCCTCTACCTGCAGTCCGACGAGAAATACACCCTGGTTCGCACGGCCGCGCATGAGTACCTGATCCGCAGCTCCATCCTGGAGCTGGCCAGCCAGCTGGACCCGCAGCGCTTCTGGCAGGTGCATCGCGGCACGCTGATCAATGTGGACCACCTGCTCTCCACCCGTCGGGATGACAATGCGCGGCTCTTGCTGAAGATGCGCGGCCATGAGCGAGAGCTGCCGGTGAGCCGAGCCTATGTGCATCTGTTCAAGGCGATGTGAGCGCAGTCAGGGCAAGCGGCGAATGTCAGCCAGTGCCGCCGCCGTTGACGGCACCGGCTTGCCATTCAGCAGCGGAACTTGCCGTTCGTCGCAGGGGCGGCTTTTGGGGGACACTCGCGCCCTAAGCTGAGCGCATGTTCAAGCTGGATCGTCCCTCCATGAAAACTTCTTCCTTCACCGCTGAGATGCGCTATGCCGCACGCCGCTACTTTCAGCTCCACAAGCAGCGTGACGAAGCCGGCTGGGCGCGAGGATTGATCACGGCCAGCATCGGCCTGGCCTTTCCCAGCCTCTTCATCATCCTGGCTCTGCTCTTTGGCAGCGCCAAGATCTCGGCGCCGAGTCTGGGCCTCAGCTGGCTCAACGGCCTGTTTATCGCCTTCCTGATCCACGGGGCCTACCGGCTTATCGAACTGTCGCAGCCGCAAGCCCGGCTGGACGCGCTACAAAGCGGTGGCTGGCGCTCGGGCTTGTTCTTCAGCGTGGTGCCGGTGGCTTGCGTTCTGCTGGGCATGTGGCTGTTCGCACTCGGCCTGGGTTGGTGGATGCAGCAGCAAGTCTGGACGCCGCTGGACAGCACCCGCGGCTTGAGCCAGTTTCTTTTCATCTCGCTGGTGGGCGTCTTGATCGGCTGGGCGATTGACCACCAGGTGCGTCGCCGTCAAGCCCTTCAGCTGCAGGCCACCGAGGCTCGGCTGCTGCACCTGCAAGCGCAGATCGAACCGCACTTTCTGTTCAACAGCCTGGCGGCGGTTCAAAGCCTGATCAAGCCCGCGCCGGACCGGGCCCTGGCCATGTTGGAGCACTTCACCGACCATCTGCGTGCCAGCCTTGCCGCCTTGCGTGAGGACAGCTGCCAGCTGGGCACCGAGCTGCAAGCCGTGCGCAGCTACCTGGCCCTGATGCAGATCCGCATGGGCGACCGCCTGCGCTTTGTGGTGGAGGCCGAGCCAGCGGCCGAGCAGCTGCGCCTGCCGCCGCTGCTGCTTCAGCCCTTGGTCGAAAACGCCATCGTGCACGGCATCGAACCCAAGGATGAAGGCGGCGAGGTGCGGCTGCGCGCCTGGATCGAGGGCAGCGACCTGAAGGTGCTGGTGCAGGACGATGGCCTCGGCCTGCTGGCCAAGCCCCGCCGCAGCCAGCAAGGGCATGGCATCGCGCTCAAGAATGTGCGCGAGCGCCTGGCTGCCCGCTATGGCGAGCGTGGCCGCTTGGAACTTCACATCGACGAGGCCGGCTGCCGTGCCTTGCTCACCCTTCCTATCAACGCTAAAGACCAAGGATCAGCAGCATGAGCCTGCGCGCCATCATCGCGGACGACGAAATTCATCTGGCCGAACACCTGAAATCAGAATTGAACCAGCTCTGGCCAGAGCTGGAGGTGTTGGCTCTGGCCCGGACCGGGCGCGAGGCGGCGCGCCTGATCGAGACCCTGCAGCCCGACCTGGCCTTTCTGGACATCCAGATGCCGGGCTTGACCGGCCTGGAGGTGGCACAAGGAATAGAGGGCAAGACACGGGTGGTGTTTGTCACCGCCTACGATGAGTACGCGGTTGAGGCCTTTGAGCATGCCGCGCTCGACTACCTGCTCAAACCCCTCAAGTCCGAGCGCTTGGCGCGCACCTTGGAGCGGGTGCGAGTGGGCTTGGCGCAAGAAGCGGCTGCGGTGACCGAGCCTCAGCTGGATGCGCGCTTGGCCGGCGCACTGCGGCAATTGTTGGCCAGCGGTGAAAGGCCGGCGGCCGGCTCCGCGCCCGCTGCGCGCTTGCGTTATGTGCGCTCTGGGCAGGGGGAGTTGATGCACCAGATTCCGGTCGAAGAGGTGTTGTACTTCCATGCCGATGACAAGTACACGGTGGTGCAAACGTCCGAGGCCGAGCATCTGATCCGCACGCCCATCACGGAGCTGTCCGAGCAGCTCGACCCCGAGCAGTTCTGGCAGATCCACCGCTCCACCATCATCAATTTGCGCCACCTGGCAGGCACCCGGCGTGACGAGGTCAGCCGCCTGTTCGTGCGCATCAAGGGCCAGGCCCGTGAGTTGCCCGTCAGCCGGGCCTATGTGCACCTGTTCAAGGCCATGTGAGTCAGGATCACCGTGGTGCGGCTGAGCCTCAGCACCGCCTCGCTGTCGCGTCTCACTTCAGCCTCAAACCTTGCGCATCCCACACCTGTACCTGCACGGGAATGCCGGCGCCAACACTCTGGGTGACGGTGCAATAGGCCTCAAAGCTGTTCAAGACACGATCCAGTTGCAGCAACTGGGTTGCTGCAACTCCCAGTGTCAGCTTGGCGTCGATCTTCAACACGCGCACCCGGCCCTCGGCATTGCGGCCGACCTCGGCGCTCACCTCGCAGCGGATCGGCTCGGGGGCTTGCTTGAACTTGCGCAGTGCGAACAACAGCGAGTCACTCAAGCAATTGCCCACAGCGGCCGCCAAGAGCTGCACCGGCGAAGGACCAAGGCCCGCGCCCAGCGGCGGGGGTTCATCGCCCAACAGATCCGGGGCCGCGCCTCCAAACTTGATTTGGAACTGGTAGTTCTGCTGCTGCGTCAACTCGACATGAATCAGGCCTTCAGCCATGGTGGATGCTCCCTAAAGAATTTCGATCAGTCATGCTTCCCGACGCAGGCCCAGCTTGGCCAGCAGGCTCTCCATCAAACACCAGCGGCTGAAACCACTTTGCAGCAGATTGACGCCGACGAAGGCGGTGAAGGCCAGCCACCAGCTGCTCTGAAAGATCGGGCTGCCGGGCACCCCGAGGGCCAGCGACAACAAGATAAAGCTGCCGGCGAAGATACGAACGATTTGCCATGTGCTCATGGGAACTCCTGTGATGAAAAAAGAAGGGGTCAGTCGGCTTTGCCCGTCAGCGCCTGCAAGCGATGACGGTAGGCCATGTAGTACAGCGTCGGGATCACCACCAGGGTCAGCAAGGTGGAGACAAAGATGCCGAAGATCAGCGAGATGGCCAGGCCATTGAAGATCGGGTCATCGAGGATGAAGAAGGCGCCCATCATGGCGGCCAGGCCCGTCAGCATGATCGGTTGTGCGCGGGTGATGGCCGAGCTGACGATCGCCCGCTCAAACGGCATGCCGCTGCGCAGCTGCAGATTGATGAAGTCCACCAACAAGATGGAGTTGCGCACGATGATGCCGGCCAGGGCGATCATGCCGATCATGCTGGTGGCGGTGTACTGCGCGCCCAGCAGGGCATGGCCCGGCATGACGCCGATGATGGTCAAGGGAATCGGCGCCATGATGATCAAGGGCGTCAGGTAGGAGCCGAACTGCGCCACCACCAGCAGATAGATCAAGACCAAGCCGACCGCATAGGCCAGCCCCATATCGCGGAAGGTTTCATAGGTGATTTGCCATTCGCCGTCCCATTTGATGGTGTAACCGCGATAGGCGTCCTGGGGTTGGCTGATGAAGTACTCTTTCAATGCGCGCCCATCCGGTGCGGTGATCTGGCGGATGTCGGATCGCATGCCGAACATGCCGTAGAGCGGACTGTCTAAGCGGCCGGCCATATCGGCCACCACCAGATTCACGGGCAATAAATCCTTGTGATAGACCGGCTGCTCGCGCTCGGTATCACTGATTTGCACCAACTCTTGGATAGGCACCAGCTTGCCGTTGGCCGCGCGAACGCTCAGGGACAGGAGGGCGTTCAAATCGCCTTGTGAGCTGGCCGGCAAGACCAGGGTGGCCGCCGCTGGGTACTTGGCGCCATCATGCAAGTAGCTGACGGCTTCACCAGCCAAACCGGCACGCAGGCTGCTGAAGATGGCTTGCTGCGGCACGCCCAAGAGCGAGGCCTTGCTTCGATCGACCAGCAAGAGCTTGCGCGGCGCGGCAGCGATGCTGCTGTCGTCCACATCGACCAAGCCCTCGGTCTTCTCGAACACCGCACGCACTTGGCGCGCCACCGCTTGGCGGCCCTCGGCGTCCGGCCCGTAGATTTCGGCCACGATGGGCGAGAGCACCGGCGGGCCTGGCGGCACTTCGACCACCTTCACATTGGCACCATGTCGGCGACCGATTTCCTGCAAGGCGGGACGCAGACGAGTGGCAATGGCATGGCTTTGCTCTTTGCGATGGTGTTTGTCCACCAGATTGACTTGGAGATCACCCTGGTTGCTGCCGGTGCGCAGCTGGTACTGGCGCACCAAGCCATTGAAGTTGATCGGTGCTGCCGTGCCGGCATAAGCCTGATAGTGCGTCACCTCGGGCACTTCAGACAGCTGCGCGCCCAGCTCGCGCAGCACGGCCGCGGTTTGTTCCAGCGGCGTGCCGGCCGGCATGTCGACGATGATTTGGAACTCTGATTTGTTGTCAAAGGGCAGCATCTTCAAAAGCACCAAGCCGGTGGCCGGCAAAAGCAGCGAGAGCCCGATCAGCCCGGCAACGACGAGCCCCAGAATGCCGCGATTGCGCGCGCCGCGCTTCAAATCCAACAGCGGCTTGAAGACGCGCTCAAACAGCGGCGCCAGCTTGGCGGACAAACCGTGCAGCGCGTTCGGGTCGCCAGCTTGGTCGGCCGGCAAGGCCTTCATGCCGAGCCGCGCCAGCCAGGGCGTCACCACGAAGGCGATCGCCAAAGACAAGAGCATGCCCATGCTGGCATTGATGGGGATGGGGCTCATATACGGGCCCATCAGCCCCGACACAAATGCCATGGGCAGCAGAGCTGCAATCACCGTCAAAGTGGCCAAGATGGTGGGGCCGCCCACCTCATCGACGGCGCCGGGAATGATCTGCGCCAAGCTCCGGCCCGGGAACAACTGCTGGTGGCGATGGATGTTTTCGACCACCACAATGGCGTCGTCCACCAAGATGCCGATCGAGAAGATCAGCGCAAACAACGACACCCGGTTCAAGGTGAAGCCCCAGGCCCAGGAGGCGAACAAGGTGACCGTCAGGGTCAAGATCACCGCGGCGCCCACGATGGCGGCCTCGCGCCGACCCAGGGCCACAAAGACCAGGGCCACCACCGAGGCGGTGGCAAACATCAGTTTTTGGATCAACTTTTGCGCCTTGTCGTTGGCGGTGGCGCCGTAGTTGCGTGTCTCGCTCACTTGCACATTGGCGGGGATGACGGTGTTGCGCAAGCCGTCCACGCGCTGCATCACCGCGTTGGCCACATCAATGGCGTTCTCGCCGGCCTTTTTGGTGACCGAGATCGTCAGGGCCGGCGCTTCAAAGCGCTGTGACTTTTCAACAGCGCCGCCCAGGCCGTGCCAGACATAACGTGTCGGCGTGGCGGGGCCATCGACAATGTTGGCGACGTCGCGCAAATAAATGGGCTTGTCTGCACGCACACCAACCAGCAAGGTTTCCAAGTCTTGTGCGGATTCAAGAAACGGGCCGGCTTCCAGCGCAATCGCTTGATTGCCTTGCAAGAGATCGCCCAAGGGCAGGCCGGCGTTGGCCGACAGCAAAGCCTGGCGCAGGTCAGCCACGGTCAAGCCCACGCTATTCATGCGGGCGGCGTCCATTTCAACCAACACGGCGCGCCCCGGCCCGCCCAGGCTCTTGACCTCGCGGGTGCCGGGCACGCGCTTGAGCTCAATCTCCATGCTGTGCGCCACCCGCTCCAGATCAAAGGCGCCGGTCTCGGTGTCGCGGCTGAAGAGGGTCAGGGTGACGATGGGGACATCATCAATTCCCTTGGGCTTGATCAGCGGGGCCAACACGCCCAGGCCTTGCGGCAGCCAGTCGGCATTGGCGTTCACCGTGTCGTAGAGCCGCACCAAGGCTTCGGTGCGCGGCACGCCGACCTTGAACTGCACCGTGATGACCGCCATGCCGGGGTTGGAGACCGACATCACATGCTCAACCCCGGTGATTTGCGACAGTACTTGCTCCGCCGGTGTGGCCACCATCTGCTCCACATCCCGCACGCTGGCGCCGGGGAAGGGGATCAGCACATTGGCCATGGTCACGTTGATTTGCGGCTCTTCTTCGCGTGGCGTCACCATCACCGCAAAGACGCCGAGGAGCAGCGCCACCAGGGCCAGAAGAGGCGTGATTTGTGCGCTTTGGAAGAAGGCGGCAATGCGCCCCGAGATACCCATCGGGCTGCTGTTGTTGCTGCTGCTCTCTTGTGTTGTTGGCTTCATGCTTGCGGCTCCTCTCAGCGCTTGCTGGCCGCAGCTTGCGGATTCAGCACCAGGCGTTCACCAGCATTCAGACCGCTGAGGACTTCTTGCTGATCGCCTTGGATCTTGCCGACGCGGACCTGGCGCAGCAGCGGCTGCCCCTTGCTGTCCAGCACATAGACCGCCATCAACTCGGCACGGCGCAGCAGCGCTGACCTTGGTACCAGGAAGGGCGCCGGTGCGGGTTCAGCCAAGCCGGCCTTGCCTGCCACGCCTGCTGGGGCTTTGCTCAGCGAAGCTGTGGACCACAGCACCCGCGCAAACATGCCGGGCACCACACCGCTGAGCCCTGCAGGCAGGTCCAGCCTCAGCTCTTGGGTCAGCGATGCCGCATCGACCGTGGGCAGGATCTGGATCTGGCTCGGCGTGATGTTGCGGCCCGCCGCGCCCAGGCCCGGCAACTCAATGCGGATCTGCCCCTGCGCTGGGCTGCCTGCACTTTGCAGCGCCTGCAGTTGACGACTCAGGCTTTGGCTCAGGTTCTGAGGCAGATGGGTGGTGATGCGCAGGGCAGTCGGGTCGTAGATCGTCGCCAAAGCGCGGCCCGGCATGGCCATATCTCCGAGGGTGACAGGCACATCGGCCACCACGCCGGCATAGGGGCTGCGCACGATGCTAAAGCCGCTTTGGGTGCGTGCCACACCGACCTGGGCCAATTGCGCCTGCACCTGCGCCTGTGTGGCCTTGTACTGGGCTTCGGCTTGGTCCAGCGCGGCCTGGCTGATGTAGTTCTGCTTGAAGAGTTGCTGTTGGCGCTCGAACTCCCGCGCCGCCAAAAGGCCTTGAGCGCGCGCCGCCTGGGCTTGGGCCTCACTGGCTTGGGTGTTTTGCTCGGCCTGCCGAGCGTCGATACGCATCAAGACCTGGCCGGCGCTGACCCGGTCGCCCACCTTGACCTCCATTTGCACGATGGCGCCCGCCACTTGGGCCGCGACCACGGTTTGCCGCTGGGCCTCCACTACTGCGTCGCGGCTGTCTTGGCTCTGTTGAGCTTGGGCTGCAATCAAGAGTGTTTTCAACTCCGGCGCCTTCGCGCTATCGGCGCTGGAGGCATAGGCGGTCGCGCCCAGCAGCAGGCTCGCCGCAGTGGCAGTCAAGGCAAAGGCCAGCCGGTGGGCGCTAGGCAGCAAGGATTTGGGCTTGAGTGGGCGTGCAGAAGAGGGCGTCAGTGGCTTCATGGCTTCTCAGCGGGGTTCAGTTCGCTGGACAGTTGAATCTTGTTGACTTATTATTTAACTAAACACGCAAATAGTCAAATGAGGCCTGAGCAAGCCCCCAAATCAGGAGCCGAGGCTTGCGTGTACTGTGATTGAGCGAGTCTGTCGCCCAGAGCCCCAATGACACAGCCCCTATCAACGAAACCACCACGAAGGAGATCTGAACCATGAATTCCCCCTTGCTACAGCTTGACCCTATCTCCGCATTGGCCGCCCTGCGCGCTGGCGACTGCGCCTTGCTCGATGTCCGTGAGGCGCATGAAGTCGCGCGCATGGCCTATGACGCGCCCACCGTCATATGCATGCCACTGAGTGAGCTGGAGCGCAGGCATCAGGAATTGCCACGCAATTTGGACCTGATCTTGGCCTGCGCCGCCGGTGGGCGCAGCATGCAAGCCTTGCAATACCTGCTGCATCACGGGCACACCCGGGCGCGCAACTTGGCCGGTGGCATGGGCGCTTGGCGCGCCCACGGCCTGCCGGTGCGCGAAGGCGCCTGAGACAGAGGCCTGAATAGGCAAGGCTGGGTGGCTAGCGCCTAAGTCCCACAGACAGGGCCAATCCAAGAGCTGTCTTCCAAGCTGGGCCCGGGCGCTGCGAGAATGCCGCCGAAGTCAATTTCCGGCGGAGCCCTGATGAGAAGCAAATTCCTGACTTGGCGGACATGGCTCACGGCCCTGACCTTGCTCAGTTTGATGGGCTGTGCAGCCGTCTTGTCCACACAAGTCGAGCAGCGCCTGGATCAGCAGTTTGGGCCGGAGGACCCTGCGAAATTTGATGCGCCTGCAAAACCCTTGCTCGCGGGCCAGCGGCAGGTGATGGACTATGACCGTCAGATCAAGCCCTTGCTGGATAAGCGCTGCGTGGTGTGCCATGCCTGCTATGACGCCCCTTGCCAGCTCAAGCTCAGCAGCTTCGAAGGCCTGACCCGTGGTGCCAACCCCAGCGACATTTATGCGAACCGGCTGATCGCCGCCAACCCGACGCGCCTGTATCTAGACGCGCAAAGCAATGCCGACTGGCGCAGCCAGGGCTTTTTCCCGGTCTTGAATGAGCGAGAGTCCTCCCTGGCCGCCAATCGCGAGGCCGGTGTGATGCACCGCCTCTTGGCTCTCAAGCAGCGTGCACCACAAAGCTCGGAGCCCTTGCTTTCAGAGAAGGACTTTGACCTCTCCATCGACCGCAAGGCCCAATGCCCTCGCATCGAGCAAATGGATGCCTACGAGGCCCAGCACCCGCAATGGGGCATGCCTTTTGGCTTGCCGGCGCTGAGCGAGCCCGAGCACCGCGTGCTCAGCAGCTGGCTGGCTTTTGGCGCGCCGCGCAGTGCACCCAAGCCTTTGCCGGCGTCGGAGCTGGCCCAGATTGAGCAATGGGAACGCCTCCTGAACGAAGACAGCTTGAAGTCCCAGCTGATGAGCCGTTATGTCTATGAACACTGGTTCGTGGGGCATTTGTATTTTGATGAGGCCAAGACTGCTGGAGCAGGCAATCAGCCGCAGCACTTCTACCAACTGGTGCGTTCGGCCACACCGCCGGGCGAGGCCATAGTGCCGATTGCGACCCGTAGACCCTATGACGACCCCGGCGTGGCGCGCGTCTACTACCGGCTTCGCCCCCACCAAGAAAGCGTCATCAACAAAACCCATCTGCCCTTGGCCTTGAACAAGGCTCGCATGGCGCGCCTGAAACGTTGGTTTTTGGAGCCCAGCTATGCCTTGAATGCCTTGCCAAGTTACGAAGTCGCAGTCGCCTCCAATCCGTTCATTGCCTTCAGAGCTTTGCCGGTCGAGTCGCGCCACCGCTTTTTGCTGGACGAGGCTCAGTTCATCTTCGCGGCCTTCATGAAGGGGCCGGTGTGCCGAGGCCAGGTGGCCTTGAATGTCATCAACGACTATTTCTGGGTCTTCTTCACCCAGCCTGGCATCGAGGTGCAAAGCCAGGACGAAGATGCTTTGGCGGGCAGCTTGGAAACCCTGCGCATGCCGGCCGAACATGAAAGCACGGCCGGCCTCCTGAGCTTTCGCGGCTACGCCAAGCTGGAGCAGCAGTATTTGCAGCGCAAGAGCGAGTTCATGAACGCACGCTTCGGCGCGCAGTCGCCGGTCACGCTGAAGACCCTGTGGTCAGGTCGCCAAGCCGGGGAGCAGCCGAATCCCAATGCAGCGCTGACGGCCTTCCGGCATTTTGACAGCGCCTCGGTGGTGCAGGGCTTGCATGGTGAGCGGCCTCAGACCGTGTTGGTGCTGGACTTCGCCTTGTTTGAGCGCATCTATTACCTCTTGGTCAGCGGCTTCGATATCTACGGCAATATCGGCCACCAGTTGGCGACGCGGCTGTACATGGACTTCTTGCGCATGGAGGGCGAGTTCAACTTTCTGGCCTTGCTGCCCAAGGCCTCGCGCCAGCTGGTGCATGACCAGTGGTACCGCGGCGCCAGCCCTGCCCATATTGAGCAACTGAGTGCCATGCGCGCCTATTTCGACCAAGAGACCGGCCTGCGCTTCAAGACCGATGAGCCCTTGCCGGAACTGTTTGGCCTCTTGCGCCAGCACTATGCCGGTCTGGATGATGGACAGCACCGCATCGACACCGCGCCGCTGCCCGCAGCCAGCAAAGCGCAGCTGCAAGAACTCTCAACGCTGCAAGGTCGCGCCGCCACCTTGATGCCTGAAGTCAGCTATTTGTGGCTGCAAACCTCTGGCTCAGCGGGCGGGCAGCCCTTCACCTTGCTGCGCCACAGCGCCCACTTGAATGTGGCTTCACCCTTTGGCGAAGAGAAAAAGCGGGTGCCCGATGAAGACCGCTTGCAGGTCTTGCAAGGCTTTGTTGGAGCCTACCCGAATGCCTTGCTGCGGGTGGAATCGGCCGATCTGAAACGCTTTGTGGGCGCCGTCAGTGAGCTGAAATCAGAGTCAGACTATGCCGGCTTGATGCAGCGTTATGGCGTGCGTCGTACCGATCCCGGCTTCTGGCCGCACAGCGATCAGCTGCTGGAAAAAACAAGCCAGCGTCCCATCTGGGAGGCCGGCTTGTTTGACTATTCGCGGCTGGAGAACCGCTGAGCTGCGCCTGCTGGCTTAGATGTGCATCCAGGCCAGCACACCGAGCACAATGCCGACGGCACCCATGGCCAGGGTGCCCATTTCCATCCAGCGCTTCTTTGTCAACAAGGTGATGGCGGCCAAGGCAATCGACACCTGCAAGGCGGTGGTGGCCTGAGCCCAGCGGTGGTGCTGGTGCATCTGCTCTTCGCTCTTGTGATCGAAGTCTTTGGACTCGGCTTCAAAGGCTTCGGCCTTTTCCTTGATCTCGGCCTTTTCCTTTTTGTAGCGCTCGATTTCTTCGGCGTACTTGGCTTTCTTGTCGTCGCTCACCAGCGCAAAAGCTAACTCAGCCATGTTCTGCTTGCTGCTCTTGGCCTGGTAGTAGTTCCACTGGTTCGAGGCTTCGGTCTTTTTGATGGCCGCGTCGTTCTTGTACAGGCCGGCGTTGGCCTGGGTGGCGCCGCCCATATAGGAAAACATCGCGCCGATGGTGGCCAAGATCGCCGTGATCACCGCCAGCTTGCCGGCAATGCCTTTGTGTTCATGCTGAGCCGCATGCTCCATTTCATGGTCGTGGGGGCCGTGGACGTGAAAGCCGTGTCCGGACATCTGTCGAAACTCCTATGGGGTCAGGTCTTGCGGCGCTGATAGCGCACAAAGTGGAAGGGCCAGCCATGGCCGCGTTCGGCCGGGCTGAAGTGAGTTTGGCGCGAGACTTCTTCAAAGTCTGCAGCTCGCCAAGCCGGGAAGAAGGCATCCGCGCCCTCGGCCTCGGCATCGAATTCGGTCAGTTCCAAGCGATCTGCCAAGGGCAGGGCCCGCGCATAAATCTCTGCACCACCCATGACGAACACCTCGTTCTCGCCGCCGCAGGCAGCCAGCGCCGCTTCAATGGAGGCAAAAACTTCAGCACCTTCTATGCTCATGTCGGGCTGTCGGGTCAGCACCAGATTGCGGCGCCCGACCAGGGGGCGAAAGCGCGGCGGAATCGAGTCCCAGGTCTTTCGACCCATGATGACGGTGTGGCCCAGGGTCAGCGCCTTGAAGTGCGCCATGTCCTCGGGGACGCGGAAGATCAACTCATTGCCTCGGCCGATGGCGCCCCCACGCGCCACGCCGGCAATCAAGCTCAGCGTGGTCATACCGCCACCGGCGCCTTGATAGCGGGATGCGGGTCATAGTCGCTCAGCTCGAAGTCTTCGAATTCATAGTCAAAGATCGAGGCAGGCCGGCGCTTGATCTGCATCGTCGGATAGGCGCGGGGCGCGCGCTCCAGCTGGGTTTGCACCTGCTCGAAGTGGTTGCTGTAGATGTGGCAGTCGCCGCCGGTCCAGACAAAGTCGCCCAGCGCCAAATCGCATTGCTGCGCCAGCATCTGGGTCAGCAGCGCGTAGCTGGCGATATTGAAGGGCACACCCAGGAAGATATCGGCGCTGCGCTGGTACAACTGGCAAGACAGCTTGCCCTCGGCCACATAGAACTGGAAGAAGGCGTGGCAAGGCATCAAGGCCATTTGGTCCAGCTCGGCCACATTCCAGGCGCTGACGATGATGCGGCGCGAATCCGGGTTGTGCTTGAGTTGCTTGACCACCTCGGCGATCTGGTCGATGTGGCTGCCGTCAGCCTTGGGCCAACTGCGCCATTGCACGCCGTAAACAGGGCCCAAGCCTCCGTCTTCACGCGCCCATTCGTTCCAGATGGTGCAGCCGCGCTCTTGCAGCCACTTCACATTCGAGTCCCCACGCAAGAACCACAGCAGCTCCAGGATGATGGACTTCAGGTGCACTTTCTTGGTGGTGACCAGGGGGAAGCCTTCGTTCAAGTCGAAGCGCATCTGGTGGCCGAAGACCGAGCGGGTGCCGGTGCCGGTGCGGTCGGTCTTGGCGACGCCATGCTCGAACACATGGCGCATGAAGTCCTCGTACTGGGCGCGCACCGGGCGGGTATCAAGGCGGCCTGCTGAACTGGTGAGAGGGCTGGATTGCGGCATGGCGGGGGCGCTTGGCGTCGTGCTGGTCATGGGGCGCGATTCTAAGGCGGTGGGTTGCAGAGGACGGCGGTCATGGTTTCAAGCTATTCTTTCCGTCAGACAGTTCTTCATGTAGGTGCCATCATCAAAACGACTTCCATCCTCTTCGTCCTGGCTTTGGCCGCTGTTGGCCCCGCACAGGCCCTTTCCAATCTGCAGGCCATGAAGAATTCGGCCTTCTCGCGCTTCAGCCCGGCCGATCAAAACCTGCTGCGCGCGCAGATTGACCAGGCCATTGCCAGCCCGCAAGACGGTGCGAGCTTTGAGTGGAAGAGCGAGAAGACGCGAGCTTCCGGTCAGGTCACTGCGCTGGAGCGCAACAAGAGCCGTGGCCTGGACTGCCGCAATCTGCGCATTGCCAATGCCTGGGGTAATCTGAAGGACGAAGGCGTGTACCGCTTCTGCCAGGATGCCAAGGGTCATTGGAAGCTCGCTGGCCCCGTCCTGGAGTAAGGAGCTGAGGCTGAGCTTTTTTCCAGCCTCAGCCTCCCAACCAATGGCGCAGCGTTGGCCCTGAGTTTTTGCCTGGGTTGAGGGCGCGCCGGCAGGGCTGCTCGGCGGGCTCGGGTTTGCTCAAGAGTCGTTGCGCCAAGATGGACAAGCCGCCCGTGGCCACCTTCAAACCGACCTGGGTGGCTTGCTGGGCCGTGCCTGCGGCGTCCCAGCTGATATTCGGCTGGTTCAGCGGCCCTTCCAGTTGCACCAGCGCCGAGAGATTGGCCGCGCTGACGCCTAGGCCTTTTTGGGTGCTGGGGCGCATGGCCAGGCTGAGGTTTTCCTTGCCGAGGTCAATATGACCCTGGGCGGCCAAATTGAATTGCTCGGACTCCAAGGCGATGGAACGGTCCACCTGGGCCCGTCCCTGTTTGAAGGGCAGGCGCATCACGGCGCAGCGTATCGGGTTGTCGCGTCGTTTTTGATCGCCCGGCAGCAGCGCTCGCAAAGTGCCCATCAAGACATCGGTGCCCAGATGATTGGCTTGGCCCTGCAAGACGAAATTGCGGGCATCGAGCAAGACCTGACCCTCCAGCGACGAGACCCACTCGTGGGCGTCGTCACCACGGGCTGAGACATCGATGGCCATGCGCAGGGCGCCGCCGCGCAGCGCAGGCGGTGATGCAGTGCTCAGGTAGGGGCCCAAGGCATCAACTTTGATGTCTCGGCCATCCAGCTTGAGGAGCCACTTCGGCGGCTGCACCCTGGTTTGCGAAGCGCCGGCCTTGGCGGGCTCCAAGGCCGGCAAACCCAAGTCAGCCGAAGCCTGCCATTGCCCGCCCGCCATTTGCCACTGCGCGCTATTCAAGCGCAGGCTTTGCGCTCGCAGATCGACATGCGCGAGCAAGCCTTGCAGTGGTGGCAATTTGGGCGCGTGCAAAGATCGGATGTCCAGCGCCAGGTCGAGTTCCAAGGGAAAGGCTTTGGGCAAGGGCCAGCTGTCACGGCTGAAGACGGGCCCTTTTGAACTTGAAGGGCTGGATCGGCTTGGGTCCGCCTTGCCAGCGGGGCTCTTCGCCTTGGGCAAGAAGGGCGCCAGGTCCAAGGACTCGGCCTTGAGCTTGAGTTCCAGCCGCAGCGGCTGACCGCCTCGCTCGAAGAGCTCACCCTCTACCGTCTGCGCTGCGGCCGATAGCTTGAAGGGTTGCACCGAGAGCAGGGCGCCTTGGCGGCGGACTTGCGCATCGAGTTGCAGCGCCTGAGGCAACTGTCTGAGCAGCTCGGCGCGCCTCGGCATCAGGGCTTGCAGCGCCTGGCTTTCGCTGAGCGCGGCCTTCAGCTCAAGATTGAAATCCCCCGCGTGGGCGCCCAGGGCCAGTTGGCCCTTGCTGCTCAAATTCAAGCCTTCCAGCTGCAAGGTCAGATCAAAAGGCCAGAACTCACTCTGGGCGCTGAAGGCAGCCAGACCGCCAAAGCGGCCCTCGATGCGCAAAGCCTGTTCAGCCAGTGCCAAACGGGCTTGCAGCGCATAGTCCGACTGCTGAGCACGCAGATTCAGTTCGTCAATATGCAGCTGTAGATCTCGCTGCAAGCGGGGGCTGTGCAGGGTGACTCGGGAGTCCAGCCATTGGACGTGAGCGAGGCTGAAATCCCCTGGTTTGCCCTGGGGCTTGGGCTTGTTTGCGGCCTCTGTGCTCGCGACGGATTTGCTTGGGCTGAAGGCCCAGTTGCCTCGTCCTTGCTCGTCAACTTCGAGCCAGATGTCGGCGCCTTCGATCAAGATGCGCTGCACCTCGATGCGCCCGTCCAGCAAGGGCTTCAGCGCCAATTCCAGCGCGGCTTTTCTGACGCTGAGCATGTCCGGCCGGTTGCCCCAATCGAGATTGGCCAGGTGCAGGTCCTCCACCACCACCGCGATATTGGGCAGCAGCCGCCAGCTGATGGGGCCGCGGATCGCGAACGCGCGGCCGGTCTTGGCCTGCACCTGCTCGGCCACCATGGCCAAGAGGCGCTCAGGCGGATAAGCCCGCTTCAGTGCGAGAAAACCCAGCAGCACCATCAGGATCATGGCGGCCAGCAGCCCCAAGACCCAGCGCAATTTGGATCGATGCTGTTTTTGCATTCAGCTCTGCGGTGTCCAGCCTCCACCCAGCGCGCGATACAGCGCAATCACCGAGGCATAGGTGCCGCTGGTCAACTGGGTCAGCTGCATCTGCGCGTCAAAAAGCTGACGCTGTGAGTCCAGCACCTCGAAGTAACTCGAAATCCCATTGGCGTAGCGCAGCTCCACCAAGCGCAGACGTTCGCGGCTTTCGCTGACGATGGTTTGCGTGGCATTGCGCTGCTCGCGCAGGTGCTGAAAGCGCAGAAGCGCGTCTTCCACCTCGCGCAGCGCGATCTGCGTGGTGCGCGCGTAGTTCTCCACCGCGATGCTTTGCTGCGCTTCGGCCGCGGCCAGATTGCTGCTCAGGCGCCCGCCGGTGAACAAGGGCAGGTTGATGGCCGGCGTGACGGTGTAGGCGCTGCGGTCCCCGTCCACCAAGCTGCTCAGCTGCGGGCTGATGAAGCCCAAAAAGCCGGTCAAAGAAATGCTGGGCAGATGGGCTTTGCGCGCAGCGGCAACGCTGGACTGGCTGGCCGCCAAGCTCAGCTCAGCGGCGCGCACATCGGGCCGGCGACTCAGCAGGTCCGAGGGGATGCCGGCCGGCAAGGTCTCTGGCAGCGCGTACTGGCTCAGCGGCGTGTTGGCGTGCAAGGGGCCGGGGTTGCGGCCAATCAGCAGGCACAGCGCGTTTTCTTGCAGACCGCGGTTTTGTTGCATCAAGGCCAGCGCCGCTTCGGCTTGGGCCAAGGACGTGGCGGCCTGGGTCACATCCACTTTGGAGACCACACCGGCGTTGAAGCGCAGCCTCACAATGCGCAGCGATTCGGCGCGCGAGCTCTGGGTGCTTTTGGCGATCTCGATGGACTGGTCAAACTCCAAGAGCTTGAGCCAGCCGGCCGCGATCTCGGAAACCAAACCCACTTGGGCAAAGCGCTGCAGCGCTTCGCTGGATTCCAGATTGCGCAGCGCCGCATCATTCAAAGAACCCAGCCGCCCCCACAAATCAATCTCCCAGGCCGGCATGGCCACACCCAGGCGATAGTTGGAGGAGACCAGGTTCTCCGTGCTGCTGAGCCCGCTGGGCGCGCGCTGGCGGCTTGCGCTGGCGTCTGCGCCCAGGCTTGGCAAAGAGGCGGACTTTTGCAGACCGTACTGGGCCCGCGCCAGCTCCACTCTTTGCGCGGCGATGCGGATGTCTGGGCTGTTGCGCAGCGCCTCTTGGATCAGGGCTTCAAATTCGGCGTCACGAAACAGGCTGGCAAAGGGCCGCTCGGCCAGATTGCTTTGGGTATTGGCCGGGCTCTTCCAAGCCTGCGGCATGGTCAGGGGTCTATCGGCCTTGGGTCCATCAGCGGAATGATCCGGCGTGCTGCTGCAAGCGCTCAGCAGCAGGGCGCTGGCCAACAAGGCCATGGTCATCGGTGCTGAGGCATTGAAGGAAGGACGATGGCGTTTCATGCTTGCACCTCCTCGGCCTTGTCGCTGGGCTTGGCTGCATCGGGCGGCGCTTGCTTCGGTTTGGATTTGCCGCCGAACCAGCTCATCATGGCCACATAGAACAGCGGTGTGAAAAACACCCCCACCAGGGTGGCCGCCAACATGCCGCCCAAGATGCCGGTGCCCACCGAGTGTTGGGTGGCAGCACCCGCGCCGGTGGCCTTCACCAGCGGCAAGACGCCCAGAATAAAGGCCAGCGAGGTCATCACAATCGGCCGCAGACGCTGGCGCCCGGCCTCAATGGCGGCCTCGACAATGCCCTTGCCGGACTCGTACTGCTGCTTGGCGAACTCCACGATCAAGATGCCGTTCTTGCCCGCCAAGCCCACCAGGGTGATCAAGCTGACCTGGAAGAACACATCGTTCGGAGATTGTCGGAAGAGCAGAGCGATCAAGGCGCCCAAAATCGCAATCGGCACGATCAGGAACACGGCCACCGGCAGGGTCCAGCTTTCATACAGCGCGGCCAGGAACAGGAACACGAAGATCAAGGACAGTGCAAAGATGCCGGCCGATTGAGAGCCCGCCGAGCGTTCTTGCAAAGACTGGCCTGACCACTCAAAGCTGGTGCCCTCGGGCAGCGTGCTGGCGGAGATTTCTTCCATGGCCTGCAGCGCCTCGCCGGAGCTGCGGCCGGGCGCCGGCCCGCCATTGAGTTGCACCGAGGGGTAGCCGTTGTAACGGGTCAAGGCGATGGGGGCCGAGCGCCATTCGGTGCGCATCAAGGCGGCCAGGGGCACGAGGTCACCATTGGCATTACGGATCTGGAAGCGCTCCAAGGCCGCAGGGTCAGAGCGGAAGCTTTGTTCCGCCTGCATCTTGACCTTGAGGTTGGTGCCAAAAGCGGTGAATTGGTTGACGAAAGAGGAGCCCATCAAGGTGCCCACCGTGGCATAGAGATCGGGCACCGAGACGCCCAAGGCCTTGGCCTTGTTGCGGTCCACATCGAGGAAAAGGGTCTGAACCTCAGGCGCTGCCACGCTGCGGGCGCCGAGCAGTCGCTCATCCTTGGCCGCTGCGCCGGCAATCGCCATGGTCGCTGCATTGAGTTTGGCGCGGTCGCCATCCAGAGACAGCAGCCGGTAGTCAAAGCCGGCCACATTGCCCATGCCTGAGATTGGCGGCTCGTTCAGCGCGAAGACCCGAGCCTCGGTGATGCTGGCGAACTTTTGATTGAGTCGCTTGATCAGGCCGGCCACGCGGGTTTCGGGCGTGTTGCGCTCCTCCCAAGGCTTGAGGGTGGTGAAGACAAAGGCCTGGTTGGCATAGCGATAGAAGATGGAGAAGCCCAGAATCGCGGTGCTGTCCTTGATGGCGTCTTCGCTGGCCAAAATGGCTTCGGCTTTCTTCAGGGCTTCGCGGGTGCGCTCGGGCGAGGCGCCAGCAGGCAAGTCCACCGCCACATAAATGGTGCCCTTGTCTTCTTCCGGCACAAAGCCGCCCGGAATGGCGCCGAACAAATACACCACCCCGGCGATCAAGCCGCCGTAGACCGCCCATGACAAGAGCTTGCGCCCCAGCAGCAGCTTCACGCCAGCCACATAGCCGCCGGTGACCCGCTCAAAGAAACGGTCGAAGGCTTGGATCGGCTTGAGCTTTTTCATGCCGGGCTTCAGGATCAATGCGCACAGGGCCGGCGTTAGCGTCAAGGCGGTGATGGCCGAGAGCAGAGTGGCGAAGGTGATGGTGATGGCGAACTGCTTGTACAGGGTGCCGGTCACGCCGCCCAAGAAGGCAATCGGCACGAACACCGCGCAAATCACCGCCGTCACGCCGACGATGGCGCCGCCAATGCCCTGCATGGCCTTGATGGCCGCACTGGTCGCGTCCAGATGCTCGTCGTGCATGATTTTCTCGACGGCCTCCACCACCACGATGGCGTCGTCCACCACGATGCCGATGGCCAGCACCAG
>NZ_JBMLSK010000357.1:0-1205 GCF_049240545.1 Roseateles sp. | reverse complement strand
TCGGCCGAGCACCGCTACGACGACCTCAACGGCCTGTGGTTCCAGAAGGCCGAATCACGGCTGTACGTGCAGGACGCCGACACGCGCCAGTTCGCCACCGAAGACCGCAACACCGCCGCCGACCGCACCCGCACCAGCCGCTACCGCGAGAAAGTGGTGGGCCTGTCCACGCAGTTCGAAACCTCGCTGTCGGGCGCGCTGCCGCAACGCCTGAGCTACGGCATCGACGCCAGCCGCACCGAGATCACGGCGGTGCGCGACGGCACGCCCAACCCGAGCGCACCGCCGCCTTTTGGCGAGACCTTTCCTGCCAAGCCCTTCCCCGACACCGACTACACCCTGGCCGGCGCCTTCGTGCAAAGCGAGATGGAACTGCCAGGCGTGGCAGGACTGCCCGGCCGCCTGACGATCATCCCGGCACTGCGATTCGACAGCTTCAGGCTCAGCCCGTCGACGGACGGCTACAGCGGTGGCGCTGTCGTCGGCCTGTCAGACAGCGCGGTCACGCCCAGGCTGGGGGCCGTCTGGCGCGTCGCCGATGCCTTTGCCCCCTACGCCCAATGGTCGCGCGGCTTCCGCGCGCCAACGCCGGGGCAGGTGAACAACGGTTTCACCAACGTAGCCTCGGGCTACCGCAGCGTGGGCAACCCGAACCTGTTGCCCGAGACCGCACAAAGCCTGGAAGTGGGCCTGCGCGGCAAGGCCGGTGGCTGGCACTGGCAGGTGGCCGCCTACGACAACCGCTACCGCGACTTCATCAGCCAGGAAGCCGTCAGCGGCGCCGGCACGCCAGCCGATCCGACCATCTTCCAGTTCATCAACCTGGCCCAAGCGCGCATTCGGGGCGTGGAACTGCGCGGCGAGTGGCGCCTGTCGCCCGCCTGGAGCCTGAACGCCGCCACCGCCCTGACCCGCGGCACCAGCACCCGCAACGGTGTGGCCGAGCCGCTGGACAGCGTGGAGCCCGCCCGCACGGCGCTGGGCCTGCGCTACCTGGCCGGCGCCTGGGACCTTCGCGCCGATGTGCTGCACACGCAAGCCAAAACGCGCGACCGCATCCGCGCCGCCACGCCCGCTGCCTTCGCGCCCGAGGGCTACACCGTGCTCGACTTCAGCGCGCGCTGGCAGACAAGCCCACGCTGGACGCTCATCGCCAACCTGAACAACGTCACCGACGCCACCTACTGGCGCTGGAGCGACGTGCG
>NZ_JBMLSK010000356.1:0-5019 GCF_049240545.1 Roseateles sp. | reverse complement strand
CCCCTGACGCCAAGGCTTGCACCGAGGCGGCCTGCGCGGTCGTGCTGATTGGCGCGTCGGTGTAGGTCACAGAGCCGCCCACGGCTTCGATGCGGATAGACCCGCCTGCGTCGGTCGTGAAGGTCTGCGCGCCGGAAATGATCTGAGCCACTGCACCGCCTGCGTCGCGGTCGTCAACGATCACGCGGGCTTGTGCAGCCGGGGTGACGGTCACACTGCCGCCAACAGGGCAAAACACGTTGGCGAGTGCGCCCGCTTGAATCGTTGGCATCAGTAGCCCCTTTCGATCTGGTATTCCTCGCCCACCATGTCAAGCGACAGGAGCAATGGAGCGTTGTTGGTGCGCTTGATCGCGCGGGTTGCAGCAGTCGCAGCGGCGCGCAGCTCAGCAGGCACCGGGCGATTGAAGGAACGGCACAGGTCGCACGCCAGCGTCAGCATCAGCGCGGATTCGTAGCCCTCGGGCAAGTCAAGTTCCGTGCTTTGCGCGAAGGAGCGCAGCAGGGTTTGGCACTCCATCTTCAGCGTGTAGCCGCTGGCCTTGGGGTAGACCCACACGCGGCCATTGCCGGTGCTGGCTTCGTACCAGATGCACTCAGGCGAGCCGGTAACGTCCTTGTTGAAAATGTCGTCCCAAGTGATGTTGTTGACCACTTCGGCGGGCGTTTCCAGCCCCGAGGCGTCTACGAACTTGGCAGACACCACCTTGATAGGCCGGCTGGCAACAACAGCGCCAGTCGGGCCGATGGTGTAGCTTTGCAAGCCGGTCAGAGGCACGCTGATTTCAGTCAGCGCAGGGAAGAACAGGCGGTGGTTAGACCAGCGCTCCACAAGCTGATTCAGGCGGCGCAGACCAAGGCCGGCATCGTCTGCCGTGGGAGTCTGCCCTGCGGCCAAAACGCCGATCTCGGTCAGCGCGTCGGCAATGAGTGTGTTTGCTGTGGTCATGGCTTTTTTCATGCCCCGTTGAGAGCATCAAAAAAGCCCCTCCGAAGAGGGGCCCAGGCTGTTAGCCGTCGTTGTGCACGCGGGCGGCCAGTTGCGGGCGGATGGCCTTGTAGCCATACAGCACGTCCAGTCGGCACGGGAAGCTGCGGTCGCTGATGGAGAAGTCGCGCACCAGCGAAACGCTGATGCCGTCCACCACTTCGCGGGCCGCAAAGTCGGTGCCTTCAGGCAGCGGCAGGTCAGCGGTCACGAAGGCGAAGGCGTCCTTGTGGAAGGCCAGCGACTGCACCAGCGTTTCCGAAGCGCCTGCACCCACCTTGGTGATCGCGGCGTTGTCGGCAGGCGAAGCGCTGACGTTCTGGCGGGCGCCAGAGGTCACGATGGCCGGGCTGATCGACAGCGAGGTTGCCGAAGTGCCGGTCGTGGTCAGCACGACGAACTGTTGCAGTTCGCCGGTGTTGGCCTTCGTTTCCGGGTGCACGCGGAACACGTTGGCGATGGTGAACACGTCGCCACGGTTGAACGTGGTCGTGCCGGTGTCCACCACCAGCGTGGAGCCGGTTTGCGTGGCGCCGTTCACCAGGTAGCCGGTGGTCTTGGCCGCGGTGCCGGTGCCGTGCGGAACCAACAGGGTGTTCTCGTACACCTCGAAACCGCTGGTCATGCCGATGATGCCGTCCCGGTACTGCTTGCTGATGTTGTCAGCAGCTTGGAACAGGCCCTTCGTGTCCTTGCGGAAACGGTTGGCGTGGTCCGGGTTCATGGTCATCGTGCGGCCCGACATGGGCGCCAGCATCTTCGTCAGCGCGGTGCTGGCATCGCTGGTGGCGTTGAAGCCGAAGGCCACGGTGTCGCCGTCCACGAGGTTGTAAACCTCTTGGTACATGCTCAGCGCGTCGGCTTCGATGTTGGCCGCCAGAACCGACATGGCCGGCTCGATGATGCGCTCGGAGAAGTCTTCCAGCGACAAGGCCAGCTCTTGCGAGGTGAAGTTCATGTCCACGCCCTTCACCGTGCTGACCGTCAGGTCAACGCTGGTTTCGTTCGTGTCCTGCGCGGACATGTTGATGCCGGTGCGAACGGTGTATTCGTTCGGCATGCGAATCTTCAGCGTCGGGCCGAACTTGCCTTTCACGGGGGCGCCGGAGCCCTTGTACTGGTCGTCGTACTGGCGGTTGACGCGACCGACGAAGTTCAGCTTCTGGTGCAGGATGGCTGCGGCGGCGCGCGTCACAGCGGTGGGGGTCAGGATGGTATTGGGCATGGTTCTCTTTCAGGTTTGGCGTTAGCCCCGACGCAACTTGTGAAAGCGCTTCACCCACTCCTCAGTGGGCAATTCGTCAGACAAGCCGCTGTCCTCGCGCTTGCCTTTGACGGGCGCGATGGGCTTCGGGGCGGTGGACTGCTTCGGCTCTTTCGGGGCCTGCATCTCGATTTCGATGCGGGCCAACTTGCGAGCCACTTGGAAGGGGTCTTTGCCTGCCAGCTCGGCGGCAACGTCCGGGTTTTTGCCCAGGTGGTGCAGCACCTTTTCGGGTGCGTCACACGCCAACACGGCGCGCAAGAAGTCCGAAGGCTTCCCGTTGCGCTCGTAAAACGGCACTTCCACGTCGACGAGGTTGCAAGCGGCGTCGAAGCCTTCCAAGGCTTTGCCCTTCGTCAGCACCGTGGAAATGGTGTCTTTCACCTTCTCCACTTCGCGCATCTGCTGCGCGATCTGCTGGGCAATGGGCAGCACCTTTTCAGGCGTCAGCTCTTGCTGTTCCGGTTGTTGCTCGTACTGGCTGTACCGTTGGCGCAGTTGCTCGGCTTCCTTCCGTGCTTGTTCGGCATCGGCGGCGGCTTGGTAACGCGCAGCGGTCAGGCGCTGGATACGCCGTTCCATGCTCTTGAGGCTCTTCGCATGAGGGTCTTCCTCGCGCGTCTGCTCAGGCTGGGTTTCGACGGTTTCCGGGGTGGCGACTTCCGGTGATTCGGCCAGTTCAGGCGCAGGGATTTGCGTGTCTGCGACAGGCGACACGTTGGTTTCTTCCATTTGCTTTCGCGGTCATGGCGTCAACCTGCGCCAAGTCAGGGCATGAAAAAAGCCGCCTTGGTTTCCCTTGGCGGCTTCGTTCAGTGCGGTATCTCTCAGGTCATGTCTTGCGACACAGCGGCGGCCAGTTGTGGCGGCGGCTGCATCTGCTGCTTGAGCAGGGCAATCAAGCCCTTGAGTTCTTCGCGGTCTTGGGCTGCATCGGCTTGCAATGCGGCGATGCGCTCTGCGCTTTCCATACGCATGGACTCAAGCTGCATGCTCACTTGCGCGTCTAGCTGCTTGGCCTGCATCCCGCTTTGGGCTTCTTGCAGCGCCTGGCGCAGTTGCTGGATTTCCTGCCCGGCTTGCTGCAAAGCGGCTTCAACCTGCGGCGGAATCTGCGGGGCGCCTTCTTCCTGGCTTTCGGCCTGCTGAACCTGCGGCGGGAGCATGGCCTTCAGACGGCGGCTGATCTTGTCGGCGTCGGGGAAGTTGCGCAGCTTCACCCACAGGTCGCCAAGAATCGCCATCAACTGCGGGTTGCCGTTGACCATCTCGCCAATCTCTGCGGCGGCTTCTTGCTGGCGGGTCTGGAAGGCCGGGCCAACCACTGCGCGCACGTCATAGCGACCCACTGCGGGGTTCACCACAACTTCCTTTTTCCCGTTGAGAGACGGGCGCTCTTGGTAGCCCGTTTCCATCGTCGGGTCCACACGCACGAACTCGGGTTCGTCGTCCTTGCCGATGATGCGAAGAACCTGCTCTTGGTCGTAGATCACCGGCCAAACTTGCGTCAGCACGCGGCCCAGGTGCGCGATGGACAAAGCAAGGTTGTCCACGTAGTGGAACGAACCCACATCGGCCTTGTCCTGCAAGGCCAGAACAGCCCGCCCGCTCTGCTGGTTGGGGTTGTTGCCGATGGCCGCTTGGTACATGCCCAATGCAGCCTGAATGTCGTTCTTGCTGCGCTCTGCAAGATCAGCCCAGCCAACGGCAACGCCAGCGGGCGAGATACGCTCAGGCTTGAACGGCAGCGGGTTGCCGTGTTCGTCTACCGTGTTGTACGGCAGATAAGCGATGTTCCCCCGGTTGGCCTGCTTCCAGTGGCCTTCATAGCCTTCGATGGCTTCAGCAGGAGCCAACCACGGAGCTTTCGGGCCAAGCGCCACAGCCTCATAAGCGGCGTTGCGCTCAAAGTTGTAGGTGATCTGCCCATCCTTGGCGAGACGCACGCAACCAGACAGACGGCGCTTGCCTTCGTCCCATTCCTCGTTGCCAAGGACAGGGAACAGCGGCACGAACTCAGCCGGGAACACCGAGCGTTCAAGAACGTCTTCGCCCGACAGCTTGAAGTGCTCGACCACGCGCCCGCCTTCGGCATCCTCAGACGCGGGAACGTCCACCACACGGTAATACTCGCAGACGCGAACATGGTCCTTCGTGAACCAGCCCGAGTCGTCCCAATCCACCATCGTGGCATCGGGCCACTTGGCTTTGAAGTCGTCCTTGTGCATGGAGACTTCAACGAAGCCCCAGCCCATATCCGAGCCGTCAGGCTGCGTGAAATCGGGATCGACAAGCACAGCCTCGAACTCGGGCACGCGCTCAATCTCGGCGCACTGCTGGCCTTGAACCTTGGCGCCCTTCAGCGGCTTCAGCACCAGGCGGAACCAGCCGATGCCGCCGCGCGTGGATTGGCCCAAGGCGGTGATGTAAGCCACATCGGCCCGGCTTGCGTACTCGGTTTGCTTGGCAAGACCCGCCAGCACTTCGGCCAACTTGGGATCGCTGGTGTCGTCCACAGGCAGGAACGACAGCGCCGGCTTGTTGCGGCGTGCGGTGTTGATGACTTGACGGACGAACTGGCTTGTCTGGTCGAACACCAAGCAAGGCCGCGCGCCACCTTCGGCGTTCTGCCGTTCGCGCTTCACGTCCTCCGGCCACTGCTGCGGGTCGGTCGGGTCGGAGAACCGCATGTCCTCGCGGCACTCTTTGTAGATCGGCCCCCAAACCTCTTGGGCGCGCTCATACCGAGCACGGGCCTCGGTGATGAT
>NZ_JBMLSK010000355.1:0-4250 GCF_049240545.1 Roseateles sp. | reverse complement strand
ACATCGCTGGCGATGACTACACCCTGGCCGACATCGTCGCGCAGTGTGCTTGCGTCCTGGGCAAAGCGGTGGGCTTGCGCATCCCGCCGGAGATGACCAACCTGTCGCGCTGGTTCGCTCAGGTATCTGCTCGACCCACTGCCCGGGCATAAGGCCTTTACCAAGGAGAATGCCATGTCCGGACAAGGAGTCTGTTGTGTGATCGGCGCTGGTGACGCCACGGGTTCAGCGGTGGCCCGGCGCTTCGCCAAGGAGGGCTACACCATCTGCGTGGCGCGGCGCACTGAGGCAGCCTTGAAACCGCTGGTGGACCAGATCACGGCCCAGGGGGGTCGGGCTCTCGCCTTTGGGCTCGACGCACGACGCGAGGACGAGGTGGTCAACTTCTTCCAGCACATCGAAGCCAACATCGGGCCGATCGAGGTGTTGGTCTTCAACGTAGGCGGCAATGTCCGATTCCCAGTCCTCGAGACAACGGCTCAGAAGTACTTCAAGGTCTGGGAGATGTGTGCCTTGGCGGGCTTTCTGGCCGGCCGCGAGGCTGCGCGTGCGATGCTGCCTCGCGGTCGCGGCACCATTCTTTTTACCGGCGCTACGGCCAGCGTGCGAGGTTCTAATGGGTTTGCCGCCTTTGCAGGAGGCAAGGCGGCGTTGCGGGCACTGGCCCAGTCGATGGCGAGGGAGTTCGGTCCACAAGGCTTACATGTGGCGCATGTGATCATTGATGGTCTGATCGATACCGCCTTCGCGCGCACTAATTTCGCGCAGCGTGTGGACGAACTCGGACCCGATGGCATCCTGAACCCGGACCATATCGCAGAGGCCTACTGGTGGTTGCACAGCCAGCCTCGCGATGCATGGACCTTCGAACTGGATCTGCGTCCATCCGTGGAAAGGTGGTAGCGGCCATGTCCCGAATAGCCGTTTTCGGTGCCACAGGCCTCACGGGTGGGCTTGTCGTCAGGCAGGCGCTCGCACAGGGCCATGAGGTCGTCGCTTTGGCGCGTGACCCGGGCAGCGTCACACTGCAGCACCCGAGCTTGCGGGTGATCGGTGGCAGCCCAATCTCGGTTACCGACGTCGAGCGCTGTGTACAGGGTGCCGATGCCGTCATTCACTGCCTGGGCATCGGTGGAAAAGGGGATGGCAAGCCGACCTCACTGATCTCTGATTCGGTCCGGTTCGTGTTGACAACAATGCAAGACCATGGTGTCCCTCGCATCGTGTGCATGTCCAACATTGGCGCAGGCGATAGCGGAACCTGGTTTGCAAATCGAATTGTCATACCGCTATTTTTACGCTGGCTGATCCCCATCATCGAGGACAAGAATCGCATGGAGTCGGCGCTGCGTGGCAGCCCCGTCGACTGGGTGTCTGTGCGTTTGCCCAACATCGTGGCGGGCCCGGACAAGCCGATTCGGTTGAGTGCCGACGGCCGTGGCATCGGTTTGTCGATTACTGCCGAGTCGGCCGCCCGCTTCCTGTTGGAGCAGGTTTCGTCCGATAGGTACCTTCGACAGGTGCCTTGCATCAGCAACTGACGCAAGATAAAACATATCAATAATTAGGGCATGCAAACTTCAACTTCATCAGCAAACAGGTCCTCGATCGTTCGTTACCTGAGTGTGACCGGCTTGTCACTCTGGGCACTGGTGATGGCCTTGGCGCCAGACCCGGGATTCAGTGCTCCTTGGCACTGGATATCGCTGTTCTGGGCCATGCAAATTGCCGTTGGCCTGACGGTTCTACAAACCACGCTGTACTTGTTGAGCAGAGCTGACCCTCAGGGTCGAATGCCTATGTGGTCGCTGGTTGCGGTCAGCGGTTTCTGTGGTGCTGCAGTACTGACACCAATCTACTGGATGATTGGCGAGGGACTGATGCAGCAGGTGTTGGGTTTCGCTGAAACTCTCGACGCCGATGAACTCATCAGTGTGCAGCAGACATTCGGTTGGGCCGTTCTGGTCGATGAATGGCTGGATATTTCAGGCCCGGTCATTGCGGCATGGGCATTGATCTCCTGGCCTCGTCTGCAGAGTTTGCTGCCGCCATTGGTTCAGAGCCCCAAAAAGTCAGTCGATGAGCCGCTTGCGGCACAGTCACAAGTATCCAGCATCGTTGAGGAGAGCGCTCAACATTGGCGCAAAGCCTTACCCACAGAGCTGGGTAACGATGTGATGGCCGTCAAGTCCGAGCTTCAATACCTGCGTGTCTGGACCACCCGGGGCTCAGCTTTGATACTAGGCAGTTTGCAAGAGGTGGAAGACGCAGAAGGCAGTGCCGGGATGCGCGTGCATCGCTCTTGGTGGGTGAATGCTCGGCATGTGCGGACCGTTCGGCGTAGCGGTGAAGCGGCCATCTGTGAGTTGAGCGATGGCCGCGAACTTCCCGTCAGCCGTCGCAGAAAGGCGGATGCGGTGGCTCGGTTCGGTGACCGGGCGCATTACGAAGACCTGACCGCCGCATCCAGTGACGCTCGTTCTCCAACTCGCTCTGATCAAAATGCCCGTCGCAATCCCACTTGAACAGAAACTGGGTTGTAGCGCGGCTGGGTCAATCGTCCCGTGACTCCTTCCTCAGCAGGCAATTCAACATTGCCAACGCGCAGAAGGCGTACGTCTGCTGCCAGCCTCCAAGCATTGTTAAGCGGTATTTCGGTGCCAGCGATCAGTTGGACGGCCACTTTGCCTTTCTTTGACCATGCTTGCTCTGTACCGCCCGAGTTGATATCGAAATCGATCTCTTGAACCCACCCTAGACCCGCGCCTACGTAGGGTGTCCAACTTCCCGGCTGGCCGATGAAGCGCCTCAGGCCATTGACGAAAATGATGTTGGAAGCAAAGTCACCACTGGACGCGATCGTGGATCCCCCACGGTTGAGTGACTTGAGGTCATGGCGACGCCAGTTCCATTCAAGCTCGGAGGCCCAACCATTACCGTAGCGGAAACCGATATCGCCCCCCAGACCCAACCCGTTTCCAAAGCGGGCCGTCAACCCAGACCCGAAGCCGGCGCTGCCTACCTCGTCGAAGGTGGTTGAACCGAGGTTGCTCGCTTGAGCATAAACAGTGGCATAGAAACCACGTGGTTCAGTCTGGGCCAATGAAGTGCCCGCCATGCCGATCATCAAAATCGAAACAGCCAGAGGTGAAAAAGAGCGAACAAATTTCATGAAATTCCTTCGAAACAATCAGGTTGATCAAATGTCGGAGTGGCGCTCCTGCCCAAGCGCAAGTCGACTGCGATCAATGTTCGGAAAGTTTCTGGTGCAAAGCGAGCTTTTTTGAACGAATGGTGGATTGGGTGAACGAGCGGCGTTAAATCGCACGAGGCAAAGCATCAGCCAAATAGTCATAGACCGCCCTGATGCGCTTGCTGGTTCGTACCTCCTTGTGGACAGCTAGCCAAACCGGGAGGGGCTGAATTTTCAGCTTGGGCAGCAGCGGTATGACCGCAGGATCCATTCGGATCTGGTGCTCGCTGACAAAGCCGATGCCCAGCCCGGCGCGTACAGCCTCCCACACCACGATCAGGTCGTCGGTCCTGAAGGCAAAGTGCTCCCGAGTTGCCGGGATACCGCCCGCAGCGAAGCCCTTGAGGGTCTCGTCGTTGCGGTCACCCCCAATCAGGTGGTGCTCGAGCAAGTCGGCAGGCTGGCGTGGCATACCACGCCGACGCAGGTAATCCTGGTGGGCGCAGGCCCTGAGCGCTACCTTTCCGACCCTCCGTGCAATGACTGTGGCCTGCTCGGGCTGGACCATGCGCACCGCGATATCGGCCTCGCGTCGCAGGAGGTTGCTCACCGCATTGCTGGCTACCAGTTCCACCTGCACATCGGGCAGTGACAGGCGCATTTGTGCAAGCAGGGGCGGGAGCACATAGCACGACACGGGCTGGCTCGCCGTGATGCGCACTGTCCCTGATACAGAGTGATCAGCGCCCATGACGCTGCGGGCGAGTGCATCAGCCCCGAGTTGCATGGCACGCGCAGATTCGGCCAGTCGAAGTGCCGACTCGGTGGGCAGTAGTCCCCGTCCGGTCCGTTCGAACAGCACCAACCCCAACTGAGATTCCAGTTCCGTCACATGCCGGCCGATGGTGGGCTGGCTCGATTTCAGCTGCCGTGCAGCGGCCAGCAGGCTACCCTGTTCCAACACGGCCAGAAATGAGCGAACAAGGGACCAGTCAAACAAGCTATTCATGAATGAAACTCAGAGATGCAAAGATCTACAATTGTGCACAGGATGAGG
>NZ_JBMLSK010000354.1:0-2690 GCF_049240545.1 Roseateles sp. | reverse complement strand
GTGAGCGTCCAGCCTCGCCACCTTGACGACAAGCGGCCGATCAGCCGGAGGCTGGCTTCCAGAGATGAGGTAGCAGCTCGTCGATCCTGCTGTTGAGCTGCGTGGGCAGGCGCTGCAGCACGTCTCGCAGGTAGGCCCAGGGGTCGTGCCCGTGGAGCTTGGCCGACTGCACCAGGCTCATCACCATCGCGGCGCGCTGCCCGGCAAGCTCGCTGCCCACGAACATCCACGCCTTGCGCCCCATCGCCCAGGGTTTGATCTGCCGTTCGAGGTGGTTGTTGTCGATGGGCACGGCGCCATCGTCGAGGTGACGCGTCAGCGCGGGCCAGTGGTTGAGCGTGTAGTCGATGGCCCCGGCCGTCGTGCCCCCGTCGGCGACGAGCCGTCGCTCCAGTTCCAGCCACTTCTTGAGCTTGTCCCACAGCGGCTTGGTCAGTTCCTGACGTGCTTGCTGCCGCTCGTTCTCTGGCAGGCTGCCGAGCTCACCCTCGATCTCATGGATGCGCGCGAAGCGCCGGATCGCCTCCTCGGCCAGCGGGCTTGATCCCACTGATCCGGCCTTGGCCAATTCGTCGAACTTGCGTCTGGCGTGTGCCACGCAGGCCGCCGCCCGGCGGTCGGGGTACACCCGCACGTCGAGCACCGTGTCGTAGGCGCTGTAGCGGTCGGTCAGCAGCGTGCCTGCCCATCGTCGCTGGCCTGTGCGCTCGTCGCCGGCGAGGAAGGTCACGGGGTACTGTGCCCCGCGCCCGAGGCAGAAGTCGTAGACCACACCGGGTGTCGGATCGTGATGACTTCGGGCGTAGGCCCAGACATAAGCTCTCTTGGTCTTGCCCGCGCCCGGGTCCAGCAGCGCAACCGGCGTCTCGTCGCCGTGCAGTACCCGGCAGCCGAGCACGAAGCGCTTGTGCGCGTCGTACAGCGGCTCCAAGGCAGCACCGGCCTGGCCGGCCCATGCCGCCAGCGTCGAGCGCGGCGTGTGCACGCCAGAGCGGGCGTTGATCGTCTCCTGCCGGTAGTACGGCAGGTGGTCTGCGAAGCGGCTGATCAGCGTGTGCGCCAGCAAGCCGCTGGCAGCGATGCCGCCGTCGATCACTTCCGGCGCGGCCGGCGCCTGCTTCAGGGTCTGGCAGCAGCGGCACGCCCACTTGCCGTAGATGTGTCGGTGAACGAAGAACTCGGCCGGCACGATGTCCAGCCGCTCGCTGACGTCCTGGCCGATGCGCGTCATCGGCGCGCCGCACTGCGGCGTGGTGCAGTTGGTGTTCTCGGGCTCGTGGTGGTGTTCGACGCGACGCAAGTGCGCAGGCAGTGCCTCGCGCCGAGGGCGGCGCGGCGGCGTCTTGGGCTTGGCCGGCGCCTGAGCAGCGGCAGCAGCAGCTTCTTCGCGCAGCCGCTCGAGTTGCGCCTGCAGGCTCGCTTCGTCCTCGGCCAGCGTCTCTTCGAACAGGCGTCGCTGCTCGGCGCTCATCGCCTCGGTCTTGGCGCCGAACTTCCAGCGCTTCAGCCTGGCGAGCTCGAAGTTGACCTTCTCCAGCTTGGCGTCGCGCCAGGCGATGTCGCGGTCCTTGCGCTCGATGAGCTGCTGCTTGAGATCGATGAGTTGTTGCCGGCGCGCAAGCTCGCTGTCTTGGCGCTCGATGTGCTCGAGCATCTGTGCGGCCAATGCCTTGACGGCGTCGGGCGTCAGGCCGCGCAAGTCCTGGGTCTTGAGTTCCCGCATGCTGAGCATGCGTTGCATGATGCCGATCTGAGCGATCTCGCACCATTGGCAGATGTCCTGTCAACGCGCTGTCGAGTTGTCTCCTGGCGATGTTGGCGATGTGTCCGTGCGCCAGCTCAAACGCGCGTGATCACGCTCATCTCGGGCAGACGCTGCCAGGGCAGGCCCACGACCAGGGCGTCGAACTGGGCCTGGGTCAACGACAGCGGTGTAGCCGCAGCCTCACGCGGCCACACGAAGCGCCCGGCGTTCAGACGCCGCGCTGCGCACCACACACCGAAGCCGTCGTGCACCAGCAACTTGATGCGCGTGGCGCGCGCGTTGGCGAACAGGTAGCCGTGGTGGGCGTGGGCGGCACCGGCGAGCTGAACGACGCAGGCCAGCAGCCGCTCGGCGCCGGCACGCATGTCCACCGGCGCGCTGCACAGCCACAGGCGATCGATGCGGATCACTTGAGCAGGCCCGAGCTCAGTTCGCGCAGCCAGGCCGTGCAGTCTTCGACAGTTGATGACGGCCAGCGCACGCTGAGGTGCAGTGGGCCGCGGCGCAGTTCGATGTGGATGGGTTCGAGCACCGCGGCGGCAATGTCGGCCTGGCGGACGGCCGCGGCGCGCGCAGCGGCGGGCACGGCCAACTCGATCGGCACGAATCGGGCATCGGCAGCGAGCAAGGGCGCCGCAGCGACCGACGTCTTCACAGCAACCGGCGCCGGGATGCCTGTGCGCTTGAGGCCGCGACCCACGAGCCACTTACGAACGAGATTGGCGTTCAGGCCGTGGGACAGGGCGACGGCGGCGATCGATGCGCCAGGTTCGTTGCAAGCCGACAGGACCTTGGCCTTGAGCTCGGCACTGTGCCGTCGGCGGGGAACGGCGTTGGAGTGCATAGGTGTCCACCAATCGAATAGGTGGACACCATCGTCACCCCAGGCTCAGGGACAAACAAGGTGGAATGGCTGGACGCTCAC
>NZ_JBMLSK010000353.1:0-2071 GCF_049240545.1 Roseateles sp. | reverse complement strand
GGGGTGCGGGCTAAATCACTTTCCTAATCGGGGTCGCACGAGGCGCCACCACAGCTGAGTCCGCAGATTCCCCATGGACCACGTTTTTTGACGGGGACGTGAGCCTCCAAAAAGCGGTTCTTCCGGACTATCAGTGGGCGATTTGAGGCCGATTTGAGCGTTTGACACGAGTTGCCCACCGCGGCGGTCTGTCGGTTCGTCGCAAGCGCCGACCGCCCGCCGCCGTGGACAACTCTGCACTGCACGGTGGCGATCACCTGCGTTGCGGCATCCGTTCAGTTGGCGCCACCGCGGTCCTGTGTTTACGCGTCAGCTCGATGCGTGCGCGGAAGCCGCTGCGCGCCAGAAGCGTTCAAGCTTGCGGCAGGTTGCGTCCAGCGAGTCTTGTTCCGCTTCGTTGATGCGCGGCCACATCAGCGGTCCGCCGTCACGGCCGATGAGCTGCCCGATGGCGGCTTTGACGTCCTGCTGCGCAAGCTCTTCGTCGTCATAGCGGCGCCGGATCAGCTCGCCACCGAGCGTCCAGAGGTTGTCGCGGTGCCGGCTCACGGTTGCCTTGGCCAGGCCCTGGTCCAGCAGATGCAGCAGGAACGGCGTCAGCAACTCAACGACCTGTTGGCCCACGACGATGTCGGCAGGCTCAACGTGCCAGGATCGGGGCCAGTCGTGCAGGTCAGGGCAGGCTTGCCGCAGGCGCTGCGCCTCCTGTGGCTCGAGATGGAACTCGTCATTGGCGCTGCCACGGGAGTCGGCCATGTTGCTCGCTCGCTTGCTCAATGCCTGCCACCACTTCCCCGGCTTCGTCTACGCCGCCGTGCGGCTGATCGAAGCCACCAGCACCATCGAGGTCGACGTGCGGCCGCGCCGCGGCTCCAAGCCGCATTGCTCATGCTGCGGCAACACCGCACCCGGGTACGACGTACTGGCCGTTCGGCGCTTCGAGTTCATCCCGGTCTGGGGCTATGCGGTGATGCTGCTGTACGCCATGCGGCGTGTGCAATGCCGCCAGTGCGGCGTGAAGGTCGAGCAAGTGCCCTGGGCGATGGGCAAGCACACGCTGACCAAGGCGTACATGTTGTACCTGGCGCACTGGGCACGCAAGCTGTCGTGGAAGGAGACGGCACTGAGCTTCGGCACGACCTGGGATCAGGTCTGTCATGCGGTGGAGTATGTCGTGCAGTGGGGGCTGGAGCATCGCGAACTCGGGACCCTGCGGGCCATTGGCGTGGACGAGATCCACATCGGTCAGAGCCACAAGTTCCTGACGCTGGTCTATCAGATCGAGGCCAACTGCGTGCGGCTGCTGTGGGTGGGCCGGGACCGCACGATGAAGAGCTTCGAAGGCTTCTTCACCCTTATCGGCCAGGACCTGGCCGGCAAGGTCGAGTTCGTCTGCTCGGACATGTGGCGGCCCTACCTGGAGATGATCGCCAGGCATTGCCCGCAGGCGCTGAACATCCTGGACCGCTTCCACATGGTGGCCAAGCTGAACAAGGCGCTGGACGAGGTGCGCGCCGGTGAGGCCCGGCGAATGGTTCGCGAGGGCTACGAGCCCGTGCTCAAGAAGAAGCGCTGGTGCCTGCTCAAGCGGCCGGAGAACCTCACGGACAAGCAGCGATTGAGTCTGCGCGAGTTGCTGGGCTACAACCTGAAGAGCGTGCGGGCCTACCTGCTCAAGGAAGAATTCCAGCTGTTCTGGGAATACACGTCACCGGCGTGGGCGGCCAAGTTCCTCGACGCCTGGTGCAAACGGGCGATGCGTTCACGCATCGAGCCGGTAAAGCGGTTCGCCCGAACCGTGCGCGCGCACCGCGAGCTGCTGCTCAACTACTTCAAGGCCAAGAAGCAGTTCTCCAGCGGCATCATCGAGGGGCTGAACAACAAAGCCAAAGTCACTATGAGAAAAGCGTACGGCTACAGGACCTTCCGGATCGCTGAACTCTCCCTGTATCACGTGCTTGGCAGGCTTCCAGAGCCAAAACTGGCCCACAGATTCTTCTGACGAAGCGGACTTTGTTTGTGCTGCCTAACGTTCGAGCTAAGCTGCCCGCGGAGGCGGGGGGGGGGGGGG
>NZ_JBMLSK010000352.1:0-1050 GCF_049240545.1 Roseateles sp. | reverse complement strand
CAGGATGTGACGGACCACAACACGTTGCGGCATGACCTGGTCTGGCAGACGGCGGTGGGTCGCGATCACCGCTTGGGCAGCGCGCCCACGCTGAGCCGGCTGGAGAACGCGGCAGGCGCGCGCCATGCCTGGGCATTGCATGGCGTGCTGCTGGAGCAGTTCGTGGCCAGCCGCAGGACGACGCCGACGGAGCTGGTGCTGGACGTGGACGCCACGCACGTTCCGCTGCACGGGCAGCAGGAGCGAGCGCACTTCAACGCCCATTACGACAACTACTGCTACCTGCCTCTGTACGTGTTCTGCGGGCAGGACATGCTGGCGTGCGTGCTGCGCCCAAGCTGGCGCGATCCGGCCAGCATCGTCAGTGCGGTGCTCAAGCTGCTGGCGCGGCGCCTGCGACAGTCCTGGCCGGGCGTGCGGCTCATCGTGCGCGGCGACAGCGGCTTCAGTCGCCCGAAGGTGCTGCGCCGCCTGGACGCCTGGGGTATCGACTACGTGCTGGGTGTGCAGAAGAACCCGGTGCTGGAGTGGAACTGCGCACTGGCTGCCCTGGCCGTGGCCGATCGTCATGCTGCCAGCGGCGCCAAGGAGCGCCTGATCGGTGAGTTCAGCTATGCGGCACGCAGCTGGAACCGTGAGCGACGCGTCATCGCGCGGCTGGAGCACGGAGCGCAAGGGGCTGATGCCCGCTTCATCGTCACCAGCCTGAACGGCGATGCCAGCGAACTGTACGAGCGGCTGTACTGCGCTCGTGGAGAGGCCGAGAACCGCATCAAGGAGGCGCAGCTGGATCTGTTCGGTCGCCGTGCCAGCTGCCACCGCTACGCGGCCAACCAGATGCGCCTGCTGCTGGCGGCACTGGCCTATGCGCTGATGATCAACCTGCGGCGGCTGGCCTTGGTGGGTACAGAACTGCAGCAGGCCTGCACAGCCACGATCCGCACGCGGCTGCTGAAGATCGGCGCCGCGGTGCTGCGCAACACGCGGCGCGTGCGTCTGATGTTGGCCAGCCAGCATCCCCTACGCGAAGTGTTCGAAGTGGCCGCTGCG
>NZ_JBMLSK010000351.1:0-1271 GCF_049240545.1 Roseateles sp. | reverse complement strand
TGGTCTGCGCCCCTTGAAGTGATCCACCCGCAATGGGGCAAGATTGCCCGAGGAGGATCGAATGGGACGCAAGCATCACAAGCCTGAGGAGATTGTGGCCAAGCTCCGTCAGGTCGAGGTTCTGACTGGTCAGGGCCGATCGATCGCGGAAGCTGCGCGATCGATCGAGGTCAGCGAGCAGACGTATTTTCGTTGGCGTGCGGAGTATGGCGGCATGAAGACCGACCAGCTGAAGCGGCTGAAAGAGCTGGAACTGGAGAACATGCGGCTGCGACGCGCGGTGTCGGATCTGACGCTGGATAAGCTGATCCTGAAGGAAGCCGCACGGGGAAACTTCTAAGCCCCGCTCGCCGCCGCGCCTGCGTGGAGAGAGTGCAGAGCGAGCTCGGTGTGTCCGAGCGCCGCGCCTGCCAGGTGTTGGGCCAACACCGCTCTACCCAGCGCAAGGTGCCGCACACCGCCGATGACGAGGCGGGGCTGACTGCCGACATCATCGAGTTGGCCAGGAGCTATGGCCGCTACGGCTACCGGCGAATCACGGCGCTACTGCGCGAGGCGGGCTGGGCGGTGAACGCCAAGCGGGTGCAGCGGATCTGGCGGCGAGAGGGGCTGAAAGTTCCACAGCGACAGCCGAAGCGGGGCCGTCTTTGGCTCAACGACGGCTCGTGCGTCCGGCTGCGGGCGAGTTGGGTCAATCACGTGTGGTCCTACGACTTCGTCGAAGGCCGCACGCATGAGGGGAGGAAGTTCCGAATGCTATGCCTGATCGATGAATATTCGCGCGAAGCCCTGGCGATCCTGGTGAAGCGGCGACTGAACGCGCAGGACGTGATGGAGACCTTGGCCGACGCGATGATCAGCCGCGGCACGCCTAGCTACATCCGCTCGGACAACGGGCCTGAGTTTGTCGCCAAGGCGCTGCGGCACTGGATCGCCCAGGTCGGCACTCAGACAGCATATATCGAGCCAGGCAGTCCCTGGGAGAACGGCTACTGCGAGAGTTTCAACAGCAAGCTGCGCGACGAACTGCTCAACGGGGAGATCTTCTACAGCCTGCGGGAAGCCGAGGTGCTGATCGAAGCATGGCGCCGGCACTACAACACTGTCCGGCCCCACAGCTCCCTCGGCTACCGACCGCCAGCTCCGGAGGCACTCCTGCCGCGAGGCGCCGCAGTGTTGGGGGGGGGGGGGGGGGGGGGCCCCCCCCCCCCCCACACCCCGCCCCCCCCCCCCCCCCCAAAAAAAAACCCCCCCCCCACCCCACCCCGGCG
>NZ_JBMLSK010000350.1:3790-4902 GCF_049240545.1 Roseateles sp. | reverse complement strand
CCGCGCAAATCTTGCGTCCCTGATGAAACATCCGGGCTAGGGCAGCGGCCGGATTACCGCTGGGTTGGAAGTCAACGCGGACCTGATCAGCGGCGCAAGCGTCTGCTTGAGCACTTCCGACGGCTCGGTATTGCCCTGTTGCGGCTGGCGCGTCATCACGCAGGCCGCGTAGTTGCCATAGACATCGATCCACGGACCGAAGCCGAGCGCACCCGGGCTGGAGAAGCGCAACGTCGGATCGACGTCGCAGGCGCCGGCATTGCCCGGATTGCCGCACTCGCGGAAGTTGCAGAGCCCGTAGTGGTACATCGGGTCCGGCGTGAACTTCTGGTAGGGGCTCTTTACGATCACCGTGTTGGCCGTGAAGGCGTCGGCGCGCTGGGTGGCAATCAGGTTCTCGCTGATCAGGCGTGCGCCGCCGTACAGCCCTTTCCTGAGCAGCATGACCAGGAAACGCATGTACTCCTCGCCGCTGCAGCGGATGCCGCCATCGCCGCCGTCCAGCGCCGGGTTGGGTCCACCGAGGCTGTAGATTGAGGCGGAATCCCAGCCGAGCGGCACGCGCAGTGCGGCGTCGAAGATCTGCTGCCAGGACTTTCCTGTTGCCACCTCCGCCATGCGACCGGCCACGCGCAGATGGGTGGCGCCGTACCAGTAACGCGCCTTCGGCGGCGCCAGCACACCCGGTTTGCTCTGGCTGTCATGAATCCGCAGCACCGCCTCGGCCAGCGTGATGCTGGTCGCGGTGGCTTCGTCCACGTCGCCCTCCAGGCCGCTGGTGAACGACAGCAGGTCAGAAAGCGTGATTTGGCCTATCGGCCCGCTCCACGGTGCGCCGTTGCGGTCGACCAGCAGATCGCCCGTGCGGGTCGCCAGCGTCAGGGTGCCTTGCTGCACCAGCCGCAGGATGGTCGATCCGGTGACCCATTTGGTGGCCGAGGCGATGGGATTGCGCGTCTGCGACGTGTAGCCGCCCGAGCTTCGCGAATAGACCACGCCAGCGGGTATTGCCACTTCGACCGTCAGGCCGTTGCCAAACGATGGGGCGGCCTTGTCGACGGCGGCGTCGACCGCAGCCCAGACACTGGACGGCGGTGGAGGTGGTGGCGGGG
>NZ_JBMLSK010000350.1:0-3690 GCF_049240545.1 Roseateles sp. | reverse complement strand
GGGGACGGCGCGGGGGACGGCGCGGGGGACGGCGCGGCTGCGTCCGAACCCCCGCCGCAGGCGGCTAGCGCCGCGGAACTGGCGACGCCGAACAGCAGCCGACGACGCAACGGCTGCGGCGAGCCGGTGCCGGATGAGTTGCTGGTGAAGCGGGTGATCATCGTATGACTTCCTGGTGGGGACCATTGCAGTGTGTCCGCATTGGCAGCCGCCGCCCAGCGACCGAGTGTTGCGGTATGTAAGCCCGAAGTTGCGGCGCTGTGGCTTTGAATCGCCTTGGAGCGCCGTCACTGGCGTACGGGCGGTGCGATACCAATTGTCACATCTGCAACAGGTTCGGTTACGTCTGTTGCGGCGGCGATCCGCAAGACTGTCGACGCTGACCGGCAATGCGGCGTCTTGTCCGTTCGAGAGTCGGACCGACGGATGTTGATTCAGCGCTGCCAGGTGCGGTTGGCGATCGCTTTCCAGTGGAGTTTCAGCATGAACGATGACTCAGGCGGGATACTTTGCCAGGCACGCAAGCAGCTTGAATTGCGGCGACGGCTGACGATGGCGCTCGCCATGACGGCCACGCTGCCCGGACTGTCTGCATGCGGCGGCGGCTCGGACGTCGGGGCGCCCACGCCCGCGCCCACACCGCCGCCCCCGACGCCTCCCGCACCGCCGTTGGCAGGGGGCTTCGACCGCTATGTGAGCGCATTGCCGACCAGTGACCTGGTGCGCTCGTGGATTTCCACGATCTTCAACTTCGGGATTCGCCGCGTTGGCTACCCGGCCGACCCGCTGACCACCGACTTCGCCGCTTCGATGCTGGCGTCCATGGGCGTGCAGGTCAGCACCCAGGACGTACCGCTGAAGCGCTGGGACACGGTCGAAGGTCAGACCAGCGTGGAAGTATGCGTGGGCAACTCATGCGTCAAGTACGCAGCGTTTCCCACCGTCACCAGCCGTAAGACAACGACACGGCAGGGCGCGCTGGTCCGCTACCAGGACGCCAACACGGCGGTGACCGGCAAGGTGGTGTTGCTCGACTATCCGATGTCACGCTTTGCACCCGGTGCGCTGCAGAGTCGCGCCGACTGGGTCTACGACCCGGACAACGACATCAACAAGACCGTACATCCCAATTCGCGGCCACAGACCTCGAATGCCGGCAAGACGCTCGCCAGCATCCTGCTCAAGCAGCCGCTGGCGGTGATCGCTGCGCTCGACGACTTCATCGATACGCCGTACATCTATGGTGCGCACTCGGCCGCACCCTATGACCGCGACATACCCATCGTGTGGGTCAGTCCGTCGACGCGCCAGTCGATCGGCGCGCAACTGCAGGGCGCAAGCGCAAACGCGCAGGTCAGCGTGCTGTCGAGCGAGACCGCGGTCGTTTCCCGAAACGTGATCGGCCGGCTTGCCTCCGGCCGCACCGATCAGGTGGTGCTGATCGGCTCGCACCACGATGCGCCCTTCATGGGCGCCACCGAGGATGCGGCCGGTACTGCGCTGGTGCTGGCGCAGGCGGCCTACTGGTCCAAGGTGCCTGCGGCGGAGCGTCCTTTCGAGTTCCTGTTCCTGCTCAATGCCGGCCACATGCAGGTCAGCGCCGGCTGCGAAGCCTTCGTGGCGGCCAATGCGGCGCTGCTGCCGCGCGTAGTGCTTGACGTACATCTGGAGACGCCCTGCCAGGAGTTCGACATCGACGCCAACGGCCAATTGGTCGATCTCGGTCGTGTCGAGCCACACTGGATCTACACCAGCCGCAATCCGACCTTGCAGGCGGCGCTGAAGGCCGCAATACAAGCCGAGGACTACCGGCGCACGATGATGGTGCCGCCAGAGGAGTTTGGTGACGGACCGCCAAGCGATGCCAAGGCCTTGTGGAAAGCCGGTGTGCCGGTCATGTCGCACATCTCAAACCCGGTGTACTACCTGAGCATCGCCGACACGCTCGACAAGGTGAATCCGGCCAGCCTCGACAAGGTCACTCGCTACGTGGCGCGCACGCTCTGGGCGCTGCAGGGAACAACGGCGGCGCAGATGCGTGCTGGCATCGTGCCGGGCTGAGAACGCCGGAGGCCGTCGCCGGGCCTGCGCGTCCGGCCAGTGCGGCACGGGTCTCGCCCGCTGAAGCGCCCCGAGCCGCAGCGGCGGTCGAGTCCGCTCAGGCTTGATCGGTCGCGGCCACCCCGGTACCTCCCCGCCGCGTCCAGGCGACCGCTATGACGACTTGCTCTGGCCTCGCTTTTGTTGCGACGCAGCCCGCTGCATAGCCTCTTTGCAGGGCGTCGACAACTGCTCCTTGTTTTCCGACAGGCACTTGCGGATGCGGCCGTCGCCGCGCTGCACTGACGCGCAGAACCGTTCCACGTCCGCCTTGCAGGCCTGTTGCGCAGCCCCCTTGGACGGTTCGGCGGCTGTAGCCGACGTGATTGCCAGAGCGCCGATGCCCAGCATCGCGCACGTTAAGCCCTTGATCATCATGCTCTCCTTGGTGAGGTTGGCCCATGGCGGCATGGGCGGGCCCCGGCTTGCGCCGCTGACGTCGGACCCTGACGACTTGCGCATCGGTCCTGCCGCCGCGGCCGCCTGCCGGTGGGGTCGCGCTCGCCAACGGCGCGCGGCGACCTGAAGCAAGCCCGGGGCAGCCGGCCGCTCCGGACCAGTCTGTCGTCGGTCATTGCGGGCTGGACGACGCAGAGGTGCCCGCCATCAGGCTGACGACCCGGAAGCCGTTCTTGGTTTCCTCGTCGGTGGGCGCCACATTGCGGACGAAGCGGTAGCCGAGTTGCGTGCCGCCGCTGTCGCCCGTGCTGTAGGACTCGCCGCGAACGGCAAAGGCGCCGCTGCGAACGGTTTCGGTCCACTCGCCGACGTTACCCATCTGGTCGAAGGTGCCCCACGGGCCTGGCGAGTTCTTGAAGTCGCCGACGTTGGTGCGCAGGAAGCCGGGCAGGCTGTAGGCGTTGTTCTGGAAGAAGTTGGCGTTGTTGCCGGGATCGGGCGTGAGCAACTGGTTGCTCGGGGTCGTATTGCTGCGCGTGCCGAACGACCAGTACTTGTTGGCCGCGGTGATGGTGGGGTCGAAGTAGGCCGCCTTGTACCACTCGTTCTCGGTGGGCAGCGCGAAACGGGCGCCGGGGCTGCGCGTCACCGCGAGCAAGGCCGTGTCGGTGGTGGCGCCGTCGAGCGTATAGGCGCCGCGCTCGGTGGTTGCGGGGCCCTGCGCGCCAATCGGCTGACCATTGTGGAGCCAGTTGACGAAGCGTGCTGCATCGCCCCAGCTGATGAAATTGATCGGGCGGTCGGCGTAGTCGGCGGCCACCGAGTAAGCGTAGTTGCCCGAGCTGCCCGTGCGCTGAATGCGCGGCCCGGTCGGCCAGGTCGACATGTCGCTCGAATTGGAGGCGTACAGGCCGTAGGGATCGGTGCGGGCAACGGCATTGAGGAAGGCGGTGTACTGGCCCGCGGTGACCTCGAAGGTGCCGATGGCGTAGCTGTAGCTGACGGCACCGTAGTCAGTGCGGGTATCGGCGGGGTTGCCGGGGCTCCCGACCTGCTGCATGGGCAGCGAGACGATCGCGCTGGTGCCGGGCAGGCGCGCCTTGAAGAAGGCCCACACCACTTCGGCAAACTCGATATCGCGGTTCTGGATGCCGCTCGTGGGGCTGGGGTTCACGAGCACGATTTGGCTGG
>NZ_JBMLSK010000349.1:0-1626 GCF_049240545.1 Roseateles sp. | reverse complement strand
GGGCGTTTGAAATTCCCAGGGCTCTCCATTTATCCGGACCGAGCGTTGGACTTCTGCGGATGGATAATCACCGAGCAGGGAAGCACTACCCAAGGTCACTCGGGGAGTTTCAATCCTGGTTTCGAACCGATGCCGACTGCCTGGACTACCTCGAGTGGCTGCGCTGGCCCACGGGTTTTGTCTGCCCGGCTTGTCAGGGGCCTGACGGCTGGCGACTGGGCGACGGGCGATTCAAGTGCGCCGCGTGCGGCGCCCGAAGCTCAGTCACCGCCGGAACGATCTTCGACCGCACGCGCACGCCGCTGACCTTGTGGTTCACCGCCTGCTGGCTGTTCGCCACCGGCAAGGACGGGATCGCTGCGCTGAGTCTGAAGCGCACCCTCGACGTCGGTTCCTACCAGACCGTTTGGGCGATGCTTCATCGGCTGAGGGCCGTGCTCGTTCGCCCCGGGCGCGAACGCCTGGTCGGTACTGTGGAGGTCGACGAGACTTACATCGGCGGGCGAGATCCTGGGGTAGGTCGCGGCAAAGGCAGGGGCGACAAGGTCTTGACGGGCATCGCGGTGGAGATCAAGGAGCCCCGCGGCTACGGCCGATGCAGGCTCGCGCCGCTGGCCGACGCCTCGGCTGCATCGCTGCGCGCCTTCGTCTCCGATCACGTCGAGCCAGGCGCCACGGTCATCACGGACGGCTGGAAAGGCTACCTTGGGCTGGACCGACGCGGCTACACCCATGAAGCACGCAGTCAGCGCGCGGCCCGGCTTCGGGGCGATGGGCAGGCTGCGGAGCTGTTGGCTGCCGTCCATCGAGTCGCGTCACTGGCCAAGCGGTGGATTCTCGGCACCCACCAAGGTGCCATCGACCAAGCGCATCTGCACGAGTACCTCAACGAGTTCGTGTTCCGCTTCAACCGGCGGCACTCCCGCAGCCGGGGAATGGTGTTCTACCGAGTGCTCGAGCTTGCGGTGCGGCACGCGCCCGTGCGCTACGCAGACATCACCGCGGGCCATCGGCCGCGCAAGACGCCACCGACGCCACCCTCCTCGCGCGGCAAGCCGGTCAGCCTCGACCGCAAAGCGGCCGGTCGACCATGGCGGTCCAGTTAAATGGAGAGCCCTGGGAATTTCAAACGCCCTCGGCAAGGCCTGTGGAGGCCATGGGACCCGGGTGTGGACCCGGATACGGGGCGGTTGCGGCGGCATGAAGTGTCAGGGGTGGGTGCCGGCGCCCTCGCGTGGGTCGGGTTCGGCAGGTGCGTGATCGTTCACAAGGGCTGATCGCTGCCTCGACCTTGGCGTTGGGCGTGGGTCTTGCGGCCTCGCGCCGCCATGGCGCGCAGCGCCGCCCCGGCTGCGCATGGCGTTGCAGCCCGGGACGTCATGCTTGCGCCGGCCGGCGCAGCTCAGTCAGGGATGTCTTGCCCCGCCTCGCGCGCTCGCCCCAGGGGCGGTGGCGGCGGATCGATCCCCAGGTGAGTCAGGGTCTTCTCCATCGCCAGGCGTTCCACGACGGCGGCGATGATCTTCAGCTCCCCGGCGCCGCAGTTCGGGCAGTGCCGCATGTCGATGTCGAAGACCCGCTTGAGCAGCCGCGCCCAGCCGATGCGGTGCGGCCGGGCCTGGTCCT
>NZ_JBMLSK010000348.1:0-1443 GCF_049240545.1 Roseateles sp. | reverse complement strand
ATGTGCGCTGGGACGAGACAGCGCAAGCCACGCCGCACGGGCAGATCGTGTTCTTCGCGGAGTTTCTGGCCACCGCCGGTGTGTTTGACCGCTGGGTGCAGGACTGCCCGCTGCACTACAGCAGCCCCAATGCATCGCGGCCGCGCGATGTGCTGGGCACGCTGATGCTGGGCATTCTGGCTGGAGCCAAGCGCTACGCGCACATTGCCGGCGTGCGCGGCGACGCCGTGGCGGCCAAGGCGCTGGGCCTGCGCGGCATGGTCAGCGAAGACTCGGTGCGCCGCGCACTGGCAGCGCTGGCGCCCGAGGCCAGCGAGCCGTGGATGCGCGGCGCGCTGAAGAGCAGCGTGCGCCAGGCCTTGGATCGACCGTGGGTGCTGGACCTGGACGCCACCATCAAACCGCTGTACGGGCATCAGGAAGGTGCCGAGGTCGGCTACAACCCGCACAAGCCGGGCCGCCCGAGCCACGTGTTGCACACCTTCTGGGTCGGCAACCTGCGCCTGGTGCTCGACGCGGTGCTCAGCTCGGGCAAGCGGCACAGCTCGGGCCATGGCAAGGCGGCAATGGCGCGACTGCTCGACGAGTTGGGCGAGCAGGCCCCGGCGCTGGTGCGCGGGGACTGCGGCTACGGCTTTGAGGACATCATCGATGTGTGCGAGCAGCGCGATCTGCGCTACCTGCTGCGCCTGCGCAAGACGGCCAACGTCAAGCGGTTGATCGAGCGGCTGTTCCGGCGCCAGGACTGGACGCGTGCCACCGAGGCCAGCCAGGGCTGGCAGGCGATCGAGGACGAGTTGCGCCTGAGCGGCTGGAGCAAGGCGCGCCGCGTGGTGGTGCTGCGCCGGCGCATCCAGCACGACATCGCCGTCACGGCCAAGGCCGCGGCAAAGAAGCGTGGCCAGCCCGAGGCCAACGAACAGTTCGTGCTGGCCCTGCCGCACGACCCGGTGCAAGACAACGCGCAGGTCTGGGAATACACCGTACTGGCGACCAACCTGACCTACGATCTGGCCGCCATCGGCCAGCTCTATCGCGACCGCTGCGACTGCGAGAACGGGTTCGACGAGTTGAAGAACCAGTGGGGCTGGGGCGGCTTCACCACGCAGGACATGCATCGCAGCCAGGTGAGCGCGCGCGCGGTGGCGCTGGTCTACAACTGGTGGAGCTGGTACGTGCGGGCAGCCCACCCGCAGGCCCGGCGCGAGGCGCTGACCAGTCGGCCACTGCTGCTGGCGGCCGTGGGGCGTGCCACCCACAGCGGCAACCAGACGACGCTGTACCTGACGCCGATGCACGCTGAAGCAGGGTTGATCAAATCGATGATCGCCAATGTTCACGCGGCCCTGCAGCACGTCAAGGCCGCTGCGGAGCAGTTGCCAAAGTTGGACCGCTGGCGCCTCCTGCTGGCCTACATCTGCCAGCGCATCGTCGGACAGATCG
>NZ_JBMLSK010000347.1:0-7628 GCF_049240545.1 Roseateles sp. | reverse complement strand
GTGATGGCCATTGGGCCAACCCGCTGCTGGCCGGCGCCAACGACGCCACGCGCGCGTTGGCCGCCAGCTACGACGCGTTGGAGGCCGCAGCCAGTTTCTTCGAACTGCAGGCTAAGCACCTACAGGGCTTCAGCTTTGCAGATGCTGGAACTGCCTTTCAAGCTTACCGGACCGAGCTGTTCCGCTTCGATCAGTTGTACCGCTGGTTCATGCGAGCGTCAGAGACGGTGGAGCCCATGGGCTGGTCGTTGCTGCACGAGCTGCGCGACCGCATGGAAGATGCCTACTCAGGTTGGTTCATCGGCCAGCTTGCCTCGGCCTGGGGGGCGGTGGTGGAGGGGCCGACCGGTTTGCTGGCGAAATGGAAGCTCGACGAGGTCGTCAACCATCAGCACTTCTACGCCCGCCATGTGGCGCCTGCCTTTGGTGGCGGCGCCAAGCGGGTGTTCGTGGTCATCTCCGATGCCTTCCGCTTCGAGGCGGCGGCCGAACTGGTCGATGAGCTGAACAGCCGCAGCCGGGTGAAGGCTCGCCTGGACGCCATGTTGGGCGTGCTGCCCAGCTACACGGCGCTGGGCATGGCCAGCCTGCTGCCGCACCAACGCCTGGCCTACAAGGGCAATGCCTCGCTGGACGTGACGGTGGATGGCCTGCCATCGTCGACGCTGGAGCAGCGCTCGACCATTCTGGGGGCGCACGGCGGTGTGGCCATCGGTCGCGACGCGTTGATGGAGAAGGGCAAGGACAAGGGCCGCGAGTTCGTCAAGCCGCACAAGGTCGTCTACGTCTATCACGACCTCATCGACATGATCGGCGACAAGCGTGGATCCGAGACCAAGACCTTCGAGGCCACGGCAAACGCCATCAAGGAGTTGTCAGAGCTGGTGAGCTTCATCGTCAATAACTTGAACGGCTCCACCATCTTCGTCACGGCTGACCACGGCTTCATGTACCAAGAGTCCGCCCTGGACGAGGCCGACCGGCACACCGTGGAAGAAGGCATGCCCGGGGTGTTGAAGCCCAAGAAGCGCTACATCCTGGGCCGCGGCATGTGGCCTATGCAGAACGCCTGGGCTGGCAACACGGCCACCACGGCGGGCACGGATGAAGGGGCCGGTAGCCTGGACTTCCTAGTGCCCAAGGGGGCCGGGCGCTTCCACTTCGTCGGTGGCGCGCGTTTCGTTCATGGCAGCGCCATGCCGCAAGAGATCGTCGTGCCGGTGATCGTCGTGAAGGAGAGCGACAACGAGAAGGCCAAGACGCGGCAAGTGGAAGTGAGCCTGCTCGGGTCCAGCAACAAGGTGGTCACGAACAAGCAGCGCTTCGAGTTCATCCAGACCGAGGCGGTGTCTGAGCGTGTGCTGCCGGTGACGCTGCTGCTCTCTATCCGCGATGGCGACCAGTCCATTAGCGACGAGCAGACCCTGACCTTCGACAGCGCTTCACCGATGCTCGACGAGCGCAAGCGCTCGGTGATGCTGACGCTGGCTGCCGGCAGCTACGACCGCACCAAGGACTATTTCCTGGTTGCGCGTGATGCGAAGACCAAGGCCGAGGCCTGGCGGGCGCCGCTGCGCATCGACCTGGCTTTCAGCAATGACTTTTAGGGGGCCCAATGGCTGACGACACCACAGAGGCGCAGGCCGCCACCATCGACTCAGGTCTGGACAAACTGCTGAATGAGCAGTTTGCCGGGCGCGTGGTGCGAAAGGACCTCACCAAGCTGATCAAGGAAGGTGCCAACGTCCCTGTCTATGTGTTGGAGTACCTATTGGGCATGTACTGCGCATCTGACGACGCGGAGACCATCCGCGTGGGCCTGGCAACGGTCAAGCATGTGCTGGCCGAGAACTACGTGCGCCCCGACGAGGCCGAGAAGGTCAAGAGCAAGATTCGCGAACGCGGGTCATTCAAGGTGATCGACAAGGTCACCGTGAGGCTGAACGAGAACCGCGATGCCTACGAGGCGCTGCTCTCCAACCTGGGCATCAAGAACGCCGAGGTGCCAGACTCCTATGTACGGCAGTTCGAAAAGCTGTTGGTGGGTGGCATCTGGTGCATCGTGACGCTGAATTACCGCTTCGAGGAGAACCAGAAAACGTCACCCTTTGTGGTGGCGGACCTCAAGCCCATCCAGATGCCGAACTTGGACCTGGAAGCACTATTTGTTGGTCGCAAAGCCTTTACCGAAGAGCAGTGGATCGACGCACTTCTGCGCTCCACGGGCATGGAGCCCACCTGCTTCAAGGAACGCGTGAAGTGGCACCTGCTGGCGCGGATGATTCCGCTGGTGGAGAACAACTACAACCTGTGCGAGCTGGGGCCGCGCGGCACAGGCAAGAGCCATATCTACAAGGAGATCAGCCCGAACTCCATTCTTGTGTCCGGCGGTCAGACCACGGTGGCCAACCTGTTCTACAACATGAGCGCCCGCAAGGTGGGCCTGGTAGGCCTGTGGGACGTGGTGGCCTTCGACGAGGTGGCTGGCATCAATTTCAAGGACCAGGACGGCGTCCAGATCATGAAGGACTACATGGCGTCGGGGTCGTTCAGCCGTGGCCGCGAGTCCATCAACGCCAGTGCGGCGATGGTTTTCGTTGGCAACCTGCCGCAAGGACAATCGGTAGAGTCACTGGTGAAGACCAGCCACCTGTTCGCGCCGTTCCCGGACGTGATGATCGACTCGGCCTTCTTCGACCGCTTCCACGCCTACGTGCCGGGCTGGGAGATTCCGAAGATGCGGCCGGAGTTCTTCACCGACCAGTACGGCCTGATCGTCGACTACCTGGCCGAGTGGGCGCGCGAGATGCGCAAGCGCAGCTTCGCGGACGCAATCGACAAGTTTTTCAAGCTGGGAAACAACCTCAACCAGCGGGACACCATCGCTGTGCGGCGGACAGTGTCTGGCCTGTTGAAGCTGATCTGCCCTGACGGCGCCCACACCAAGGACACGGTGCGCAAGTGCCTGGAGTACGCGCTGGAAGCGCGCCGCCGAGTGAAGGAGCAGCTCAAGAAGATCGGCGGCATGGAGTTTTACGACGTGCATTTCTCCTACATCGACCTGGAGGACATGCAGGAGCGGTTCATCTCCGTGCCGGAACAGGGCGGTGGCGGCTTGATCCCCGAAGGCCGCCTGGCGCCGGGCGTCCTGCACACCGTCGCCATGGGCGACGGCGGCATGCCTGGCGTCTACCGCATGGAGATCCAGGCCATGGCCGGTGGCGGCAAGCTGTCTGTGTCGGGCCCCGTTACGCGCGAGCCGGTGCGCGTGGCCTTCGACTACTTCAAAGCCAACGCCGGCCGCGTGAGCGCGTCGATCCACCCGACCGAGCGCGACTTCCACCTGCACATGGTCGAACTGCAGACTGCCGGGACGCCAGAGGCCCTGACCCTGTCCAGCTTCATCGTGCTGTGCTCGGCCGCGCTGGGCAAGCCGTTGCAGAGCCAGATGGTCGTCATGGGCGACATGTCGCTGGGCGGCACGATCACACAGGCCAGCAACCTGGCAGAGAGCCTGCAAGTGGCGTTTGATGCCGGCGCGAAGCGGATACTGCTGCCGATGTCGAGCGTGACGGACATCCCGTCGGTTCCGGGCGAGCTGTTCGCGAAGTTCCAGACGAGCTTCTACTCGGATCCGGTGGACGCGGTGTTCAAGGCGTTGGGGGTTGAGTAGCTTCCGCTGCGCATAGAGGCAGACCATGGTGCAGAAGCAATCAACCGAAAGTGGCTCTCCCGGCTTGCGTGTACTGTTTGGGCAGCGTGAGGCACTGGCAATGGACTTGCCGCCAGACACCATCCTGGTTGTACCGTCGTCAGACGGCTGGAACGATTTTGGGCATCACACGCGGGTTGACTGCAGGATCCGCATGCGTTCGTCCAAAGAGGCGGTTGAGGCCAGCGGCTTCATCGGGTTCATCAACCCGGAGGCCGATCGCAACGGCAAGGACTTACTCCAGCAGTTGGTCTCGACTCAGGGTAAATCGACGGTCACAGCAACGACCGATCACCGCTTCTTCACGATGCTGCCGGACATGGAGGCGTATCGGCGGCTCGTCCAGACACTCGATGCTGACGACGCGACGGAAGCGCTGACCGCGTTGAACGACCTTGTTGCTCTGAACGAGTTTGAGTCGACCGCGCCCATCCTCGACCTGGCTACCCAGTCGGAGGTGTTTTCTCTGTCCTTCATGCGAAGTTCCGACTCCTACTTTGCATACAAGAACGCAGGCCCGCTGCTGCGTGGGCTGTCGAGCGAGCAGACGGGCATCCTGTCACCATCGCTGGCGATTCGGTTCCAGTTGCCGGGGCGACAGAACGAGCACGACCTCAAGTTCAGCTTCGACCATACTGCCGACCTGCCGAAGCGTATCGCCGTCGTCATCGGGAAAAACGGTGTTGGCAAAAGCCAGACGCTGGGCCGCATTGCTCGCGCGGCTCTCGACGGAACGGCCGCGCTGACGGACGGCACCGAAGGCGGGCGACCGCTGATCAATCGGCTGCTTGCTTTCGCGCCAACGAACGAGGCCGAGTCGGTCTTCCCGACTGACAAGAGGAAGCGTCCGCGAGTTTGGTACCAGCGGTACTCGATGAATCGGTCTCGCCGGTCGCGGCGAAACGACTACCTTTCTGATTTGATCGTGCAGGTCGCCAGATCGACGCAGATGGTTGCGTCGAAGTCGCGGTGGGAGATTTTCACCGAGGCGCTCAGTGCCATCACGAAGGCCGACGAGCTTCATCTCCCGACTCGATCGACATCCAGCGCCTACGTGCCGCTGGCCAAGCTGCCCCAGGGCGCGGAGCAACGTGTGCTGGAGCGCTTCGCCTCCATCGATGTCAAAAAGGAACCTACACGCGTCGTGGCCGGCGAGGGATACCCTCTGAGCAGCGGCGAGATCTCGTTCCTCAAGTTTGCTGCTCAGGTGAGCTTGCATATTGAGAACGGCTCACTTCTGCTGCTGGATGAGCCGGAAACGCACCTTCACCCGAACTTCATCAGCCGGTTCGTCTCGCTGTTGGACGGTCTTCTGGAAGCGACCGGGTCAGCGGCCATCATTGCGACGCACTCTGCATACTTCGTTCGTGAGGTGTTCCGCGAGCAGGTCACAGTGCTGAGCGTGGATAGCGACAACCTGGTCCGCGCGCAGCGGCCAAAGCTGCGCACCTTCGGCGCCGACGTGGGCGCAATCTCGTATTTCGTGTTTGGGGAGGACGAGCCGTCAAGGTTGGCTGGTGAAGTCGAGCGAAGACTGCTTGCGAGCGGCGCGCCTTGGCCACAAATCTATGAGGACTACAAGGACGAGCTTTCCTTGGAAATGTTGAATGGTCTTCGCGCGGCGATCGAAGGTAAGGGGCGCACGTGAACAAGGTTCAATCGCCTCTGTACGATGACTCGACGGCGTTTGGCAGCCTATCGAAGAACAAGAGGCTTGGAAGCTATCCACAGCTTCAGCCCTTGGTTGGCACGGTCCAGGCAAGCTACGCTCAGTATGCGGCCGTCAACGGCGCACCGACTCTTGTACAGAATCAGCCAATCAGCGAAGCGGCAGCCGCGTTCCTGAAGGGGCACTACGCTTCCCCACCAGCCGCCTTGGCCCACATCACCAAGATGCGGGAGTCGACCGAGCACTTGCTGTGTCCGATGTGTGGATCGATGCACAGCGGGACGCTCGATCACTACTTGCCGAAGAACGGCTTTCCGATCTTCTCTGTTTTCTCGAAGAACCTAGTCCCTGCCTGCAAGTGCAACAGCAAGCGCAATGAGACGCTGTTGGGCGCCAACCCAGGCGAACGTGTCTTGCACCCGTACTTCGATGACTGCCTTGGTGAGCGACTGGTAAGCGCTCGATTCGAGGACTTGGGGGCGGTGCCCAAGGTTTCCCTCGTGTTGATGGTCTCGAATGCCCATCCAAGCCATTCGGCGATCAGCTTTCACGTTCGTTCAATCGTCCAGAGATCGGCCGTCGTGAGGTACTTGGCCGATCGGTGGAGTTCCTTGTTCCTCAAGCCTAGCCGCGTGGTACGCGCCTTTGCCGAGAACATCGCGACGCAAGTTGAGATTCAGGCCCTGCTCGAGGAAGAGCGCGCCGCCCTAGACGACGTGCACAAGGGCAAGAACAACTGGAACTCCATCTTCGTGTCTGGCCTGCTGGACCCGATCGTTCTGGCGTGGTTGGCCGCGAGGTTTGCGGTGCCAGGCCGAGTGCCCGACAGCCCGCTCGGTTAGTCGCGACTAGCTGGACTGGAAGGCGCATATGGGTGGCATGCTGCAGACGCCGGGACTGAGCTCCATCAACCTAAATAGGTTAGCCTGTACGCATGACTGTTGCTAAGCGCTCGATCTGCATGTTGCCTGGATTTGTCGCTGGTGTCTGGGTACAGGTCCGCGCGGCGCTTGTGATTGGACTGCCGTCCGAGGACCAATCTCAAGCAAGCGAGGCCTCGGCTGCGCACGAGGGCCCTATTTCGGCGCGCAGCTCGATTCGATCGATGGATGACTACTCCGGCTACCACACCAGGAACGGTCTCGGCAGCCTGGACATCGGCGGCGGCCGTTCGCGCTGGGGCGAGTAGTTCAGCGCGGCAGCTTCCCGCCGGGCTTGGATTCGGCTCCAAGCTCGGGAGCGCTGGTATTCGCGCCGACCGTATCCCAGACCGCTGGGTTGCCGCCGTGGTTCGGTCGGATTCGACCCGCGCGAACGGTGGATCGGTAGTTCTCGCTGCGCGATCGCGCTTCATCTGAGACCTGGCGATTTCCTTGTTCGATGGTTCCCGCTGCTGCACGCTGGCCTTGCTCCGTTCGCCCAGTCACGTCGTCGCGCACCACGCTGCCAGGTCCGGCGCCTGCAGCCCGTTGCCGCCCCTCGATAAACGTGTCGTTGCTGGTGCGTTCGCTGGCCAGGGCGGCGCTGTCGGCAGCCGATTCGCGCCTCTCGTACTCCGTGCGAAATGGCGTCGCCCATCCGATCGCATCCGCCGGCGGCCGGCTGGGCCCGAGTGGGCTTTCGCTCGGAACGTAGCCGCTGGCGGAATCGCCACCGCGCGCGTACGAGTGGGCGATCTCCGTCACGGCGCGCTGCAGCGTGATCGGATCTTCTTCCCGCAGCAGGCCGCGCTCCGCAAGGCGCCGCGCGGCATAGTTGGTGAAGTCGGTCTGCGTGCCGCTGCTCCACTCGCGCATGAACTGGGCGGTGCGCGCGAGTTCCTTGGCCTCGCTGAAGGCCCGCTCGCTGGAGGACTGCTGTTCCATCGCCGTTCTTGAGGAAGAGTCGTAGCCCGATGTCGACGCGGTGCGGTTACCTCGCGCCCACTGGTACGCATCCGTGTTGCGGAAGTCCCGGACCAGCGAGCTGCTGTCGCTGATCTGCAGGGTCTCTGCGGCCTTGCGGGCGTAGTCGTAAGCGCTCTGGAGGCTTTGCTGGTCGACCGATCGTCCCTCGGCCTTGGCGTCCGCGCCGATCTCGGTGAGCGGGATCTTCGCGCCCACGGATGCGGACGCGGCAACCGCCTTGCCGACGGACGACTCTTCGCTGAGGCCCAGCCGGCGGTTGACCTCTCGGGCGACTGAGTTCAGCGTCTGGAACTGCGTGCTGGTGGACCCGCCGTTGCTCGTGGCCGAGCCCCCACTGCGC
>NZ_JBMLSK010000346.1:0-2971 GCF_049240545.1 Roseateles sp. | reverse complement strand
TAGCGCGCCACGTTCGGGACGTGGAGGCCGGAGGTTCGAATCCTCTCACCCCGACCAGAAATATCCTTGTAAATCAAGGACATAGAAGCCCCTGACACAGGGGCTTTTGTCTTTCTGGCGCGGCTTGGTGGCAAATTGGTGGCAATCGCTTGCCCTTCGTGCCGCCAACACGCAGGCGGATAAACCCGTTCCTTAGACCTTGCTCCTCAACAGACGGAGCAAACGTCATGGCATCCATCGAGAACCGCTCGCGGTTCAAGGTCACGGTCCAGAACCGCAACGACCTCACCCGCACCTTCACCCACAACGCCGTTAAGGCGGTGAAGGCCTATGTCGAAGAGCTGAAGATCCAGCGCTTCAAACCCAAGCTGTCGCGGCTGAACGACTCGTTCGCGGTGCGAGTGCGCCAGATCGGCTACCCCGACCAGACCCTGTTCGCGACCTCCGAAGAGGACGCCGTCGAAATTCAACAACGCGTTGAGTCCGAGCGTCGCCAAGGCCTGTTCGTCGACTACGGCAAGGGTCGCCGCTTCTCGTTCGGCGACCTGCTCGCCCGCTACCTGCGCGAGGAATCGCCGCGCCACAAGGGCTTCGAGGCCGAGGGCTACTGCATCAACGCAATCCTGGAAGACGCCGGTCTGCCCCGTGTAGACATCGCTGCAGCCTACGCCGCGCATAAAAAACCCAACCCCAGCCTGACCGGCAAGAAGTTTCACAAGCCGACGGGCAAGAAGATGCGAGAGGCGTCCGCCACCTCTCGCTTCATCCTCAAGAGCTTTGCCGACCTGGAGCCGACAGACTTCAACGACTACATCGACGAACGCTGCCAGTCCGTTGCAGCTTCGACCGTAGACCGCGAAGTGGACATCTTCTCGGCGGTATGCCGCATGGCCATCGACACTTGGCGCATCCCGGTCGCACAGAGCCCGATGTCCGGGGTCAAGCGCCCGAGCTACTTCAACGAGCGCGACCGCCGCTTGAAGGGCGACGAAGAGCAGCGTCTACTCGATGCCGCCCATGCCGAGGATGCGAAGCAGTCCATCGCAGCACGGCTCGAAGAGCTGATGGCCGCCGAGCGCGCAGCGTCGCAGGGCGCGGCGACGACCTATCAGCGCAAGGCCATCATCAACGCAGCGCGGGCCGCGTATGCGGCCGAAGCCGAAGCCACCCACGTGCACGTCCCGCTGTTCGAAACCTTCGTGAACTTCCAGCTCATGACCGGAGCCCGCCGCAGCGAGGCGCTGTCGATGACCTGGGACCGCATCGACTTCGACAACCAGACCGCCTTCATTCCCGAGTCGAAGAACGGCCGCCCCCGCAAGCTGCCGCTCCGCAAAGACCTGATCGAGCTGCTGAAGTGCCTGCCGCGCACCGGTACGCACGTGTTTCCGTTGAGCCTGGATGCCCTGCGCAAAGCATGGGCGCGCATCTGCGAAGCGGCCATCCTGGTTGGCGCCGACGACCTGCACATTCACGACTTGCGGCATGAGGCCATCTCCCGCGTGGCCGATGCCGGCGCCAAGCTCCGTGGCGGCTTCTCGCTGGTAGACCTGCAAGCGTTCTCTGGGCATCGGGATACCCGCATGCTGCTTCGCTACACCCACCTATGCACACCCAGCCTGGCCAAGCGCTTGGACGAGGCGTTCGCTGACCAGGAGCAAGTCAGTCTGCACCGTGGCCAGCGCCGGCTGAAGCAAGGTGCGTCGCTGACTATTAAGGAAGTCGTCAACGCGCCGTCCAGCGCCGAAAAGGCATGGATTAGCCCTGCTTGTGATGATTCGCGGAGTGCCGCATGAGCGGCGGCGCTCGTGAAGGCGCTGCAGCCCGACGACTAGGCAAACTTTTGAGGAGTGCTTGGGATAAGCAAGATTTGGAAGAGCGTCATTTGAGTCATCGCGCTCAACGCGACCTGCAAATGTGCCGCTTGATCTGGTTGAGACATGAGCTCCGATTGACGCGTAGAGAAATGTCGCGACGGGTCTTGCGCATCGATGAGCGCAGCGCTGAATTGCGCTGGTCTCGTTATGAAGACGGGCGGAGTCGGATCTCTCTGGATGTCATGCAGCAGATCTGCGCCAGACTGGGCATGCCGCTTTCGATCTTCATCGAGCCGCGACTGGCGCGCGTGGAATTGCATGTCCTGCTGGACGCAGTGCCGCCCTCCCGCTTTGCCGAGATTCGCCGGATTCTCCTGAGCCACCTCATACAACGGCAGCCTCCCAGTTCACTCAAGTAAGGGACAACCTCCCAAGAGTCACGCTCGATTTCCGAGCGTGACTCTTTTCTATTGCAGCGCCAACATGACGGCATGCATCAAGCTTCAAGAAAAAGTCCGTCATCGCAGGCATCGGGAGTCCCTACATGAAAGCCCATCAAGCCTTGTTGGTGCGATCTGGCACTTTGAGGGGCATTAAGGGCTCCCCTGCATCGAGTTGCGGCGAATGCTCCATGTGCTGTGACTGGCGAGGTGTGTCTGAATTGCGCAAGCCGCCGTACAGCCTTTGCAAGAACATCAATTCAAACGGGGCCGGGTGCTCTATCTATTTGGCGCGGCCTCAGTCTTGTAAGGCCTACCAATGCCTGTGGCTGTCGACGCAAACGGGCAAAGAGCCGTTGCCCTTGTCCCTGCGTCCTGACAAGTCTGGCGTCATCGTAGAGGTCGCGGATGAGCAGCGCTTGCAATTGACGCAAGTGGTCGTTGACCCTCAACGAATCGACGCATGGCGCCAGCCCGGCATCGCGCGGTTGCTGGGGGTAATCGCCGTGCTCGGGCGTCCCCTGGTGATCATGACGTCCGAGCAACGAGTTTTGTACTCAAACACGCCAGTCGTCATTCCTGACGAGCAAGTTGAGCATGAGTACTGCCGTTGACCTTGATGCGGCACCCGAACCCCAAGTACCTAAAGAGGAAGTAAATGTTGATGCCGACCGAAAACTGACCAGCTAAACCACGTAATGCCGACTGAATATT
>NZ_JBMLSK010000345.1:6480-13097 GCF_049240545.1 Roseateles sp. | reverse complement strand
CAGCAGCCGGTCGGCCTGCGCCCGCTCGTCGGCGGTCATGTCCCGCCAGCCGGCGCGCGACGGCAGCACCGTGGCCAGCACGCCCGGCACGTAGTCGATGGCGTCCACATGCAGGCCCAGCAGGTGCGGCGGCGCCGTCAGCTTGACCTCGCGGCCGTCCAGGCGGGCCACGCCGCGGAAGTGCGCCCAGTAGAGCCTGGTCGGGAAAGCTTCGGAGATCACAGAGCGATCCTTTCGTGCTGCCGGCGCCAAGCCTTGGAACCCAGCAGCAGCCAGGCCAGGACGCCACATGCCTGAACAACCGGGCCCAGCAAACCGGGCTCCGCGTACTGCAGGGCCGCGCCGAACAGCAGGCCCGACAACAGCAGCAGGTGTTGCCAGCGCACGATTGGGTCTGTGTCCGGGGTCATCATCCCGGCGCGGCAGGTGATGACGACGAAGGCGGCGATGACCGCCACCGCGTGCACGATCTTGAGCGCGTCCATCATTGCGAGGAGACCTTGCGCGCCACCAGGCGCTTGAGAGTTCGGCCGGCCCACACCAGAAGGGCCGGCCAGTCGTGGCCTACACCCGCGATGGCCAGCGAAACAGGCACCAGCAGGTAGCGCGATGGCACCTCCCATCCGGCCTGCCTGATTGCGTGCTCCAGCAGTGCGGACACCGCGCCCGTGAGCAGCAGCGACAGCGTTGTGAGCCACGCCACCCAGGCCAGGGCCACCCAGCGGGTGACGACCTCGGGCCGGCGCATCAGCGACGAGACCGCGCCCACGATGGCGGCGGCCATGATAACGAGGTACGGGCCGGCGTACTGTGCGATCTCGCCGCCGGCCAGCGCCGTCACCGCGACAGTGGCGACCGCTACCGCGTCGAGGTGCGGATCACTGGTGGGGGCGGGCATCGTGTCTCCAGACGTAGAGGGCCACCAGCGCTGCCGCGGCGATGCCGAGCCATGCGGTGAGGGTCGTGCCGGTGGCCGCAGAGCAGAGATTGCCGCCAGGCGGCGGTGCGGTCAGTGGGAAGGCCAGCCGGCACCCGGCGCGCAGTGCCGATTCAACGGCCAGCCACACGGCGACCACCGACAGGGGCTTGCCCCAGAAGGCGAGCGCCACGATCAGCCACGCCGCGCAGGCCTCGAAGCCGTAGGCGACATAGGCAAGCGCCGCGGCCGTGCCGACACCGAGATCGACCAGCAGCGGCACGCCGAAGTGCACAGCGGCACCCAGCAGCAAGACGCTACTTGCTTTCTTCACCGGGGCCGCCGTCACGGGCCGGGGACTTCTTCAGCGCTGCGCGGATACGCGCCAGCAGGCTGCGGAACAGGTCAAGCAGTGCGGTAGTCATCAGTCGTCCTTTTGCATGCGTGCTTACATTCGGCTGTCGCTACGGGCGTGCTCATGTCTGCCGCAGCTCCCACAACAGATTTTCCATCTCAAGGCTCAATCCATCCCTTGATCTCAAGCGAGGCGTCAGACCTCGACGCTGCCAGCGTGCCGCCCGTCGAATACCAGATCGATTGCCATTGGCTGAACGGCAACTCGATGCCGTCATAAGTGACGGTCATGTTTCCGGCGTTGGTCTTTTGCTCAAAATTCTGGTTAATTTCGTGGCTCGACGAGTCGTGCCAGAAATAGCCAGCGTGCGTGCCGGTGGATGCTGTGCTAACCGTGTGCGTGTCCTTCATGACCACGGCGGTAGCCAGCGGGCTGATGTAGCCCCCGCATCGTAACTCAACAGCCAATGCAACGGCGCCGCCGCTTGTAAAATTGGGGTCTGCCAAATTGACCATTTTGGCTTTGACCACGCTGCCTGCGTCGGCGATGTTGCGCACCTCGGCCGTGTCGAAATAGAAGCACCCAAGGTAGACATAATAAGCAAAGCCGGGAGGCGCAGGCAGAAGGAAGTCGTAGGCGCCAACCGTGCCAATAGTTTGCAGCGTGACTTGGCCGGAAACGTTGGCCGTGATCGTCGTGACGCGCCCAGAAAAGGCGCCGGCCTCAGATATCACCAGGCAATCTGTATTGGCCAAATTGTTTGTGCCGCCCCATGCGTAAGTCGTCGCCGTCAAGGCGTGCACGCCCTCGCCGGCTTTGATGAGCGGCACATTTGACCCGGAAACAGTCCCCGCGCGCAAGAATGGCATGAGACGCAGAACTGCCGCGCCGTCGCCGCTATTGGCGCAGGCGAAAACCGCATACCAATTTTCGGTGTGAACCGCCGATTCGGCGCCCAGGTTGCTGGAGGTTGACGCAGCCTTGCTTGCTGGCATGGCAAACGTCGGGGCTCGGCCGCGGGTGTAGTGTCCACGGACCCGGAAGCCGCCCATGGGCGCGTGGTTGCGAGACACGCGCACGCTTGTTGCATTGACGTAGATTATCGAATCGCGCGGTCCGGCCGGGATGTCGTTGAGTGCACTGGACAGGTTTTCTTGCAATGCCGCGCCTGCGCGGGTTACTTTTGCGTCAAGGTTACCCAGCCCGTCAATATTTGGCTTGTTTCCTTTGGCGGAAGAAAAGTCTCCATCGGTGTTGTAGTCTGCGCGGCTGACAATTTCGCGCAGCTTTTCCAGTAGGGTGCGATCAACGGCCCCGGCGTCGCCTGTCTGCGCAAAGCCCAAAAGCGCCGGGCCTTTGCCTGCGGCGGTGCTGGCGAGGTCGGCGCGCAGCGCATCACCTTGCCAGTTGTCAACGGTGCCTTCAGGGACCGCCACATCAGCCGAATCAGTGACGACGAACTTGTAAGACAGCGCCGGGTCGAGGTAGATCGACGCCCGCCCGGTACTGTCCAAAATCACAGGGTTCGTGTTCGGCGTGGTGAGCGCAGCGGTGGTGTAGGTCGCCTGCGGGGTGGTCGTGCCGGCAACGTAGGTGAACACCTTGCCCCCGGAGTTGTCGGAGCCGTCAGCCTTGGTGCTGTGGTACTTGATGGCGGTGAGAGCGGTCAATTCAGGCTCCAGAAATGAAAAAACCCGCACGAAGCGGGTTTGATGGGGTGCCGGTTGGGCGGTACAGTGGGCGGGTCTTCAGGGAGAAGAAGTGAGCGACTTCATAGAGTTCAAGCTATGGAAAGCCGGGGTATTCCTCTGCTTCGTAGCCGTCTGGGGCTTCTATTGCGGCATCACTGGCCGCCCACTAGACCCACGGGAGTGGCGCGCAAAAGATTCAACTGAAGGCGAGGATCGGAAGTGATGCGCGCCAGCGCGTTGCTGGGCTGCTGAACCAGCCTGTTTTGCACCGGGCCTGACAACGCAGCGGTACGCGCAGCAGGCCGCGCCAACATGGCGCCCATCATCAGAGGGTTAGCCGTTGCCATCGACAGCGAGCCGCCCAAAGCCCAATCAAGCGGGCTGGTCTGCGGCAGGCTCCCCATTCCTTCAATGGCTTGCGATGCCTTCGGGAAGGTCGAGGCGAAATTCGCAACGTCCCGCAGTTCGCCGGCCAACGGCTTGCCCTTCTTCAGTTCGCCGGCCAGTTTGCGCGCGTCAACGCTGCCCGAAGCCGGGTTCAGCGCCTTCTCTACGGTGTAGGTCTTGGCGATCTGCTGGCGGGCTTGCTTGAAGGCTTGCAGCATGTCGGGTTGCCCGATGGCCTGAAGGTGGCCTTCTAGGGCATCTTCCAGCGCCTTGGCTGCGGCTTTGGATGCGCGGGCCACGTCCGTATTGCCTGCGCGGAAACCGTCATCTGCTGCGGTGCGGAGTTGCTTGATCTTCTCCACCGCCGCAGCGGCATCAAAGGCAGGCGACTTGAGCGACTCCACCAAGTCCAGAACTGGACTCGGCTTGGCATTGGGGAAGGCTTGAGCCGACTTCACAAACGGTGCCGCAATGTCGTCAAGCGCTTGCATGTAGGCTTGCGAAGCCTGCACCGTGCCGGTCTGCCCGATGGCGTTGTACGCGGCGCCGGCTTGCTTGCGAATGCCGGCCAGCAGATCAGGCGTCAGCTTGGTATCGCCGGGCAGCCCCAAGGCTTCGGCGGCGAGCTTGTTGGTGACGCCCTGGTTCCGCGCGCTGGCGTTCTGTGCCGTGGTGATCTTGCCCGACAGCCCCTCAAGCATCCGATTGGCTAGCGTCGGCTTGGCTTGGGTCGGCGGGATGACGTAACCAGCCTGCCGCGCCGCTTGGATGGCCGCTTGCAGTTCTGGCGTCTGCGCAGGGCCGCGCAAGGTGCTGCCGATGGCCTGCGAACCCTTGCCCACAAGCTGAGACGCACCCGGCAGGATGCCGCCAATCAACATGCCCGCGCCTGCATCTTCAGGGTTCACCAGCCCCGCAGACAGCCCGCCAGAGGCCGCGCCGCCCACAGTACGCAGCGCCAGGCCGCCCGCACCCTTCACACCACCGGCAGACATGCCAGCGGTACGCAGGGCATCCAGCGCAGGCGCAGCACGCGCAGCCATCGCAGGGGCAACCCGGCCAAGCACATTGGCAGCAGCACCGCCCGCGCCCATCGTGCCGGCGATCTCAGCGCCCAGCTTGCCACCCTTGAAGGCCAGCGAGTTGGTATCGGCGCCCAGCTCAGTCAGGCCAGCGTCCATGCCTGCGCGGCGGTCTTGCCCAACAATGTCATACCCGCCGATGTTCAGCGGCTTGCCGTTGTTCAGCGCACGGGCTGCGGCGTCAACAGGTGCAAGGATGGTCGCGCCAATGGAGCCTGCGCCACGCACAGCACCAGCAGCCATATCGCCAGCGCCTTGCTTGAGGCGGTCGGCCATCGTCGGCTCAGGCTTGGGGGCGTCAAGCTGCGACACGTCATAGCCGTTGGCCTTCAGCTTCTCGTACAACTGCGCCTTGGTTGTGCCATCGGGCACACCTTGAAGCAGCGTGCCATCGGGTAGGCGAACGTCCATTACTTCAGGTCTCCCCAGTTGACCGCGCCGCTTGCAGGCTTGGCGGCAGACGGCGTGCCGTTGATGGATGCGTACTTGCGTTGCAGCGTTTCCACCTCAGACAGCGCGGCCAAACGTTCGGCAATCGGCACCGTGCGATCACCCACGCGGCCAGCCATCGTGGTGTAGTTCTGCACGTCGATGTTCGACTGCGGGCCTTCCATGCGCGGCACGTTGGCAACCAACCACCCGGACAGGGCCTCAAGGCGGGCGGCGTCTTGTGCACCTTTGGTCGTGACGCCCACAGAGCGGCCAGCGGCGTCCATGACGTTGCCGATCCCGCTGTCGGTGGCCTTGCCGGCTTGCAAGATGCGGCGGGCATCACCGATGGCCGACAGCATCTGCTGGCCTTGTCGGTCGCGGTCTTTGCGCTCGTTGGCCGTGCGTTCTTCAGCGGCTGACATGGGCGGGCGAACGCCGGGAACGATGGCGGGCTCAAGGCCGTTCTTCGTGGTGCGAATGAAAACCCGGTTGCCCTGCGCGTCCATCGCTTCCACTGGCTGCGAGTAGTTCACCGAGGTCTGAGCCGCGCCGGCCCGCTTCTGCTCAAGCTGGAAGTCTTGGAAGCTGCCCTTGTAGCCCTGCTGTTGTGCAAACTGGTACTCACGCACGGCAGACGGCACGGCTTCGGCCTTCTCAGGCGCGCGATAGGCTTCCTGCACGCCGTCTTGCCCGATCTTCACCAGCGAGCCGCCGACCACCTTGTATTCGGGCGCCTTGGGTGCAGGCATGGCTTGGTTCAGGTAGTCCATCGGCGCCACCAACCCCGAGCGCATGGCGCCGTGCAGCATCTGCAAGCGCGGGTCCACCGGGCGCATCTGCGCGGCGTTCTGCACGGTCGGGCCGCCACCGCCTTGCAATGCCGCTTGGCTGGCCTGCATCTGCGGCGAGGGGATGGACTGCTGAAACTGCGCCAAGGCGTTGCGCTGCTGGGCGGCTTGGGCCATCTCTTCCTGTGCGGCTTGCATCCGCATCTTGCCGAGCGCGTTGGCCTGCTGGGCGTTCTGCAACTGGTACACCTGCGCCAGAGCGTTCACCGGGCTGTCCATCTGCGGCAGTTGGTAGCCGCGTGCGAGGATGTTTGCGATGCTCATAGATCAGCCCCCGTTGCGCAGCAGGTTCAGGTACTGGTTCTGCTGGTTGTAGTTCGCCATCTGCCCGAAAGCGTTCATCCAGTTCTGAGCGTTGCCCACGTAGGCGCCGGCCTGGTTGTTGCCTGCGGTCTGCAAGGCGTTGCCCACGTTGTTGGCGTAGTTGGAACCCGCAGCAGTGGTGCTGCCAGTGGCCTGCTGGCCGATGCCTGCAATGCCTGCGAGGCGGTTGTAAGACTCGTTGAGCTTGGTGCCTGCGTAGTCCTGGCCGTAGCGCTGCAAAGCCTTCTGCTGAGCCCCGCTGTAGGTCATGCCACGCGAGGCCGCGCCGCTGTTCAGGGCGTTCGTGCCTTGCTGCAGACCGAATTGGTAGTCGGCCTGTTTGGTGATGGCTGACGGGTCGCTCAAGAGCCCCTGAATCTGGCTCAGCGCGTCATAGCCGGCCTGACGGTATGGCTTGTAGTCGGCCCGCGTCTGGTCGTACATGTACTTCTGCAAGGCGTTGGACGACTCCAACCCCGCATTGGCCGCATCGGCTGCTTTGTTGTTGGAGTAGTTGCCGTACAGCGCTCCGCCAAGTTGCAGCCACGTATTCAGATCGCCACCGCCAGTAGACATTGCGCTCCCCAACATGGACGGGTCAAC
>NZ_JBMLSK010000345.1:0-6380 GCF_049240545.1 Roseateles sp. | reverse complement strand
TATTCAGATCGCCACCGCCAGTAGACATTGCGCTCCCCAACATGGACGGGTCAACATTCCACCCGCCCCAAGACCCCAGCACTTCACCCGCGCCGGTTGCAGCAGTAGTGCCAGCAGTCGCGCCGGCTGTCCCGGCAGTCGCGCCGCCAGCGCCAGCAGAAGTTGCCCCAGCGGCCCCAGCGGTCCCGCCGCCAGCAGCGGCAGACCCTACTAGCGCAAGGTCGCCCATCGTGTATGCCGTGCCAAGACCAGCAGCGATAACCGCCGCCATCTTTGCGTAATCGTCGGAGTGGAAAGAGTCGCCTTGGTCGTAGCGGTCACGCTGACCGACAATGTTCCCCTGCGGGTCAATCAGGTAGTCGGTGACGGTGTAGCCGTTGCGCGAGGATCCGACCTGATAGCCGCCCAGCGCACCGAGGGAGCTGGCGTCGAACTGGTCATTGGCCGCGACCTGAGAGGCGCGGTCCATGTTCATCCAGTCTTGGGAGTTGACCCAAGAGTCGTCCCAAAGCCCTGCCCCCTGAAGCAGTTGTTCGTAGCCGCGGACTTGGTTGTAGTCCACCAGCCCATTCCATTGCACAGGCTGCCCAGTGTGGGGGTCAATGATTGTCGTCATGGAAATTCCTCGTTAGTCAGCAGCACGGGCGGGATTTGGTTCGCGCCTGCAAGGGATGCGGCCTGCAACACCTGAATAGAAGCGGCCAGGGCTTCGGCATTGGCTTGGCCCTGCGTGGCAATGGTTTGGCTTTGCGTGGCGGCGGTCGTGGCCTGGGCTTGTGCGCTGTTGACTGCGCTTACCAAGTCGGAGAGGGTCAACGTCCCCACGCCACCAGCAAAGACGTTCACGAACTGGTCGAAGAACCGATACCAAACCGGATTCATCAGCCCCTGCGAATCAACCACCTTTTCACGCGCGCCCGGCAGAAACGAGCGGATGGCCGAACTGCTTTGAACGCCGCTGGTGGTCAAAGCCCCCGACACGAACCGCACCGGCAGGTAAACGGTGGCCTCGGTGGACCCCGCACCGACGCCAGTTAGGCCCGAAAAGAGCAGCATTAGATGAAGCTCGTGATGACCTTGACCTGACCAGCAGCAACGGCGGTGGTGTCGGTGTCACCAACAGCCCCGGTGATGCTCAGACAGATGCCGGTGGAGAAGCGCGCACCAAGCGGCCCCCAGTCGTACTGGATGGAGCCGCCAGCAGGCACCGCGAACCATTGCGCCACAGCGGTAGAGCCCACGGTTACGGTGGTGGAGTTGTGCAGCTTGACCCAAGCCACGCCCGCGCCGTTGTTGCTGGCCGTGATGCCGTACAGGTTGCCCGCGCTGCCCTTGATGACCGTGCCGTTCGTGCTGGCCGCACTGTTGATGATGCTGGCGTTGGTCGGGTTGCCAAGCGTCGTGGTGACGGTGCCCGCAACCGTGACGTTCATGTTGCCCGCCGTGGCCTGCGCGACGGTCTGCACCATGCGCGAGTAAGGCACTTGGCTGAACACCGCCACAGCCTGCACCGTGCCGCCAGTGAAGCCGGTAGACACGCGCACGCGGACATATCGCGCCGTCACGGCACTACGGAACATGCGGGTGGTGGATGCCGCGATGGTGATGGCGGCGATCTGAGGCGTGGGCGTCAGGGTCGTGTCTTCTTCGACCGGCCAAACGTTGCCAGCTGCGGCTGCGCTGGTGTCGTTGGTCTGCTCGAAGAAGATGGCGCCCGCGCTGATGCCAGCACCGCCGATGATCTGCACAGACACCGAGTGAAACTGCGATGCGTCATACCAGCCGCTCGCGTTTCCGGTCAGCAGATCAGTGTTCAGCGTGGCGATAGCCGCAGACGAGCCGACCACCGTATCCAACGGCAGAGCCACCGGGATAGATGCGCTCGTTGCCTTGGCACCCAGCGTCAAAGCAGCCCCGCCGACCTCTTGCATATTGGTCGGCAACGGGTTGGCGTTTGAAACGTCGCCATCGTTGGTGCCGTCAGCGCCGTGGATCAGCTTGATGCGCTGGAACTTGACGCCGCCAATGTCATCGGTGGCAATCACGTCGCCACCAGCGCCGATGTTCAGGGTCGTATTGTCGGCCATGCTTTAGTCCGGGACGACGAGAGACGCCGCCGAAAGTTGATGGGATGCGCCGGCCACGCCATACACGTCTTCCGTGATCGCGGAGAGCCAGCAACCAGCACTGGCAGCACTGGTCAAGTTGACGGCTTCGCCACCCAAAGTAGCGGCCAGCTTGAAAGAGTCCGTGAGCGAGTCGCGGACGAAATAGACCTGCCCTTCCGTCAGACCACCGGGCGGCGTGCCAGAGAACAGCACCACCTTTTGACCGTCAGCGAACCCATGCGAGGCGCTGTAAAGCAGGTCGGAAGAAGGCACCGCGATGAAGTTCTTGGGCACAGCGCCACCGTTTGGAGCGCAGGCAATGAAGGTCGTGCCAGCCCAAAAGCCGACCCACCGAATCGTGCAGATCGGCAGGCCGGAGAACGTCACGGCTGAAGTCATGGCCTTGACGCCACCAGCGGGGCTGGAGAACGTCACCGTCTGCTGGGCGTAGCTGCCGCCCGCCACTTCGTTGGAGCCGATGGAGCCGGGGAAGCCCGTGTGCAGGCTCACCTTGTCCACCGCAAGAGCAGACAACATCGCGTTTTTGGTGGCCGCTGGAATGCTCATCGGGCCTCTGCGCTAATGATGGAAAACGGCGATGCGTCGGTGAAGTCAACGCGCCACACGCGGTCCCGTGCGTTGCCAAGCCGATGCCAGATCACGCGGGGCAAGAACTCACCCACGGCACCGACAGACCGTTGCACAGGGTTGCCCCAGCGGTATCCGCCATCGTCAGACCACGACAGTTCGACAACAGGCTCTGTGCCCTGAGCAGCCCCGCCCGTGGTGCAGTCCATGACGAACTCGCCAAAGAACTGCCGATCACGCGCCGGGGTGGCTTGGTTCGGGCTGATGCGGGTTCGGCGGATGACACTTCCCGCGAACGAGTTGAACCGCGAGGCCATTTCGTACACGTTGCCCGCGTCATCGCCCACAAGGTGCTTGCCGTGCACGTATGCGTGGCAAGTCCCGCGCCATTGGGCGAAGTCAACCGCCACCAGTTCGGCCCGTTCGTGCCAAGTGCCGGTTGACACCTCGTAGACCCACGACGAGGACAGGCCGGGAGCGGTCAAAACGTAGAAGGTCTGCCCGTTCTGCTGGTACACCCACGCACGAGCCGCGCTGAGGTCCGCAGAGCCCTGCAAAGCCTCTTCCACGGCCACGGACGACACCCGCACGGCTTGGTAGCCGTTGGAGCGGTACACCATGCCCGAGCCGTTGCGGTCACGGCCCACCCACATCAGGCCGGAGTCGATCTTCTGCGCGCTGTGCTTGGCGGCGCAGCCTACTTCGACAGATGCACCGTTATTGCGGGCAAAGGGGAAATCAGCCGCGCCCGAGTTGAACCAAACTTCTGTGGTCGTCTCCCCGAGCAGCCACAGCTCCCGATGATCGACCAGATGCGCCACAACGTCATCCGGGGTGCTTTCGGCTGATGCAAAAGCCAGAGCGTCGAGTGTGGTCGCATCGTCAATGGCCGACAGGTAAAAGACTTGCGTATCGGGGTCGGTGAAGATGAAATAGCCGTCGAGGTAGGCCACACGATGGGAGCCCAGCCAGCCTTCAGCAGTGATAACGCCGAAGGTGTTGGTGTTCAGGTTCAGCGTGTAGCCGTTGGGCCCGTCAACGATCGCCAGTTGAGTCAGGCCCCACGCGAAGTCAACCGGGCCGGTGCTGGTATTCAGCGTGCCGCGCGACGTTGCGACACCCGAAGCGCTCAGCTCGTACAGCACCGAACCAGCCACGCAAAAGCAGCGGTTTGCAGCCTGGAACAAGCCACGCACAGGCGCACCCATAGCAGCGAACACGGACAGACCGGGCACGGTCTGCAAGATGAACGGCGCCTTGCTGGGCGTTTCCAAGCCAAGCAGGTACATGTTCACCGTGCGCTGTACGCTGGCCTTGCGGTTGGCTAGCGTGTAGGACGGGCCGACGAATGGGATCATTTGGGCGTAAAAAAACCGCCTCTAGGGCGGTGTGTGTACCGGCAGGGGATGGGATTCAGGCGGCCACGCGGACCCAGGCCGTGGCCCCGCGCACATAGCCGCCGATGCCGGCGCCGAATGCGGCATTCGAGTTGTAGAACTTGGCGCCGGCCCGATGGTTGGTGGCCGTGGCATCCAAAAGAGCGCCGTCCGTCACCAAGTCCCAATCGCCATCGAGGCGCCACGATGGCGTGCCCGCATCGGTCACGATGGCCGCGCCGCCGCCTGGCTCGTTGCCGTAGCCGCTGATGCGCCAGGTGTGGCCGCCTTGCAGGTTTCGCAACATGCGGTTGCCGGCGCGGCAGTTGACGACGCGCACACGCATGTCTCGCCCCGTCGGGTCGTTGACTGAAAACAGCGCGTTGGCGACCTTGTTGTGCCACACCGTGCTGAGGTCCACCTGCGCCGGGGCGCCGCCGTCATAGAAGGCCACATGGTCTGCGTTGGCGTTGATGTTGCGCAGCCGCAGGACCTGGCCCGCTGCCGCAGTCGTCGTGTGGCGATACAGCGCATCGCCATCCAGCATGCGGATGTCTGACAGCAGCGCCTCGCCGATCGTGCCGTTGTTGAGCACGCCGCAAATCTTGGTGCCGGTGCTGGAACTGTCGTCCAGTTCGAGACCCTGCACATCCAAGCGCGTGATGACGGAGGTGCTGGAGTCGAGCGCCACCACCACAGGCCGCTGAGTGCCGCCCAGCTCGTTGTTGCCGTTCAGCAGGCCGGCAGCACGCACCGACAAGCGCCCGACTGACGCGGTGCCGGTCAAACCAACCAGGTAGCCCGAGAAGTCACCCGCCTCGAACTCGGCAGTCAGGTCGGAAATGCTGGAGCCGCCCTCAACCCAACAAGTGGCGCGCACGGTAGGCGTGCCGATGCGAGGGCGCACGCGCAGCAGCTCAATGTTCCGCCGCGTACCAGCGCCGCGATTGATGAAGCCATAGCTTGCGCTGCCGTCAGCTCGCACTGCATCGGGGCTGATGACCGTCAAGCCGTCAACGTTCGTGGCGCCCGAGTCCACCATGCCGCCGCTCATGGTGTCCATGATGATGGCCACGCAGGCGTCGGCGCCTGTCGAGTAGGTGCCATACACCCCATCCACAACCCAATTGCGGATGACGTTCGACCCGTTGGCGTTGTAGAAGCGCACAGGGTGCTCGTCGGTGTCCTCGCACCACGAATCGGTGACTCGACCGCCGATCAGCGAGAGGTCGCCGTACTGAGGGCAGTTCAGCACATAGTCGTAGTAGTCCGAACAGCCGACTCCGATGATGTTGTCGCCGCCCTGCGCGCGGGTGTTCTCGGCCACAAAGCCGCGACCTGGGCCTAGCGGGTGGACCACATCGCTATTGCCGCTGGTGTCACTGCTGACTGCCCGGAATGTCGAAAAGCCGCGCGCCACGAAGTTCTTGAAGCCAGTCACCAAGCACGCGTACTTCGTGGTGTTGTTGACCTGCAAACGGTCCACCAGCACGTCGCTGCAAGCGTTCAGGATCACGGCGTGCAGGTTGGACATGAGCGCGGTCGCCAAGCCGGATTTGTTGTAGTCCAGCGTGGCGCCGTTGCCCAAAATGGTGATGTTGCGCACACCGTAGGCGCGGCCAACCTGCGCCGTGCCTTGGTCCGTGCCGGTGTCGGGGAGCGTGTAGGTGTTGGCAGTGACCGCAGCGATGAAGCCGTGGGACACATCGCCGGATGGCCCGAAGTTGATGACGAAATCGCCCACGCGCCGCCCGTGGGCCGTCTCGGTCACGGTTCGGACGTTGCTGGCGCGGGTCCAGGTCATCGGGCGGGCGCCGGTCACGGCCTCGACACGCACGGTGCGGCTGATAACGCCGCTGCGGGTTGCAGGCGCGACGTAGACGTAAATCGACTGACCGGCAGAAGCCCCAGGCACCTCGAAGATGGCGACGGTGGCCGCGTTGGTCACGCCGCTGATGTTGACCTCGGAGCCGTAGGCAGCAGCGCCGGGCGCAAGCCAGGCCAGCGAGGTCGTGGCGTGCGTGTAGCGCAGCGTGCCAGCGCCGCTGGTGGTCGCTTCGTCAGCACAGTAGATGGTCACGCCGGGGATGGCCGTGGCGTCAGAGGTGAATTCCGCGTTGCCGGTGCGAATCAGCGTGTGTTGCACCGTGCCCGCGCTGGTCAGCGTGGCGCCAGGCGGGAGCCACAGCGTGGTGTTGTTGCCGATCAGGATGGTGTCGGCCAGACTGCCGCCGACCACCACGCGCATCCCATCCCCTGACGCCAAGGCTTGCACCGAGGCGGCCTGCGCGGTCGTGCTGATTGGCGC
>NZ_JBMLSK010000344.1:0-1875 GCF_049240545.1 Roseateles sp. | reverse complement strand
GCGCCCTGCTGAGTGTCAGCTCTCGGGAGCAGCCGCGAACTCACGGACTCGGCCAATTGGCGACGGTCGATGCGACGCCACAAAGCGGACCGCCGAGTCGCGAGACTGATCCGAGGGCACCGGCGAGTCCCTGCATCGCCGAACCATCGTGGCGATCACCACGGTCTCAGGTGGCGTCGGCGCTCAAGCGAGGCAGCAGTTCCTGCTCGCCACTGTCGGTGACTTCCACGGCGCGACCGGCAGCGCGGCGCAGCCATCCTGCCTTGGTGAAGTGCTGGTAGATCTCGTCGGCCAATTGGCCAGCGAGGTGATCGCGGCGTTCTGACCAATCCAGGCAGCGGTACGCGAATCGGCGCCGTCCACTCGGCGAACCCGGATTCATCCCCAGACCTTGGAGCCACTGTATTCCAGCTTCGGTCAGTTCATAGCCGTCGGTCGCCGATGTCAGGCGTTCTTCGCGCTGAAGTGCATCGAACACCGTAACCGCCAGTTGCCCCGCCAAGTGCCCGTAGCAGCATCGCGCAAAGCGCAGGCGTTTGCGCTCAGGATGGGCCCACGCGCGGTCGTGTACATCGCGCTCCGCGATCAGCGCCAGGGCCTCCAGAGCATGCGCCACCTCGGCATCAGCCAGCCGGTAATACCGGTGACGGCCCCTGGGCTCGCAGACAACGAATCGAGCATCCAGCAACTGGCCCAGGTGCCCACTTGCGGTAGCCGGAGTCACCGATGCGGTCTTTGCCAGTTCGCTCGCGCTGGCGTATTCGCCTGACAGCAGGTAGGCCAGCATGCGAGAGCGCGCCGGGTCGGCCACGATGGCGGCCACTCTGGCCAGGCGAGGTTCGTGGGGCGTACTCATGGATGTCAGATTAGCGCGCTTTGCGAGTCCGACGGTGCCTGGTCGCGCGCAAGCATCCCGTAGTCGCGCACTACCGTGGCGACCCGTAGTCGGTAGCCCGCGAGCACATCGCTGCGGCCTTCCTGCTGAGCCTGGCGATGCATTCCGTGGCAGCGCCAGCTGCGCACTGCAGCTTCATCGCGCCAGAAACTCAGAGACAAGTATCGTCCCGGTCGTGCAAGGCTCTCGAACCGCTCTACCGAGATGAAGCCGTCGATGGACTCCAGATCGGCTTTAAGCGCAGCCGCGAGTTCGAAGTAGCGCGGCGCTGCACCGGGATGCGGATCCACTTCAAAGATGACCGCAATCACGGCGTCACCTGCCGCGCGACGTTGCGTGTCGTACTCACATCCTCGAGCCAAGTACGCTCCTCGCGAAGAATGAAGCGCTCGGACTGAGCGCGCTCAAAGTTGGCCCGCCCCTCGGCGTCGCTCTTGAGCGTTGCGCGGTAGCGCTCGTAGGCCGCCATGTCGTCGAAACCGATCAGACCCCAGGCCACATCGTTGCTGCCCTCGTGCGGCAGGAAGTAGCCGATAAGTTCGCCACCGCAGCGCGGAATGATGCGGCCCCAGGCTTCGGCGTAGCCCTTGAAGGCGTCGCGCTGGAAGGGGTCAATCTGATAGCGGATGAAGCAGGTGATGGTCATCGTGTGCGCTCATGGTCGGATGGATTGGAGTGCAACTGTGCAGCAGATGATGCGTGGGATGCTTCGGTCGAGGCCGAAGTGTGTTGAGCCCCGGGTCCCGAGGCGCGCGGGCTGTCGTTGGTCGGGGTCTGACGACGCCAGGGTCAGCTTCCGATGCCTGCGGCTGGCGCCTTTGGGTCGAAACCTCCAGGTCACCGACAGCGACAGCGGTCGTTCGATCAGCCTCGACAGGCCTCGGCGCGATCAATGTCGGCTGCAGGCACAAGAGCGGTCACCTCATTTGGCGGATCGGCGCAGGGCCGATGACCGCTACGCGGCGCACACCGTGCATCGA
>NZ_JBMLSK010000343.1:0-1162 GCF_049240545.1 Roseateles sp. | reverse complement strand
GTTGGCAGAACATCAAGCAATCCGACCGCAAGACCTACCTGAAGAACGCCTACCGGGTGCTGTTGACCCGCGCCAGACAGGGCATGGTGATTGCCGTCCCCCATGGGGACGCCGAAGACCCGACACGCAAGGCCGAGTTCTACGACGGAACCTTCGAGTACCTGAAAGGCTTGGGCCTGCCGGTGATTTGACAAGGGGTGCCGCTACGCCAGCACGCGGGGGGCCATCTCTGGCGGCACATAGTGCCGCAGCACGCGAATCAGCCGCCAGCCAGCCTGCCTTAATGTGGAAGTCTTCCATGATCCGGGGCGTTGCCCCACATCATGAAAGTTAGCATCAATGGCTAAAATGGCTAAAGCTAAGGGAGGAGCTCACCATGCGTGTCACCGCAACGGAAGCCAAGAACCGATTCGGCAGTCTCTGCGCGCAGGCCAAACGCGAGCCTGTGTTCGTGGAGAAGTCAGGTCAGATCGATACCGTGATCCTGTCTGCCGAACAGTACCAGGCCCTGCAGCTCCACCACGACAAGGCAGGCCGTGCCGCGCGCAGAAAGGCGTTCGAAGCCGAGTATGGCGATTGGATTGCTGCGCAGAACGCCTTCTTCGAGACGCACGGCATTCCGGGTGCAGACCTTCGTCCTTGGTGAGCGGCAGATGACGCAGTACGACGTCTTCGCAAACCCCAGCGGCAGCGCCACAGCCGGTATTCCCTATGTGGTCGTCGTCCAGAGCGACCTGCTGAACGGCTTGCCGACACGGCTGACCATGCCGCTGGCGGTGCTTGATGCCTTGACCAAGGTGCCTACCGCGCTGTGCCCTGTCATCACGGTCCAGGGCCAACGCCTGTATGCGCTGGCGCACTACACCGCGCCGCTGCCTGCAAAGTCCTTGAAGCGCGCAGTTGACAACGTGGCTGCGCAGGCCAGCGCGCTGGTGTCGGCTTTGGATGTGGTGTTGTCTGGCGTTTGAGGCGTGCCGATCCGATCAGGCGCTGCGCGCAGAAAAGTTGCGACAGTCGTGCAGGGGCGGCCACGCTCACAGCACCTTGCGGTACTGCACGAAGCCGCTCTTGTCGGCAATGCGGTCGTACAGCAGCATGGCCTGCGCGTTGGATTCATGGGTGAGCCACCACACGCGTGAGGCGCCAGATGCTGTGGCTTGGG